>CAYNNQ010000005.1:0-95941 GCA_964398785.1 uncultured Desulfovibrionales bacterium | reverse complement strand
CATTAGCCAACATCAAGTCTGCAATGGAGCTATGGATCGAGACAGCTAAAGAATTCAACGACCCTATTCCCCAGCCTAAAGGTCGTCGCTTGGCTTATGCATGACGATTTCCCGAACCAGCCCCTCAAGCCGACTCTCGTTCCTCGCGCGGCTTAGGGGCGCCGTTAGCAGTGTAGCCGATGAATCTGTACAGGTCAGAAATAAGTACTCAAATGCGTAATTGTGCTGGACAGATTATGGAAAATACAAGTATAATTGAAATAAAACTAGGTTTATTGAGATCGAGGTAAGCCACACATCGATAGCTGGGCTTGGCTTGCTGTGTTTGGGTATAGAGGGAGGAATAAAAATGAACATACAAGAAATCAAGAAGATGAGCAGAACTGAGCGCCTTCAAGCCATGGAGGCGCTTTGGGACTCACTCATTGATGAAGAATCCGAAATCGAATCTCCTGAATGGCATCAGGACATCTTGGAGGAGAGAAAAAGAAAGATAGAAAACGGTAAGGCTGAATTTATCTCTCTTGAAGAGCTGAGGGCAACTCGTAAGTCATGATAGTTAAAGACGTCATTATACTGAAAGAGGTGTCTAATGATCTGAATGATGGAAAAGCCTTCTACGATCAACGAGAACCCGGTGTTGGTGATTATTTTTGGGATAGTCTACTTGCCGATATAGAGTCCTTGCTACTCTATGCGGGCATTCACAGAAAAGAGCATGGCTTCTACCGAATGTTAGCGAAACGGTTCCCCTATGCCATCTATTATTACATTATGGATGACGTTGCTTACATTGTAGCTGTTTTGCCAATGCGCCGCAATCCTGCATGGATCAAAAGAAAAATAAAAGACAGAAGCTAACCGTCAAATCAAGCCGACCGTTTTCCGCTTGCACTTCATACGGCGGCTTATTTAGGCTAGAGAAATTATGCATCCAATAAAGGAGATGCTCGTTGAGCTGTATTTACATACCGGCTAAAAACGCTGATGACTGGGCGCAGTTACTTGCTGATCCCTCCAAACATTGGAGTAACACAAAGGGACATCCATGATAAGAATGTCAAGAGGGAAAGCGGAGGTTTCCCTTCCACCTCGGAAATCCCTGCCCTTGTGGTCCGATCTAATTGAATTTGCCGACTTTTTTGATCCATTCCAGTGGTCAATATATAAATTTATGACCAGACATCCATTTGCTGCATCCGACCGGAAGACTTGAGCTTTACGCTACCTCCTTTGCAAGGGCCATTGCAGAAGATTAAGTTTGGGTAAACTTGCCGGCCTCGAAACAGGTCTATTGGTGCATCGCGGTATTCCGCTCGCACAGTCCCTTAACTGCGAGGACCAGCAAGAATATCGGCAATTAAAAATTTTTGAATTTTATCTATGCAGCCTTTTTTGTATTTCGGTACTCAAATTCCTGGCCCTTCTTTTCTACAGCCAGCATGTAGGCCACCAGCTTTCTGGCCACAGCAAGGGTTGCCGTATTTTTATGCGCTCCATTAGCCAATTCCTTTGCCTGCACCGCAGCGAGTTGTTCGTTCCAAAGAGGAGCAATTTTCGCGGCTTCTATAAGTACGTGTTGTAAATGTTTGTTGCGTTTTTTGGAAATTGGGCCCCGGTGGTTTTTGCCCGCGGATTCCTTTTGAGCGCTGCATAACCCGCAATAGCTGACGGCATTTACAATTTTCGGAAACCTATGCGGTTCGCCTGTTTCCAATATCCAGGTCAACGCTGTAACTTCCCCTATGCCAGGGATTGTCGTGAGCAGCTCCACCCGTTTTTGCAGCAGTGGGTTATTCCGCAGGCCGTTTAGAAGTTTTTCCTGCATGGCCTTGAACATCTCCAAATTCGATCTGCTAAGCTCCAAAAGATCTATCACGGATTGCGGTACGTCCTGCAGGCTGTCGATAAGTTCATTAAAATATTTTTTCCCGTGCAAGCGTTTTTTGTCGTATTGTTCGCCGACCTCCATAAGCAATCCGGATATCTTGTTTTTCATCTTTATTGCCTGACGAACAATCAGATTTCTGTAACGCAGAACTCTTCTGAGTTCCCTGATATCCTTGGGGGCCATATAACACTCGGGAAAAAGGTTGCATCTGAGCAGATCAGAAATTTTTTCGGCATCAATCTGATCATTTTTCTTTTTTCCTGCCACGATAGCTTTCAGCATCTCCGGATGTCCAACTTTGATATCCTGCACAAAAGGGGACAAAAAATCAAAAATCCAGCCGGTAAACATGGTGGCCTCCATAGCAAGCACAGAAGGTTCCGGAAGCGTTTTGGCCCAGTTAGCCAGGTCGGACTTGCTGGTTGAAATGGTTCCCTTCTGAATAATTTTGCCGTCAGCTAATTTGTTGCAAAATGCGATCGTTTTTTTGTGGACATCGAGACCAACATAATGCAAGTTGTCCATAAAGCCCTCCTGGTGGATGTAATTGTTGCCGAGTATATCTCGACTTTACTGTTTAATTACTCGGTACCACGGAGGGCTTTGTATTTTCAGTGCTGTTGTTACATGTATTCTTATACATTTAAATAGGTCAATAATTGACACTCGGACCGCGTTGCAGGGGCTGCCTATTAAGGACAGGGACAACGACTATCTGCTGAATCTGATAAATAAGTTGAGCAAGCTTTACTTTGTGGACGTGCTCGGTTTTGCGCTCATGGGCAATCATTTCCATCTGGTGGTGCGCATGTATCCGGAATCAGAGGCCGGGGACGAGGAGATTAAAAAGCGGCTGGAAAAATATTATGGGAGCACCCTTAACCTGGGTGAAGTGCGGTTGGCGGATTACAGAAGGCGTCTTACCGATCTGGGGGCGTTTATAAAGGATATCAAGCAGGGGTTTACCCGGTATTTCAATAAAAAATACGATCGGCGCGGTTTTTTCTGGGACGGCCGTTTCAAGAGCATGATTGTTCAGGACGGAAAGAGTCTGGTTAATCTTTTGGCCTATGTAGACTTGAATCCCGTGCGGGCCGGGATCGTGAAACGCCCGGAGGACTACCGGTGGTGTTCGCTCGGGTATCATGTCCAGACCGGGAACAAGAATGATCTATTGAGCGTGGGTTTCGGGATGGGGGAATGGAACGAGTTCGATCCGGCGGAGATAGTCCGCAAATACCGCCGCTTCGTCTACGAAACCGGGGCCGTGGACACCGGAAAAGGCAAGTCCATGGACGAAAAAGTGGCCGAGAAAGAGCGCAAAAAGGATTTTGAATTCACCCGGGCGGATATGTTCCGGCATCGCAGCCGATATTTCATAGACTCCGGAGTCATCGGGGGCAAATCTTTTGTCCGGGATACTTTCGACCAGTTCAAGCATTTGCTTGGATCCAAAAACGAGCGCCGGTTTAAGCGCCTGGGAGGATTTGAGGGGATCTATTCCATGAAAAGGTTGGTGTGTATTCCACGGTAAGTGACCACCCCATCCCCGCGATGGTGACCGGCCAGTCCACGGCATGGTGACCAGTTGGCAGTCAAAGAACTGAGCCTCTTAGTCGGAGCGAAGCGACGCAGGATGCCTTAGGTTAGTTGCCTGCGGTTTCGGGGTTGGACCTGCACAACCCACTAAAATGTCATTAAGTATGTCCCACAAAAGCCTGCTCTTTGCCTTTAGAGCCTCTTTTTTACCATGAAAATTAGCGCTGTAAGCGGCAATTGACCGTATAATTAAACAACTCTCTAAAAAAACAGAAATATCCGAAAAAGACTTCGAATTATTATATAGAGAATAGCCACAACCTGCGCTGGTGCAGGAAACGGCAAAAAGCGCGCCGCCCCTGATCAGCCTGTTCGCTTTTAATATGACATCACAACGTCATAATGTCAGGCTGTCAAAAATTATGGAGGTGCAATTATGTATGACAACATTATCGAAACGTTCAATCATAGTATCAGCTCTGACTATGCTGCAACTGTATCTCTGATAACTGAAAAATCCAACTGGCTTAGGGGATCTTTTTGAGTCCTTTCGGACGCATCAAGTATCTCAATGGATACAATCTTCCCGTCATGAGCATAATCAATAACTACCCCACCTACTTCCATAGAGTCGGTTATTGGCTCGCCGGCTAAAAACTCGATATTCATCAAGTCATGCTTAGAATCATATTCTATCTTCATTGCCCTACCTCCCGGTATCTGGATATTTGTGAAGTCAAATAGCCTGTAATAACAACAAATTTGTTATCCTCTTCCTCATAAACTACCCGGAGAAGATAATCAGATTTGTTAAATTGATATTGTTTTTGAGCTACAGATCTACCACCATGACCTTTTACAATCTGATCAGGATTATAGACTGTTTCAAGTACCATGGATTCATCCACGCCTCGCTGGGCAAGTTTTTTCTTGGCTAAAGAGACAATTTTTACCTGTTTGCTTCCCATCTCAAACTTTTAGGACAACACTGATCACTTGGCAAGGGTCATTATTAGTCAGCACGCTGACTTACCCCTCCCCCAGCCTCTTCATGGAATAAATTCCGTCAACACCGGCCAAACGGGTAAATCGCTGTTCATCCTTGGAATCAAGCAAATGCTTGAAGCGATCAAAAGTATCCTGGACAAAGGCCTTGCCTCCGATAATTCTGGCGTCGCTGAAAAATCTACACCGGTATGTGAAGCGATCCGTCGTAGTGACAACCGAAAATTACCCAGGTGTGATAACGCAAAATTTACCAGGGCAGTCCGCTTAGCCATACAAATGTCTTCAAGCGGGTGCGGTTTCGGGGTTGGACCTGCACAACCCATTAAAATGTCATTAAATATGTCCCACAAAAGCCTGCTTTTTGCCCTTAGAACCTTTTTTTACCCTGAAAATCAGCGCTTCAAGCGGCAATAGGCTCCTGTGGGGTACACGGCATTTTCCCCTTTTACCGGGGTAGACCACACATGGTCAGGCAAAGAGTATCTGATGGCTCTGGGCATATTGGCTTACAATGGGTTTTTTAGCGTTGAAAATGGGTTCTAAAGCCAAATTTGGGCTCGGCAGAGGTCGTTTATACTATCCTGTTTATTAGGTCCGACCCCGTGACTGTGGGTCAGTCCGGCCGGTTACGCTTGGCGTTAGGCGTTTGCCGCATTTCGCAGGCCCAGGTAATCTACGAAGGGTTGGAAGTCCCTGTCTGAGAAAAGTAAAGGAAGGTTATGTTCAATACAGTACGAAGCAATGATAACGTCGGCGGTCTTCCGTACAGTAATACCTTTCTTGCGCAGCTTCCGGTAAATGCCCGCACTCTTTATAGCCATTTTTTCCCCGAGAAGTTCAAACACCGCAAGCTCCTCCAGCAGCCTCCTGGCTACTTTGTAGTCCTTTTCGTGCCGAAACCCCTGAAGCACCTCCGTGAGTATCAGGTCGCCGATAGCAACTGACCGATTACCCAAGATGCGGTCGAGAACATCGGCTTCTGCGGAATTGTTGCCGCTAAAATAGTCGATCCAGACACTGGAATCCACAAGGATCACGAAGTACGCCTCATGTCGTCCAGGTCACCGGACCATTCCAGTTTACCCCTGAAGTGCTTGATTTCCTCTTGTTTTTTTAGTTTAATCAAGGCGTTAAGTCCTTGCTCTACTGCCTCTTTCTTGGTTTTAAGGCCCGTGACTTTAAGAGCGTCACTCATCAGCTTGTCGTCAATCTCAATATTGGTGCGCATTGCTTCAACCTCCACAAATGTGTATGATGTACAATATATATACACATAGTAATCGCGTCAACCGGGACAGTTTTCCCGCTGACGATCCAGATCGGCCCGTTACTCGGGCCCTATATGTCAGGGAAGAGGCCGCCTTAACGATAAATATCTTTTCTATGCCCCGCCGTCGCGACCCAAATGGTCAGTTCTTTACAGTTCCGTTCGGGGTCAGACCTGCACAATCCATTCAAATGTCATTAAATATGTCCCACGAAAGCCTGCTCTTTGCCTTTAGGGCCTCTTTTTTACCCTGAAAATCAGCGCTTCAAGCGGCAATAGGCTCCTGTGGGGTACACGGCATTTTCCCCTTTTACCGGGGTAGGCCACACATGGTCAGGCAAAAAGTATCTGATGGCTCTGGGCGTATTTGCTTACAACGGTTTTTTTAGCGTTGAAAAGGGGCCTAAGGCAGATTTTGGGCTCGGCAAAGGTCGTTTATACCATCCAATATGTTTATTAGGTCCGATCCAGTATCAGCGTCGCAAATAGCGGCGTCGTATTCTATTGGAGGAATGCGATATAGGCCATCGCGGCCACGAG
The DNA here is from genome assembly GCA_964398785.1 of uncultured Desulfovibrionales bacterium. Taxonomy (GTDB): domain Bacteria; phylum Desulfobacterota; class Desulfovibrionia; order Desulfovibrionales; family Desulfonatronovibrionaceae; genus CAYNNQ01. The sequence continues at coordinate 89,696 of CAYNNQ010000005.1, read as the reverse complement.
AGCGATATGCATAACCACGCTGCCCCAGTAGAGTACGGGCTCCTCGTCCCGAAAGACCCAGCGGGTGTTGAGGAGAAAGACATTGGGGTGGTCGCGATTGCTCCAAACGAGGGTGCGACCGGCAACGACCATCCACATGACGTAGCCAATGACCGCGATCGTAATGACCTTTTCCGCCATCGGGCTCATAGTTCCCCCTGACTGAAGTTGATTCCCGGCACAGCCGGGAACAAGATATTGCCTTGTAAATATTTCCGTAAATTCCTCTGCATCTGCCGGCCGCTGTGTTATGTGATTTTCCTGGCGATATACATTCCATAGCCGAAGTGGGCTTTGTATGTCTCGTAGAGGTCGATTTCCCGTCTCTCTGCGGCCACGATTTCGTATGCTTCCCGGCTGTTTTTGTTTTGGTTCAAAAAATCACCGAATCTCTTCTGCATCCGGCAGTATTTATCCAGCCAGCAGTGTTGCGGCAAAACGAAGTACCCAAGGGGCGAATAGCCCAGCTCCTCCAGAACGCGCATTTTGCTCGAAGCCAGGTCGATCTCCGGATATTCGCTGTCCCAGTGCTCCTGGAGTGCTGCCGGGCGAGAGTTTGTAAGCCAGGTAATCTCGGAGGCGACCAGAAGGCCCCCCGGTTTCAGAAAGCGCCGCTATTCAGCCGCGCCATTTTTAAAGCCAATATTGTAGATTGCCCCCTCGGACCATATGACATCCAACTCTTCGTCGGAAAAAGGCGGATCGTCCATGGGGCATGCAAGCGTTTTTATCCGGTCCGCAACCCCGGCGTTTTCTGCCCGTTCATTCAAAATGGTCAAGAAGTCCTGAATGAAGTCCACAGCTGTGATTCGGGCATTCAAAAGCCGGGCAAGCACGAGGGTGGATGCGCCGGTACCGCATCCGATGTCGGCGATCTTAAGCGGGGCGGTGCGGTCGGGCATGGCTATGTCGAGGGCTAATTCGGTCTCCGCATCACCGCCCGGTCCTTGGTGATGGCCGTCCTTATGCAAGTCTACCAGCAGTTTTAAATTATTCATGGTGTCTTTTTCTCAAACAGCATCGGCTTTTTGAACAGGTCCGGGCTGTCCTGGGCGTTTTTTATCGCCGCCTTCAAGGCTTCCCGGGATTTAATGCTTTTGTCCACAGCCTCCGGGTTGATCAGCCGCACTTCAAGGGTGTCCTCTTCCAGGCTCCAGGAGCAGTATTGGAACACCCGGTCGGTTTCCGGCGGCTCGCCCTCGGATGTGCCCAGCCATTCGATCTGCACGAGTTTCAAATTCTCCAGCCTGAATGTCCATCCCCGGGCATATAGGGATTCTCCTCCTTGGCCGGTAAAAGAAATCAGGTACTCCCGCTCACTTAACTGGAGTACCGCAAGGCGTTCCGTATCCCCGTTCCCCCCGGGCCTTGTCCATAGGCCGATAATATCGCGGTCGATCTTGAGTCCCGGACTTTTGATCACCGGAACAGTATAATCACACCCGAAAACAAATATGCATAGAAGGAAAACGGGGATTATTTTTTTCATTCTCTTCGAGCTCTTCGTGGTGAAAATTGCCCGTGGTGTATGCCGGGGGGCACAGCCTTATTATTCCGAATACAAAAAAAGCCGGGCCTCTTTCGAGACCCGGCTTTGTATATATTGCCTTTTTAGTTCGGCTCAATCCTTTGGTTCGCCGAAGGCTTCAACTGCTCGCTGCTGCCAGCGCGTCGGGTCGCGTTTGAGGTGCATTATTGCTCCTACCAAGATGCAATCGCTGCGAACTTAGTATAGCACACCGAAGGGAAACCGGTCAGTAAGGGATCTACGGGCTTGGCATGAAAACACCGGCCAAGCTTGCGGATAGTGTCTGATTCGCTCGAATGTCTGTTGTACTTCCGCTGCGAACTCAAAGCCTAGGCCTGGGCGCTGTTCATTGTAGTAGTCAACGGCTTCAGCGAATTCGTCTTCCGCACATGAGAGGACGAGTATTTTCATCTCTGATTGATTCTGGCCAGGACGTTTTCTGCCGGGGAAGCCGTGAGCAATCCTTTGTCGTATGCTTCGATCCTGGATTCAATCTCTTTCGCCCAGGCAGTATCGATGTGGCCGCCCTCGGAGTCATCGAAACTCCGGAAGAGGCGCTGAATCAATTCAGCTCTTTTAACTGGAGGTAGGGCAAGAGCATCGTTGAGCACTTTTTCCACTGTAGTGGTCATATGGTTTGCCTCGTCTTTATTTTGATTTTATCTAGTTTCCATCCGGGAATGGCCCTTTTTCAGTTTAACTGTGTCAATTTCCTTGTTAAACAGAAAAAAATCTCATTTCCGAATTGGAAACCCGATATTTCTAAATCCGAAAATTTTTGAATTTCCGGATAAGAACAATCTAATTATAGCTGACAATACGCAGCTTCGCAACCCGGACCCATGATGGCAAAGTGCAGTGAGGGGAAGTTTTGTATTTTGAAAAAGGTTAACCTCGGCCATAATCCTGCTCACCGAAGTGGGGTTCGGCAGGAATAACGGCATGGCGGGAGTAAGTACGAGCCCTTACCCGCGAGTATCGCCCCCGTTCATCGGCTGGCTCGCATCCCTATGTTCTGACCACGAAGGGCAGGAAGAGCACGATGGGGATCAAAGAAGGAAACTTTCCATCTCGTTTAGCTCCAGTTCGTGGATTCGAGCCGACCCGCGTTCAGCAATGACCCGAACCAACGGTCCATCAAACTCCATCCTTCGTGCTCTTCGAGCTCTTCGTGGTCAAAATTGCCCGTTGTGTATGCCGGGGACACAGCGTTATTATCCCAAATACAAAAAAAGCCGGGCCTCTTTGGAGACCCGGCTTTGTATATATGGTGCCTTTATGGTCGGCGAGGGAAAGGGCTTAGTACATTCCGCCCATTCCGCCCATGCCACCCATGCCGGGGGCACCGCCGCCGCCTTTGTCGTTGTCGTCCGGTTTCTCGGCAATAGCCGCTTCCGTGGTCAGAAGCAGGGAGGATACGGAAGCCGCATTCTGCAAAGCAATCCGGCTTACCTTCTTGGGGTCGATCACTCCGGATTTGACCAGGTCTTCGTATTCGCCGGTAGAGGCGTTGAAGCCCTCGTTTTTCTTGCTGGTTTCCTTGATCTTTTCAATGATGAGAGAACCCTCGTAACCGGCATTCTGGCAAATCTGGCGCAGCGGATCCTGGATTGCCGCACGAACCACTCCGACTCCGGAGGTTTCATCGTCATCAGCTGCCTTGACCTTGTCCAGGGCTTTCAGGGAATGGATAAAGGTTACGCCGCCGCCAGCGACAATGCCTTCTTCCACAGCCGCGCGGGTAGCATTCAGGGCGTCTTCAACACGGGCCTTCTTTTCCTTCATTTCGGTCTCTGTTGCCGCACCTACATTGATGACGGCCACACCGCCCACGAGCTTGGCCAAGCGCTCCTGCAGCTTTTCCCGATCGTAGTCGGAGGTGGTTTCATCGATCTCGGTCCGCAGTTGTTTTACGCGGGCCTTGATGTCCTCGGAATTGCCGCCACCGCTGACAATGGTGGTGTTTTCCTTGTCTATGTTGATCCGCTTGGCGGTTCCGAGTTCATTTACGGTAATGTTTTCCAGGTTTATGCCTACATCCTCGGAGACTACCTGTCCGCCGGTGAGGGTGGCGATGTCCTGCAGCATGGCCTTACGCCTCTCGCCGAATCCAGGGGCCTTTACCGCGGATACATTCAAGGTGCCGCGCAGCTTGTTCACTACCAGCGTGGCCAGGGCTTCGCCTTCCAGATCCTCGGCGATAATAAGCAGGGGCTTGTTCATTTTGGCCACCTGCTCCAAGATGGGGAGCAGTTCCTTCATGTTGGAGATCTTTTTATCGCAGATAAGGATCTGAGGATCCTCCAGCTCGCAAACCATTTTTTCATTATCCGTTACGAAGTACGGGGATTGATAGCCGCGATCAAATTGCATGCCCTCGACCACGTCCAGGTTTGTCTCCAGGCCCTTGGCCTCTTCCACGGTGATAACGCCTTCCTTGCCCACCTTGTTCATGGCTTCGGCAATGATGTTGCCCACAGTGGCATCGCTATTCGCGGAGATGGTTCCTACCTGTGCGATTTCCTTCTGATCGCGGGTGGGGGTGGTCACTTGTTCAAGTTCGGAGACAATGGCTTCCACTGCCTTGTCGATTCCCCGTTTGATGGACATGGGATTGCGCCCGGCGGTTACCAGCTTGAGTCCCTCCTTGAAAATGGACTGGGCCAAAACAGTGGCTGTGGTTGTCCCGTCACCAGCGATATCACTTGTCTTGCTGGCCACTTCGTTGACCATCTGCGCACCCATGTTTTCGAACTTGTCCTCAAGCTCGATCTCTTTGGCCACGGTTACTCCGTCCTTGGTGATGGTCGGGGAGCCAAAGGATTTTTCTATAACTACGTTACGACCGCGCGGGCCCAGCGTTACTTTTACCGCTTCCGCCAGTTGGTCCACGCCCAGCTGCAGCTTTTCGCGGGCTTTTACATCAAATTTGATTTCTTTAGCAGACATTATTCGACCTCCTTGAGAATAGGTTGCTTTCTTCAGTTTTTAGCAGAATAGGGATTAATTGATTTTGGCCAGGATGTCGTCTTCCCGCATTACCAAGTGTTCCACGCCGTCAATCTTGATTTCCGTTCCGGCGTATTTGTTGAACAGGATATTGTCCCCTTCCTTAACACTCATGGGTATGGTTTTACCCTCATCAGTGGTTTTCCCGGGACCGGCGGCAATAATTTCCCCTTTGATCGGCTTTTCCTTGGCCGTATCCGGGATTATAATTCCGCCCTTGGTTACTTCTTCCTCTTCCAGGCGTTTGACCAATACACGATCGTGCAAAGGACTCAGATTCATAATGCTACCTCCATAAATTGTTTTTTCGATTTGCTAATTGTAAGCACTGTTTAGCACTCGTCAAGGGGGAGTGCTATCAAAAGAAGCTATCTGTTCCTTTTACGGTTTTGCCCAAGACGTATAATTGATAAGTCGCAATGAACGGTAGTCAAGAGGGAGGAAGGAAAAAAAATTTTATTTTTGTCTGTTGTTGCAAAGAACCCTTTTGACAAAGGAAAAAGATTTGGGCACGCATTGTGCTGCGCTTGAACCCGTACGGCAAGGAGAGAAATAAAAATGCTGGATATCAAGTTTATTCGCAATAATATTACCACGGTTGAGGCCGCTTTGGCCAAGCGGCATTTTGATTTGGATATGGATGAATACAAACGCTTGGATCAGAAGCGTCGGGCGTTGGTTCAGGAGGTAGAGGAACTGAAGAGCAGGCGGAACAAGGCTTCTGAAGAAGTGGCCCGGCGTAAGCGGAATAATGAGCTAGTAGAGGACTTGATTGCAGACCTGGGGGATTTGTCCTCCCGTATAAAGGAACTGGACAAAGAACTCAAAGAAGTGGAGCAGGACGTTCGGGAGTGGGTCCTGGCTATTCCCAATATCCCCCACGAAAGCGTGCCGGAGGGTAAGGATGAGGAGGATAACCGGGAGGAAAGACGCTGGGGCCAAAAACCGCGTTTTTCTTTTGAGCCTGGAGCACACTGGGAAATCGGCCCTAGTCTGAGGGGGCTAGATTTTGAGAGGGCGGCTAAGATCACGGGCAGCCGATTTGTACTTTATCGTGGCTGGGCCTCTAGACTTGAGAGGGCCTTGATCAGTTTCATGCTTGATGTGCAGACTCTGGAACATGGATATACAGAAGTCCTCCCGCCGTATATAGCCAATGGGGACAGTCTGGTGGCTACTGGGCAGTTGCCCAAATTCGAGGAGGATTTATTCAAACTGGAAGGCTGGGATTATTTTCTGATTCCTACTGCAGAGGTGCCGGTTATAAATATCCACCGCGAGGAGACAATAAAAGGGGAGGAATTGCCCATCAAATACGTCGCTTGCACCCCCTGCTTTCGATCCGAAGCCGGTTCCTATGGCAAGGACACCCGGGGCATGATCAGGCAGCATCAATTTAACAAGGTGGAAATAGTCCGTTTTACCCGGCCCGAGGATTCCTACACCGAACTGGAAACAATGACCGGGCATGCCGAAGTAATCCTTCAGAAACTAGGGCTGCCCTACAGGGTGGTCTCCCTGTGCGGCGGGGATATCGGGTTTTCCGCAGCCAAGACTTACGATATCGAGGTTTGGCTGCCCGGCCAGGAAAAATTCCGGGAAATATCCTCCTGCTCCAATTGCGAGGATTTCCAGGCCAGACGGGGGAATATTCGCTTTGCGCCTTCCGGCGGAGGGAAGAAAAGATTCGTGCATGTGTTGAACGGATCCGGACTGGCCGTGGGGAGGACCCTGGTGGCCATTTTGGAAAATTACCAGCAAAAGGACGGGAGTATAGCTATTCCGGAGGCTTTGCAGCCGTACATGGGGGGGGTGTCATATATATCCCCGTAGCTCCCGCTTCGCAGTTAAAGAAGCCCACGGGGCTAGGATTGGAACAGGTTTTGCCCGGGAACTTAAGCTCCCGGGTAAAACCTAGAACAAAAGCAGGCTCTGATAGACGGAAACGGCCAAAATATAAGCCACTAAAGTGTTGAAGATCAATCCAAAGCCAGCCCACTTCCAGGACCCCGATTCTTTGGCTATGGTTACAACAGTTACGAAACAGGGTGCGTAAAGCAGTATAAAAAGGATGCTGCTTACAGCCTTTGCAGTGTTCCACCCCGGATCAGCGGCAATTTTCCGGGCCAGAGAAGGCTGCCCTTCCGCGGGGATTTGCCCTAGGGAATAGGCCGTACCCAGGGTGGAGATGATAACCTCCTTGGCCGCAAACCCGCCGATAAGAGATATGTTCATTTTCCAGTCGAATCCGGCCAGTGAAGTGACAGGCTCCAGCCAGCTGCCCATCCTTCCGGCCACGGAATGGCGAAGTTTATTTTGGCCCAGCTCCTTGCGGATGCTCCGGATTTTTTCCTTGGCCTCTTGCTGGGGAAGAACCCCCTGTTCCGCTTTTTGTTCCACCCGGGAAATTTTGTTCTCAAAACTGTGCACTTTTTTATCCGGTAGCTGCGGAAAAGTCATTGCCGCCCAGAGGAGCACGGATATGCCCAGTATAACAGTTCCCGCCTTTTTGATGTATTCCCATGCCCTTTCCCAGGTATGGATGAGAATCCCTCTGCTTGTAGGCAGGCGATACGGAGGTAATTCCATCACGAAAGGGGTGGAGGGGCCTTTAATGACCGTCCAGCGTAGAATCCGGGAAATCAACAGGGCGAAAAACCAGCCTGCCAGACTGATCAAAAACAAGACCATGGCCTGATGTTCAGCAAAGAAGACCCCGGCCAGGAGCAGGAATACGGGAAGCTTGGCCCCGCAGGTCATGAACGGGGCGGTAAGCATCGTGGCTAACTTTTCCTTGCGGCTGCGCAGGGTACGGGTGGACATGACCCCGGGGACCGCACAGCCGCCTGCAATGCCTCCGGAGATTATGAAGGGCATTACCGAGCATCCGTGCAGACCGAATATGCGGAAGATACGGTCCAGCATATACGCCACCCGGGCCATGTATCCGCTATCTTCCAGAAAGGAGACGCACAAGAACATGACCGCGATCAGGGGAACAAATCCAAGGACTCCGCCTACTCCGTCGATTATCCCGGATATAACCAGAGACTGCAAAAGGCCATCCGGCATTATCCCCGCGAGATTGAGCTTTAGCCAGTCAAAAAAGGCTCCCAGCCAGGCCATGGGCGCTTCCCCCAACCAGAAGGTGGCCTCATATACCCCGTAGAGGACCAGGACCATGATAATCGGTCCCAGGAACCTGTGGGTGAGTACCTTGTCCATCCTGTCCGAGAAACGGAGTCTTTCCTGGTGGGTGTCTCTGGATATAACGTCCTTTAGCAGGGAAGAGATGTAGCCGTAGCGGTAGTCGGCGATTATCGCTTCCGGGTAGGTGTTCAAGGTTTTTTGGCAGTGATCGGCAATATCTGCGGCTATTTCCTCTAGTTCCCTCGCCAGTTCGCGGTCCTCGGATAATCCGTTGGCCCGGACCTCTTCGTCTCCCTCCAAGTATTTGAGGGCGATCCACCGCGGAGGATAGGTGGAAGTCAAAAAACTGTTATCCTCAATTTTCTGGACCATTTTCTGCAGAACCGGGTCCAGGTCCGGCCCATAGGATATATTCAGGGGTTGGCTTTCCTCCCGGTTGCGGTGGGCTACGGAAAGGATCTTTTGCTTTAAAAGACTCTGCCCCAGACCTTGCCTGGCCACTGTTTCCACAACGGGCGCCCCCAGGCGACGGGACAAAAGCTCGGTGTTTATGGTCAGCCCCCTGCTGCGAATCTCGTCCATCATGTTCAAAGCCAGTATCAGAGGCAGTCCCAGCTCCATGATCTGTACGGCCAGATACAGGTTACGCTCCAAGGCTCCGGCGTTTACCACATCAACCACCATGTGCGGAGTGTGCCCGGCCAGGATGTTCCGGGCCACTAATTCTTCCTGGGAATAGGCAGTCAGTGAATAGGTGCCTGGGAGATCCACGAAGTGCAGGGTCTCCCCATTGGCATGGGAGTAACCCTCTTTTTGCTCTACGGTTATGCCCGGATAGTTGCCCACGTGTTGCCGGGAACCGGTCAGGGCGTTGAACAAGGTGGTCTTGCCGGAATTGGGATTGCCTGCCAGAGCTACATCTATCTGCAAAGCGCTCATGGCTCCACCTCGACTTCTATATAGTCGGCTTCATTGTTGCGCAGGCTCAAAGTGAAGTCCATGACCCTCAAGGCCACCGGGTCGCGCAGTGGTGCCCGACCCATAATGCGGATTTCCGTTCCCGGCACGAGTCCCATGTCTCGGATCCGCCTCCCCAGTTCGCCCTGGGCCTGTACGCGGGTGATTTTCGCCTTTTGGTTAACCTTCATCTGGCGTAAACCGATTTCTTTTCCCATTTTAAAGTTCTCCCTCCTTAAAATCTATGTGGGCGGCAAACCATTTAATATTCCGAGCCTGGCCTGCTGGCAGGATTCTAATGATGTGTTGGTCCCAACGAAGGGAATGGATTCTTAGTATTCCCTCCGCCTGAAATTTTTCGGCACTAAAGACACAAATTTTAATGCCAGACCTGTCGTTTAAAGCATCCCAAAAGGGTCTGGCGAAGAAAGCCACAGCCAATGCCCAGAACCTGGAGTGTTTTCGCCAAGTGCTCTTGAAATCAGACATTGGAATTGCTGTCAAGAATTTTTAGGTACATCTAACAAATTTTCCGGAAAGATCCACATAAGTGCAAGTGTTTTCCATAGTATTTTTTGCGAACGGCTGCTAATGCACGTCAGCGCATTTAAAGCTCGCCTGTTTGGATGCGGCTGCAAAAAATATGATATTGCAGGCAGTGTTGAATTTTAAGCTGAAAGTATTATGTAAATTCAACCTTTTACAAGGTTTGCTCTGCGTATTTAACTTCAGCCTTTTTCTCTTTGCAGCAAGGCAATCGGCAGGTAAAGAGAGAAGATGTAAATCCTTTGCGGAGACTGCTGTGTATGTATTGTTCAGGGATTCTCTTCCGAGACATACTCGGATAGTGCTTAGGGTGTTATTGTTTAGCTAAACCTAATTTTTTACGGCTAAAACCCCTCTGGCAAACGTCCAGGCGACAGGAAATGTTGGTCAAGGCAACGGTTGCCGGGAAATAAAAGGGCTTCAGGTCCGTGTTATGTGTTTGTTGTCCTCCTGTATTGTCACCTTGCCGGATGGGTTTAATTCTGGCAGATACGAAGCGTTATGAGCAAATACAGAGCGGTTTCACTTTTTTCCGGGGGGCTGGACAGTATTCTGGCGGCCAAGATCATGCAGGAACAGGGCTGGGAGGTCATTGGCCTGCATTTTGTTTCCCCCTTTTTCGGGCATCCCGAACTCGTCCGGGATTGGGAGGAGACCTATGGGCTGCCTATTCGCACAGTGGATGTCTCACCGGAATATATACAGATGTTTCTGCAGGGGCCGGCCCATGGTCTGGGGAAGTTCTTGAATCCGTGTATAGATTGCAAGATTTTCATGCTTCAGCAGGCCCGGAAATATATGTATGAACTGGACGCCTGTTTGGTGATTTCCGGGGAGGTTTTGGGACAGCGGCCCATGTCCCAGAGAAAGAACCCTTTATTTTTGATCCGCAGCAGGGCCGATGTACGGGAGATATTGTTGCGCCCCTTGAGCGCTGGATTACTCCCTCCCACTCACGCTGAAAAACAGGGGTGGGTAGATCGGGAAAAACTCTTCTCCATTTCCGGACGGGGACGCAAGGACCAATTGGCCCTGGCAGGAAAGTTCGGAATCGAGGAGATACCAACTCCGGGGGGAGGATGCCTTTTGACTCAGGAGCATTCCGCCCAGAGATACCTGCCCCTTTTGGGGAATAAGGGCATTCGTACTCCCGAGGTACGGGATTTCTATTTGGCGAACCGGGGCCGCCAATACTGGAGCGGGAACTACTGGTTGAGCATTGGAAGGAACAAAGAGGACAATGAACAGCTGTTTGAATGCAGCACAGAGGAGGATTATCTGTTTACCCTGAAACAGTTTCCCGGGCCCCTGGCGGTGGGCAGACCCATGTCCGGGAAGTGGCCCATGGAAGTGGTCCAGAGTGCGGCGGCATTCATGTCCTCTTTCGCGCCCAAAGCCAGAAAATCCCTGCGGGCCGTGGAAGTTGAAATCCGCAGGGGGGATGAGGTGGATTGCTTGCCTGTATGGCCCGGAGACACCGGGGCAGTGCAATGGGCGGAGCCGCAGTGGGATGCGGAAAGGAAACACAGGTTCGCGGGGCGTATAGAGGATGTCCATGCTGTTTAGTATTTTTCTGGTGTTAATAAGCGCCTTACTTTTGTGGTTCGGCGCGGACTGGGTCGTGGAAAGCGCTTCGGCCATTGCCAGACGTCTAAATCTCTCCGAGTTGGTTATTGGGCTGACCATCGTGGCCCTGGGCACGTCCCTGCCAGAATTTTTGGTCACAGCAACAGCAGCCTTCAAGGGGCTTGGAGACATTTCCCTCTCCAATATTGTGGGCTCGAACATTTTTAATTTGGGTCTTATTCTAGGGCTTATGGCCCTGATAAAACCGGTGTCTACCAGCCGATCACTGGTTTATCGGGACGGACTGCTCCTTTGGGGGACAACCATACTGGTTTTGGTCTTGGCCTGGGATCTGGAGATGGGCTGGATATCCGGGGTGGTCCTTTTGGGTTTTCTAGTGGTTTATAATTGGGTCATGATTACCCGCGTGGGCAAAATGCCGGAACAGGGCGAGCTTCCCGGGAAACGGGAGGCCGCGTGGTATGATTGGCCGCGGTTGATAACGGGCTTTGTCTTTGTTGCCGCCGGAGGGCACTGGATGGTGGAGGGGGCCTCTGCATTGGCCCGCATGGCCGGTGTGAGCGATTGGGTAATTGGAGTGACCATTGTGGCTACGGGGACCTCCCTTCCGGAGCTGATAACCTGCCTTCGGGCCTCCTTGAAGGGGCGCAACGATATGCTGGTGGGCAACCTGGTGGGGAGCGACTTTTTCAATTTTGCCGGGGTGCTAGGCCTAACTTGTCTGTTGCGTCCTTTGGATGTTTCTCCTTCGGCGATACCCAGTATGGCTACATTAGTGATCATGGTTTTTCTGGTTCTGTTTTTCATGCGCAGGGGATGGGGGGTCACCAGGACTGAAGGGGGGATTTTACTGGGGCTAAATCTGTTGCGTTGGAGTGTAGATTTTATGGGAGGCTGACCAGGATAAGCAGTCCCGGGAAGAAATTGGGCTTTGGCGTAGGAGATAGATTTTTTGTGCTTTTTCCCATCTTTTATAGCACTCAAGATTATATTTTGAGTGCCCCTGAAAATAGTCAAAAGGAGCAGGGTGAATGCCATGCACGGGTAATCCAAGTGCCAAATCGATACTAGAATTTTCGAGGGTGTTGCTGTTCGTAAGGTAATCAAGTACTGGAGGTATTAAGAAATGCAAAATGAGAAGGAATGCTTCTATTACCCCAACCCGGCGAATAAGAAGGAAAGGATGTATGTCCGGGAAAACGATGAGGGGGATATTGAGTTCCGGCTTTGGAATGCGGATTATCCGGAGGTCTGGGAGCGTCATGGGTGGCTGGATCTGGATATGATCCACAGGGCCGTGGAAATTTATGAAAGCAAGCATGGGGATAACCCCTTGGAACTGTATGATGCCAATATAGCCAGGGCGGTTATCCAAGACACCAGGAAATGATCGATCTGGCGGTGGTGGGCGGAGGTGCAGCCGGACTCATGGCCGCAGGTGCGGCTGCCGAGGCCGGGTTGGAAGTTTTGCTGTTGGAAAAGAATGACAAAAGCGGCAAAAAGCTGCTTTTAACCGGAAAGGGGCGGTGTAATGTAACCAATGCCGTGTCTGTCCGGGAGATGGTGGCCAATATACCGGGTAACGGTAAATTCTTGACCAATGTATTTTATAGGTTTGATTCTCGGCGTTTCATTGAATTTTTGGAAAAAAGCGGAGTGGAGACCAAAACGGAAAGAGGGGGGCGGGTTTTCCCTGTATCTGATTCCTCCCGGGAAATTTTGGATTGCCTGCGATCGTATGCCCGAGAATCCGGCGCGGAAGTGCTGCATCGCCGAGTTCGCGGCGTGGAAAGGGAAAAGGAGTGTTTCCGGGTGCGTATTGGACGGGACAGATTCATATACACTGCCCGCCTCCTGCTGGCTACCGGCGGGAAGAGTTATCCGGCCACCGGTTCTACCGGCGAGGGCTACTCTTTGGCCCGGTCTCTCGGGCATGAAGTAGTGCCTCCGCGTCCGGCGTTGGTCCCTCTTTGCGCGGATATCCCCGGACTGGATGATCTGCAGGGTTTGTCCCTACGCAACGTGGGATTTAAAGTGGAGGACAGTCTCGGGAAAAGCGTTTTTCATTCCCTTGGGGAGGTATTGTTTACCCATTTCGGTCTTTCCGGCCCACTTCCCCTCTCTGCTAGTCTGCACATGTCTCCCGGGGAAAAGTATACCTTGAGCATTGATTTGAAGCCGGGGCTGAGCGTGGAAAGCCTGGCAGACAGGATAGGCAGGGATTTCGCGGAGCGCGGTCGCAAGAAGATAAAAAACGCCATGGATGCACTCATGCCCGGCAGCATAATACCTGTTGTCCTGCGCGGCAGAGACGTGGATGGGGATAAACAGGCCGCCCAGGCCAGCAAGAAGGATTTGCTGGATCTGGCCCGGAGAATCAAGGACGTGCGTCTGGATTTCCTCGGATTCCGTTCCTTCAAGGAGGCTATTGTAACCGCGGGTGGTGTGGACGTTTCCCGGATTGATCCCCGTACTCTGGAGTCACGCTTGGTGCCGGGGCTGTATTTTGCAGGGGAAGTGATGGATGTTCACGGCTATACCGGCGGATTCAATCTGCATATTGCCTTTTCCACGGGTTATGTAGCCGGAAAGGCCTGTGCCGGAGTGCGGTGCGACTAGTCCCGTGTACGGCCTTTACTGCGGGAAGGCAGGGAATCTTCTGGCCGGGATTATTGTTGGGCCCGCGGGGACAGGGGGCAGGCCACATCCGAATAGATTACTACTTGGTTCTTGCCGTGGGATTTGGCCTGATACATTGCCTGGTCCGCGGCTCCGATCAGATCGTGGGCCTCCCAGTCGTGCTTTTCCAAAGAGGCTACCCCCACGCTTATGGTGAAATGGATGGGGTCAGAGACCTGTCCACTAGGGCTCCGGGGAATGAAATTGTATTTTTCGGTGTCTTTGCGGATTGCTTCTGCCCTTTGTGCGGCTTCGCTTTCGGAGGTGTCTTCGAAGATTACCGTTAGCTCCTCTCCCCCGTACCTGCAGGGAGCCCCCAGGTACATATCCGCGTGGGACTTGATGATCTTGGACAGGGTCCTAAGTAAATCGTCGCCAACCTGATGCCCCCATTTATCGTTCACGGTCTTGAAGTCATCCACATCGATCATAAGAAGGGACAGGGGCTTTTGTTTCTTCAGGTGCAACTGGACACTCCTTTGCAGATAGTTATCGAACACCCCTCTGTTGAATATATCTGTGAGCAGATGGTCGAACATGGCGCTCTGCTCCAGGGTCTTGGCCCGTTGCTCCCATACCTGGGCTTCTTTGCGGGCTTCCTGGATCATGTGGGTGACCGAACTCCGAATGGAGGAGACTATTTCCCGGGGGTCTTTGTCCGCCTCAATCTCTGCGATAGTGTTCTCCCCGAAATCCTCCATGCGTTGGGTTTGCCGGTCCACAGATCCTTTGAGGTCGGAGACTATGGTTTTCAGTTGCCCCAGTAGATTGTCCGAATATCGTTGTTCTTCGGCTAGTTCCTGTTTTACCTTGTCCAGCTGAATGCTGAATCCGGAGCACAAGTATTCCTCTATGGTATGTAGTGCCTTGGACAGCCGATCCGTAGAAGGGGAATTTTCCTCTAATATATTTAATATATTTTTTTGCAGGGAGGCTTTTTTTTCCTCATCCAGAATGGATAAACGGCCGACAATATTACGCACAAACAAGATGACCGCGATCCAGTCCGGATCATCTTCCAGGCCTATCTCGCGCAACATCCGGGTCAGTTCCTGTAGATCCAGTGCGCAATCCTTCTTTTTATCCACCATAATTTGTTACCTATCATCCTTTTGGCAATTGGGGCAATAGGTGGAGGTCCTTCCGGCTACTTTTACCGTGTCTAAAGGAGTGGTGCAACAAGGACAAGCCTGTTTTCCGCGTCCGTATACAGCGAATTGTTCCTGGAAGCTCCCGCTTTTCCCGGAGGCGTCCACATAATCCCGGAAAGAACTTCCCCCGGCTTGCATGGCCTTCGCCAATATATCGCACAGGGCGGTGTACAGCCGGGCAAGCCTTTTTTCCCCAATGGAACAGGCTGGTTCGTTCGGGAGTATCCCCGCGGCGAACAATGATTCGTCCGCATAAATATTTCCGATTCCGGCGATCGTCTTTTGGTCCAGGAGCAGGGCCTTGATTCTGGCTTTTCTATTCAAAAAGAGATCCACAAATTCCTGCTGGTTGATCTCCAAGGGTTCCGGCCCCAGATTGGCGTAAAAGTCCCATTGCTCCAGCCCGGAATGGGAAACGAGGGCACAATAGCCGAATTTGCGTTGATCCAGAAAGTACATCAGAGTCCCGTCCTCGACCTCGAAGCAGATATGGGCCTTTTCTCCTTGCTTGTCCTCTACATCGCTCAAAATAACGCGGCCGGTCATTTTTAAGTGAAAAACGAGGTTTTGGTCGGGATCGAGCTCAATTATTAGCAGCTTGGCCCGGCGCCAAACACGGCGAATTTTTTTGTGCACTAGGTGGGCAGTTAACAACTCGGGGTCAAAGCGCAAAACTGCCGGATTGCATACATGGACACTGCGAAAGGATTTTCCCGCCAGTTTAGAGTGGAGACGACGGGCGATGGTTTCTACTTCAGGGAGTTCAGGCATAGATGTTGCTAAATCAGATTGTTATTTCTCTTTACCGCCAATATCGAAGCACACTTCGCGTTTGGTTTTCTTTTCGAGCATGTCTAGACAAAGTTCCTCGTTGCGGCCCTTGGCTTCGATGGCCGCGGTATGCAGTTGTTTGAGCCGAGTGATTTTTTTCCCTTGGGCGGAGACAATAATCGCCCCGCTCTGAACACCTTTTTTCTCCGCTTGGGAGTCAGGAACCACTTTCCGGACTATTATCCCTTCCTCATTTTGGGCCATGTGCATCCCCAATGGAGCGGGAGGACGCGAGGGGCAATAATAGTAGAGGCGGTTGTCCCCCTTTTTGCATTCCGCACTCCTTTTGGGCAATATCCGGGAAATTTTGGCCTCCGGACAAATCTTTTTTAGTCTGTAGCCAATGCCCAAGCCTGTTTCCACGTGACCTGATCCGGAAAACACCAGCATAGGAAGGCCAGATCGGTTTTGTGCTTGCAGGGCTTCTTCAGCCATCTTGCTCTCCCATACCGCCTGGGCCAGAAAAAAACGCTCCTTGTTAACCCCTTTGCCCTGGAGCATTTCGGAGTGACCGGCAAAATAGCCCTCTAATATGCTTTTTTGTTCCCGGGGCGGGTCGATTATTCGGGCGGGGAGGTGTTCCTTTTCCGATGCCGAGAGCCCTTTTATCCCTTTCCGGGTTATTTTGCGCACAATCGAGTTGGGAAGATTCAATCCGTATACCGGCATATTGTATCTCTGGGCCAGTTCAAATATACGGGCATAAAAACGATAGTCGTATCCCCAGTTCTTTTCCCAGTTGAGTTTTTTCTTTATTTGCGAAGCCTTTATTTCCCCGTTGTTGAAACGGTCCAGAGCCGGCTGGAAGCCGGAAGTAACCATCTCCAGCCCAATGCCCACACGCATGCCCTCTTTCGCCAGCAGGCTAATTATCTTGCCCTGCATACCGTGGTCGCAGTGGTTTGTATGTCCCTCACCGAAAAGGATGAATCGGGAGTCGTCCAGACGGGAGGCGAGTTCCTTGTCATTTAGGGTGTTTAAGGGGCATTCCAGAAAACTCCCCGGGGAAGGATTTTCCCCGGGGGTGTGCGCATTATTGGTTATTTGCGAGGTGCATCCGAAAGAAAAAAGTATACCCAGAAGAAGTACTCGAGCTAGTCCCACTTGCGCTTGTCCTCGATAGGCTTGATCTGCGGAGGCAATGCTCCCGGCTCCAAGAGTTTCAGGGTAGGCCGGATCTTTATCTTTTCCCGGAAGATATGCAAGAGTTCTTCGCTGCGTTTGAAATCGCTTGCTTCTACATGCAGGACCATTTCATCGATACCGCCTTCATTAGTGACCACGATCTGCCATCTCTTGATTTCCTCGAAACCGGACATGACCTGCTCCACCTGATGCGGGTAGACGAACATTCCCTTTATCCGGGCGGTGGTGTCCACTCGTCCCACTATTTTGCCCAGCCGGGGGGACGTCCGTCCGCAAGGGCAGGGGGAGGGATCAATATAGGACAGATCTCCTGTGGCCAAACGGATAAGCGGGTAAGTCTTGTTGAAAGTGGTGACCACGATCTCTCCTACTTCCCCGTCCTTTAGAGGGATCCCTGTATCGGGGTGGCATATCTCCACATAGGCCCGATTGGCTATATGCAATCCGTTTCGGTGATAGCACTCGTAACCGATGCAGCCCACGTCCGCTGTCCCGTAGCCCTGGCGCATGATAAGGTCGAATTTCTTTTCCAGGGATGCGCGTGTTTTTTCCTGGAATTTCTCTCCAGTGACAAAAGCGACCTCCATAAAAAGGTCCTTGCGCAGATTGAGTCCTTTTTCTTCTCCTTTCTGCGCCAGGTGCATAAGATAGCTGGGGGTCCCCACATATCCGGTTACACGCAGCTTCTGCATAATATCCAGCTGGGTGCCGGTATTCCCGGGTCCGGCGGGCACTGCCGCACAACCGAGATTACGCAGCGGTTCCTCAAACATCAACCCGGCCGGGGTCAGATGGTAGTTGAATGTGATTTGGGCGATGTCTCCCGCCCTAAACCCGGTGGCGTAAAAGGCCTCTGTCCATCCCCAATAATTATCGTTTTTGTCTTCGGGATCAAATATTGGTCCCGGAGAGAGAAAAATGCGGCGCAGTTCCCCGATATCCTTAGTCAAAAGCCCACCAAGGCGCGGCCCCATGGACTGTAGGAAAATAAGTTCCTTTTTTTTCAGGATGGGAATATGCTTTAAATCGGCAAGCTGGGCAAATTTATCTACAGAAAACTGGGCCCGGTCAAAGCGTTTTTTGACCTCTTCCGAATAGCGGTATGCATAATTCAAAAGTTCCTTTAGCTGGATTTGGTAGTATTTCTGCCGCTCTCCTTCATCCAAAACTTCTTTGCGGCTCAAAATGCCTTCCGTGCGATCTTTTCGGGTCATTTTATTGTATCCCCCTTGGAAACTATACTTGGAATTTAATTTAATAAACAGCCATTATTAACTATATATACACAAAAATCAAGAGGTGGATATCCGCAATCAAGTTAGTTCGGGCATGCACCGTGCGAAGACTAAAAAGCCGGTATGGGCCACCATGCGGTCGTCCGGGCGCAGGCGATCGGCCACGGGCTTATAATGGCGAACCAGTATCTCCACAACTTCCACTTCTCCGAATGGTCCGGACTCCAGGCCCGGCAACAGGGTCTGTACCTGATTGGTGGTCGGAAGGAGAAAACCTACCGGCGCGCCGGGAATAACCGCCTCGGGGATATGCTTTAGGCAATCTTCCGGAGTGCGCACATCCAGGAAAAGCGCATCCGCTTCCTGGTGCAAAAAACCGGTCGAGATATCATGTAGGTTCTGTTCTACCCGGTTTTCAAGGGCACACCGGTTTAAATTCCTGGCGCAAAGATGGAAAAAATCCTCCCGCTTTTCATAAGTGTATACCTTGCCTCTCTCCCCTGCTAACCAGGCCAAGGCAGTGGTCAAGGCCCCGGATCCGGAACCGGCTTCAATTACTCTTCTCCCCGGACCCATGCCCAGTTTTACTGCAATGTAGCCGATGTCTTTGGGGTACATTATCTGCGTGTGTCTTTTTATGGATTTTATACAATCGTATAAAGTTGGCCTTAGGACCAGATACGGCTTACCCATGTGGGTGAAAGCCTTGCTCCCGAACCCGGCCTGCATCGCCTCGGATATGTGCAGGGTCCCGTCGTGTGTATTCAGTGTTTTTCCCGGGTCTGCGGGAACGAAATAGCGTTGACCCTGGGAGTTTACCAGCAACAGTAATTCTCCGGCCTCAATCATGGGATCTCCTTTTTTCGGATATAGATATCGCGTATTTGACCTTAGCGCGGTAAAAGGTTTAATCAAAAAGATATGCTTTTGACATTATAAGTGGATCATATTTGCATCTAGGGTGTCGAAACCAAGGATATTTGGATCCTCGACACATTGAATGGATTTTTCCGGCAAGCTAAAAATCTACAGAATGCGTTTAAAAACCGGGTTTGGGGGCTTTCGTTTGTATCTAGTTTCCATCCGGAGATGGCCCTTTTCCATCTTAACTTTGTTAATTTTCGTAATTATTCGATCACGTATTAAGATACGCTCGCTCCCAATTACTTAATTTCCTTGTTAAACAGGAAAAAATTCATTTCCGAATTGGAAACGTGATATTTCTAAGCCCGGAAATTTTTGAATTTCCGGATAAGAACTATTTAGTCCCGGTGTCTCTGCCGGAGTGCGTCGCTTTGATATACTGTTTGCGTCGGGGTTGCAAACCCTGTTTTTGGCCGTTTTCCCTGCAAATTGGCTCTTGCCACGCAGGGAGAACTGTTGCAAAACAAAAAGCGCTAGATTGTTTCCATCCGGAGATGGCCTTTTTCCATTTTAACATTGTTAATTTTCGTAATTATTCGATCACGTATTAAGATACGCTCGCTCCTAATTACTCAATTTCCTTGTTAAGCAGGAAAAAAAACAATTCCGGATTGGAAACGTGATATTTCTACATCCGGAAATTTTTGAATTTCCGGATAAGAACTGGATTGTGCAACTCCATTGACAAACCCCGTGCGAAATTCCCGGATAAAGGACTATTTATGGAATTTGAATATATATTCGGTCCGGTTCGTTCCTCCCGTCTGGGTCTTTCTCTGGGCCTGGAACTTTTAGGGGACAGGATCTGCGATTTTGATTGTCTGTATTGCGAGGTGGGTAAAACTTTTAGGCATACCGCGCAAAGGGATATATATGTGCCGTCCGAGAAGGTCTTAAACGAACTCGGGTCCTGGTTCGAAATGAGCAACTCATCCCCGGAGTATATCACCCTCGGGGGAATGGGCGAACCTTGCCTGAACATAGACATGGGCAAGATTATAAGCGGAGTGAAGGCGATGCGCCCGGGGACGGAGGTGGCTGTTTTGACCAATTCCTCTCTTATGAGCGATCCCCAGGTCAGGGAAGAACTCTCCCGTGCCGATGCCGTACTTCCTTCCCTGGATACTGTAGTGGAGGAGGAATTCAAGCGCTTGAACCGCCCCTGCGAGGGGCTACGGCTGTCCGAAATCCTGCAAGGGCTTTTGGACTTTCGTGGGGAATTTAACGGTAAAATTTTTATGGAGATCCTATTGGTTCCTGGTTTCAACGATTCGCGGGAAAATCTGCAGGGACTGCAGGAATTCTGTGCTCGATTTTCTCCGGAAAGGATAGACTTGACCCGGATGAGCAGGCCGGGGGCGTACATAAGGGCCCCTAGATCTATTGCGGGGGTGGAGGATAAATGGCGCGCCGCCCTGGGCATCGGGCACCCAAAGGGAGAAACAGCGGGAGAGATACCAAAAAGGGAAGAAAACCTGGATGTGGAGCCGGAAGCGATTTTGGCTTCCTTGCGGCGCAGACCCCAGACAATCTCCCAAATTTCTTCGGCATTGGGAACAGATTTGCAGGGCACGCGGGCAGCAGTGGAGAGGTTGCAGAAAAACGGAATGTTGCGGGAGACCCGGGATCTGAATTCAAGTGAAATTTTTTTTACAGTGAGGTAGAGTTTGATTTATGGTGGCTAGGAAAAAGAAGAGGAAGATGTTCATCAGCGTTTTGCCCGGTGAACAGATTGAGGTCGCGCTGGCCGAGGACGGCTGGCTTCAGGAATACTACGTGGAAATGTTCCACCAAACCAAGACAAAGGGCAATATATACAGGGGGAAAATCCATAATATAGATCCCGCTCTGCAAGCGGCGTTTATAAATTACGGGGCCAAAAAAAACGGCTTTCTGCAGGTGGATGAGGTCCATCCCGAGTACTATTGCCGGGATATCAAGCCGCCCAAGGGGCAGAGATATCCTCCCCTGCAGCGGGTGCTCAAACCCGGGCAGGAAGTTTTGGTCCAGGTGGTAAAGGAGCCCAACGGGACCAAAGGCGCTTTTTTGACTACTTACCTCTCCTTGCCGGGGAGATACTTGGTGTTGACTCCGGGCAGGGAACAGCGGGGAGTGTCCAGAAAGATTGAGGATGATCAGGAAAGGGAGAGGCTTCGGAGTATTGTCGAGGAGTTCAAGTTGGATGAGGGTGTGGGGGTCATTGTTCGCACGGTAAGTGAAGGCCAGAGTAAAACCAGTCTTTCCCGGGATTTGCAGTTTTTAAAGAGGTTGTGGAAAGAGGTGCGCAAAAAGGGGATGTCCGTGAACGCCCCCTGCGTGGTCAACGAGGAAAAGGACTTGGCCTTTAGGGCCATACGCGATTATCTGACTTCCGATGTGGCTGAGGTTTGGGTGGATGACGAAGAGGTGTCCGAGCAGGTCCAGCAGTATGTCTCTCTTATCTTCCCCAGGCGCAAGTCCATGGTCAAGCTGCATCAGGACACGGAACGCAGTCTTTTTGAAAGGTTCAATCTGCAGAAACAGATCTCTCAGGTTTCCGGCCGACAAGTAGAATTGCCCAGTGGGGGAGAACTGGTCTTTGATCAGACCGAGGCCCTGATGGCCATAGATATAAATTCGGGCAAGCTAGGTTCGGAAAAGGATTTCAAGGAAATGGCCTACAGGACTAATCTGGAGGCGGCTCAGGTCATTCCCCAACAACTTCGTCTGCGAGACGTGGGCGGCCAGGTGGTCATTGATTTTATCGAAATGAAGGACAAAAAGCATGTCCGGGAAGTGGAGAAAAGTATGCGGGCCGGACTCAAGACAGACAAGGCCCGAACGGATATGAACCGTATGTCCAGGTTTGGGCTTGTGCAGTTGGTTCGGCAGAGATTGGGTTCCTCGGCACTGTCCATAACCTGGCGCAAGTGTGAACGTTGCAGCGGCACGGGTCGGGTGCGTAATCTGGAGTGGCAGGCCCTGCAGGCCTTGAAGGAGATTTACCGGCTCTTGCGGCGCAAAGGGGGGCCACAGGAGTTGCAATATACCGTTGATCCGGAATTGGCCCTTTACCTTTTAAACAAAAAGAGGGGCCAGATTCTGGATATGGAACAAAAATTCATGCGGAGTATAGAGATTCTCTCCAATGATAAGGGATAGGCCTGTGTATGGGTAAACGGATTCTTCTGCATGCGTGTTGCGGTCCCTGTGCTATCCACCCTGTCCAGCGTCTTTGGGAGGAGGGACTGGAGGTGGTTTGTTTGTTCTATAATCCGAACGTCCATCCTTTGCAGGAATACCTTCGCCGCCGGGAGGGAATGCGCCAGGTGATGCAGAGACTGCAATGCCGGGCGATTTACAAGGACGAGGAGTACGATCCCCATAAGTACTTGCGTAATGTGGTCTTTCGGGAGGAAAACCGTTGTTGTATCTGTTACCATATGCGGCTGGAGAGGACCTGGTCCATTGCCCGCAAGGGGGGCTTCGACTATTTTTCATCCACCCTTTTGTATTCCAGGTTCCAAAAACATGAGACAATAGCCTCTTTAGGGCGGGATATCTGCGGGGATTCCACTACCTCCTTCTATTACCGCGATTTTCGGGAAGGATGGAAGGAAGGGATTGATAAGTCCCAGGAGTGGGGGATTTACCGGCAGCAGTACTGCGGCTGTATCTACAGCGAGAAGGAGCGTTATGCCCGGGAACTGGACGCGCTTATTCAGAAGGGTTGAATCGTCCCGGAAAGTGGGGGGATTGTTTTTTTCCGAGGAATCCGAGACCTGAGTCTCCGCCATGCGTCTGTATGTGCATATCCCCTTTTGCCGCCGCAAGTGTTTTTATTGCGCCTTTTTCTCTCAAGAATTCATTCCGGAAAGCAAGGAGATATACCTGCGGGGGTTGGAGAGGGAAATAAAGTTCTGGAGCCGGAGCTTGAATAGTCCCCGGGTGGAAAGTGTCTATTTCGGAGGCGGCACCCCTTCCATACTTTCCCTTTTTGACCTGGAGAAAATAATCAAGGCTTTGCAAGAAGGGTTTTCTTTTTCGGAAGATATGGAATTTACTCTGGAGGGCAACCCGGAATCCCTGCAAGACCGGGAGTATATCCGGGGAGTTCGGGATATGGGAGTCAACCGGCTCAGTGTCGGACTGCAGAGCCTCCGTCCGGAGAAATTGGAGATGCTGGGCCGCATTCATTCCGTCCGCCAAGGTTTGGATTCGCTGCTATTGGCCCGGGACTGCGGTGTGGACAATATAGGAGTCGATCTTATTTGGGGGCTCCCGGGACAGACACCCGCGGGCTGGATGGAGGATTTGAAGACCCTGATAAAGTACGAGCCGCGGCATGTGTCCTGCTATGCCTTGACCCTTGAACCCGGGACTCCGCTTGCGGAAAGAGTGCGAGACGGGGACCTTCAGCTTCCCAGCGAAGATGAGCAGGCACGGATGTACATCTACGGCTCGGAATACCTGGAGGGAGCGGGGCTTTTGCAATACGAGATTTCCAATTTCGCCCGCATGGGCTTCACTTGCCGGCACAACCAGGCCTACTGGGAACAGGAAGATTTTCTGGGTTTGGGACCTTCCGCGGTTTCTACCGTTTTAGGCTGCCGCCGCCAGAATCCGGCCAATGTAAAGGATTATGCCCACATGGATCTCAAATCGGTCCCGGGAGGGGAATATATCTCCCGGGATAAGGACTTGCAGGAGATGATCATGTTGTCCCTGCGCACGACACGTGGGCTCAATCTCCGGGATTATCGCCGGATCTCGGGAGAGAATTTCTGCACTCGTTATCGTTCCCTGATTCAGGCCCTGCACAAGAACAATCTTATTCGAATATCGCACGGATATTTGCGACTTACCAAAAACGGATTTCTGGTTAGCGATTCCATCATTGCCCGTTTTTTGGGCTGGGAAGAGTAAAATCCCCGGAAGCGGCTCCTCTTTACCGCTCACTTGCTTTTTCCATCCGCTGGCCTTTTTTTGATGGAATTCGCGCTTTAGATGCTTAGGTTCATGGTTGCTGAAAAAAGACCGGAAAGTTTGTAAAAAAGGAGGGTGAGAGCCTTGTTTACTCCCGCATTAGTCACGGGCCTGTGCATCCTGGCTCCGATTGTCGGCGCAGTTCTGGTTTTGCCCAATATCCGTTTGGTGCAGAAAGCCGTTGTCCTGATTTCCACAATTTTGCTTACCGGCGGGGCTGTTCTGGCCTATATCGGAGGGCCGATGAGCTTTGAGCCACGATTTGGTCCTTTTCTGGACCCGCATGTGCTCGTGGCTGTCCTTGATTTTCTGCTTCTTTTTCTGATCCTGTATATTGGATTCAAGCGCAAGAATAAGCTTATCTCTTTGCTTACCGCTTTGCAGATAGTCTTTCTGGCCGCAATAGAAATAATTCCCGGCGGGGACGGGGGACATGCCAATGCTTTGTTTGCGGACCAGTTTTCACTCATGATGCTTTTAATAGTGAGCGTCGTCGGTTCACTTATTTGCCTGTACGCCCTGGAGTACATGCGGATGCATGAAGAACATCTCCATCTCCAGCGTTCCCGACAGGGAAGATTTTTTTTCTACATGCTTTTGTTTCTGGGCATGATGAACGGGCTGGTGCTCAGCAATAATCTGCTTTGGTTCTATTTTTTCTGGGAAATGACCACGTTTTGCTCCTTTGTCCTTATCGGGCATGACGATACCAAAGAAGCCCGGGCAAACAGCGAAAAGGCGCTGTGGATGAATCTTTTGGGCGGACTGGCCCTGGTTCTCGGCCTGTTTATCCTTCGAATTGAGGGGTTGCCTCTGGAGCTTATGGTCCTTGTGGACAATCCGCAGACCAGCGTGCTGCTGCTCCCCATAGCCCTGTTTTGCCTGGCCGGGTTTACCAAGTCTGCCCAGGCACCGTTTCAGAACTGGCTTACCGGAGCCATGGTTGCCCCTACCCCGGTATCCGCTTTGCTGCATTCCTCGACAATGGTCAACGCCGGTGTCTATTTTATTCTTAGAATCGCGCCGGTGTTCCAGGATACTCTTTTTGGGGCCTATGTAGCCTTGTTTGGGGCGTTTACCTTTATTGCCGCTTCTACCTTGGCCCTGTCCCAGACCAATGGAAAAAAAATACTGGCCTATTCCACTGTCGCCAACCTGGGCATGGTTATCGCCTGTGCAGGCATTGACACCCCGGCGGCCATGTCTGCGGGGATTTTGCTTATACTCTTCCACGCGCTTTCCAAAGGCCTGCTCTTTATGTGCGTGGGCACGATAGAGCAAAAAATCGGCAGCCGGAACATAGAGGATATGCGTGGACTGTTTTCGCTAATGCCTAAGACCACCATTGTAACGGTCCTGGGTATGCTTACCATGTTTTTGCCTCCTTTTGGAGTCCTTTTGAGTAAGTGGATGGCTATAGAGGCCTGTTCCAAACAGCCTTTGGTAGTGGTTATGCTTGCCCTAGGCAGCGCTTTTACAGTTGTTTACTGGGCTAGATGGGCCGGGCTGCTTTTGAGTTCCACTTTTGAGGAGGAAAAGAGGAAAACAGAAGTGCAAAGCTGGTTGGTGAGCATTCCGCTGACCGTGTTGGTAGGACTGAGCATATTGCTCAGCTTTACGGTCCCCGGCGTATATACCCGTCTGGTGCTTCCGGTGGTCGACCTATATTACAGCCAGGGGATATATCTGACCGGGAGCGGCGGATTGTTCAACGAAATCGGGGCATTTGCCATATATCCCGTATTTCTTATCCTGGTGGCCGGCCTCATTTACGCCATCCGGGCCGCCTCCAGCATACGCAGACGGGCCTATTCCGCACCGTACATGTCCGGCATCCAGGCCCGCCAGGGGGAAGATTTCGGGTTTAACGGTCCCTTGGGAGGCTTTGTCGGGTTTCAGGCCGGGAACTACTATCTGCGCAATTACATCGGAGAAGAACGGATAAGTACCGGAATAAATATTGTAGCTATCGGGATAATAATTATCCTCATGGCCGGTGTCTTTTAGCAGTACCCACCCCATTTACTTAAAGGATAAAACAACGGAGAGGGAGCATGTTTTCTGCCGGAAATTTGTTTCTGGGTGTAGTCAGCATACTTGCAGCGCCTTTTGTGGGCGGACTTATCGCCGGAGTGGACCGTAGACTCACCGCCTGGTTCCAGGGGAGATACGGGCCGCCTGTTTTGCAGCCTTTTTACGACGTCTGCAAACTATTGGGTAAAAAGCGCATGGCTGTCAACTACTGGCAGGTACTTTGCGCACACATCTATCTGGTTTCGGCCGCAATGTGCGTTTTTCTTTTCGCTATTCAGTCCGATCTTTTGATGATCTTTTTTGTTTTGACCATTGGCGGGGTGTTTATGGTCATGGGAGCGCTTTCCACTCCCTCACCCTACAGCCAGGTCGGAGCCCAGCGGGAACTGATGCAGATGCTGACCTATGAGCCGCTTCTGGTTTTGGTCTTCGTGACCATCTATTTCGTTACCGGGAGCTTTAAGATCTCGGATATAATCGGCTACAGTGAGCCGATTCTCTTGACCTTGCCCTTGATGTATCTGGTTTTGGGCTTTGCCCTGACCATAAAGCTGCGCAAGTCGCCCTTTGATATATCCACCTCCCACCACGGGCATCAGGAAATAGTAAAAGGTGTGCTTACGGAATATTCCGGGCCGCATTTGGCAATAATCGAGATTGCGCACTGGTACGAGATAGTCTTGGTTTTGAGTATATGCGCTCTGTTCTGGGCTACCAGTGCGATCGGGGTGATTATCCTGCTTATTTTGACCTACATAGGGGAAATTGTGATAGACAATCTGGTTACCCGGGCCACCTGGCGCTGGATGTTGACCTATGTCTGGGGAGTGGGGATTGGTTTATCCTTTATGAATATAGCGCTTTTGTACGCGGAATATTTTTAAATGTCCTCGAACAAAACAGGTGGAGCATATAAATGAATTTTATCAGGCGCTTTTTCGGTAAATCCAAGATAAAGTCACCTTGGCTTTTGCATTTTGATTGTGGCAGCTGCAATGGGTGCGATATTGAAATCCTGGCCTGTCTCACACCGGTTTACGATGTGGAAAGGTTCGGAATAATTAATGTGGGTAACCCCAAGCATGCGGATATCCTTTTGGTTACCGGGACGGTCAATTACCGCAACCGTTCGGTACTGGAAAACCTGCATGCCCAAATGCCCGACCCCAAAGTGGTGGTCTGTATTGGTTCCTGTGGGAACAGCGGAGGGATATTCCGGGATGCGTTTAACGTCATCGGCGGAGTGGACCGGGTTATTCCGGTGGATGTCTATGTGCCCGGGTGTCCTCCCAAGCCCGAGGCAATTATTGACGGGGTGGTTAGCGGCCTGGAATCCTTGTCAAAGAAGGATGGACGCGAACTGGGCTCCGTGACCGAGGAGTTGAACGACATTAGTGAATCCTATGCGCAAAGATATGAAAAATTCAATGGCGGAGAAGAAAGATGATAGAACGTATACATCCCTCAGAACTTATGGATCGGACCCGGGAGATGAAATACAAGGGCTACCGACTGGTGACCATGTCCGCTGTTGAGGATGAAGGAGGCCTGGAATACATTTATCATTTTGACAAGGATCTGGAGATGGTCAATTTTGCGGTGACCGTGCCCTGGGACGAATCCCCGGAAAGTATATCCGGGGTCTTCGGTTCGGCCCTTTTGGTGGAAAACGAGATCCAGGACCATTTCGGAGTCCGCTTCCGGAATCTGGCTTTGGATTTTCAGGGGTCCTTTTTTCTGGAAGAAGAGGTGCACAAGGCCCCTTTTTGTTCCATGGGCATAAAAAGGGAAGAAAACAACGAAGAGGGAGAGGAATAATGTCGCCGACTATAATACCGTTCGGTCCCCAGCATCCGGTCCTGCCCGAACCCCTTCACCTGCAGATAACGGTCTCGGACGAGGTGGTTACAGATGTGGTCCCGAAACTGGGCTTCGTGCATCGCGGCCTGGAGACTTTGGTGCTGAAAAGGGATGTCCATCAGTTGATTCAGGTTGTGGAGCGGGTATGCGGCATATGCAGCTGTATCCACGCCCTGACCTACTGTCAGGCCATTGAGGAGATGATGGATGTCCAGGTCCCGGAACGAGCCGACTATCTGCGGGTCATCTGGTCCGAGTTACATCGGGCCCACAGCCATCTTTTGTGGCTGGGGCTACTTGCGGATGCCTTTGGTTTTGAAAGCCTTTTCATGCAGTGCTGGAAGGTGCGGGAAAAGATAATGGATGTCCAGGAGGCCACTTCCGGAAATCGGGTTATTGTTTCCGTGAATGTGGTCGGGGGTGTGCGTCGGGATCTTACCCCTGAGCAGTGCACCTGGATTCTGGAGGTCCTGGACGAGGTAGAGACTGCTCTCAAGGATTTGCAAAGAGTCTTTGTGGATGATTTTTCAGTGCAGAAAAGGACAAAAGGTGTGGGCATACTCAGCCGGGAACAGGCCTATGAAACCGGAGCTGTCGGTCCCACGCTGCGCGGAAGCGGAGTAGCTCAGGATGTACGCCAGACCGGTTATTCCGGCTATTCCGAATTGGATTTTGAGCCGGTGAGTGAACCGGACGGGGACAGTTACAGCCGGGCCAAGGTTCGTTTCCGGGAGACCCTGCAGAGCATTGACCTCGTCCGCCAGGCCATAAGCCGTATTCCTCCAGGAGATACCCGGGTTAAGGTCAAGGGCTGGCCGGAAGGGGAAGTCGTTACCCGGAGCGAGCAACCCCGGGGCGAGCTTATGTATTATATAAGGGCTACCGGCAAGAAGTATCTGGAAAGGATGCGCATACGTACGCCCACGTTTGCCAATATTCCCACATTGCTGCATATGCTGCCGGGGGTGGATTTGGCCAACGCTCCGGTGGCCGTATTGTCCATAGACCCATGTATCAGTTGTACTGAAAGATAGAGGTACGCCATGTTGCATATGACTCCGAATATAGTCCGCAATTTTTTTAGCCGTAGTGCCACACGCATGTATCCGGTAGAAGTGCGCGAGCCTTTTGAAAATTCCCGGGGGGCCCTGGAAATAGTCCTGGAAGAGTGCATCTTCTGCGGGACCTGCAGCCGTAAATGCCCCTCACAGTGCATCACCGTGGACAAGAAAGCGGGCACATGGGATATGGATCCGTTCGCCTGCGTTTATTGTGGTATATGCGTGGATAATTGTCCCACGCAGTGCTTGTATCAGGCGCGGGAGTATCGTGCCCCGGCAGTGGAAAAGTTCCATGTGTCCCTGCAGGGAGAGCCACCAAAGAAAAAGGGCAACAGTCAGGAGGGATCGAATACAGACCAACCCGGGACCGCGGAAAATGGAAATGGTGGGGATGCGGATTGAATTTTGCGGAAGTTGGCCAGAATAAGTCTTTTAGCTCTTATTAAATTCTTCCCCCGAATAGTTCATTTCTGTTTAATGTTTTTTTCAACATCGGGGATGCAAAAGGTCTTTTGACGAATTTATGCCAAAATTTTGGTCCTGCACTCCTATTTTGATTTAGAGTGCAGGACCTGCCGTAATAGATAGTTCTTATCCGGAAATTCAAAAATTTCCGGGTTTAGAAATATCACATTTCCGGATGGAGACTAGATATCCAAAAGATCTCCGACAGTGGACTAACGGGCCAGCTTGCGGTGCTTGCTGCGCGAGGTGCGGTCCGCATCCCGGCCTAGGCGCCTGCGTTTATCTTCTTCGTACTCGGAGAAGTTCCCCTCGAACCAGAGCACTTCTCCCTCTCCCTCGAAAGCCAGTATGTGTGTGGTCACACGATCCAGAAACCAGCGGTCGTGGCTTATGACCATGGCGCTCCCGGCGAAATCCTGTAGGGCGTCTTCCAGGGCGCGCATGGTATTTACATCCAGATCGTTGGTTGGTTCGTCCAAAAGGAGCAGGTTGGCCCCTTCCTTGAGCATCATGGCCAGGTGCACCCGGTTGCGCACTCCCCCAGACAATTCCCGAAGTTTTTTCTGCTGCTCTGATCCGGTTATGTTGAAACGGGCCACGTAGGCGCGGGAACGTATTTCCCGGCTTCCGATAGCAATGTTCTCCCGGCCGCCGCTCACAGCTTCCCATACGGTTTCTTCCGGGTTGAGGCGTTCACGGCTTTGTTCCACATAGGCCATTTTTACACTAGGCCCCAGTCTGAGGGTGCCTTCGTCCGGTGAGTCCTGCCCTGTGATCATGCGGAAAAGAGTGGTCTTGCCCGTGCCGTTGGGTCCGATTATTCCCACGATTGCTCCTGGGGGGATCAAAAAGGAAAGATTGTCCATTAGTTTTTTGTCCTCAAAGCCTTTGCCTACCCCTTCGGCCTCCACTACTACATCTCCCAGGCGGGGTCCCGGTGGTATGGGGATTTCCAGGTCCTCCACCCCGGTGCCGGATTCCCGCGTAAGCAGATTGTCGTAATTGTCGATGCGGGACTTGCTTTTGGCATGCCTTTGTTCTGTGGACATGCCGATCCACTCCAGTTCGCGTTCCAGGGTTTTACGCCAGTGTTTTTCCGCACGTTTTTCTTTCTCTAATCTGGTCTTTTTCTGTTCCAGCCAAGAGGCGTAATTGCCCTTCCAGGGCACCCCATGGCCGCGGTCTAGCTCCAGAATCCACCCAGCGACATTATTCAGGAAATAGCGATCGTGGGTTACCGCAATTACTGTACCCGGATAGGCGTGCAGATGGTGCTCCAGCCAGACCAGAGTCTCCGCATCCAGATGATTGGTAGGCTCATCCAAAAGCAGTATGTCCGGCTGGCGGATAAGCAAACGGCAAAGGGCCACTCTGCGGCGTTCTCCTCCGGAAAGGACGTTAACCGGAGTGTCCCCGGCAGGGCAGCGCAGTGCCTCCATGGCCATCTTCAGCTGGGTATCAACCTCCCAGGCGTTTTTGGCATCCAGCTGATTCTGCACCTCGGCTTGACGATCTAGGAGTTTTTGCATGGCTTCGTCGTCCATGGGTTCGGCGAACTTTTCGTTTATCCGTTCGAATTCCTGCAAAAGGTCAAACGTCTCCTGTGCTCCCTCAGCAACCACTTCCTGTACTGTCTTGGATTCGTCCAGGCCAGGTTCCTGCTCCAGATAGCCCAAACTGTAGCCAGGTGTTATATGGGTCTCACCCTCAAAATCTTGATCCACGCCGGCCATGATGCGCAAAAGCGTACTTTTTCCGGATCCGTTTAAACCAATAACTCCGATTTTTGCACCATAAAAATAGGACAAGGATATGTCCCGGATAACCGGCTGCCCTTTATAGCGTTTGCTCACTCCAACCATTGAATAGATGATTTTTTCTGAATCTTGCTGGCTCATATAGAGTTCTCCTTTAGAGTTTGTGTGCAGGGTGGCTCCCGAAAGAATAAGAAAATATACGAGTAGTCCGGGGTATGCAAGATAATAACCCATTGGTGCGAAAAAGGTTGATAATTGCCGCTTTTGGCAAGATCCGTACTCAACCCCCAGAAAGAGGCGGCAAAATACTGCCAAAATAGAAATCCATGTTTGGTGCAGCGGAACGGATTTTGCTGTATATAAATTTGCGGGATATTTTTTCCGTTAAAGATTATGGAAACGGTGGTCTCTATGAAAAAAAAGGCCGATTTTTCCAGCCATTCTCCAGGTTCCGCGTTGTTGGAGTCGGGTAACGGGCAGAAAGGAGAAAGGCTGCAGTTTTGGAGTGTTTCCGAGTGGAGCGGAAATAACGGCCAGTCCAATTGGGTGTTCGCCTGGTCGGATTTAATGATGGTCCTTTTTGTCCTTTTTTCCGTACTTTTCGTTTACACCCTGAATCATCCGCAAATCAAGCATGTTTTTCACGAGATTGCATATGAAGGGGAGGTAAAAAATAGTTTTGGAGAAGAGGGGCAAACAGCTTATAGGGTGGCGGGCGGGAAAACCATCTCCGATCCCCGGATACGTTCAATCTATCACCGGGTTTCAAAGGTTTTTTCCTCCTTTTCCCGGGAGAGTATAAGCATCGGGTATACTCAGGCCAGTCATGTTACCATGCGTTTGAAGAACAAAAAGCTTTTTCGGCCAGGAAAAAGTGAATTGGTCCCTCAAGCGCAGCCTCTTTTGAAAAAAGTATCCTCAGTTCTGGAGATGATAAGTAATGAGGTGCAAATAGTTGGGCATGTGGCCCCCCAGATGGAAAGTGTCTCCGATACCAGCAGCATGTGGGGCCTGTCAGCGGAAAGGTCGGGAAAAGTGGCCGAATATTTTATAGAAAACGGATTCAGGGCTGAACGTTTTAAGATCTTGGCTGTGGCGAATACTGAGCCTTTGGTCCCGGCAGATGGTGATCACTCCAAGCAGATAAATAACAGATTGGAGATACGTATCATGGCTCCCTCCTTTCCTTCCTCGGAGGAAGCAAGTGAGAGAGGAGTATAAACGGGTTCGGCTGGTTGTTGTTCGTTTTTGGGATTGGCTTAAAGGAGAATAAATGCGACAGATTACCTTTGCTGCAATTTTGATCTGTGTTCTTTTTTTCGGGGCTTCATTTGTCGTTTCCAAGAATACGGGAGCGTATTTTAACCTCATTGCCTTTACTGTGGTTTTTTCCGGGACCCTGGGGGCTACCCTGCTCAGTTTTCCATTGTACCGGCTGGGCTCGGCATTGAAAACCGTGCACAGGATATTTGCCGGAGAAGGCATAAGCAGGAAAGAAATAAAGGATCAGCTGATTGACACCGCAGTACGGGCGGCCTGCGAAGGCCCGGCATGCTATGAGGAAATCGAGAATTCCCGGGCCACATATCCTTTTTTGCGCAAAATAGTGCCTTTTATCGCGGATAATTATACACTACAGGAAATTCAGGAGATAATGAGCAATCAGGTCAGTGTCTATTCTTTTGAAAGGGCCCAGGATGAAAGGCTTTTCCGGCGTATGGCCAGTTTGGCCCCGGCTTTTGGAGTGGCCGGCAGCGTGATTGGGTTAATTGGGATGCTGATGGGAATTGGAGACAGTGAATTGATCTTGAGTCAGATTCCCATTGCTCTGGTCTCCACTTTGTACGGGATCGTCTTCAGCAATTTTATCCTTACGCCCATGGCAGAGTGCATATCTGCGGACAGCAATGAAGAGATCATGAAGCAGAAAATGACCTTTGAAGCGGTGAAGGGAATGCTCTATGAGACCCATCCTTATAAACTGGCCCGCAAACTGGAGCCCTTTTCACCGCAGGAATCCGGCCGGGATGAATTGCATTTAATCCGGGAAAAACGCAAGGCATACTTGTACAATAAGGAAAATGCCCCGATCTCGGATCAAGAGAAGGAGTCTCTTTCATGAGATTGAAGTTTTGGGGCTTTTGGATTTGGAGGGTGTTGGATAGGAAAGTAAATTATGGAGATGGCCAGCAGATCCTTCGAAGGGCCGTATTGTCCACAAAAAGTCCATACAGGATAGGAGCCCGAATCTCGGCTTTGCCTAAGTAGGCGGGGTATACGCGGCCATTTTGTCCAGGATCCCGGCCGGATTACTGTCGGTGATGAGCATTCCCCGGTGGGTGTTTTTTACAAAACCTTCGTTTTCGGCATGGTTTAGAAAGCGGCGCAGATGTTCATAATAACCGCATATATCCAAAAGCGCGCAGGGTTTTTTATGGAATTCCAGCTGGGACCAGGTCAGAATCTCGAAGAGTTCCTCTATTGTCCCCAGGCCGCCGGGAAGGGCGATGAATCCGTCCGCGGCCCCGGCCATGGCCATTTTTCTCTCGTGCATGGTTTCCACTAGTTTGAGCCGGGTCAGTCCGGCATGGGAAATCTCTTTGTCCATAAGGGCCCGGGGAATGACCCCGGTGACCTCACCCCCCGAGTCCAGGACCGCATCGGCAATGGCTCCCATAACCCCGATACTGGCCCCGCCGTAAACCAAACCGATTTCCCGTCGGGCCATTTCCCGACCCAATTTTCGGGCCATTTCGATATATTCAGGACGCTCGCCCGGACTCGAGCCGCAGTACACACAGATTTTTTTCATGATTTCTATTCCTAAGTGCCCAGGGTAAGTGCGTTTTTTATTTAATCAGGCCTGGCGGCAGATATTTCCTGTACCTCCCAGTCCTCGTCCACCCACAGGCTAACCAGTTTTAGACGGGGATATTTTTGGTGCAGGAAGGAGAGCGCATTTTTCAGCTGTTCAACCTGCTTCTCCGTGCCCACCGGGTTGCCGCCGCAGTCAAGAAGCCCGACTAGGGCCAAAGCATTGGACCGATGGTTGTTTAAGGGTATATCTGTCCTCTCCGGTATTGAATCTAAAAGCCCATCCGGGTTGTTATGGGCCAGGATGAGGCACGGGCCTGGCTCGGTTACCATCTGCACATGATCGGCCCGGAAATGATTTTTCATAGAGTCTATCACCGGTAACCCAGCCGTGCATACAGTTTACTACTGTGCAAAAATGCATAATTTCCCCTGTATGGTAATCGAACTCGTGCTGTATATTAATTCAAATGCGCCTGCAAAAAATAAATTTTTGCAGGCAGTGTTAAGTTTCAAGTAAACTCAAAGAGTTACAGGGTTTAAGCTATGCGTCTAAATCCTTCATTCGATTTTTTGCAGATGCCTCAATTCCGTTTTATGGAAAGCAGTGTTTACTTTAAAATATGCTCGGGATTAATGCAGGCTGTAGGATGCGGCCATCTTTTGCATGTCCGCGTAGCTGTGGCCCTCATGTACTGCGGCACATAGATTTATGGATAGATTCATTTTTGTTCCGGTAAGTTCGATTATTTCGTTTTTTTGCAGATTGAGGCGGTGTTTGATGAAGTCGTAGTCGAAACCGTCCAGCAAGAGGGAAAGACCTTCCGCATAGTAAAAGGAGCGCAGGTATTCCATATACTCGGTTAAAGCCTGCCTGCCAGCTCTTCTTTCCAGCATGTTGTAGACAATCAGGTTTATGATCAGTCTCTCCAGCCGCAATCGGTGGTCTATATTGAAAAAGCGGTTCATCTCCGCTTCGTTTTGTTCAGCCTTGTGGATTATGCTTTGCGCCGCCTCAAAGACTTTTTTTTCGTATATCGGGGAGATGGGGAACTTGGAGATTATCCGGATCAAGACCATTTGCGGGTTTTCATTTGTGGCCATGCCCAAGAGGGAGATGGCCATAAGATCCAATTTTCGCTGTAAATCCTTGAGCATGGTCTGCTTTTTTATACGGCCGTATTTTAGTATTTCTTGTTTTTCAAGGCCGGAATCCAAAAGGCCCAAGAGGTGATGGATAAAAGGCTCGCTTGTGTTCTCGGTTTCCCGGGTCAGGGCATCTTTGGGCTTTTTCCCGGCCATGATTTTTTTCAGGGAAAGCCAGTAGGCTATAACGCCCTCCAAGGGCATCTCTACTAGATCAAAGTCCTTGGAGAGGCTTTTCTCTGTTTGCTCGTTTTTGTTCAGGAATATTTCCTTTATCTTATCTTCAAGTCCCATATGAAACTTACGCTCCAAATATAGTGGGCTCCAGGCTCTCAAGCTTTTGAGCACGCTCGGAGGAGAGCATCTGTAGACCCAAGAAATATGGATTCAAAGGTTCCAAGTTTAATTCAAAGGTCTGCAGGAAGAGATCGGTGAAAAGCTCCCGGACCTTGTCTCTAGTAGAGGCCAGGTAAACCAGGTTGTCCCCGGTGTCCCATGCTACATCGAAGACTGCTGGCACCGGCATAGTATACGCCAGCAATTTTGCCCGTACTTGATCCCGCAGTTCTTTTTTCTGGGTCTTGGTCAAAAACTGCCCACCCTGCTCCTTGATCTGCTTGAGTTTTTCGTGCTGGGCGAGCTTGAAGTGCTTGTTCAAAACTGCCGTGGGAACACGTCTGGTATCAAGTCGAAGCGCGAAGGCCAAAAACTCCCCCTTTTGGGGCATGGCGGTAGACCATTCACTGTCCAACATTTCATCGAAACAGACCCAGCCGAAGCCTCTTTCCTGGGAGGTGTTCTCGATCTCCAGAAAGGCCTTGCTCCGGAGGCGGTTGACTATGTCCGGCCATAGGCTGTCAGGGATATCGTCCATTATTCTGTATCTGGTATATGCGATGCTCGTGCTTAAAAAGCCCAACTTACGCTCCTTTATATTTTCCCCGATTCAAGGGTGTTAATCGGTTGCAGTCCTCCCTTTACCGGTGTAATAATGCCTTGCTATGCCGATTATGGCAAGTTCGGACTTGAGAGCAGAGATGTTTGGGCTTAATTTGGTTCATTTCAAGGCTGCGATTTCGGCTCAGTATCCAAGGTAGCCTCAAGGGATCAAGGTTTTTTGTTCCGAACTTTGAGTCAAGCCCTGATTTTTCTGGTGCGGGATTGCCTTTTGGGGCTGGGAAATTTTAATGCTTGGAGGGTCAAGGGATATTATGGGTGGTACACTGTGCATACACGGCCATTTCTATCAACCTCCTCGCCAGGACCCGTGGATTGAGGACGTCCTGCCCGAGGGGAGTGCGGCCCCTTACATGAACTGGAATGAAAGGATTGCCCGGGAATGCTACTCTCCGTTGGCTTTTGCCCGGTTGCTGGATAAGGACGGCTATGTTCGGGAGATGGTGAATTGCTACGAGTGGATAAGTTTTAATTTCGGCCCTACATTGCTCTCCTGGATAGAGCGCCATTTGCCCCAAACCTATTCCCGCATACTCGAAGGCGATCGGTTGAGTCTGGAGCGCACTGGACACGGTAACGCTATCGCCCAAGTGTATCACCATTCCATCCTCCCCTTGGATTCCCCACGGGAAAGAAAAATGGAGATCCGCTGGAGCATACACGATTTCCGGGCCAGATTTGGCCGTGATCCGGAAGGGATGTGGCTGGCGGAAGCCGCGGTAGACACCCCGACTTTAGAGGATTTGGCCGCTGAAGGGATTAGTTTTACTATACTTTCCCCGCAGCAGGCGGAGGCGATCCTGCCTCCAGAAAAGGATACCTGGGTAGAAGTGGATGAAAATTCTCTGGATACTTCCCGTCCTTACCGCTTAGATTTGCCCTCCGGACAACATATGGTTGTCTTTTTTTACCATGGTCCTCTTTCCACCGCGGTTGCCTTTGAACATCTACTGGCTGATGGAGAGGGCTTCTGGCAAAGGCTTAGTTCGGAGAGCGGGGAAAAAATGAAACTTCTGGCGACAGATGGGGAATCGTACGGCCATCATTCCAAGTTCGGGGAAATGGCCTTGGCCTATGTGCTGGACCAGGGGCGGAAGGGCAGGGACGGCAATAGATTGGCCAATTGCCCGGAGCTTTTGGAGGCATTCCCCCCTCAATGCAAGGTGCGCATAAAAGAACAGTCCTCCTGGAGCTGCATGCACGGATTGAAGAGGTGGCAGGAGCACTGCGGATGTGCTGACGGCGGACACCCGGATTGGAGGCAGTACTGGCGCAAGCCTCTGCGCCGGGCGCTGAACTACCTCAAATATTATGCGGATGAACATTTCCAAAAACAAGGAAAGGAAATATTTGCCGATCGGGAGAGCGCACTTTTGGATTATGGGCGTGTCTTGGCTGGTGCCGAAAGCGGCTCCGCGTTTGCCACAGAAAATTTTCTCGAGGCCGGGGAGGAAAAAAAACAGCTGGGATGGACTCTCCTGGAAATGCAAAGACACTGCCTGGCTTCTTTTTCCAGCTGTGCCTGGTTCTTTGATGACATTTATCGTTTGGAGCCGATGAACGCCCTTACTTCCGCTTTGCGCGGGATGCAATTATTGCAAGTTGCTGGCGGGCCGGATGTCCGCGGTGGTTTTCTGGAAATTCTGGAAGATGCGGATTCCAACAGGGAAGATGTGGGCAGTGGTAAAGAGATTTGGGAAAAGGATATTGAAACCCGTCTCCCGACCGGACCAAAACTTGCCTTTCTTGGAGTTTGTGCGAATAAATTCGGGGTTGATCCGGACTTCCCCGGTATAAGAATCCACTGTTCACAGGAGGGAGAGGGGAACCAGGGTAATGCCCGAATCCGGTGGTCGCGCACCGGCATGGATGAGACTGTTGGGTTTACATTTATTAATGGTAGACTAAATGAATGTTGCTTGGTAGGGAACTCCAAAAAAGTCCAGGCTACTGACATTCCTTTGCGTTTGCGCACTCTGGTGCAGCACTGGTCTGTTTTTGCTTTTATGCAAAGATGGTGGGAGGAGGTCGTAGAAGAGGCAAAAGCCGTTTGGATGAGCGGCTTGCCATTTGAGCCCGGACAAAAAGATTTTATTAGCTTCGTGCAGGGAATTTATGCCGGGTTGGTCTGGCACTGGATCCAAGAGGGTCTCCCTGATCCGGAAGTATTGGGTATAGGTCGGGGATTTTTGGTCCAAAATCCTTATTTGCTGGGTCTGTTGGAGAAAGCTGTGCAGGAAGATCTTCAGCACCGCCTGCAGGCCGGAGAGGAGGAAGACGTTTTGGTGCGCATTGTTTCCCGAGCCAAGGATGCTGGACTGAATTTGGACATGTTTGAGTTGCAAAACTCAATCTGGTTGCGCCGGGCAAGTATTAACAAAGGGCTTTTGCGCAAGTTGGGGATGGCATTGCCCGCAGAGGACATTTAGGATGGCTGTGCTGGATATTCAGGAGGTTCGCCCCGGAATGATTCTGGAAAAGGATATGACTACTCCGGGTGGACGCTTGATTCTAAGCGGGGGGACCCTGCTGGAGGATAAGCATATCAGGTTCTTGCAGCGCTGGGGTATATCGCGGATAAATGTTTGTTGCGAGGACTCGGGGAATAGTTTCTCTTACGAGGATTTGTCCGAGGAGGATCTGGCCGAACTGGAATCCTATCTCAATCCATGCTTTGCCTGCAATGATCTGTCAGACCCGGTTGTGCAAAAGGTTTACAATATCGGTTTGACCCGCTTGGCGCATAAAATGGCCAACGGCTGGGAACTGGATAAAAAGGACCCCTTCATTCCAGTCAATGACGGGCATATGTCCGATCTATTCGTGGGAGGAGAGGGGAACCCGGCAGACCTCGTCCGTCATGAAGTGGAATTGGTGTCCTTCCCGGACATATATTTCAAAATCAGGAAGGCAATCGACCAGAAAAATGCTTCTGCTGGGGATATAGCCCGGGTGGTCTGCCAGGATACCAGTTTGTCTGCCAAGCTGCTCCGCCTGGTGAACAGTCCTTTTTACGGCCTTCGGGACAGGGTGGGCTCTATCTCTCGGGCGGTGACCCTTATTGGAGCCCAGGAACTTTCTTCCCTGGCCTTGGGGATAAGCGCGGTGAATGCATTCAAGGATATCCCTGAAGAGTTGGTGGATATGCGCTCCTTTTGGATGCATTCCATGGCCGTGGGAATTCTGGCTAAAAAGATAGCCGAAGGTCTGAAAGCCCGGGATGTAGAAAAATTCTTTGTAGGGGGCATGCTTCATGATATGGGGCGATTGATACTTTTTAAAAAACTCCCGGTGGCTTCCACTGAGGCCATACGTTACTCCTATTATAATCTCCTGCCCTTGGTAGAGGCGGAAAAAGATGTTATCGGGTTCGATCATGCCGCTATCGGCGCTATGCTGGTTCGGGCCTGGAATTTGCCCAAGTACCTGGAAGAACTAATTTATATGCATCACAGTTCCAAGTCCTTCAAAGGGAGGGCCACGGCAATTATCCATATGGCTGATTTTTTGGCCATCGGTATGCAGTTCGTAGAGAAGGGGTCGCTTATCCTGCCTATCCTGAACAAGCATGCCTGGGAGTTGAGCGGTCTTACTCCCGAGGGGCTGGAGAATCTGTCTGATACCGTGCAAGAGGAATTTTCAGAAGCCTACCAGATTTTTGACTTGTAGCCTTTTACGCCTCCGGAACTTTTTTTCTCCGACAATATCTGGCCAGGACAATGTTCTTGTCCTTTGCGCCGTAAGCCTTTTTCCTTCAGAGCTTGTGCCCCTGCATTCGCAGGGGCACAAGCTCTGAAGGAAGGGAGAGAGAAGGATCTCGACGCTCATAAACATTTGCTCGTTTAAAATGATGGAAATAGGGATCTATTGAATAATTCACCATCTCTCAGTTGATTCATGTCTTTGAAATTAATGTGTTTTTAGTTCCAGTTCTCTTTATTGGCCATTTTTCCTGATCTGAATGTTTGCTTGACAATTTGGTATGCTTGTCGTTTATTAGTAGGTATACTGGAAATAATTGGTAAAACTGGAAAGAAAGGAGGAGTTATGGCCTGGTATCCCAAGAACAAAGTCCTTGTGCCGGTTGATTTTTCCCGGGACTCCCTGCAAGCTGTTGATGTAGGCCTTGAATTTGTATCTGAGCCTTCGGGGCTTTTTATCCTGCATGTTGCCAGAGAACTCAACCCCAATGATCCCGCCGTGCTCTGGGGAACCGTAGACGAGGACAAGCGGCTGGAAGAAATCAAAAATTCCCTGGCGGAGGCTTTTTCGGACCCGGCGTATGAAAAAGTCCACGTGGATACCCTTTTAGGCGACCCAGGGACAAAAATTGTCAAATATGCCAAAGGGATAGGTGCGGAGTTGTTAGTTATGCCCTCTCACGGGCGCAAAGGTGTTGAGCACATGGTTATAGGTTCGGTGACTGAACGTGTCTTGCGCACTTGTTTTTGCCCGGTTCTTGTCCTTCGCCGCTCGGATTAACCGGCGGGGATTTTTTATAGTCTTTAACTGTTTTGGAGGTGCTTATGAGCGTTTGGACACAGAAGGCGTGGTCACCGTATCTAGCGGGGATCATAATCGGTCTGCTCCAGATTCCCGCTTTTCTTATAATCCACACGGCCTTGGGGGCTTCCTCCTCATACGTTTCTTTAGGCGGTTATTTTTCCGGACTTGTGGATAGTAATATTATAGAAAATGCATATTTTCAGAAATATATGCTGAGCATAAAATATCTGTGGCAGGGGACCATGGTGATTTTTATCGCTGTGGGTGCCTTTATTTCCGTGCGCTTGGCCCGCAGCGGGCGAAAGCCCGTTTCCCCGATATGGGGTAAGGTTTTAAACCTCGACGATTTGCGGCGTCGCAGCGCGATGGCTTTTCTGGGAGGATTCTGCATGCTTTTTGGAGCCCGTTGGGCCGGAGGATGCACCAGTGGACACGGAATCTCCGGTATAGGTCAGCTGTCCGCGGGGTCCCTGGTTGTAGTCCTAGCTATGTTTATCGGCGGTGCGGTAGTAGCCAATCTCTACCGCAGGACCTAGGAGGATATACTAATGGCTGTAATATATATTGTAACCGGTATTGTAATGGGCTTGATATTCGGATTCGTCCTGGAAAAGGGGCGGGCATTTGAACCGGGAATGATGGTCGGGCAGTTTCAATTACGCAACTTTATAGTGCTGAAGGTGTTTTTGAGCGCTGCAGCTACTTCCCTAATTATCCTGGCTGTGCTCCATGGCAGTGGAGTTGTTTCCCTGCATCCCAAGGCCGCGGTCTTTCCGGCAGTTATTATCGGGGGGCTGGTGTTCGGCGCAGGAATGGCTCTGGCCGGAGCCTGTCCCGGTACGGTAATGGCCCAGATAGGTGCCGGATATAAAGATGCTTGGTTTACTCTAGTGGGGGCGGTATTCGGGGCGTTGACCTATGGGTATCTGCAGCCTCTAATACAAGGAGTGAATACCAGTATGGGCAAGTTTACCTTGGCCTCGGTGCTGGGGATACCATTTTGGGCACTGGCGCTTATAGCCACGGCCGTCATTGTTGTATTTTTGATTTTTCTGGAAAAATGGAGGCCGTGGAGAGAGGAACTCGGAGAGGATGCAGACGGTTATTTCCCGAAATAGTTATTATCCGGAGATTGCGAATCTCTGCGGAAAACAAAATAGCGGGTTTCGGCCCGCTATTTTGTTCTTATCCGGAAATTCAAAAATTTCCGGGTTTAGAAATATCACGTTTCCAATTCGGAAAGGAGTAATTAAAAGCGAGCGTATCTTAATACGGGATCGAATAATTACGAAAATTAACAAAGTTAAAATGGAAAAGGGCCATTTCTGGATGGAAACGCGTTAAATTTGTACCCCATTCAAGACACCCTGGGTAAAAGTTCCCAAGTGCGCAGCTCCCCACAGGCCAAGATCCGGGTTCCAGCAATGGGTCAGGGGTATGGATTCCAGCATTTTCCGGTATCTGGGGGTTCGCAGAAATTCGTCATGAAACTCCGGTTCTTTCAAAAATTCAGGATTATTGGCAGCAACGCCTCCGGTTATGTATACCCCGGCCAAAGCGAGTGTGCACAGTGTAAAGTTGCGGATGGCCCGGGCATAAAAACGGGAAAACATTTTCCTGGCGGTATCTGTATGGGCCACCATTTTAGTGGCCTCGGTGGGCGAGAGATTTTGTCCGGAAAAAAATTCCCACAAAAGCGCCAGACCGGGACCGCTGACAATCAGGTCATTGCTTGGAGCCGAACCATTTTCTTTTTGGGAACTTAAAAAATCGACAAATTCCCTTTCCCTGGGGAATTCAAAAGGGAAGGCGCATTGGCCGGCCTCGGAGGGGAGAGCTCGAAAGGATTTATCCCCGGGGAGCAGGGTGCAATGCCCCAGGCCAGTGCCTGCTCCTATTACTGCGGCTCGTCCTTCCGGCAAGGATTGTCCTTTGCGGATAACCGTGGTCTGCGACTGTGTTTGGGGGAGCAAACAGCCGTGGGCCTGGGCAGCGAAATCGTTTATAAACGCTACCGTGGCTAGGGGAACAAGCCTTTGTATGGAGTCCTTTACTACCGGCCAGGGGATGTTGGCCATCTCAATCCGGTCATCTGCGGTGATGGGTCCGGGTAGGGCCAGTATGAAGGAGTGCGCGCTGGATAGGGTGAACGGCGGCTTGTTGTTTTCCAGTTCTTCCAGCATGCTTTCCAGGTTGGGGAAACACTGGGTGGCAAAATGTTGCCGGGCTAAAAAGGTAAGCGAGCCATTTTTCCCCCCGGCTAAAAAAAAGCTGAATCTGCTGGTGCTCCCGCCAATATCCGCGGCCAGGATATTTAATTCGTGCATTTTGTCTCTGGGGAATGCCCATGTAAGTTTACGTGCGTCAGAATTCTTTTGGGGAGGCGGTCTTTTCTGCAGAGACCGGCTCGACATACAATAAAAGACCTTCGCTGTCTGTGACTTGCGCTTCCTCCCCAGGCTGTAGCCCGGATTCGGCAGATCCTTGGCAGTTCCAGATCTCTCCCCGCAGTTTTATTTTTCCCCTGTCTCCTTCCCAGTGGACAATTTTCCCGGTCATTCCGGTCATTCGGAATTCTTTACCCCGGGCAGTCAGTTGCGATTTGCCCACCAGATAGATGATACCCAGAAAAAAGATAACTATGGTTAACACAGCGGGAATAATAATGTGTAAAGGGACCTCCAAGCCAGATTGCGGGGAATCGAAGAGCATCAGGGAACCCAAAAAAATACTGCCCGAAGCGCCCAGTCCCAGAAGTCCGAAACTAGTGACCTTTAGCTCCAGCAAGAAAAAGAAAAATCCAGTCAGGATGAGCAGAATCCCGGCCACTGATGTAGGGAGGACAGAAAAGGCATACAGGGCCAAGATGAGGCAAATAGCCCCGAATACACCCGGAAATATCGCTCCCGGGTTTGAAAGTTCAAAAAAGAAGCCCATGATACCGCCCAAAAAAAGGAGATAGGCGACCTGGGGGTGGACCAGCCAGGAGAGTATTTTATGGGTGATAGCGGGGCGGAAGCTATTGATCTTTATATTTTTTCCCGAGAATTGCTGTAATTTTTCCCCTAGGCGGCTCTTATCCGAGCTCAATTGCTGCAGAAAATTACGTTCATTTGGAGCAATATACTCCACAACCTTTTTTTGTACGGCTTCACGTCCGTTTAAGTTGGCGCTTTGAGTGACGCTTTTTTCGTACCACTCTATATTTCTTTTTTTCTCCCGGCCAAGAGAACGCATCAAACTGGTCAGTTCATGGGCTACCTTTTTGCGCATGGTCTTGCCGGCATCTTTCCCCGAGGCCTGGACCGGCGTGGCAGAGCCTATAGTCGTCTTTGGGGCCATTGCCGCATAATCGCATGCGGCTACCAGGAAAACTCCGGCGGAGGCGGCACGGGCGCCGGAGGGCCCTACCCATACAGCTGTAGGAATACTAGTGTTGAGCAGTTTTTTGACCATATCCCGCGCGCTGGAAAGGGTCCCCCCCGGAGTGTCCAGCCGGAGTAATAACATCAAGCTTTTTTTCTCCCGGGCCTTATCCAGTCCTTTTTCCAATATTCCCACCTGTACCGGAGTGATCGGACCGGTT
Source organism: uncultured Desulfovibrionales bacterium (assembly GCA_964398785.1). GTDB lineage: Bacteria > Desulfobacterota > Desulfovibrionia > Desulfovibrionales > Desulfonatronovibrionaceae > CAYNNQ01. The sequence continues at coordinate 45,763 of CAYNNQ010000005.1, read as the reverse complement.
ATAGCCACGGCCAGTACTTCTCCTTCTCCGGCTCGCACCGGGGTGCCCAGGAGGAAAAGCGCGGCAAGAAAGAAAATGACTTTTTTCATGAGTTGAGTCTATGTCCGGTACCTTAATAGTCTCCATCCGGAAATGGCCTTTTTGCATTTTAACGGCGTCAATTTTCGTAATTATTCGCTCACGTATTAAGATACGCTCGCTCACAATTACTTAATTTCCTTGTTAAACAAAAAAAGCTCATTTCCGAATTGGAAACGTAATATTTCTAAACCCGGAAATTTTTGAATTTCCGGATAAGAACTAAATAGGCATGGGTCACAATATAAAGCGGGTATAGCCCCGGATTATTTCCCAGGCCTTCTTTTTGTTTTTCTGGCGCTCTTCCTTGGGGCCCTCCAGCATGGACTCCAGGGAAGGCAAGGGCTGAATCCGCAAGTCGCAATAGGTGAAGGGATGCATGAAAGTTTCCCTGTCCCCACACAGAGCGGAAATGGTATGCTCCCCCAGGCAAAAAATATACAATGGGCTTATCTGTCTGGTCCCGGCGAAAAAAAGATTAGAATCGGGCGTAAGGCAATCGTTGTCTATACGGGTTACCGGCCAAAATGTGCTGGATCCCTTGGGCCAGGATTCCTTCTGGCTCAGGCTGGTGAATAGATTGCGCACCAGTTCTTGCCGTTCGGGTATGCCCGAGGTAAATATGTCCCAGGGGAACTCAAAGTAGGTCCACAATATTGGGGCTGGGCTCAAGAATCTACATAGTGCCGAGGGGATCTCCGGGGTTGTGGAGGATTTTTGAAAAGAGGGTTCGACTGGCGGGGGGCTTTGTTTGCCGTCAGGTTTGCTCCGAGAACCTCTTTTGGCCGCGGAGGAGGCGAAAAAATTCGTTTCCGGAAAAAAAAGGTGGCTAACACCGCTCCGGCTCAGTAGACGCCCCAGTTCATTCATCGCAGGTCCCCCACCCAGTCCCATATTCTCCAGGCCACCTCGGTCTTGTCTAAGGGAGGCCAGGTTTCTTTCCGCCCCCGAAAGTCCAGGACTGTGACCGCGTTTTGGTCCGAAGTGAAGCCGGAGTCAGGGGTGTTTATATAGTTGCCCACAATCATATCTAAATTCTTGTTTTTTAACTTTTGGCTGCAGGCACTATCCAGATCAGAAGATTCCGCCGCGAATCCGGCCAGGATCTGGCCATGTTTTTTGTTCTTCCCGGCCTGGGCCAGGGTGTCCGGGTTCCTCAGAAAGGATAAATGTATTTCTTCCCGGGATCCTTTCTTGGCCTTATCCCCTATTTCCTCCGCTGGCCGGAAATCGGCGACTGCCGCTGCAAAGCAGCCAATGTCCATTTCCGGCCACATGTCCTGGACAGCTTCATGCATGTCCCGGGCACTTACTACCGCAGTGGTTTTGATTTCCGGGGGCAGTTCGGGGGGGGTAATTGGACCGTGCACAACATCCACATACGCTCCGCGCAACCAGGCAGATACAGCCAAGGCAAGACCCATCTTCCCGGAAGAGGGATTGGTCCAGTACCGCACCGGATCGTATCGTTCCCGGGTTGGGCCGCAGGTGATCAATACGCTTTTCCCGGAAAGGTCCTGGCTGGTCAGGGTCTTCAGTGTATACAATAAAAGTAGATGGTTTTTTGCCAGTCGTCCCTGTCCCTGATCGCCGCAGGCGGTGCCCCCTGTGTCCGGCGGGATACGTATGAACCCGCGTTTACCCAAGATGGACCAGTTTTCCCGGGTAGCTTTTGCCTGCCACATGGCGGGGTTCATAGCCGGAGCAAGAAGTACCGGCCCGGGGAAGGACAATACCTGGGCGCTTAGCAGGTCGTCCGCGAACCCAGCGGCGATTTTGGCCAGGGTATTGGCGGTTACCGGGGCTATAAGCAAGGATTGGGCAGACTTCCCCGGTTCCAGATGGGCAAAGGTGTCTTCGGCGTACTCGCGACCTTTTCCGGTATAGAGTGGATCCGCTCCCAAAGCTCGTAGACCAAGAGAGGGGATAAACTCTTCACCCGCGGGGGTCAGGGTGGCTCCGGTGTCTGTCCCGCATTCCTGCAAGCCGCGCATCAAATCAAGGATTTTATAGGCGGCAATGCTCCCGGTTATCCCCAAATGCACCCGCTTGCCCAGATACATCCGGAACTGGTGGTATATTTCCATTATTGCGGCAGATCTTTTTCCAATTGCATGTCCGGTCCCTGCATTTTCTCCTTCTCTGCAGGAAAACGGGGAGTAACCCATACCTGTAATTCGGTGTTGAAGGAATGGTCTTTGATGCGGATGATGCAATCCTTTTTCGGCTTTTCAAAGACCATGATATAGCGCCCGTATTTGAAGTAACTGCGCATATGCCAGTTTTCCTTGGGCATGTTATTCATGAAGAAGTCGAAAAGGGAAACGGCGTCCACTCGCCCCTTGAAGATAACTACCCCGGCTTTCATATCCGGACTCTCAAAAAGTATGGAGTTATCCGGCTTGATCTCCATGTCTTTGGGAACGGGGATGTCATCGAAATCAAAATATCTGTTTTGGGCTTCCTTTTCCGGCGGCGGCGAAGTGACTTTATCCGGAGAGGTGCTCCCTTCTTTTGGGGAAGAAGCACATCCAACCAGGGCAAAAGATAAGAGTAACACAAGCAGGGTAAAAATAGTTGTTTTTCGCATAAAAACTCCTGATTTGTTTTGAATCGTTTGCAAGTACATGTTTGGTCTTCTGTTTACCAAACGTGTTTGATCACCGGGGTCTTTCACGGAGCGCTTTAGCAGGCTCTTGTCCGGAAACTACTGGTTTTCCGGGCAGAACTTCGTTTACGGGGATGTGTTCCTGATACTTAACCCCTTTGTCTAAAAGCTATCCAAACATATTCTGCAGGGCAGAAAGAGATATGTTCCTTTGTATAAAGATCATGCTCTAGCTTGTTTTTATCCGGAAATTAAAAAAGATTTCGGATTTAGAAATATCAGGTTTCCAATTCGGAAATGAGATTTTTTCCTGTTTAACAAGGAAATTGAATAATTATGAGCGAGCGTATCCTAATACACGTTCGAATAATTACGAAACTTGACACAGTTAAACTGGGAAAGGGCCATTTCCGGATGGAAACTAGCTATCCCGATTGTATTTCCTTTTCATCCCGGAGGTCCTCCTGTATCTTGACCAAATCCTCAAACTGGATGTCTCCGCCAAGAATTCCGGTCATTTCGTCCTGTTTGTCGAATATGGGCACGGATACAGTGAGACATAGTTTTCCCGTAAAGTACGACTTGTAAAAATCGGTTATATGCAGTTTGCCGGTCTTGATGGGGTTGATGAACCATTCTCTGTCCGAGAAATCCTCTCCGTAAGGTACACTCCTGTATTTGTCCAAATACTGGATATCGCTAACATTCCAAGCAATAAGCTTGCCCGCAGTATCTGTCAAATACAGGTACTGAATAAACGGGTATTTGTCCAGGACCTCGGCCATTGCCTTGTTTATGTTTTCCCGGGATCTGTCGTGGAAGATCTGGCTTTCTGCCAAGTCCCGTATTATTTGTGCTCCAACATCGTGAGCCACTATTTTGAGATGGTCGAATTCCGAGGCGAACATCTCCGGGAGGAACCTGCGGGTGAAGCGCTCCATTTCCTTGTGCGAGATGTTTGTGGTCCTTCCCTGGGCATATTCCTGGTCAATCCTTTGGGCTATTTTGCTTACAGCCGGGTGTCTTTTATCAATCTTTTCTTCGCCAGTAAGTTCCAAATGGTCGTTTATCCAGTAAGCAATACCCGATTTTCCGGACTTGTCATTTATTATAATGGGCACAGGCTTGCCCAGGATGTGATTGGTGTCAAAAACATTGTACACTTCTTCGTTTTTCATAAGTCCGTCCACATGGATGCCGGCACTGGTGGCATTGAAGTCGCGTCCGGCGAAGGGGTAACCGGGAGAAACGCTTTGATCTAGTTCTTCCTCGAAATATTTTGCCAGACTGGTTATCTGCTGGGTGTCAGAGTGGTCATCGTTTCCGGTCAGGGAGATATATTCAATTATGAGTGCTTCTACCGCCGCGTTTCCGGTACGTTCTCCGAAACCGAAAAGTGTCCCGTTGGCTCCGGAACACCCGTAAAGCCAAGCGGTAACCGTGTTAACCAGGGCCTTGTGGAAATCGTTGTGTCCGTGCCATTCCAAGTATTCACCGGGTACTCCGGCCTCATCCGTGAAAGTACGGATTATTTTCCCCACGCTGCGGGGTAGTGCCGCACCGGGATAAGGCACCCCGAATCCCATTGTGTCGCATAAACGTATCTTCACGGGAAGTCCGCTATCCTCAGACAGGCGCATCAGCTCTTGGGCCAAGGGGATACAAAATCCGTAAATGTCCGCTCTGGTAATATCTTCAAAGTGACATCTGGGGATAATTCCGTATTCCAAGGATTTTTCCACAACCTGTAAGTAGTCGCGGGCGGCTTTTTTCCGGTCTTTGCCCAATTTGAGATACAGGTGATAATCCGAGACCGAGGTAAGCATCCCCGTTTCCTTGAGACCGGCCTTGTATACAAGATCGAGGTCATGGGTGTTGGCCCTTATCCAACCGGTTATTTCCGGGTATCTGTATTCCTTTTCCAGGCAGGCCTCCACGGCCCTGCGGTCCTTATCCGAATACAAAAAGAATTCGCATTGACGGATCAGTCCGGAAAATCCGGCCAGTTTGTGCATATAATCATAGATTGTGGATATCTGTTTCACGGTATAGGGCGGTCGGGCCTGTTGGCCGTCCCGGAAAGTAGTGTCGGTTATAAACAGTTCCCCTGGCGGACGGGGAAGGACGAAAGAATCGTCAAATGCTGTGCGGCATATCTTTTTGTAAGGGTAAAGGTCACGAAATAGTTCCGGATTTTCCTTGTCCTCAATCCTAAAATCCTGACGCGCGGGATTTTTGTGCAAAAGAGACTTCAGCATAGTCATTTCTCCTTCTCGAGATATGGTGGGTATGTTTTGTTCTTGTTTGAACTCGGGTTCGCCCGTGCTGATTATATGCATCCAAAATAAAAAGCCCCAGCCGTAAAAGCTGGGGCTTTTATTAGTGGTTTTTCCCACTTAAATCTTTAGAAACTCCACCCCAGATCAGCTCTCAATTTAGCCGGGATCTGCGCCTTTTTTGGAGGCGTGTGGGGCTGGGGAGCCCCGGCTTTTTGCCGACTTTGCTTGACTTCTTTTAAGTCGAATTTCCGGGGAATGGAAAATACCTGATCCGGGTAAATCAAGTCCGGATTTTCTATTTTTCCCCGGTTAGCCTTGTAAATGAGAGGCCACATAAAAGGATCGTTGTATACATCTTTATATTCTGCGATCCACCAGAGGCACTCGCCTTTTTTAACCTTGTGTTCAGTAGGAAGTGAGGCATAATTGGCTTCGTATACCTCCATGGGAGTTGGCTCCACAATCTCTTCTTCTTCCTGTTCCTCTACTACGACTTCCTCTTCAACTATCGGCTCGCTTTGCTTTTCCTCCACCACCGGTTCCTTCTTGGGCTCGGGGGTGGTTTGGACTTCCTTTTTGGCGCAACCGAAGGCGAACAACGCCATTAGCATGATAACCAACACTAAATTCCTTTTCATACGTGGCCTCCTCAAGCTTATTGTTAAAATTTATTGCCTTTCCCTATGTTAGCTCTTGGCGCAAGTTAGCAATTAATTCCCTTTCATGCAAGACCCCGTTGCTTTGGGGATTATGTGAGCTGGCTTTTTCCAATGCTTTTTCCGCACGGTCTAACCAACCCCCGTTGCGCAGGTTTGCCGCGGCCTGTAAATACATATTTTCCGGATGCTCGGAGTATACACTGCGGATAAGTTTGTCGTAATCGGCCTTGAATACCTGACGCACCAATTCTTCCTGGTCAAAGAAAAAACGGGCCAAAAGGGAGTTTTCTCTGTGGCGGGGCAGGTAAAGTATAAACAGGCGGCGGCAGTGAAAAAGAATAAAGCGGACACGGTTTACTTCTCTGTGGATACTTTCCTGTGTCTGTTCCATTAGATGTAAGAGCTCCTTGCCCACAAGTCTTTCTTCGGCTGACAGTTCCTGGTTTTTTTGCATGGATTGGAACCAGGGGCGGTAAGTTTCCTGCTGGTAAACGTCCTCGCGCAGTTTCATACATTCATGGAAAATATATCCGATGCTCCAGTCTAGATACTGCCCGATTACTGTAGTATGTCCTTCGTTGCGGAAAAGTGTATGGGCAGTGTCCTTGAGACGCCAGAGCTGCCCCTTGTCCATTTCGTCGCCGACAAAATCCTGGAACATATCAAAAGAGATGCCCGAGGTTTGGTCATAGTGGTCGAAAGCGGTTTCCAGCTGTCGGCTGACTAAGCAAAAATCACGGATTATATCCCGGACGAACTCCGGTATTTTGTTTTTAATCCACCTGGGCATATTTTTCCATTTTTTCTTTATAGTCCACAATCCCCCGCACTAGCCCGCGGCTCATTCGGCGCAGGAAGTCACGGGATTTGAGGTGTGTCCTGTCCCTGCTGTTGGTAATATATCCTAGTTCTACCAGTATAGCCGGCATCTTGGCCCCCATGAGCACATAAAAAGGCGCTTGCCTTACACCGTGGTCGTTGAGGTTCGAATATGACTTTTTCCCAGACCGTATTGTGGTTTCATGGATGTACCCGGCCAGATCCCGGGACTCGCTTATTTTGGAGTTTAGCATCAAATCCGTTAATATGTACTGCAAATCGCTTATTTTCTTTTCAGAGATGGAGTTTTCCCGGGCGGCCACTCTGACAGCGTCCTCGGATTTGGCCAGATTAAGATAATACACTTCGAATCCACGCACGCTTTGGCTGTCATGGGCATTGCAGTGGATGGAAAGAAACAGATCCGCCTTTTGGGAATTGGCCATGGCCGTTCTTTCCTCTAGTGGGACAGAAGTGTCCTCCTTTCGGGTATAAAGTACTTTAAACCCTTTTTCTCTCAGCATTTTTCCCAGGATCTTGGCCATTTTCAGGTTCAGGTCCTTTTCCATAATCCCGTTGCTTACTGCACCGGGGTCGTTCCCGCCATGGCCTGGATCGAGCATAATTGTTTCAATGGTTAACCCCAGCTGCTCCACCAGATTGTCTTTGGCCATATCTTTATTGGCACTATCCAGCTTGACTTTTTTTGAAGTACTCTTTTGTTTTGCGGAGTGAGGCGGGGCGTAGACATCTACCACTATTCGGAATGGATTCTGCAAGGAAAAGACCCGGAATCTGTCCAGCTTTTGGATATCTAAAACAACTCGGGCGGTGTCTTTCCTGTATTGTGCCGCCCGGACCCTTTTCAGTATGCCGTCCGCGATTTTTTCCTTACGGGTTGTGTCCTCGCCAAGACGGGTTTCGGAGAGATCGATGAACAGGCGATGGGGCGTACCCAGTTTTGGGTCCGGGTCTAGGAGCTTGTGGTAATACTCGGTCTCCCGGTTTAGATCCAAAACTACCCGAGTATACTCATCGCTGCTCCAGTGCCTGATATCCTTCAAAGCGGGGAGACTTGTGTTTTTTTTGTTTTTTTTTGGGGAAGCCCGGGAAGGTGATGGAGCGTCTTTTTTTTCCTTCCCTATTTTTTCTTGGCTAATCTCTTCCTTGTCTAGTTCCCCCGTGTTTTTTTTGTCCAGTTTGCTCAGTATCTTTTCCGCTTCGGAGCGCATGTCTCCCTCTGGGTAGTTGTGCACTATCTTGAGGAATTCTATATAGGCCTGCCTGGGATCGTCCAGATAGTTATAATATATCTTTGCCTTGTGCATCTGGGAGTCGTCTGTCCAGGAATGGTGCGGAAAGTGGTTTATTTCGCGTTGAAAGTAGTCAATGGCCTGCCTGAAATCCGATTCAAGATACGATCTTTTACCCAGTTCTTCGTAGGTACGTCCCAAATAGTAAAGGGATTTCGGGGCGTAAGGTCCCTCGGAGGCGGATTTGTAAGCCTTTTGGAAATGCTTTTTAATATCTTTCCAGTGGGATCTGTATCGGCTTTTCTCTTTGTCCTTGCAGAGCTTGTGAAAAGCCCTCCAGCCTTGGTTGAACTCCTGAGCCGGTCCAGCCCAAGCCGATCCGCATAAAAGGACCAAAGGAAGGAGACAAATTAGAGTTGAAGACTTAAAGTTCATTCTACAGTAACGCTTTTGGCCAGGTTTCGGGGTTGATCCACGTCCTTGCCCAGGTAAACGGCTGCTTCATAGGCGAATAGTTGCAAAGCAGGAAGGACAAGGAATGCATTCAGAGCCCCCCCGGTACGGGGAAGTTCCCAGATATGATCCGCATCCACATCCGGACGATTGTCGGTCAAGACAATTATTTTTCCATCTCTGGCTTTTATTTCCTGCAAATTGGAGACCACTTTGGGCATAAGCTCATTGTCCAAAGCCAAAGCGAAAGTGGGGAAGTCTGGCTCTATAAGGGCTATGGGACCGTGCTTCATCTCCCCGGAGGCGTAACCCTCGGCATGTATGTAGGATATTTCCTTGAGTTTAAGGGCCCCTTCCAGAGCAAGGGGAAAAGCGGCGCCGCGGCCAAGGAAAAAGAAATTTTCCGCCCAGGAGTACTGTTTTACCAGGGAGTAGGCCTGGTCCTGCATACGGGGCAACTCCGATTCCAGTATATCCGGCAGGGCCTCTAGGGTGCGTACGGACTCGTTCAAAAAGCCTTGTCCCAGTTCCTGGCTACGTCCTCCCCAGTATAGAGCCAAGAGATAAAGGAGCACAAGCTGGGAGGACAACGCTTTAGTTGAAGCCACGCTTATTTCCGGACCGGCCTGGGAATAAAGGACCTCGTCCGACTCCCGGGCCAGGCTGGAGCCCACGACATTGCATATGCCGACAATCCGGGCATTTTGTTCTTTGGCCATGCGGATTCCGGCCAAAGTGTCCGCGGTTTCTCCGGACTGGCTTATGGCCAGAACGATTTCTTTTTGTCCCAGGATGGGATGGCGATACCGGAACTCCGAGGCGATATCCACTTCCACGGGGATCCGCGCATATCTTTCGATTATGTATTTACCCCACAGGGCGGCGTGAAAAGAGGTGCCGCAGGCCACAATATGTACGCGACTGGGCACTGGGGAGTCTTCCAACTGGGGAAGGCGCACCTCCTTGTTCTCTCTGTCCAGACGGCCGGCCAAACAGTCGGAGACGACTGTGGGCTGCTCAAAGATTTCCTTGAGCATGAAATGCTTGTATCCGCCTTTTTGTGCCGCCTGTATGTCCCAGTCTATATGGCGGGATTGTCTTTGCCGCTTCTCCAGATCCTTCAGCCCGTATATTGCCCAAGAAGAGTGATCCATTTCCACGATTTCCTGATCTTCCAGAAAGACCATTTCCTTGGTGTACCGGAGAAAAGCCGGTATGTCCGAGGCCACAAAGTTTTCCCCGGTACCTGCTCCCAGAAGAAGAGGGCTGGCGTTGCGGCAGGCCCAGATTTTTCCCGGTTGTTTTGCGGAAATAAGGACAATGGCATAAGCACCCTCAACCTTGCGCAAGGCTTCAGCCAGGCCTTTGGTCAAGTTTTCGGCGGTTTTCAACTCTTCTCCTATGAGTTGAACCAAAACTTCGGTGTCTGTGTCCGAGGCGAATGTATAGCCCTTTTCCTGCAAATCTTTTTTTATTTCCCGGTAGTTTTCAATAATACCGTTGTGCACCAAGGCCAACTCCCCGGAGGAGTCCAGGTGGGGATGGGCGTTTGTCTCATTGGGAACTCCGTGAGTAGCCCATCTGGTATGCCCTATGGCGCAAGTGGGCATGAGTGTCTCCTGGCTTTCCAGTCTTTCTTCCAGGGCGTTCAGCTTGCCCGGAGCACGGAACAGTCCAATATTCCCCTGATGGGCGTAGGCGAGTCCGGCGGAATCGTACCCGCGGTATTCCAAGCTCTTCAAACCTTCGATTATTTGAGGGACTGCAGGTCTGTGGCCTGCGTATCCGATTATCCCACACATATTATATGCGCATCCTTATTTGTTACTTTAAAGACGGTAAAACAAGGCTCGTATCCATTGTCCTCGACTCATCCGCCTGGGGGAGACTAAGAATCTTTCCGGCTACAAGCCGGATCTTTGCCAAAATTCTGGCCACAGGTCCAGAAGCTTGTGCAAGGCCCGGGAGCGATGGCTGCGTTTGTTTTTCTCCGCAGCAGATAGTTGCGCGGCAGTACATTCCAGTCCCGGGTCCCAGAAAAGAGGGTCGTATCCGAACCCGTTTTTGCCTGCTGCCTCTTGGGTAATTCTTCCCTCCCAGCGACCTTCCGCGGTTATATACGTTCCGTTCGGTGCGTAAGCAGCGAGAACGCAACAGAAATATGCGCGGCGCTTATCTCCTTCGAGGTCTCCCATCCTGCGGAGGAGTTTTCGGTTGTTCTCCACGTCGCTTGCCTCTTCTCCGCTGTAGCGCGCGGAGTATATCCCAGGTTCTCCCCCCAGGGCCGGGACCACAAGCCCGGAATCATCCGCTAGACTGACAAGGTTGGTATGCAAGCACACGGTTTGTGCTTTCTGAAGGGCGTTTTGGGCGAAAGTGTCTCCTGTTTCCGGCACCTTTCCCAGATCCTCGAATCCTTTCAGCCCCACAATGTCGACTTCCGGCTGGATCTCCTTCAGTGCCGATTCCAACTCATCTATCTTACCTTTGTTTCGGGTGGCCAAAACAATTTCGGGCATGCTGTCTCCATTTAAATTTGGATGTTTTTCTCTTTTTGCTCTTGCAGGGCCAGGGCGGGAGGAAGAAAAATGGTTACACAGGTCCCTTCTCCTTCCTTACTCTGCAGTTCCACTTGTCCCCCCATATCCTCCACTGTTTTTTTGGTCATGGCCAGTCCCAGTCCGGAACCCTTTTCCTTGGTGCTGAAAAAGGGGTTGAAGATTTTTTCCTGCAGTTCCGGAGATATTCCCGGGCCGGAGTCAATAACCATTATGCAGATGTGTTCATCGCAAATAGAGGTCTTGATGTCCATCCTGCCCCCGTGAGGCATGGTTTCCATTGCATTTTTGACTATATTTATAAGGCTTTGCTTTATGAGTTCCGGATTGGCTTTGGCTTGGGGTAGTCCCTCCTGGAGGTATTGGTTGACCACTATCTCCTGTTTCCGGCAGCCGATGCCCATAAGATCCATGGTTTGCCGGACTATTTCGTTAATATACACTTCGGAGGTCTCCGCCTCCGTGGGCCGGGAAAAATTGAGTATGCTTTTGAGTATGCCGTCTAGCCGCTTGGATTCATTCAGTATTATCTGGGCTTTCTGTCGGGCCTTGGAGCCTAGTTCGTCCATGCGCAGAAGGGAATTTGCGAATCCCCCTATAGCGAATAGGGGGTTGCGTATTTCGTGGGCTATATATGTGGACAACTCCCCAATTGCAGCCATTTTTTCCGACTGCTGCAGTCTTTTCTCCATATATGTTCTGTTGGTGATGTCCCGGCGCATTTCCAGCATATGGGTGATCCGGTTTTGGAAATTTTTTATGGGATAGATGTATATCCGGAAATATTTCAGCCTCCCGTGCTTGTCTACTCGCGTATGCAGGGCCTCGGCTTTCTCCCCACTCTCAAGGACATAATGGAAGGGGCAGGGGTAGTCCTCCCCGTCACAGGGGGCATCCATTCCTTTGCTGGTCCAGGTTTCCCAGCAATATTTTCCCAGGATTTCGTCCTTGTCCATCTCCAGTTCCTGGTAAACATTTTTGTTTACATCGATGACTAATTGGTCCCGGTCCATGAGAAGGATGTCATCGTGCACTTCGTCCAGGATGGTCCGCAACAGATTTCGGGCATGGGTTAAATGGGATTGGCAACTAAGGCACAAGCGTTCTTGGATTATAATTTCCCACATGAACCAGGCCGTACGGTAATCTATAATGGTTGTTTCCCCATGGACTTTGTGGCGCAATTCCTGCAAAAGTTCCGGATTGTCCCGGAGCAGGACCACGGTGTCGATACCTTTCGCTTTCCGGAGCATCTCATGGTAATCTGAATATATTTCCGCGCCGGTGGCTTGGATTATAGATTTTTGTTTTTCATTCAAGTCTTCATCGGTCAAAGCTTGGATACGCACTTCCGGGAAGAAAGCCTGGAGATCGTACTCCTCGGCAAGGGCAAAAATGCTTTGGATGATTTTGCCCGGGTTAATCAGGGCTACGTGGAAAGTATATTGCGTATCCGAGTCCATCTTTCTCCCTTTGTCCTTCGGTATTAGTCCCCGGTTTCAAGGAAATCGAAGGTACCCTCCCATAGGTCAGTACATAAAACACCACCGCTCAGTTTCGGGCCGTCCCCGAAAAGTATATGCAGGACCTCGCTGCTTTGAATCGCGGCTACTAATCCGGTTACCGGCGCTATGCAGCCCATTGTTTTTTCCGCCGCTCCATCCTCGGAGCCTTGCCAGAAAGATAGCGGGCCGGTCTCGTCCGGCAGTACCGTGCATACCAATCCAGTCCACCCGGCTATAAAACCACTTACTAACGGGAGCTTCGAAGACCGGCAGTGGTTCAGGAGCATTTTCTTGGCTTCAATCCCCCCCAGGGCATCCACCACGATTTGTTGCCCATTCAAGGCTTCGTCCAGTTTTTCTCCCTTCAAAAAGCAGGGCATAGGCTCGGCGCGAATAAGGGAATTTATCCGAACAGCTCGTTCAGCTGCGGCCCGGGCTTTGTTCTCTCCCAGATTGTTTTCAGTGCACAAGGTTTGCCGGTTTAAGTTGCTTGCTTCAAAATGGTCTCCGTCGGCTACAGTCAAGCGGCCTACGCCAGTTCGGGCCAATATTTCCAGTATATTCCCGCCCAGTCCCCCGGCTCCGAGAATCAATACCGCCGAATCCCGGAGTTTTTTTTGCTTATCTGGAGGGATTGCCTTCGGGTTGCGGGCATACCGGGAATCGATGTGCGGAGGCGAGGGTGTTTTTTGAAGACCTTGGGCGGAGTAATGATTCATGTGTGTTTTCCCTTCGGCCATATTATCCCCCGCCCACTGCCGGGAACAGACCGACTTGGTCTCCATCCCGGAGCTCCCTGTCCCAGTTTGCCTGTTTGTTGTTGACAAAGATTATCTTTACTTCCTCTATGTCCAAGTCTAGTCGAGAAGCTATATCCCTTACCGTGTTGCCTGCTTTAAGTGACAGATATCCTCCCGTCGGCGCATGTTTTCTTAAAGTGGCAAAACACTTTATTTGTACATGAATATTTTTTTTCTGGGACATGGGCAAAAGAGATCCTATAGATAAAGGTTATTCATGTCATGCAGTTTTTTTTAATCCCGCATAACAATTACAAAATAAAAAGGCGGGTCAGTCAACCCGCCTTTTCTATTAAGGACATCGGCTTATTTTCTGGGTCGGGGATATCCCTTACACTTTGGCCTTTTGTAACTCCTCTACGCTGTAGTCCCAGATGGTATTGTGCGGAGGCAGTTTCTCCTTGCTGAAGAATTCCGGGAGTTGATCATGGGCGCGGGAAAAACCGGCTGCCTCGTTGAAGGCCACTTCATCTTGCAATACTGCTGTGCCTGCAGTAGAAATATCGTCTGCTGTGAAGTTTATTCCGAAGCGGGCGCTGATCATCTTGGCCACGATATCCAGAGCGTCCTCCGTGTCCAGTACAGCGAAGGCCACAAACAAACAAAGGCCGGTGGAGTCTACTGCAGCCGTAGCGATCTGCAAGGCTTTGGAGGTGTCCACATTTCCTTCCTTATATAAGGGATCCACCTCCCCGCCGACCTTGAGGATGTTTTGGCAAACAGCGTAACCCGCGGTATGATCCCCTCCCATGGTCGAGGTGGCGTAAGTCACGCCCACTCCCTTGACCGATCTGGGGTCATAGGCGGGCAGGGCCTGGCGCTTGACCACCGGCACCCGGTCAACTCCTAGGGCTTCGCCGGTAAATGCGGCTCCGTTGCCCATGATGCGTCCCAGGTAATCCTTCGGATCACGCGTTCTTTTCAAAAGTTTCAACGCCTCCGGTCCGTCTCCCCATTCCACTATGCCCTTTTCCATGGCCACGGCGACCGTATTGCCCATTTCAATGGTGTCTAGGCCGATATCGTCGCAGGCCCGGTCCATTTGGGATATAATATCCAGGTCCTGGATAGTGGTGTTCGCCCCAAAGGCCCAGACTGTTTCATATTCAAATCCGGAGGTAACATAATTGCCATTCGCATCGCGAAATTCCTGGGAGCACTGGATGATGCACCCCGGATGACATCCTTCTTTAGCTACGCCGCCCCTCTCGTTGATCAACTCCACCATTTTTTCACCGCTTATCTCTTGGGCGTAATCAAACTGTCCGCTGCGGAAATTCTTGGTGGGCAGGGCCCCGGCCTCGTTGATTATATTTACTAATATGGAAGTGCCGTATCCAGGCAATCCCTGGCCCGTTACCGGGTGGTCGGCCAAGATCTGGGCCCAGCGTTTGGATGCCTCTTTGAAGGCCTCTTTGTCTGCAAGTTCCGGAGATTTGACGCCGGCATCGTCGATAACTATCGCCTTGATTTTCTTGGAGCCCATGAGTGCCCCAAGTCCGCCCCGGCCTGCAGCTCTGGAGGGACGCCCCTTGGGGTCGGTGAATTGTATCGAGGATCCCAGCAATAGGTTCTCCCCAGCCGGCCCTATAACCATAATACCGGCGGATGAGCCGTATTCGGCGCTAAGTTTCTCCACTGTTTCATATGTGCCCAGCCCGGCCAGTTCCGGGGATTCCTTTATCTGTACCGTGTCTTTGTCCATGAAGACTATTCCGGGAGAGACCTCTTCCTCGGGCTTTCCTTCGATTATAAGCCCCATGATATTCAGCTTGGCAAGTTTTTGGGCGAAGACTCCACCGGAATTGGACTCTTTGATCCCCTTGGTTAGGGGAGACTTCCCCCCAACGGAAATACGGCCGGAATTGGCTGCTATGGTCCCTGTAAGCAGGCCCGCTGCTGCCACAAGTTTGTTGTCCGCCCCAAGGGGATGGCAAGTGGGGGGGACTTCCTTGCGGATAACGCGCGAAGTTAGGGCCCGCCCACCCAGCCCGGCATAATCTCCGCCGACTTCTTCAAATGTGTATTCTCTTTTTTGGGCGTTGATACGCAGTAACCTTGCCATAAAAGCCTCCTAATTTATTAATGGTATTTAAACGGAGCTAGCCTTTTTGCCATAATGATGATAATAGGTTGTTTTAGTAAAAATCAATAGTTGTTTTTATGTCATTTTGGATATATCTTTTTGGATTCAATGTATATTTTAAATCAATATTCCATGAGTTGCAATATTTCTTCCAAATTTACATTGTACATGTATTGGCTTAAATCTAACGATCTTAAAACATTGTCCAGGGCGCTACGTTCATGCGGGATCCCTTCCAATTGACAAGTAAGCTCGGAAATGTCCCGGCTTCCGAAAAAGTCCCCATAAAACCGCGCTGTTCGGATGCGCCCTTTGCGTACATTTAAGACCATCTCTACGGTCCCTCCCTGAGTGCGGATCTTTTGGTGGTGTGTGTATGGAGGAGTTGTCCCGAAATTCCACTCCCATTTTGCATATTTGTCCTCGCGCAACGCATAGATATCTTTTTCTTGACTTTCCGTGAAAGTAAGGAATTTGCTTGTTCCCAGCCTGTCTCCCACAGCCTGCAACAATTCCGCAGTAAAATCTTCTATCGGCGTTGAGCGGGGCAGATGCGAACTTATGTTGGTAATCCGCTTATGCACCGATTTGACCGCCTTGTCCCGGAATTTGAGCTCATCCGGGCGAAGGGCCTTGCTTAAATCGGTCACGTTGGCATCGTATAGAAGAGTCCCGTGGTGCAAAACGCGGTTTTTGGATATATGTTGAGCATTCCCGGAAAATTTGCGGCCATGGATTGTCAGGTCGTTACGTCCTTCGAACCGGGCGGGGACGCCCATACGGTTCAGAGCCTGGACTACCGGCCGGGCCAGGGACTCAAAGTCCACTTTTTTTTGTTCTTTTAGATTTGTTATGAATGTGAAATTGATATTGCCCAGGTCATGAAAAACCGCACCGCCTCCGGAAATCCTTCGGACTACCGGGATGTTTTTGTCCCGGACGTAATCTTCATTGATCTCTGCATGGGCGTTTTGATTGCGTCCGATGATTATCGCAGGCGCATTTCGCCACAAAAGGAAATATTGCCCGCTTTCATGGAGCAATAGATATTCTTCAGCAGCCAGATTGAAATACGGATCTGTACTTGGATTGTGTATGCAGTACATGTTTGCTGTCTCCTGGAGAGTTTACAAGTAATTTAGAGGAAGGTCTCGTAATGGGACTGAGAAACTAAACCCCACGCATAGGTGAAATCAAAAGGCTCTTTTGACGAAGGGAATGGAGTTTCCGTGATTTCTTCGCCTGATTCTTTTTGCAGGGGACTTTCGGACCGGTGTTTTCTATGCCTCGCCAAAGGGGGAAGTTTACCCCCTGCTCGCACTCAAATCCGTGATTTGAGGGTGGTAAAGACATCCAATACCCCGTGATTTGCTCTGCTTGGATGTCTGTTCAGCCCCCAGAGGCCTCCGTCCGAGAAGGCAGGGGACCGGCGACGAATTTGTTGTAATAGGCCAAGAGAAGGCAAGTCATGGGCAGGGCGATTAAAAGGCCCAACATACCAAGCAATTTTCCCCAAACAGACAGGGACAAAAGGATCATGGCCGGGTTCAACCCCATGCTTTTGCCCATGATTTTGGGAAGGAGAAAACCGTCCTGAATAACCTGGGCTATGGCGAATACCGCACCCGCGCCTCCAAGCACGAGCCAGAAGCTGGACCCGGTTTCTAGACAATGCAAAACGACTACGAGTAAAGTGGGAAGTATCCCTATTAGTTGCAGATAGGGGACCATGTTCAACAGCCCAATGAACAGCCCAAGGACAATGGCCATGGGCAGTCCCAAAAGGGAGAATCCCACGGCAAACATCACGCCCACAAGGGAGGCTATCAGGGCTTGACTGCGGAAATAGCGGTTCATTTGCTGATTGAAATCCTGAATGAACTGGACAACCGTATGCCTGTTTTTGCGCGGCAGCATGTCCTGCCAGGAATTGCGGATCTTTTCGTAGTCGATAAGCAGGAAGATGAGGTACAAAATAATGATAAATAATCCGGTAATGCCCAGTATTATGTTTGCTGTTCCGGAAAGGACTCGCCATATACCGGGCAGTACTTTTTGGGCCATTTCCTGGGCCATGTTGAAAAGGTCTTTGTCCTGTAAAAAAGAGGAGATTTTTTCGTGGGTCAGATAGTCTCGGGCAAGTGCCCAGATCTCCGCCGGTATTTTTTCCTTGGCCCTGTATTGTAGTTGGGTGTTTTGGACAAATTTGGCCAAAAGGGCGCTTATATGGTTTATTTCCTCCACAATCATGGGGAGGATAAGTGAAAGGACCATTGTCCCCAGCCCGGCAAGAAATATCAGAGTGGTCAAGACCGCGAGACTTCTGTTTTTGATCTTCTTTTGGACAATACACACCAAAGGGTTGATCAGATAGGCCAAAAGAAAGGCGAGCACAAAGGGAATCAGGACATCACTCAAGTAACTCAATACCTGGATCCCCGCCCAGACAACCAAGGCAGCAAAAAGCCACCTGGCGATGGTGTGTACGTCGGCTTTCTGTTGTTGCATGTGAAATCTGTACAAGTTTGTTTGTGTCCTGACAAGGCTGGCAGTATCAAGCCTAAGGTTATGCTTGACAATAATGATAATGATTACTATTTAATAGCAAGTACAGGCGGAGTGAACAAAGGAGGCAATTATGGCTAGTTTAAAGGATTATTCTCATCTTCCCATAGACTGGGAAATGACACCGGAAGAAGCGGTAACTCTGTATCTGGAATGGGGGAACAATTGGAGAAAAGGGGAACGCCTCCCGGTTTGGTCCAAGGAGGATTATTCCAATTATTTTGTGGTTAATACATGGGAGGGTAAACCTGTCTTGTACCTTATTCAACGCAATTCCGAAGAGGCGAGAGAACTAGTGCGACTTGACCTGCCCCCGATTCTGGGTGAGGATTTTATGCGGCATGTCGGTGGTCAAAAGGGTGTTTATCCCATTACCCCAGAAATAAAATCCTGGCTGGAGAAAGAGATGTCCTGCTAAAGATACCGGCCGGCCTTCGGGCCGGCTCATTTTTTAGCTGGACCTCCTTTTTGCAAGGAGAGTTATCCGGCCGGAACCATATACAGGCTGGACTCCTCATCTCCGTCGATGTTGAGGAGATTATTCAAGGGATCGTCGAAAAAAGCGGCTACCGGGCAGCTTTTGAGGCCCAGGGCAGTTGCTGCCAAAAGGAGGTTTTGGCATATATGCCCCACATCCATAAGGATGTAGCGGAGGCCGCGATGCCCGTATTTATGCATGTTCCTCCGAAAAACCGCAGTAAAGACGAATACAAGGGGGGCGCGGGAACAAAAGCTTTGCCCCAAGGCTATTGATGCCAAATCCGCAGGGTTTTCAAGGGGGGCAACTTTTTCCAGGCAAAAATCCGTAATATGCAGGTGGTACACTCCCATAGGCACCCCCTGCACACGTGAGGCGAGGACATAGGTCTCCACAGGGTATAATGCACCTGCAGAGGGTGCTGTGCGCAAAGCGATCTTGCTTTCCTTGTATGTTATTCCCTGAGCTGCCCAGAGGAGATCGGTCGTGTTTTGCAGGGATACGGTTTCATTTTCGGAAAAGCGTCTTTGAGAACGCCTTTTGTTTAGGATTTCCCATAGGTTTTTTTCTTCCCCTTGAGAGGGGGAAGGGAGCTGTATCCTCTCTGCATGTGGGTATGTCTTGAACCTGTCACCGGACTCAATACTTAGCTTTTGCAGGCTGCCCAGAGCGGAAGCGTTAAATGCGGTCTTTTGCCAGTATTGCCAACCCAAGCAGTTGTGTAATTCTTTCATGGAGTCCCCCTGTATTTTTCAATTTAATAATACTTTGGCATGGAACTAATTTTTGAGCAAGGAAAGTGTCTAAATATTGCCCATCGCGGAGCCAGTGTTTCCTTTCCGGAGAACACCGAGGCCGCTATGCGGGGAGCGGCGGCGATGGGCGCGGATATGTGGGAATTTGATGTCCGGATTACTGCGGAGGGGAAAACAGTTGTTTTGCATGATGAAACTGTATTGCGCACCAGTGACTTTTTGTATGTTTTCGGGAGAAGTGCCGAACCCCGGGTACATAAACTAAGCCTTCCCGCTTTGCGTCGCTTGGATTTTTCTGCCTTACATCGGCCGCAATCAGAAAAGGGAGAACAGCATAAACCTTTGCCCGCTAGGAAGGCGCACAGGATTCTAACCCTGGAAAGGGCCCTGGACCTGAGTATGGAATGCGGAGTGTTGGCCAACGTGGAGATAAAGGAGTGCGGTAGAAAGGATACCCAAAAGATTGCCAAAGATGTTTTGTGCTGCATCCGAGATAGGGATCTCTTGGAAAAAGTTTTGGTCTCTTCCTTTAATCTCCCCGCGTTACGAAAACTCCGAAACATGGAAGAAGGGGTTCGCCTCGGGGTATTGTTTGAAGGGGTTAGTCAATGTGCGGAAAAAACATGGCGGGATATAAAACCCATTTCCTGTCACGTTCCGTTTGCAGAACTGGATTCGCCAGTTTTTCGAAAACTAAAGAATCAAGGCTATAAAATTTTGGTATATACAGTGGATGAGAGGGAAAAAATGTTGCGGTGTTTAAACTGGGGAGTCCACGGCATCTTTACTAACTTTCCGGACAGGTTGAAAAAGCTTTACTAAAAACTACCGGCTTTTTGAATAATAGGTTAGTGCCAAATCCCATCTCCTGTATTTCCTAAGTGCAACTTGGGCCTTGTGCCCAATTTGGGGTCTTCGGTTAAGGAAGAATTTTCCTTCAGAGAGGCATCTGCAAAAAGTCGAGTACTGGAGTTAAACGCACAGATTAAACTTTATAACCTTTTGATTTTACTTAAAACTTTCAACTTAAAACTTAACACTGCCTGCAAAAATATATTTTTTGCAGGCGCCTCTTCAGAGGGAAACTTGACACTCTCGCAACTAATAAGTAAATAGTAATCATTATCATTTAGGGAAATATATGGGTAAACAGATGCGAATGACGAAACAGCGGGCGGTTATTCTGGAAGAACTGCGAAAGGTGGATACCCATCCCACAGCAGACGAGGTGTATTTGATGGTCCGGGAAAGATTGCCCCGAATAAGTTTGGGTACTGTATACCGCAATCTGGAGCTTCTCTCGAACTGCGGGGAGATTCAGACTTTGGACGTAAACAGTGCCCAGAAAAGATTCGACGGTAATCCCCATCCCCATCTTCATGTCCGGTGCGTTTATTGTGGATGTATTGCGGATGTACACTCCCGGATGGACCCGGATTGGGAGGAGTTGCAGAAAGGAACAGATTTTCAGATTACCGGCTACAGTATGCAACTGTACGGGATCTGTCCACAGTGTCAGGACAATGGGAGTGCCTTGACAAATTGATGTACTTTTAGTCTTTTGCCTGTATGCTTAGATAGTTTAGTCTTTATCTTTTTAAACAGACAAATTCAGGCAAGTTTATACATGTCAAAAATAAAGGAGGGAGTTGTTAATGCAGTCAATAAAGGGAAGCAAAACGGAAAAAAATCTTTTGACCGCTTTTGCCGGTGAATCGCAGGCCCGCAACAGATATACCTTTTTCGCCAAGCAGGCTAAAAAGGAGGGCTATGTACAGATATCCCAGGCTTTTGAAGAGACTGCCGACCAGGAAAAGGAACATGCCAAGCGGATTTTTAAATTCCTAGAGGGGGGAGAGGCAGAGATCCAGGCCTCTTTCCCGGCGGGCAAAATCGAAAGTACCCTGGAAAATCTCAAGGAGTCGGCTGAGGGGGAGAACTATGAGCACACAGATATGTATCCTGGCTTCGCCAAAGTTGCCGAGGAGGAGGGTTTTCCCCGGATTGCCGCCGCCTTGAGATCCATAGCAGTGGCCGAAAAACAGCATGAGAAACGTTATAGGGATTTCGCGGAGAACATTGAAAAGGGACGTGTCTTTCAAAAGGAAGAAAAGGTGGTTTGGCGCTGCTTGAATTGTGGCTATTTGCACACCGATTCCGAGCCACCGGAAGAATGTCCGGCATGCGCTCATCCGCAGGGATATTTCGAGATATTGGCTGAAAACTGGTAAAAAAAGGGGGTCCAATATGACCAAACAGTTGGAGATTTACAAGTGTGAAATTTGTGGAAACATTGTAGAGGTCCTGCATTCCGGGGCCGGAGAACTTGTGTGTTGCGGACAGGCCATGGTTCTAATGGAGGAAGGAACCGTGGATGCTTCCAAGGAAAAGCATGTCCCGATTATCGAGAAAACAGCGGATGGTTATAAGGTAATGGTGGGGGAGGTCGCCCACCCCATGGAGGAAAAGCACTTTATTGAATGGATCGAGTTGATAGCTGACGGTATAGCCTATAGGCAGTTTTTGTCCCCTGGTCAGACCCCGGAAGCCGAATTCTGCATCCAGGCGGACAAAATATCCGCTCGGGAGTACTGTAATATCCATGGCCTTTGGAAGGCGAGCAAATAGGAGCAGGTGATGGCCAATCCAGAAGAGATGTGGCAATGTCAGACTGTAAACTGTGGCTATATATATGATCCGGATCGCGGGGATCGCAGGGGGAAGATAGCCAAGGGTACCCGTTTTGAGGACATTTTTGATTCATGGCTGTGTCCGGTATGCGGTGCCAGCAAAAAGGCTTTCCGGCCTCTGGGCGGTCCGGATGCGGTGCAATAGGCCCGGGGGCCGCGAAGACGACTGAGTACTGTGTGCGGCCATAGTATTTCCGGGGGACAGGTTTAGGGGCAACCGCTTCGCCCAACCTGTCCCCCGGATATCCGGGGAGTCGGCAGGATTCGCGATATAACGGGTGTTATCCGGATTGAACCAAAAAATAAAGGAGAACTGGTAATGGAAAGATGGGTTTGCTCAGTATGTGGTTATCTTTATGATCCGGCTGAAGGGGATCCGGAAGGCGATGTGCCGGCGGGAACAAGTTTTGAGAATCTTCCTGAGGACTGGGTCTGTCCCATATGCGGAGCCGGAAAGGAGCAGTTCAGCAAGGAGGCCTAGCTATTCCCCCTCCGGGCTTGTTTACCTGGAGGGGTTTTTGCGTACGGGGCCGGAAATTTTCTAGTTCTTATCCGGAAATTCAAAAAAACACGGACTCAAAAATATCAGGTCTTAGGCTCGAAAATGAGATTTTTCTAATGAAAAAATTAGGCGAATAAGTACGAAAATCCTCGCAGCTAAACTGGAAAAGGGCCATTTCCGGATGGAAATTGAACCAACACTCCTCGGGCAATCATGGAGAAAAAAATATAAACAAGGAAGTACAAATGGCGGTTCAGGAGATCAAGAACAATGTTTACTGGGTGGGGACAGTGGATTGGAATATCCGCAGTTTCCACGGCTATTCCCTGGCCAGATTGGGGACTACGTACAATGCCTACCTGGTCCTCGAGGACAAGATCACTCTTTTTGACACGGTGCCGGAAAAGTTCAAATGGGATCTGTATCATCAGGTGCGCAGTCTGGTGAAACTGGAAGATATAGACTATATTGTGGTCAACCATGTGGAACCGGACCATTCCGGGGCGCTTCCTTTTATGTACGAAAGGATAAATCCGGAAAAAATTTATTGCTCTCCCATGGGGAAAAAGGCCCTTGTGGAACATTTCCATAGGGAGGATTGGCCCTATGAAGAGGTTAAGAGCGGTGAAGAGATCAGTTTAGGGAAAAAACGTGTCCAGTTCATGGAAACCCGCATGTTGCATTGGCCGGACAGCATGTTCTCCTATATCCCTGAGGATAAACTGCTCATATCCAATGACGCATTTGGGCAGAACATAGCCAGTTCCCACAGATTTGATGACGAGGCGGACAAAAGCAGGCTTTTTGCTGAGGCCCGGCACTATTATACGAACATAATCCTGCCTTATTCCCAATTAGTGCAAAAGGTTTTGGCCAAGGTCCGGGAATCCGGCATGGAGATCGATATGATCGCCCCGGATCACGGGTTTATTTGGCGTTCTTACGTTTCGGAGATAATCCAGGCTTATGACGAGTTCAGCCGTCAGGAGACCAAAAACAAGGCGGTTATCGTCTACGATACTATGTGGGAGAGTACGGAAAAGATGGCCAAGGCAGTCGGAGAGGGGCTTCTTGAATCGGGTATGGAATACAAGCTCATGTCCCTGAAAACCTTTCATCACAGTGATGTCATGGGCGAGTTCTCTGACGCCAAGGCTCTAATCTGTGGTTCGGCCACGCACAATAATGGGATGTTGCCGCTTATGGCCGAGTTTTTGACCTACATGAAGGGCCTGCGTCCCCAGAATAGGATAGGTGCGGCTTTTGGATCTTTCGGATGGAGTGGAGAGGCCCCCAGGGAAATACAAAAAGTCTTGGAAGAAGCCAAATTGGAGACGCCAGCAGAGCCCGTGCGGGTGAAAAATGTCCCCCGGCACGAGGATCTTGCCGCCTGCAAGGAATTGGGCCGCAACATGGCCGAGGCTGTAACGGGTAGCAAGAGCCCCAAAGGGTAAGCAGGAGCTTTTATGCCGGAGACTACCCGTATCCCCGGTCGGAAACTGAAAACAAAGGTGCTAGCCGTGCTGGAGGCCAAGGAGCCCGATGATGCATGGTCCGAACTGGAAAATAATAGTCCCCTCCGGCTGGTCAATCCTTTGTTTACTGCCCTCTTGAATCCTTCCCCGCAGGTGAAATGGCATGCGGTTAGTCTGTTCGGGAGAGTCGGTTCCTTGATTTGCGCCCGGATGGGTATGGAGCGGGGGAGGGTGCTCATGCGCCGTTTTATGTGGATGTTAAACGACGAATCTGGAGGAATAGGCTGGGGAGTCCCGGAGAGTATGGGCGAGTTAATGGCCTGGGAGGAGAACCTGGCCCGTGAATATCATTCTATCCTTTTTTCTTTTCTGCAGGACTCCGGGGGTAAAGATAATTACCTGGAATACGCCCCGCTTCGGAGCGGGGCCTTCTGGGGTACGGCCCGGCTTGCACAGGTGCGCCCGGAAATGACCGCTAAAGCGGGCACAAGGATACTCTGGGCCGCGGCAAACGAAACTGATGCGTATATTTTGTCCGCGGCGGTCATGGCGTTAAACCATTTGGGACTACGTGTGGACAAGGAGACAAAGGATAAGTTGTCTGCTGACAGCCGGGAGATCCTTTTTTATTGGGATGAGCAATTGGTAAAAACCAGTGTTGCTTCTGTATCTTTCGGCAAAGGGATCTCACTTGCCCCAGGATAGCCATTTTGGGGACTGCTTGTCCTTCCCCTGTCCTGACGAAAATCCAGCTTTTTATCCTCCGCGCCGTAAGGCCCCTTTCTTCAGAGCTTGTCCCCTGCCTCCGCAGGGGGCAAGCTCTGCGGAGGCAGGGGGAGATAAGGTGTCCAAGGTCCCCTTGATTTTTTACATGGGGCCAGTTTTTATTCCCTTTTGCTGGGGGGCAGGGGATGAGTCCATCTGTACACCGGTGCTGCCAGACTGGAAGACAAAGATTTGACTAATACGTAGGTAGGCGAATCGGGCATCCAGTTTTTTCTTTTTACCAAAACGAAATCCATGTCCGGGCGGGGATCCATTCGAGCGGATTGTTGCATGGACCAGACTAGAGAGTCGTTTTTGGTGGAGTAAATGTTCAATTTGATGCTTATGTTGCTGCTACCCTGGGACCCACCGCGCATATAATTGGTTATCTGGCCCAATATATACAGTTGCGTACCTT
The DNA here is from genome assembly GCA_964398785.1 of uncultured Desulfovibrionales bacterium. Classification (GTDB taxonomy): domain Bacteria; phylum Desulfobacterota; class Desulfovibrionia; order Desulfovibrionales; family Desulfonatronovibrionaceae; genus CAYNNQ01. The sequence continues at coordinate 21,017 of CAYNNQ010000005.1, read as the reverse complement.
CTTTCCGGGCTATCTCCCGGGCCTCACTTCGTCCGGGCCAACCTATGCCGGACTTGTATACCAGCCGGGAGAACACTTCCTTGTTAAGCCAAGTATGCCAAAATATTTCTCCTGCACTGCGCCCAATATTCCTTTTGCGCTGTACTTCCTGGTTTATCCAGAAAGGGAAAACTACAGCGCTCAGTTGGGCGGGGGCAGGATTTTGGGGCTGGACGTACACAGGTCTTTCTGAAAATTCCACTGGCGGAGGGTGGTAAATGTCTACATGGTCCAGATGTGGCTCAACCCTTTGCTCAAAGCGCGATTCCAGAGGTCCGCAAGCGGGAATAATCAAAAACAACCCGATTATGGCCATCAATTTTTTGAACATATTATCTCCTGTCCAAAAAATGTATTCAAAATAGATGCCATTTTTGGGGACTATAACAATCCATGTTCAAAATTCCAGAGCCCCGGCCGGTCTTTCAGGTTGATTTTGCGGGGAACGCTTTCCTGGATGTGGGCGAAAACGGAAAATCCGGCCTCTTGCAATTCCTCCCTCTTGGGGGTCAAATCCAGATGCCAATTGGGAAAAATCCAATGGTTCCCGCCATAGCGCATACTCCAGAAGATTTCCCCCTTGGGGCTCTCTACGGGAGTTGCCGGGCGGATGCCGCTGGCCGGGATGCGGGAGATGCAGGCCGGCCACAGGCCCCGCAGGACGATGCCCAGCGGTAACGGGGACTCTTCTCCCAAGGCGTATAGGTCTTTTCCTCCCAGTTCCACGGAAGGAAAAGCCCCGTGGCATCCAAGCTCCGCGGCAACCGATACTGACCGGGCGTTGGCCAGATTGCAGAAAGGCCCGGCCCATATATCGGCCTTGATTGAGGGAGGTAAAAGGCTTGTTTGCCACAAAGAGCCCAGGACTATGCGCAGTTCGGGGCAGCTTTTCAAGGAAGCCAGGGCCTCGATCCAAGTGGATTCTTCCTGCGGCCAGATATTTGGGGGAAGCCATATCCATTGCCCCTTACCCTTGTTTTGTAGATTTTCCCGGATGATCCGGGGAATATCCGCCCAGAAGGCTTGCGGTGGTCGGGCAGAGGGATTGCCGGGCTTGCATCTGTAGATGTGTAAATCTATCGGATTTGCAAAAGGCCGCGCTGGATTAATTCTTTCCAGGGAGACCCCGGTTGCGCCGCTGGGATTTTTTCTGCGGGGCATTTCGTTTTTTAATTTGTTTATTTCTTGAACCAACTCCGGTTCCTGGCGATCTATGAGGTAAACGGGCTTGTTTTCCCCCGGAGATTTAGGGAGGTTGAATCTGCCTTTTGCCGGAACATTTTTCTTTATCCCCAAGGTAGCGTGGTTACTTTCCCCTTCGGATCCAATCCGGAGCAAATCGTTTTGTATAAGGTTTACTCGCGGAGTGAGTATACAGTTTTTACCCTTTTGGCGGGCGACTCCCACAAAAAGCCCGGATGTTCTTTCTTCGCCGGGATCTGTAGGGTTGAAGGGGCGATGGGGGAGAAAATAATAATGGGTACCAGGCCGTCCCAGAGCCTTGTTCAAAAGACTGGAGGCATCTTTTTTGGCTTTGGGGTCATTGCCCCTGTCCCGCAAAAGGCGGTAGGCATATACGGTGTGGTATACATAATGAGGACCTTTTTTGCGTCCTTCTATTTTTAATGCCCGGATATTGTTCGTTTGTAACAAGAGTTTGGTCAAAACATCCAGACTCAAGTCCTTGCAGGAAAAATATTGTCCTTTATGCCCTTTATATGTGTACTCCCGCCTGCAAGGCTGCACACATCTACCTCGCAATCCGCTTTTCCCTCCCAGGAGGCTGCTCCAGTAACATCTCCCCGAAATCCCATAACAAAGGGCCCCGTGAACGAATAGTTCCAAATCCACCGGGCTCTTTCGATCAATTTCCTTTATTTCATCTATTGTGAGTTCCCTGGGCAGTACTATTCGAGTAAAATTCGCCTTTTTGGCAGCATCGAGTTCCCAGGCGGTGCTCGCGGTCCCAAGCGTGGACAGATGCATTTCTCCGGAGAAACCGACCTCCCGGGCAAGTCTGGACATGGCCGGATCGGAAGCAATTATTGCCTCCGGGTGCACATCCTGCTCCAGACGGGCAATAAGTTTGGCCGCATGCACTTCTTCTCCGGGTTTTATAAGGGTATTCAGGGCGATTAAGGTCTTTTTGCCCTTCTCTCGTGCAAATTCGGATAATGAAGCCAGTTCGCCCAAAGAAAAGTTGCGGGCCTCCATGCGTGCAGAAAAGTGTTTTAGACCGCAGTAAACCGCATCTGCCCCAGCCGCGATAGCGGCCAAAAAGGAGTCGGTGTCTCCGGCAGGTGCCAGTATATCCGGGGTGTTTTCTTTGCTGTTATTATTTGGGTCGTGCATATTGTCATTCAAGGTGTATTGTTTTGTGGTTGGAAAGAGCCTTGGCTGTACAGTAGACAGCGAATGTATTGTCCTGGGTGTATTTCGGACCACTGTGGACGTTTTTCTTTGCATTTGGGCATGCATCGCGGACATCTGCTGTGGAAAAGACAGCCCTTTGGCGGGTCCATGGGACTCGGCGGTTCGCCCTTGAGCAATATGCGCCGTCTGTTTATCCGCGGGTCGGCTACGGGGACAGCGCTCAAAAGGGCTTTAGTGTAAGGGTGGGCAGGGAAATTGTAGATTTTTTCCCAGGGCCCGGACTCAAGTATTTCCCCCATGTACATGACCGCAACAGAGTGGCTGATTTGGCTTATAATGGAAAGGTCGTGAGAAATGAAAAGCATACCCAGACCCATTTCTTTTTGCATTTTGTGTAAAAGATTTATGATTTGTGCTTGAATAGAGACATCTAGTGCCGACACGGGTTCATCACAGACAAGGACCTCCGGGGCGACGGCCAGAGCACGGGCAATGGCCACTCTCTGGCGCTGTCCACCGCTGAATTCGTGCGGATAGCGCTGGCCATGCTCGGGCAATAGGCCTGTTTTGTTCATTACCCGTTCAAGCTCTTGGCCAATCCCTACTTTGGTTTTTTCTTTTTTTTGTTTTATGCGTAGCCCCTCAGCTATAATATTTTTAATCTTCTGTCTGGGATTGAGGGAAGAAAAAGGATCCTGAAAGATCATCTGGATTTTTTGCCGGGGAAAATTTTTTCTGGGGGATACACCCCCTATGCTGTCCCCTTTGTAGTATAGTCTGCCCCCGGAAGCTGTTTCCAGACCGACGAGTATTTTGCCCAGAGTGGATTTTCCGCATCCTGATTCCCCCACGAGTCCCAAAGTTTCTCCGGTCCGGACTTTTAAGTCCACTTCCCGCACTGCCTGCATGTGGGCTCTTTTTTTTCCCGCACCTTGGGAGAAAGGGAAATACTTGTCTATCTTTTCCGCGCGCAGTATTTCGGGCGTCATCGGTTTTTTCTGTAAAGCCAGCATTTAACCCTCCTTCCGGATGGAAGGTGTGTTTCCGGGGGAGCTTCAGTTTCGCACACAGGCATCCTTTCCGGACATCGGGGATGGAACAGGCAGCCATGGGGCAGATGTTTCAGATCGGGAACGGTTCCGGGGATGGGAACAAGCTCGTGTGCTTGGCCCTGCTCCGGATTGGGGAGTGAAGCAAGGAGTCCTTTGGTGTAAGGGTGCTGTGGATCGTGGAATAGTTCGTCCACCTCTGCCTCCTCCACTATCCAACCGGCATACATTACAGCCACCCGCGAACAGTTGTGGGCCACCAGCCCCAGGTCATGGGTTATGAAAAGTACTGCTGCATTGGTCCGCTTTTGCATGCGCCTAAGGAGGTCCAGGATATGGGCCTGGATGGTTACGTCCAGAGCCGTGGTCGGCTCATCAGCCAAAACGAGATCCGGATCACAGGCCAAAGCCATGGCTATTCCCACCCTTTGGCGCATACCTCCGCTCAACTGATGCGGAAATGCAAAAAAACGTTTGTCGGCTTCGGCTATGCCCACGTCTTTGTATAACTCCAGGGCCTTTTGCCGGGCCTGTTTTTTGGTCTGACCGCGGTGCAGACGAAGTACCTCGGCCACCTGCTCCCCGGTGCGCAGGACCGGATTAAGCGCGGTCATCGGTTCCTGGAAAATCATGGATATATCGTTGCCCCGGATTCTTTGCATGCTTATTTCGCCGGCGCTTGCCAGGTCCATGCCCTTGAACAAGATTTCTCCTCCGGATATTTGGGCCGGAGGACTGGGATGTAGCTGAAGAATGGTCCGGGCAAGCAAGGTCTTGCCGCATCCGGACTCCCCGACCAAGCCCATGGTTTTTCCCTCATGCAGCCGCAGATCAATGCTTTCCAGGGCGATAGCTGGCCCTGAGTCCATCTCGAAGGTCACGCAAAGGTCCTTGATTTGCATCAGTTCATTCATTGGGAGCTCACGGGGTATAATTCGGGTTGACATTGAATACAGGTGATGGAACGGAGCGTCAACTTGAGGGGACTTGCCTGTGCGATAAGTCAATTGGAGCTTTTTTAACAAATGGAGTGATTCCGAGTGTATTATTATACTTGTACCTTATGCCTTATTGGCGCAACTGGCTTTAGGTATAAACACAAACAAAGATTGAAGAGACATAACAAGGTGGTGGATAGTGAAAAGGGATAAAGTGGCCATAGTCGGCGGCGGACTGGCCGGAAGCGAGGCAGCCTGGCAGCTTGCTGAGCAGGGCGTATATGTAACTCTTTTCGAGATGAAGCCGGAGGAGTTTTCTCCGGCGCACGAAACAGCCAATTTGGCTGAACTGGTTTGTTCCAATTCTTTCCGTTCCGAGGAGCCTACTTCCGGTGTGGGGCTTTTGAAGAAAGAAATGCGTTTTTTGCAGAGTCTGGTCATGCAGGCTGCGGACAAGACAAGAGTCCCGGCCGGAAAGGCATTGGCAGTGGATCGAAATAGGTTTAGCGCGTTTATAACCGAGACTTTGGAAGGACACGAAAAAATAGAGCTTTTACATCGAGAGGTCCCCAGTTTGAATGACCCGGTGCTTTCCGGATACGATAGGGTGATCGTGACTGCAGGGCCCCTGGCCTCGGAAAGCATGACCGAAAGCCTTTTGCAAGCAGTTGGAGAAAATGGTCTTTATTTTTATGATGCCATTGCCCCTATAATAAGTACGGATACCGTGGATATGGACAAGGCCTTCTGGGCATCTCGCTATGCTCCCGAGGAAAAGGATTATCTGAATTGTCCTTTTACCGAGGAGGAGTATTTCCGGTTTATGGATGAACTTTTAAAAGCCGGGCAGGTGCGGCCCCGGGAATTTGAAAGCGAGATCCATTTCGAAGGCTGCCTTCCGGTCGAAAGCATGGCCTCTAGAGGGAAAATGACCCTGGCTTTTGGTCCGCTTAAGCCTGTGGGGCTAGAAGACCCGCACACGGGAAAGGAGCCTTTTGCGGTTTTGCAATTGAGACCGGAAAATTTGGAGAAGTCCGCTTTGAATATGGTTGGTTTCCAGACCAAGCTCACCTACCCGGAGCAAAAAAGGGTTTTTCGGATGATTCCGGGATTGGAAGATGCTGAATTCCTGCGTTTGGGCAGCATACATAGGAATACCTATGTAAACGCCCCCAAAGTCCTGAACGAGGAATTGGAAATGCGATCTCTGCCTGGCGTCTATTTGGCCGGTCAGCTAACTGGGGTGGAGGGGTATGTTGAATCAGCGGCCTGCGGGCTGTGGGCCGGTCTGAAAATTGGCCGACGGATACAAGGGGAGATTTTGCCGGATATCCCGGCGGAAACTGCTTTGGGAGCGCTTATGCGCCATTTGCGGACCGCAACAAGGAAATTCCAGCCCTCTAATGTGCATTTCGGTCTGTTTCCCTCTTTGAATGTCCGGGCCAAGAAGGCCAAACGCAAGGAATTACATGCCGAAAGAGCGGATAAGGCCATGCTCGAGTGGTTGAGGGAGGCAAATTGGGGAGACATATAAAAGTTTTTCGGTACAAAAACGGAGTTAACCTCGTTTCCGAATTGGAAACGGGATATTTCTAAACCCGGAAATTTTTGAGTTTCCGGATAAGAACTGACCTCACCTCACCCATTCATTCTTCCCTATACTGAGGCATCTGCAAAAAGTCGAATACTGGAGTTAAACGCACAGATCAAACTTTGTAACTTGTTGATTTTACTTAAAACTTAACAATGCCTGCAAAAATATATTTTTTGCAGACGCTTCCTATACTGGTTTCACAATGAGCGAACTTTTTTGCCGTAAAAGGTCTTTGCAGCGTCATCATCCCCGGGGCAGGGTGATCGAGATCTTAAGTCCCTGTCCGGAATTATTTTCCGCCTGGATTTGTCCCCGGTGTTCGCTTATTATCTTTTTGGTCCGTGCCAGTCCCATGCCAGAGGTTTCAGCTTTGGTGGTAAAGAAGGGGTCGAACAGATACGATAGGTTTTCGGGATCTACGCCTTTTCCTTGATCACTGACCGTTATCCATGCATGGGCAGGGTCGCAATCGCAGAGCACTTTTATAAATGCTTGCGAGCCTGCGGCGAAATCAAGGCAATTCTGCATAACCACGGAGACGGCCTCCTTGAGCAACCGGCCGTCCCCGAGGCTTGTACACGGCGATATATCGAAGTCCCAGCCTATTTCAAGGCCCTTCTCTTTAGCCTTGTCCTCCAAGTCCCCCATGCATTCATGCACGAGTTCGCCGAGATCGATTTTCTCCTTTTCCCGGGGACTCAGCAGGGCGTAGTCCCGGACCGATACCACGAGCTGCTCCAGTTTGGATGATTCGCTGATTATGGCATCCAGGTACTGCCTGCTTGTTTCGTCCTCGCCAAGCTTGCGTTTTAATAGGTTCGCGAACCCCCCGATCGTCGAAACCGGGTTGCGGACCTGGTGGGCCACGGACATGGCTAACTTGACCAACTCCTCGGCCCTCTCTTGCTGCAGGCGACTGTTTTCTCTAAGGGTCTTTTTCTCTCTTTCGTATAGTTCGTGTACTTCAGTGACATCGTCGAATAAGACGACTATAGCCACTAGTTCTCCTTCTTCTTGTATATAGGAGGAAACAATGTCCAGGTATCTGGTCTCCCTTTGGGGAGAGTTGTACGGTACATGGCGTTTGAGATGCTTTATCTCTTTTTGGATTACATCCAGGATAACCTGATTGAATTCGTCGTTTTCCTGTTCGTCCAGGAAAAACTGGCTCCACCCCTTTTCCTGGATATCTTCCAAGGGGTGACCAAGTATGTGGGAAAGGATTCGATTGACCTTGAGGATGTCTCCCTCCGGGCCGATTACCAACAGCCCCACCGGCAGTTCCTCGACTATGTTTTCAAATACGATATCCTTTAAGGGCATTTTCTACCTTTTGAAGGGTGCTGCATTCTCCCAGGGGATGTTGAGCCACGGTTATTTACGTTCAACCTTGGAGAATCTTTAAGTATACTTTCCTGCTGCGAGGACCGTCGAATTCGGCAAAGAATATCTTTTGCCAGGTACCCAGGACCGGATTACCGTCTTTCACGATGACTTGCTCTGAACATCCCATAATGGTGGATTTTATATGTCCATCGCTATTCCCCTCCGCATGCCGGTAGTCACCATTCTCGGGTACAAGATGGGAAAGATTGACAGTTATGTCCCGGCACACATCGGGGTCAGCGCCTTCATTGATAGTGATCCCTCCGGTTGTGTGCGGGCAATAGATTACAGCCAGGCCTTCACGTACTCCGGAAGCAGAGATGGTTTCGCGAATACGCGAGGTTATATCCACAATTTCTCGCTTGGTACTGCTCCGGACATCTATTTGCAGCATTTTTTACCTCCTAGGATGTTTTTTTAAGACTTTCTATCCTATCCAGTACCGGAGGATGAGAGAGATGTAAAAATACGAATACAGGATGGGGGGTCAAATTTCCCAAATTGTTCTTGCCCAGTTTTTTCAACGCGTTTACCAGATGGCCTGGTGAATACAGGGTTGCCGCGTAGGCGTCCGCTTCGTACTCATTTTTTCTGGAGCGGTACTTTTCGGCAATGCCCAGAAGCATGGCTACAGGAGAATATAAAAGGGCGAAGAATATGACCGAGGCGTGCACGGAATGATGTTCTATGCCCAAGGATGCGGTAATATTTGGGTAGCGGATAAAAATATTCAAAAGGGCGAAAAGGAGGGCGGCTTTTACCAAGGTTAAGACAAGGCCTTTGTAGACGTGCTTTAAACGGAAGTGCCCTATTTCATGGGCAAGCACGCCCAAAAGTTCATTTTGGGTGAGTTTATTCAGCAAAGTGTCGAACAGGGCGATCCTTCTGGCCTTGCCCATGCCCGCGAAAAAGGCATTGCCCTTGCTGGAACGCTTGGAGCCGTCCACTATATATACTTCCCGCAAGGGAAATTGAGCGGCCTCAGCCAGTCGGAATATGTCCCCCCGCAGTTCTTCGTCTTCTATGGGAGAGAATTTGTTGAACATTGGCAGAATCAGGGTTGGCCCGACATATTGCATGATCAGCACGAAGCCTCCGAAAGCCAGGGTACAGTAAAGCCAGGCCCAGGACCCTGCTTCCTGCAGTAGGACAAGGAGTGGCCAGGCCAATATCCCTCCCAGGACTACTGTAAGCAGGTAGCCTTTCAGCTTGTCGGTAAGAAAGGTGGATACAGTGGTCCGGTTCACTCCGAATCTTTCTTCCAAGCGAAAGGTGTGATATATTTCAAAAGGCAGGCCTAGTATGTCCATTCCCATAAACAAGAGTAGGAAAAAAAGCAGGCCGGTGCAAGTTTCGGACAGATGCATTTGCCGGATAAAAATATCCAGTGAATTGAAAAGATTGGTCATCAGCGCGGTTATTATTACTATTGCCCAGAACCAGCCGCGGAGCAGATCGAATTTGGTCTGGACCCGGCTGTATTCCTGGGAGCGGGAATAATCCCGCGGGCTGAATATATCCAGAAATTCCCGGGGAAGTTCGGTTTGCATCCGGCCCAGGTTCAGGCAGGCGGCCCAAGTCTGCAGGAGTTGGCCGAAAAGTATTATTCCCACTAGGAGAAATGGCCAGGGAAAGGGGTGCATTTATCCTCCGTATTAGACGTTAAATCTGAAAGTGATTATGTCTCCGTCCCGGACTACATAGTTCTTACCCTCCAGACGCAAAAGACCTTTTTCCTTGGCCGCCTTGAATGTTTTTACCTCTTCAAAATCGGACCAGGCCAAGACTTCGGCCCGGATAAAGCCTTTTTCCAGATCGGAATGGATAACTCCGGCGGCCTCCGGGGCGGTGGATCCATTGCGCAATGGCCAGGCCCGGACTTCCTTCTCCCCGGCGGTAAGAAAGGTTATAAGTCCCAGGAGGCTGTAAGTGCTCGCGATTACACGGTCCAAGGCGGATTTCTCCACGCCCAGATCCTGCATGAACATCTGTTGTTCTTCCGGGTCCTCCAGTTCGGCCATCTCCCTTTCCATCTTTGCTGCAATCGGAATATGGGCCACTCCTTTTCCGTCTTTAGGCATTTCCAAACTTTTAAGCCCTTCTTCGGAGACATTCCAGGCATAGAGCACCGGCTTTGCGGAAAGGAAGCAAAAGCCACGTAGTTCCGGTGCCTCAGCCAATTCCGGGACTTGCCGAAGCGGTGTCTCCTCTTCCAGATGTTCCTTGGCCTGCTGTAAAAGCTTCTGTTCAGCCGGGTCCACCAGGTTCTTGGATTTTTTGCTATCTGTTTCCATTTTTTCCAGACGTTTTTCCGCGACATCCAGATCAGCGACTATAAAGTCAGTCTCAATGGCTTGCCATTGTTCTTCCGGGGAATGCGCACCGGAAAAGGCGTCTAGGACAGCCAAAAAACAGTCGTGCGCCCTTATGGCATTCAATACCCGGGAGCCAAGTCCCTCTCCCTGAGCGCCGCCTCCTGGTATTTCCAGGTACTCGATTTCGCTCTGGGTGACTTTTTTGGGGTTGTATAGATCGGTCAAGGGCTGCAATCTAGGTTCAGGTACCTTGACCATGGCTTGATCCCTGCCTGCCGGTCCGGGACCGGCCAGGGCCAAAAAAAGTTCGGTTTTGCCCGTTCCGGCAAATCCGAATATAGCTGTTTTCATATCTTTGTCCTTTCTGGTTTTTATTATTCTTCTGATTCCTGCTTGATAAGGGAGTCCAGTATCAATCCATAGAAGTGGGAGTCTCCCTTGGTATATAACCACCCCAGGTGGCGGCGACAGGAGACACAGATGACGATGCTCCAAGCAAACCCCGGAAACCACGTGAATTCAAGTGTGGGCTGCCCTACGCTCATGCAGAGCGCCTCGGAAAAGCACCCGATTTCAAAGACTAGTCCGTGCGGATTGGGAAAGATATGTACGTGTCTGGAGTTTATTTTTATTTCTTGAGCTTGGCCGGTGATATGCGTGTGGCATTGCCGGCAGAGATATATGTATCCTCCTTGGTTGTTTTCCGTGGTTCTGGAGGCAGGGGAGGGGAGATTGGCACTTTCCCCAAAGCTCCCTCGCTTGAGCCGAAGAGGAGGATAAACAGACGCGCTACATAGCATGACTATAATATAACCGTTATGGGCACGGTATGCAATGCGCGAAGGAGGTGATAATGTATTGTGCTTGCCCTTGTAAAAAATCCTGTAACTTCAAGACATCACAGGTTACCTGGGGATGTTGTATTTGCTTGTGCACCTGAGGCTTCAGGCCCCGGTAGCCTACTTTACTCGGACCTTATCCACGATTTTTTGGTAATATACCTGGTCTTCCTGTAGGTTTACTGGCCTGTTTTTTTGGATGTTCATTTTGGTTACCAAGAGATTCAGTTTTTGGACCTGTCTGTATTTTACGGACTCGTCGCTTGTTTTTTCCAGCATTTCCCGGATGCTCTGGATTTCTTTTTTGTCCTGCACTTCGGGAGGGACAAAGCCTGCGTTTTTGAGGACCTTATAGGTCATTCTAAGTTCCTCGGGTACCATGGATTCGTCTTCCAGTGCTAGCGGTTTTCCCGCGCCTGGGAGGTTTTTGAAGGTTCCTTCCTGTTCCGCTTCTTTAATCCGTTCCTCGGCGATTTTTTCAATAAATTCGAAATTCATGGCAATTACCCTGATTGTGGATCAAGATGGGCCTGTTTTTTGATCTTTATGCACTGGGGATTGACCATACAGCCAAATCCATGCCCGACGCAAGTCCTCTAGTATCATATACAGGCAGGGGACCAGGAGCAGAATTATCAGAGTCGCGAAAAGGATGCCAAAACCTAGGGATATGGCCATGGGGATCATGAACCGGGCCTGCCTGGATGTTTCCAGGATCATTGGGGTCAAGCCACCCGAAGTGGTAAGCGTGGTTAGCAAAATGGGGCGGAAACGAGCGGCACCAGCGGAAACTATTGATTGCAACGGCGTTTTTCCTTTTCGGACTTTCCTGTTGGCCAAATCTAGGAGTACCAGGGAATCATTGACCACGACACCGGACAGGGCGAGAATGCCGAACATGCTGAGGATGCTCAGGCTGTAGCCCATAACAATGTGTCCTATGACCGCCCCCACTATCCCGAAAGGGATGCCGATCATTATTATAAGCGGTTGGAAATAGCTGCGGAAAGGAATGGCCAAAAGGGCGTATATCCCCAGCAGGGCCAAAAGCAGACCGCGGTTGAGGCTTGACAGGCTTTCTTTGATGTCTGCCTGTTTGCCTTCCAGTCCAAAGTCCAGTCCGGGATACTTGCTCAACAGTTGAGGTAAATAATCCTTCTTTAAATTCTCCCACACTTGCCCGGCCCGGCTACGGGGTACTACTTCCGCGGTTACATTTATTACCCGCCGGCCTTCCCGGCGGTTGATTTTGGTATATGCACGTCCCGGATTTATGTGCACTGCATCGCGCAATTTTATTTCCCCACCCTCAGCGTTTTGAAGGACCATTTCCTCCAGAAAATATTCGTGATTTCGCTCTTTTTGCGGGAGACGGACCATTATTTTGATCTCATTTCGTCCCCGCTGCTGCTGCAGTGCTTCCACCCCGTAGTATCTGGCGCGTATCCGCCGGGCTATTTCCCGGGCATCGAATCCCAAGCTCCGAGCTTCCGGCGTCAGGGTTAGATCGAACTGCTTTTTACCCGGGGAATAGCCATCATAAACATCCCGGACGTTGGGGTACAGCTGGAGTTGAGCGGCCAAGTCCTCCCCTGCGCGACGGAGCTTATCCAAATCACGGTGGGAGAGCTCGATATTCAGTGCTTTTCCTGAACCCGGTCCACCTCGGTCGGATTTAAAGACAAGGCTTTCCAATCCAGGGATATCCTTGGTTTTTTCCCTCCATTTCCGGGTGAACTCTTCTGTAGGTATGGGGCGCACTCCTGCCGGTGTCAGAAAAGACCGGATCTCGACTTCATTACTATTTATCTGGGAATAGATCCCCTTGAGCAATCTGTCCCCGCCGTTTTCTTTTCCGGTTTGGGAAGCAGTGCGGACCAGTTGTTCATTTACCGCCTTTACCCTATCCATGGAAGTCCCATGCGGAAGGGTCGCCGAAGCATAGGCAAAGCGGGATTCCACTTTGGGGAACATGGTCATCCCCAGCCGTCCGCTTTTAATGAAAGCCAGGGTAAGAAACAAAATCGCAAGGGCTATTCCCAATGTCAGGTAACGCCAGTTAATGGCCCTGCGCAAAAAAGGCTGATAATAATTGTAGATAAAGGAAGTAAATTTTTTGCTGAAGCCCTGCTGGAGGTTGTGTAGGCATTTGCGGAAACCGGTAAACTCTTTTTCCTTTTGATGCCCAAGGTGGGCGGGCAATATAAACAGGCTTTCGATGAGGGAAACAAAAAATACACTGGTTACCACAGCAGGGATGGTCCTGAATATTTTGCCCATCATGCCGGGGATGAAAAACATGGGCAGAAAAGCCACGATATTGGTGGTTACACTGAACACGATAGGCATGGCAATCTCTCTTGCCCCCAGTACAGCCGCCCGATGGAACGGTTCACCCCGTTGGTGGTAGGTGTAGATGTTTTCTCCGGCTACAATGGCGTCGTCTACTACAATCCCCAATGCTATGATAAAGGCGAACATGGAGACCATGTTTATGCTTACTCCGAACCAAGGCAGAAAAAACAGGGAACCCAGAAAGGAAATGGGGATGCCTAGACTCACCCAGAAGGCCAGCCTGGTTTCCAGAAATAGAGCCAGCAGAATGAAAACTAATCCTAGACCCAGGTATGCATTGCGGACCATAAGATCCATGCGTTGTTTGTATATGTTGGACATGTCCCGGAGTACAGCGATTTCCAGACCGGGGGGCAGAGATTTTTTGATTTTCTTGATCTGTTTTCTAACGGCCCCGGCTACAGAGACAGGGGTTTGTTCCCCCACGCGGTAGGTTTCTATGAGTATAGCCGGTTTTCCGTTGTAAGTGGCTTGGGTGTCCGAATCTTTGAAACCGTCAGTTACAGTACCCAGGTCCTGCAACCGTATACGGGTACCGGAAGAAGTGGAAATTATGGGAATACGGGCAAAATGCCGGGCAAAATCTTTACGTTCTTTGACCCTGATCAGGATGTCCCCGCCCTTGGTTTCTATCTCCCCGCAGGGCAAATCGATTGCCGCCTTTTTAATGCGTGAGGCTACTTCCGGCAGTGTGAGCCCGTATGTCCGTAGTTTTTGGGGGGGGATCTCCACTTTTATTTCCAGAGGACGTGTGCCCTGAAGGTCTACCTGGGTGATTTTGGGTTGTTGCTGGAACTGGTCCCGGATGGAGTCCGCGGTTTCTCTGAGCACCTGGCGGCTTTGTTCGCCGAAAAGGGCCAAAGTGATGACATCCCGCTGTCTGGAGACTACATTTACCTGGGGTTCTTCGGCGTCTTCAGGGAACGAGGTTATCCGATCCACTTCGTTTTTAACTCCCCGAGCCAATTGCTGTAGATCTCCCCCCTCAACCATTTCTACGGTAACCTGGGCTGAACTTTCGCGGGCAGTGGAACGGACTTCTTTTATGTCGTCCAGTCCCTGAACCGCTTCCTCCACGGCCAGGATTATCCCCTCCTCGACTTCCTCCGGACTGGCCCCCGGATAAGCTACGCTCACTCGTACTGCATCTATAGTGAACTCCGGGAATACTTCCTGTTTTATATTCAGTCCCAGGATTAGTCCTCCGACCAGGAAAACTACCATTAGAAGGTTGGCTGCCACGGAGTTCCCGGCCATCCAAGCAATAGCTCCCCGGGCAAGGCTGTGATTATGAGAGGTGCTGTCTTTGCTCATAGGGCGGAGTTATTTTTCTCCTTTTGGGGAGGGAGCTTGGGTCTGTTTCGCCAAGCGGAGCTTCATTCCGTCTACCGGAGTAGAGATGTCGCTGGTAACCAAACGATACGCGTGGGGAAAAATATCGGGGATGTAGATGTTTTCCGGGCCTTTCCACAGGGTCCGCGGGGATTTTATGTGCAAGCGTCCTTGTTGGTCCACGATCCAGATCCGATCTTTTTCTCTCCACGCGCTGCGGGGGATGCGCAGGGCGTCTTTTAGTAGCTCTCCCTGGATGCTTATTTGCACGAAACTCCCCAGAAGTAGGGGGGAGGTTTCCTTCGTTTCTTTCGTGTCATCCAGGTTCAAGGGGTCCTTGATTCGGACTAATACCCTGGCCATGCGGCCCTTTTCTTCTACGTTCGGCAGTACTTCTATTACTCGTCCTTTCCTTGCCGGGGCCGGATTACCATTGATACTTTTTATCCGGGCCACTGCCCCCTTCCCTTTTCCGGGAAGGGCGAATCTGGTCAGGCGCTCGGTGGGAACGGAGGCCCGGATCCAGTATTCGTCAGTCCATACCAGCTCGGCGATTTTGTCTTGTGCGGATATCCGGGATCCCAAATCCACGTTCTTGCTTTTGACTATTGCGTTGAATGGGGCATGTATACGGGTGCGCTGCAGGTTGATCCGGGCCTGATCGAGCTTGGCCCGGGCCCGCTTGACCCCGGCCCGAACCTTGCGCAGATGAGGTTTGCGCAGGGCAAGAGCGGGTTCCTTTGGCGTGTTATCCGTGCTGTTCCCAAGCAGTTTCCATTCCCTTTGAGCAACTTTTTGTTTGCCTTGTTCCACTTGTAGGGCGTATTCGGCATCAACCACATCTGCTCGGGCCTGTTTGAGCTTTAGTTCGTAATCTTTTGGATCTATCCGCAATAACTTTTCTCCGGCCTCCAAATGTCCGCCCGGGAGAAAATCCTGGGAGAGAGAGACCACTTTTCCGGAAACGCGGGCGCTCAAAGTGATTTCTTTGGCCGGAATGACCTCCCCCAAGGCCGGGATTTTGGTCTGATAGTCCCGGGAGGTTATCTGTTTTGTCCTTACCACCGGGGCCTTTTCCGAAGGAGTGACTTTTTGTGCCTGCGGTCTGGTTTTATATATCCATATCCCTCCGGCCAAACCAAGGGACAAGACAAGAAAGGGTAGAAACAACTTTAAAAAGGTTTTCCATCGTGGCTGTTTTCCTGTGTTTACTTCAGTGTTCATTATTGGCCCTCTTTTTTGCCGGTAAGTCCTGCGGGGGAGAGTTTTTCGGCCCAGGTGCCTCCCAGGGCCCTGTAAAGGCCTATGCGGTATACAAGCAAGTCCTTGCGGGCGTCCAAAAGATCCAGTTCAATGTTTTGCGCGGACAAGAGTTCGTTCAATACCGGTAAGTAGGTGTTCATACCGTTTATATATTGTGATCTGGCCTCTTTGAGGGCAAAACGGGCCGCAGAAAGTTTGTCCCGCAGCTTTTGTATATACTTTCTTTGCGCATATTCTTCACTGAGGGCGTCTTCCACTTCCTTGATTGCAGTGAATACCGTCTCCCGATAGGCATGGAGGCGTTCGGCCACCACCCCTTGGCTACGGTCTAGTTCCGCCATTAGCTCCCCTCCCTGGAAGATTGGTGCAGTCAGTCCTCCGGCAAGGGATCTTATCCAGGTATTGAAGAGTGTGTTTAATTGGGGGGATGAATACCGGTGCTTGGCGGTAAGCGTAATGCGCGGCAAAAGATTGGCCTTGGCGGCGGAGACCTCCCAATCCGCTTGGCGAAGGCGGTTCCATGCGGCCCGGATATCCGGGCGCTGACTCAGAAGGTTGGCCGGGATGCCCGTATCCGGAGGAGGACCGGGGTGGGGCAGGGAGTCTCGGTTACTTTGCGGGAGGCTGCTTTTGCCCCGGCCAAGTAGCAGGGCCAGTTTATGGATGTATTTGTCCTGTGCGGAATCGCTCAAGGGCAGACGAGCCTTGGTCCCCTTCAGATTCTCTTTTTGTTGTAAAACGTCCAGGGCGGTGTTCATCCCATTTGCAAAGCGCAGCTTAGTTAGCTGGAGATATTTTTTGTTTGTTTTTAGTTGTTTTTTTAGGAGTTTTTCCCGTTTACGTTCGTAAACCAGCCGCACCCAGTTGGTGGCCACTTCAGCTGTGACACTCATTGCAGCACTCTCCAACTCCCGCCGGGATACTTTTTGTTTATGCAGGGTGCTTTTTTTCCCCGCCCGGATACGCCCCCATAAGTCCAATTCGTACTGGCTGACCAAACCCAGACTGCGTTCCTTGACTGTGCCCGTCTTATAGGATGTCTGCGTTTTTTGGCCTACCACGGTTTGAGTCTTTTCCCTTTGCCGGGCATGGGATACGTCGGAATTCAATTTCAAGTCCGGAAATTGGCCTGCGCCGGCAATGATCGCGGAAGCTTTGGCTTGTTTAAGTCTGGCCCATGCCTGTTTCAGGTTCAAATTGGAGGACAGGGCTTTACGTATCAGCCGATTCAGCTCCGGACTGTTGAATTCTTTCCACCATCTGCCAGACTGGCTGGCATTACCGCTAGGTTCAACATATTTTGCGGGCAGCTTCTGTGTTTGTTTCGGCCGGGACGGTGGGTCGAAAAGAGTACAGGCGCTTAGGCAAAGTATGCTCAAGATAGCTATAACGGGT
This sequence comes from uncultured Desulfovibrionales bacterium, assembly GCA_964398785.1. Taxonomy (GTDB): domain Bacteria; phylum Desulfobacterota; class Desulfovibrionia; order Desulfovibrionales; family Desulfonatronovibrionaceae; genus CAYNNQ01. The sequence goes on along the minus strand of CAYNNQ010000005.1, from coordinate 4,139 downwards.
AATTTAAGCAAAAAAATGGGATTTTTTCGGTCTGTCATTATAGTATGGCACTTTTGATTGGAGTGCGGTAAGCTTTTAAATCTGGAAAACAACTACAACCACGGATGGTCTTGTAAACAATTCATGTTCTTTTAGCAATAAATAAGGCTTGCCGGGGTAAAATATCCGGTGTAGTGGGACCGGTGTTTTGTAGGTACCGCTTCTTTAGGGGCAAAAGGAAGGTGGCAATGGTGGATAATTTTGATTTTGTTGTAGTTGGCTCGGGGATAGTCGGACTAAATATCGCTTTGGAGTTGCGCAAGAGGTATCCGGATGCTTCAATAGCAGTTTTGGACAAGGAGAGCAGGCTTGCTGCGCACGGAAGCGGGAGGAACAGTGGAGTTTTGCATGCCGGATTTTATTATACCCAGGACAGCTTAAAGGCCAGATTTTGTCGGGACGGCAATGCGGCGTTGACTCGTTTCTGTAGGGAGTATGGCTTGCCTTTGCGGGAATGCGGAAAGTTGGTGGTCGCGCGAAATGAGAAAGAGCTTTTGGGTCTGGAAAAGCTCTTCGAGAGGGGCAGGCAAAACGGAATAGATGTGGAAATGGTGGACCAAAAACAGGCCCGGAACATCGAACCGCGTGTAAGGACTCGGGAGAGGGCTTTATGGTCCCCCACTACCTCCACGATTGATCCGGGTAGAGTAATGTCTATGTTGGGTGACATAGCCCGGGATAAAAATATAAGTTTGTGGCTGGGCAACGCATATCTGGGTCGAAAGGAAGAAAACGTTCTTGCTAGCTCTTACGGAAAAGTGGGCTTCGGGTACTTGGTGAACGCGGCCGGACTGTATGCGGACTGCATTGCCCGGGACTTCGGGTTTTCCTCCCAAATGCGGGTTCTTCCCTTTAAGGGAGTGTATTTGTACAGAACCGTCGCCTCCGAGTTACTCCAGACCCATATTTATCCTGTTCCGGATCCGGAGTATCCCTTTTTGGGAGTCCATTTTACTCTTACAGTGGACGGCCGTGCTAAGATCGGACCAACTGCCATACCTGCCTTTTGGAGGGAAAACTATGGCGGCTTGGCCAATTTTTCCGTTACCGAGTTATGGGAAACCCTCAGGAAAGAGTTCATGCTCCTTTGCCGTTCCGATTTCGATTTCAAGCGCTTGGCTGCGAATGAAATGCGTAAGAGGTTCAAAAAAAACCTTGTCCGGCAGGCCTCAACTCTTTTAAAGGGAGTGGAGATGAAAGATTTTACAAAATGGGGCAAACCGGGAATTCGCGCCCAGCTTTTTGACACGCGGGAAAAGAAACTGGTTATGGATTTCTGCACGCAGGGGGATGGGAAATCTTTTCATGTACTGAATGCGGTATCTCCGGCGTTGACCGCCTCTATTCCGTTTGCTGGATACTGCTGTGACTGCATTGGCGAGATGCTTTAACTAGTCTCCATCCGCAAATGGCCCTTTTCCATTTTAACTGCGTCGATTTTCGTGATTATTCGATCACGTATTAGGATACGCTCGCTCATAATTACTCAAATTCCTTATTAAACAGAGGGGCCTGCAAAAAAATATATTTTTGCAGGCAGTGTTAAGTTTTAAGTTGAAAGTTTTAAGTAAAATCAAAAGGTTATAAAGTTTAATCTGTGCTTTTAACTCCAGTATTCGACTTTTTGCAGATGCCTCTAAACAGGAAAAAGATATCATCTGTGAATTGGAAACCGGATATTTTTAAATCCGAAAATTTTTGGATTTCCGGATAAGAAGCAACTAATTTTCGGATTGGGAAAGAAGCTTTACAGCACAGCAGTAATGTTGTTTATGTATTAAAAGCATATCCAATTGGGGTAAGAATATCCCCATGCAGGAAAGCAAATGGACTTTAGAGGGTAAATTATGGGGTGTGTGGATTATTCCCTTTTCGATTTGCTCAAGGTGGGTCCTGGGCCTTCCAGTTCCCATACAATAGCTCCGATGCGAGCCGGATATGATTTTTTGTTCGCAGTCAGAGGGCTTTTACACGGGATGTCTCGACAATCCGCTGGACTTGAGGTTGTCCTGCAGGGTTCTCTGGCAGCTACAGGAAGGGGGCACAAGACGGACAAGGCTGTTCTGGCCGGGCTTTTGGGATACCAACCGGAAGCCAGTCCCCCGTATGTCCTGGGAAGCTTATTGGTGCAAGACAACGAGAGCTATGTGCTGGATCTGGGAGGGAAACAGGTATCCCTCTCTGCCGAGGATATTGTTTTTGATTGCCAGTCCCAAAATTTGCCCTGCAACAATACCCTGCTTATAAGGCTTTCCGGGGAGGGGCGGGTCATTTTTCAGCGGGAATATCACTCCGTGGGCGGAGGTTTCCTGCACTGGGAGGGAAAAGAAGAACAAGAGCGTAACCCGCCTGTATATTGTTATGAAAACGGGAAGCAGCTCAAGCGGATTTTGCATGAAAATGGAATAACTCTGCATGATCTGATTCTGGAAAATGAAAAGTCAGTTAGTGGTCTGAGCCGTGAACAGACACTGCATACCCTGGACTCTTTACTGCAAGTCATGGAGAAGGCGGTGCAGAGGGGATTGTCCGCAGAAGGAGTACTGCCCGGAAACCTGGGCCTGCACCGTAAAGCTCGGCCATTGTATGAACGGGCTATGAACATGGACAATCCGGCGGGCAGATTTACCACTTCCCTGTGTGCCTATGCTTTTGCAGTTTCTGAGGAAAACGCTTCCGGGCAGCCCGTTGTTACTGCCCCCACCTGCGGTTCGGCCGGGGTTGTTCCGGCCATTTACATGGCCATGAAGCATCACCTGGGATTTGAGCAGGAGGCTATACGCAGAGGGCTTTTGGCTGCGGCGGCAATCGGGTTGATAGTCAAACACAATGCCAGTATATCTGGTGCAGATGTAGGATGTCAGGGAGAAGTGGGCGTGGCCTCGGCTATGGCTGCGGCCATGTTGACCTATGCCCACAGCATGGATATTGAGCAGACGGAAAATGCGGCGGAAAGCGCCCTGGAGCATCATCTGGGTTTAACCTGTGACCCGGTGGGAGGGTATGTACAGATCCCGTGCATTGAACGTAATGCCATGGCCGCGGTTAAAGCGCATGCCGCGTATCGAATAGCCACTACGGAAATATCCCATTTCCACAAAGTCGAGTTGGATAGCGTGATAGAGGTCATGAATGAGACGGGCCGGGATATGTCCCCCAAATATAGGGAGACTTCTACCGGCGGTTTGGCCACCCGGGTGAAATGCGAATAACAATTTTTTTTGATTCTTTTTTGGCCCCGCTTAACAACGAAAAATCGGAAAGGATTGAGTATTCACTTCAAAGGCGGGCGAGTGTTAAGGATATAATCGAGGCTCTGGGTGTGCCGCATACCGAGGTGGGAGATTTGCACTTGCCCGAGAGATGGGTGGATTGGGGATACATCCCGGAAAAGGAAGATAGCCTCTGGGTTAAATCCATCACTCCTCCCTTTGACGTTACCCGTCCGGATTACCTCCACCCTGTCCCTCTTCCTTGCTTGGCATTTATTTGCGACGTGAATGTTGGGAAACTGGCTATCTTGTTGCGCATGATCGGAGTGGATGTATTGATGGGAAATGAATGGGACGATGCCCAAATAGCGGCTTTTGCGGAAAAAGAACGGAGGGTCGTGCTCAGCAAGGACTCTGGGTTGCTAAAAAGGAATCAGGTTGAGTTCGGTCGATTGATCCGTTGCAAAGACCCGGATGGGCAGCTGAAGGAAGTGGTTGATTTCTTCGGTCTTCGTCCCGGTCCTTTTTTTACGCGCTGCTTGCGGTGTAACAGGATACTTGCTCCTGTGGACAAAGCCGAAATAGAACATCGGCTCTTGCCCAAAACAAAAAAGTACTTCCACCATTTTTATCTCTGTCCAGGTTGCGACCGTATATACTGGGCGGGGTCCCATATGGAAAAAATGCGGCAAAGACTGCGCGCCATCGGTATAGAACCGCCGAGTGTAGAACATAGTTGTTGAGATCCTTTGTCCTTAACTTGAGGCCATTGGATTTTTTGCATTTTCATCTCCGATTCTTCCCGGCACTCAAATCGCGAAACAGAGCCATGACTGAGGCATCTGCAAAAAGTCGAATACTGGAGTTAAACGCACAGATTAAACTTTA
>CAYNNQ010000004.1:62952-110086 GCA_964398785.1 uncultured Desulfovibrionales bacterium | reverse complement strand
AGCAATATTTGCATCACTTGTACCGCTTAGCACCTGAAATATAAGTTTATCATATTTTCCCATCACTCAATCCTATCGGTTTTTTTCTGAAGCTGCCAGCACATTTTGCCGAACGCCAAGGCTCACTTACAGGTATGGAGCGATAGCGGAATACCTGTTAAGTGAAGCCTTTTGTTATGCAGGTATTTCGCAGTAGGTTGAGTAGGAGTGGGGAGAAGGAATTTGTTCTCCGTCTTCCCTCATGCCGTCAATATGAAACTGAATTGCCTCCCGCATGCTATGCTCAACTTCTTGACGCGTTTCACCTGTTGCCACACACCCCGGCAGATCAGGGGAAAACGCCGAATAACCTGTTTCTGTCTCTTCAACAATGATGAGATATCTATTCATTTTAACCCCGACTGTTTTAGGATGCTGTTCAAGGTTCCTGGAGCGAGATCGTCGCTGGGTTTACCTGCGATCGTAACTCTCCCTTTTTTGGACGGATGTTTGTATTGCCTGTGGCTTCCCCGAGTTGAAACCAAGTACCACCCGTCCGCCTGAATCATCTTGATTGCTTCTCTTACTTTCATTCATTACTCTATCATTTGTGGCGTGATCCATCAATTCCGCCGTTCGCGCCGCTTCAGCGGCGCGAACGCCCGCCATCACCGGTGGCAAAACCGGAGCGAAGCGGAGGTTTTGGCATCCGGTGGGTGGCTTGGTTATGCGACTGCTTCATCCGGAATCTCAAAGTCCGCTTCGGAGTACCCAAGACGCTCAGCTAGCTTCGCAAAATTAACCCGTTGCCAGTGCGGCTCTCCTACTTCATTTTCCGACACCAACAAGTAGTCAACATCTTCTCCGAGCCCTGTACCCTTTGGCCAATGCTCGATCCAGAATAGTTCCGGTTCTTCTTTGTTAATTTGGTCGAGAATGGGCACTCGGTTTGTAAGTGCTCTGGCCGCGAAACGGAAGAGGTAAGCGACTAGCGCGACCCTCAACTTCCTAGTCTTCTCGATTGTCTCGGCGAAACCTTCCAACTCCGCTGCAGTATCATGGCGTAGCTTCTCGGACTGCTTCTTAGCCAAATAATCGAAAACATGGCCTCGAATTATTTCATAGGCATTCATGATCGAGGTGCCAGGCTTGTTTTCACTTGCGAGCAAATCACAACCATCGGCTTCTTCGATTCAGCGAGCACTCGAACGTGACACCTGGACTGGAACCCGCTAAACCCGGGGAACTCTAGATGAAAATCTTCACGCAAACCTGAATACTCCTTCTTTGTCTATGCGCATAACGGTGGAATTGACCTGCAACCGCAGACACCGCAGACGCCGCTAAACGGAAAATGCAACGCCTTTTCCGTTTAGCGGCGGCAAGGCAGTAGCCCAGCCGAATGCTGGGTTGTCTGGTCGAATGTCATGTTCGCGCCCAGGCGCGCAACATGATTTTCGACTAAAGGTCAATTCCGCCATTCGCGCCGCATCAGCGGCGCGAACATAGATTATATTGAATGTTTATTTTCCCAACATTTTTAATCTGTCACGATCAAAGTCGCTTTTGCAAGCAACAAATTGCTGAACGTTCTATATTTTGCTAATAATATAGATATCATATAGAATCGATATTAACACAGTAAAACAATATCAAGCCTATAGAAAATTTTCGAAACTACCTCCTGAATAAACGTCTTACATCTGAAAAATCAGCACCTTATTATGTCTCCTGGGTGTCGAAGTGCTATGCGTTTGCCAATAAAGACACTGACGCTTCTCTTTCGGCTGGTGAAGTGGATAAATTTTTGGCTCCTCACACAAGTCTGTGCAAAGTTTTGTTGCTAAGAACCCGCAAATAATACTTAACTCGCTGAATGTGAAGGTTTTTATTAAAAATTATTGAATGGACTAACCGTTGTCATTTTCTGGATCCCTGATCCGTCATCCCGGACGCCGATCCGGGACAGGGATGACGGAAGGTGGAAATTCCGAACAACTTGGATCAGCCCTCAAAATACGGGCTACCCAGCATTCGTTATTCGACACTCAACGTCAATTGAGTCCCGAATCCAGTATTTTGATTCAGCAAAAATCTAAAATGTTTTGCACGGATTCTTGAGACGAACCAAAAAATTATAGACAATCCGGCCATCAGGACACGCAGGCTTCCGCCCTTTGTGCGACTTCCTTTTCGATCTTATCGACTACCTCCAGGACGGATTTCTGGATGGACGGGGTACATTTTTCGGAAAACTCGTTCACTATATCCGCTTCGATCAGGTTTATCTGCAAAAACTCGGGCATTTCCTCCGGAAAAAGCTTGTATCCGGCCATGAGCGTGGTTTCCAGGGTAACCGCATGCGTTCCGGCCAGAACCGGAGTGCTCTTGATTTCCTCGACCATGACGCTGGTAATCGTGCCCGGCTCGTATCCCAGCTTGCTGGCGTCAACCACGTAAACCCGGTCGTATCCCAGGACCTTGTCCATGACCTCGAAGCCCACCGTGTGCAGGATTTCGGTATGCACGGGGATATCCCGCCTTTTTATTTCCTCCACCGCCTCGATTCCGGCCCGATCATCGGTCAAAATGGGATTGCCTATGCCCATAACCAGTATTTTCCGCATTCAAATCATCCTAAACTGTTTTCGGTTTGTCTCAAAAATTTGCTAAACGAAGACACTGGATTACCCGGTCCGTTATTCCTGTCCCTGAACAGAAACGGGTAATGACGAATGGTGGATAGCCCATATTTTGGGAGCCGAGCCAAATTATTCGAAAATATCACGTGGTCATCCCGCACCCAAATTTAAATTTGGGTAACGATCCAAAAGGGCAAAGCGCAAAAAAAACCAAATTTGCAGCGCACTTATCAGAGGTCAAGAGTTTGAACTTAATTAAACAACGCATCCATTGGGAGATTTAGGACGACCTGAAAAAAGCCGGAACACGGACAGTACATAGCCCGCATTCCGGCAACAAATCAATATGCGGCAATCCGTTAAAAGTTGCTCATGTGCTTGCGCAGGCTTCCGTCCGGATTATATATATCCACCTTGAGCGGGGTCCCGCCGCCGGTTACCGTGTGCGTGGCGCAGGCAAGGCAAAGGTCGTAGGGCCGGAAAGCCATTTCCACGTGGTTCAGGATGCCTTCATCCACTTTTCCGTCGTGGATGAAGTGCCTGGCCGCCTTTTTCACCGCCATGTTGATCGGACCGTTGTTATGCGTGGTGGCCACGATAAGATTGGCGTCGGTGACCACAGCCTTATCATCGGTCTTGTAATGGTGGATGAGCGTTCCGCGCGGGGCCTCTATTATGCCCACTCCTTCGCCGGTCACCTCGCCATGCTCGGCCAGTGTATCCGGGCTGGTTATCTCCGGATCGTTGGCCAGTTCCTTCAGTTTTTCCGCCGCGCTCAAGAGCTCGATGGCCCGGGCCCAGTGATAGGCCTGGATATAATGCACCGGCTTTTCCTTGAAAGTGGCGTGAAACTGCTCAAAGGCCTCCTGGGCCAGGGGGGTGTCCATGCCCTGGGCCACGTTCATCCGGGCCAGCGGACCCACACAGTAGAGGCTGGTTCCCGGACCGTCCACCAGGCCCTTCCAGCCCATTTTCTTCTGATACGGGAATTTGAGATAGGACCACGGCTGCACCTTTTCCTTTATGAAATCCAGATATTCCTTGCCGGAGAAGGTGCCCACCTCCTTGCCTTCGCTGTCAATGACCTTTTGCAGGCCGTCATAATAAGCCACCCGGCCCTTTTCATCCACGCTGCCCATGTATCCCACCGGGACCTTGTACATATCCCCGGTGACGAGTTCCATGTACGCGTCGTTTTTAAGGACTATGTCATCGAATATCTTGAGCGTGGTCTTGCCCAGCTCCACGAGCTCGTCCGCCCACTTTGCGATCTGCTTGCGTTCCTCCTCGCCGAGCCTCTTGGACCATCCCCCGGGCAGGGCGGCCACCGGATGGTTGGGCTTGCCGCCCAGCATCTCGAATATCTTCACCGCCAGGGCCCTTTTCTTGAGGATATCCTTGCCCAGCTCGGCCCCGACCTTGTTTATCAGTCCGACCACGTTGCGCTCCGCCGGGGAAGCATCCGGGCCGACCACATAATCCGGGAAGCCCAGGGCATAAAGAACCACGGCATGGTCCTCGATATAATGGGCGTTGAAAAACATCTCCCGCAATTTGCGGCCGGTTTCCGTGGGTGCAACTCCGAAGACTTCGTCCGAGGCCTTCATGGAAGCGGTAAAATGTACCCCACGGCAAACCCCGCAAATAGTGGACACGGTGCGCGGGACCTCCTCTATGGGCATGCCCTGCAGGAACTTCTCATATCCCCTGAATTCCACCACCTGGAAAAAAGCATCGTCCACATTCCCCGCCTCGTCGAGGAAAATGGCGATTTTTCCATGCCCCTCAAGTCTGGTTATGGGATTTATCTCTATCTTTTTCACTGCGGATCTCCTGTTATTTTCTATCCTGCTTGTTCATCAAACCGGCCGGGAGGGAATACCTGTATACCAATTTGGTCAGGTCCGGATATTTGTCCAGCATCTGTTCCATCCCGTCCTCTCCCATGACCGATCCCAGAGCACTGACCAGGCGTCCGCCGTAGTCCCGAATACCCGGAATGGGACCGCCGCAACCCCGGCAGGGCATGTTCACCTTGGGGCAGGATGCTCCGCAGTCGCCCTGGGTTACGGGACCGAAGCACAAATAGCCGTGCTGCAGAATACACCCGGTTTCCTCGGGCTTGCCGTCTACGGTTCTCTTGGCCTCAACACCGAGTTCGCGATCCAGTCCCTCATTGGCCGGATTGCGATCGCAGACATCGCAGACCGCTTTCCCGCTCGTCAGCCAGGAACCTTTCCGGGGCAGATCCCCGGCCACGATCATCTGCACCGCCTGAGCCACGCAATCGTGGTGCGGAGGACATCCGCCCACGTAATAATCCACGTCCACAATATCCTGCAGGCACCTGACCTTGTTTTGAAACTCGGGCAGGGTCAGCTCATACTTCCCGTCCAGGACGTATTTGCCCTGCGGATAGACCTCGTCCGGGTTGTCCGTGCTGAACGTATTCTTGTACGCCTGCTGGAAGAGCTCCTTTTTGTCATGCACGTTGGCCATGCCCGGAATGCCTCCCAAAGAAGCGCAGGCCCCGAAGGCCACCAGGACCTTGGATTTGGCCCGCAGCACCCGGGCCATATGCTCATGTTCGCTCAAGCGGATCATGCCGTCCACAAAGGCCAGATCCAGGGCATTATCCTCCATGTCCTCCAGATCCTTGTACTTCACGTCGGCCACTGTCGGGGCCCAGAAAGCGACTTCCAGATGCTCCAGGGCGTCCACCAGTTTGTCGGCCATGTCCACCAGGGCCATTTCGCATCCGGCGCAGCCGCCAGTGAGCAAAAAACCGAATTTTATTTTATCAGCCATTTTCTTTTTTCTCCTTGCCTTGAATAGAGAACCGAATAATTTTTTTTCCGCCATTTTTATTCTCCCCGTAAAGGATTCGGACCCAACCCCTTTAGCTGCTCGGTAAACTCTTCCATGACCTCGGCGAATCTCCTGCCTTCCGCTCCGGAGATCCAGTCCCAGCGGAAGCGCTTCGGCTCTATACCCATGTCCGCAAGCAGTTTTGAAAGCAGACGCATCCGCCTGTCCGTCTTGTAATTGCCTTCCTTGTAGTGGCAGTCCCCGAAATGGCAACCGCCTATAAACACCCCGTCCGCTCCGCGGGAAAGGGCCTCGATAACGTACTCGGGCTCCACGCGCCCGGAACAGGGAACGCGGATGAGCTTGACCGTGGAGGGGTATTGGGCCCGCAGATTCCCGGCTAGATCGGCCCCGGCATAAGTGCACCACTGGCAGGCAAAACCGACTATATTCGGTGTGTAACTCATTATACCACCTCCTGACTTGTTTTACGCGAAGATTTCTGTATCTCGGCGCTTATATCCGCACGCGGTGTTTTGCTTATCGCGGCCACGCTGGAGGGGTCCTCGCCCATGCACAGGGCCAAAAGCTGCGTGTAGTAAAAAACCGGGATCGCGTAATCCATGTCCCCGCGCTCCTTGAATACCTGCTGGGCCTCGTCCATCTGCAGATAACAGGAAGAACAAGTGGTCACTATCATGTCCGGCTTGATCTCCTCGTGCATGGACTCGTACTTGTTCTTGACCAGGGTGAAGGACTTTTCCGGGTCCGTGCTCCGCAGCGAGCCCATGCCGCAGCAGTCCTCCAGGCGGCTGTAGTGCGGGACCTCGGCGCCCAGGGTTTCACACAAGGCCTTGAGCTGTACCGGATAAAAGGGATTTTCCTCTTTTACCTCCATTACATCCGAAGGCCACAGGACGTGACATCCGGGCTGAATGGCGATCTTCAGGCCGTCCAGGTCGTATTTCAATTTTTCCCGGATCTTTTCCGGGCCGACTATATCATGCAGGATATGGGCGATATGATAGACCTTGGCCTCGCCTTTGTATTCCCTGCCGATCCTGGACAAGTTCGCATTGACCACGCCCATCCTGTCCTTGTGCTCGATCATGTGATGGGCCTCGCTCAAGACGCCGTAGCAGCTGTTGCACCCGGTCGTGATATGCGCCCCCTGCTCCTCGGCCAGAGCGATATTCCGGGCGGAAACCGTCAGCCAGGTATCCAGGTCAAAGGATGGGGCGGTTCCCCATCCCGGACAGCATGTAGCTCCCTTTAGATCCACCGTATCCACGTCCAGAGCGGCAAGCACCTTGCGCATGGACTGCTCGATATCCGGCGCCTTGAACGGAATATTACAGCCGAGAAAAAGACCGTATTTTTCCATTATATAAACTCCCTTGTTTAGAATACTTCTCCAACGGAAATCACCCGATTTCCTGCCGAAAGCTAAAATATCCCCACTTCGGCCATGGGACTGGCGTCCAGCAGGGCCTGCAGCTCCTTTTGGGCCTCCTCGTCATTGAGCGATGTGGGCGGATTTCCATCCAGCCCTACCTGCTCTCGCTTTTCCGCCGCATCCTTGACCGTGACCGCGTGTCCGGTTTCGTAGAAACTCAAGAGCGGTCCGAACGCGGAAGTGGAAATGGCCAGATCATTGGCCTGGTAGCGCCGGAAAGCGAAAACCACTTCCTGCGGCCGCACCCCCTGCGGACAGATTTCCGTACATCTGTTGCAGGACTGGCATGCCCAGGTGGACATCTCCTCGATCGTCTCCTCCAATTGTCCGTTTAAAATCCTGCGGATAAGCAGGCGGCACAAAACCGGCATTCCGGCCCGCACCCCGGGGCAGACCGCGGAGCACGCCCCGCACTGCACACAGTTCAAAATACCATCCCCGCCGTAATCGACTACTGTCTTCACGGCCTCGTCTATTTTCTTGCCATCTATTTCCAGTCCCATATGCGTCTCCTTAAGAGGTCAGGGCCTCGATCTGGTTGAATATGGATTCCTCGGTGTACCCGTGCAGGGCAATCGCCCCGGAGGGACAGGCCGAAGTGCACACCCCGCAGCCCTTGCACTGGGCGATATCCACGGCCGCGCGCAGCTTTTCGTCCTTTTCTCTGAGCTTGATGGCGCTATACGGACACAGCGGCACGCAAATCCCGCACCCGCTGCACTTGTTTTGATCCACCTCGGAAATCAAAGGCTCAATGGTTACCCGCCCCTGGGCCAGAGGCACGGCGGCCGAGGCGGCTGCGCCCTTGCCCTGGGCAACCGAGTCCGGGATGTCCTTGGGTCCCTGACAGCATCCGGCCAGGAACACGCCCCCGGTGGAGGTCTCCACCGGACCGAGCTTGGGGTGCATCTCCTTGAAGAAATTGGCCCCGCAGAACTGTACGCCCACGGTCTGGCCCAGCTTCTTGGCCGTTTCCGGTAGCTCCCCTGCCGTGGCCAAAACCACCAGATCGGAGTCATATTCGATCGGGGTACAGCTCTCCATGTCGTAGGCCATGACCCGCAGGCGGTCCTGGGGGAGGGTTTCCAGCCCGCCGACCTTGCCCTTGAATATATTGATGCCCATCTTGCGCGCGCCCACATAGTATTCGTCATAATCCTTGCCCGCGCAGCGCACGTCTATGAAATGCATGTTTATGTTCAGATCCGGATATTTTTCCTTCAAAAGCCGGGCCTGCTTTATCATGTACATGCAGCAGATCCGGGAACAATAGGTATGGAAATTCTCGTCCCTGGAGCCCATGCAGGAGACAAAGGTTACGGTCTTCGGCTTTTCATTGTCCGAGGGGCGCAGAAATTTTCCGTCCGTGGGGCCGGTGGCGGAAATAAGCCTCTCCAGCTGCAGCGCGGTTATCACGTTCGGGCTGTCCGGGGCCATTTCCTTGAAATTCTCCTTGCCCATGACCTGGTAGCCGGTGGCCACGATAATGGTGCCCACGTCCAGTTCCACGATCTCCCCTTTCGGATCATATTCCAGGCTGCGGTTTATGGCCTCGGCGGGACAGGCCTTTTCGCACGGCGCATAGCGGGGCTTGCCCGTCTTCTTGCTTATCTTGGGCTCCTGCCCTATCTCCCGCCCGGCACAGTTTATACAGTGCTCCATGTCCACTACCGCCTTTTTGGGCACGGCCTGGGGAAAATGGATATACGCGGCCCCCCGATTGTTCAGCCCGGCATTGAATTCATCCGGGACCTTGGCCGGGCAGGCCTCGGCGCAGGCCCCGCAGCCGGTGCACTTGTCCCAGTCCACATAGGTTTGTTTCTTGCGCACCTGGACCTTGAAGTTGCCGATGTACCCGTCCACTTCCTGGACCTCGGAATAGGTCATGAGCTCTATGTTCGGATGATTCCCGGCCTCGACCATGACCGGGGTCAGGATACAGGCGGAACAATCGTTGGTGGGAAAGGTCTTGTCCAGCTGGGCCATGACCCCGCCTATGGAGGGCTCTTTCTCCACCACATAGGTCTTGTAGCCCATATCGGCCAGCTCCAGGGCGGAATATATCCCGGCCACGCCGCCGCCGATGACCAGGGCCCTGGGAGTAACCTCCACGAACTTGTCCCCCAACGGCTCCAGCCCCCGGGATTTGCCCACAGCCGAGGCAAGCAGCCGCTTGGCCTTTTCCGTGGCCCCTTCCTTGTCGTTTGCGTGCACCCAGCTGTCCTGATCCCGGATATTGGCCATCTCGAACAGATACTTATTCAAACCGGCCGACTCCAGGGCCTTGCGGAAAATGGGCTCGTGCGTCCGCGGTGTACAGGCGGCCACAACCACCCGGTCCACGATTCCGTCCCGGATATCCTGCTTGATCATCTCCTGTCCGGCATCGGAGCACATAAAAAGGGTCTTGCGCGAAACCGCCACATCCGGCAGTTCTTCGGCAAAGTCCCGCACAGCCTCCACGTCCACCACCCCGGCGATATTCGTTCCGCAGTGGCATACATAAACACCGATCTTAGGCATTTTAACCTCCTTAAGGCATTTAAAAAACAACATCTCTATCTTTGCATTTAAAATGCAGTTTAATAAAACATACTGCTTACGTATATTTTATATCCTATACTCTTGTTTTGGACCGTAAAAAGGGAGTAGATGTCAAATTGCAATTTATAATAATAAACATTCCGTCATATTGGATTTTTCTATAATCAAGTCTATCCATATTTTAAGCATTGTCTTACCAGTACCCGGTTATATTCTATTTTAGGATTTACCCAAACCGGGATATAAGGATTACGGGTGATAAAATTTTAGCTTGCTACATGGCTCTATTTATATCCATATATAATAAATGCATAGGATCTAAATAGCTCGCAACAAATATGGGTGCAGAATTTCAGCAGATAAGTTGTGATTCGGGGATTTTGGAATATATTTATTACGGGTGTGCGCGATACGGAGAGATAAAAATTTTTCCGGAAATAAACCCGCTATTGGGAAGGATACAAGCCGCTTTATCCCTGCGGAGCATGAAAAAGACTGGATAATACTAATAAAATAGATGCACATCCGCCTATGCACGGGTAAAAAAAACAACTTTGTTAAAAAGTATAGGCCCTACTAGATGCTAGCAAACGGCCTCGTTTTTAAAACTGCATTGGCCGCCGCAGTCTTGTATCTCTTTCATTGTCCTGATTATTATTTCCGGCACTACCGAGTTGAGTGCGGGGCTCAAATCCATCCCCGCCGTTTCCATATCCTCAGGCTCCACTCCTATAACCACAGTCTCCGGACGCTTGGCGATAAGCTCGCAATAGAGCAGGGTGTCCTCCAGGTCGGTCTGGTGCAGGGAATTCTTGAAGGCCAGGCTCCGGCGCAGATCCGAACCGGTCAGGCGGTAGACACTGCCCGGTCGCCCGTCGCCGAGAACCGCATCCACGATTATGAGGAAGTCGCAGTGAATAAAATAATCCAGGAGTTTGGTCCCCAGGGTCCCGCCGTCCATCAGGGTGACATTCGGGGAAACAATACATTTGGACTGCATTTTCTCTACAACCCGGACTCCAACCCCCTCATCCGTAAACAGGATATTTCCCGCTCCCAGGACCAGTATCTTTTTCTCCATGTTGCTCCTCGTTCAGGCTTCTTCTCTTTGCGGATAACAGGCAAGGGACCGGAATCCTCCGGTCCCCGCCCATTTTTTAAAAGCGCTTTGGACTAGCCTACTCCGGATAAATCAGACCACTCTGAACTTGTGTCTCTGATTGGTCCGGGAATCGATCACGTGCACGCCGCAGGCGATGCAGGGGTCAAAGGAGTGCACGGTGCGCAGAAGCTCCACGGGCCGGGAGCTGTCAAAAACCGGGGTCCCGATCAGGGCCTCTTCCACCGGTCCCAGCTTGTTCCCGGCGCAGCGCGGACCCAGATTCCAGGTGGAGGGAACCACCATCTGGTAATTCTTGATCACCTTGTCCTCGATCACGATCCAGTGGCTGAGGGCCCCGCGCGGGGCGTTGACAAACCCCACGCCCTGGGCCTGATCCGGCATCTCCCATTCCTGATAGATTTTATTCCGGCCGGAGCGTACGTTTTCCTCCAACTGATCCAGCCAGGCACCCATCCTTTTCCCGGTAACATAGGTCTCTATGCACCTGGCCGCGGTTCGGCCGAGCGTGGAATGCAGAACCGCCGGTCCGGCCCCGAGTTCGCTCAAAACATAGTCCACTGCCTTTTTTACATCCTTGTGTCCCTTGGCATAGGCGACAAGCATGGAGGCCAGGGGGCCGGTTTCCATTGCTTCCCCCTGATAGCGCGGGGCCTTCATCCAGGAGTAGCGATCCTTGTCCTCCAGGTTGGTGTACATGGGATCGGTCTCGCCCTTGTACGGATGCAGCCCGCTCTCCCCCTTGTACCAGCTGTGCCGGATATCCTCGACGATCTCCCCGGGATCGAACTTTTTCACTCCGGCCAGATCGCGGTTGGAAATCACCCCGGGGGGCAAGAATCTGGAATCTAGATCCCTTTCGTCTTTGGGGAACTCCCCGAAGCTCAAATAATTGCTGCAGCCGCCGATATCCGACCAATCCAGATACTGCTTGCCGATGACCAAAACGTCCGGGAGATAGACTTCCTCCACAAAGGACTGGGTCTCCTTCCAAAGACTGCGGAATTCGGAGATCCTTTCCGCAGTCAGGGCGCCGTAATTGGTTATCCCCCCGGTAACCGTGAACTGGGTATGCGGGTTTTTGGCCCCGAATACGGCCATGGCCCGCGCGGCCTTGATCTGCAGTTTAAGCGCCTGCAGATAGTGGGAGACCGCGATCAGATCGAGTTCCGGCTCCAGATAATAGGCCTTGTTCCCGCCCAGGAAATAGGCGTTGTTGAAAATTCCCAGCTGCCCCCGGTCCACCAGGGCCTGCAGCTGCTTTTGCACATCCTTCAGGCCGGCCGCGGTGGTCTTCCGGGGATAGGCCTGATTGGCTATTTTGGCCGCCTTTTGCGGATCGGCTTCAAGCGCTTTTACCGCATCCACCCAGTCCAGGGCGTGCAGCTGATAAAAATGGACGATATGATCATGCAGGTACTGCGCGCCCATGACCAGATTGCGGACCAGCCGGGCGTTGTCCGGGATGTCCACGTTCACGGCATCATCCACGCTGCGCACCGAGGCCAGGGCGTGCACATAGGTGCACACCCCGCAGGCCCTCTGGGTTATATGTTGGGCATCCCGGGGATCCCGTCCCCTGAGAATGAGTTCCAGCCCGCGAAAGAGCTGGGGGGAACTCCAGGCATTCTTGACCTTTCCGTTCTCCACTTCCACTTCTATGCGCAAATGGCCTTCAATACGGGTAACCGGATCCACCGTTATGGGGCCGGTGAAACTCCCTCGGGGACCCGCGGCGGCGGCCGGGGCCTGACTTACTTTGCAACCGGACATATTACCTCCTTTATGGGAAAAATCTCTGATTCTTGATTATCCGCGCGGCAATCGTTACTGCGGCACGTAAAACGGGGCCATGTAGTCCCAAAAATCCGGCTCGCTGCACCCGATGCACGGATGCCCGGCTTCCACCGGCCAGTTGGTCTGATTGAACTTGACCTGGGGGCAATTGTTGTAGGTATACGGTCCTTTGCACCCCAGCTCGTACAGGCACCAGCCCTTCCTGGCCTCCTCGGAGTCGAAGGAAGGTGCGAACTCCGCGGCATCGAAATGCTTGAGCCGCGGACAGTTCTCATGCACGGTCTGCCCGTAGAACATAAGCGGCCGATTGAAGGAATCCAGCTCGGGCATGCCCTTGGTCAGAAGATGAACTACCGTGCCCACGAAATTGTACGGGTTGGGCGGACACCCGGCTATATTGATTGCCTTGACCCCGTGCTTACCCAAAGCGTCGTTTATCCCCTTGGCGCCGGTGGGATTGGGTGCGGCCGCCTGCACCCCGCCGTAGCAGGCGCAGGCACCGATAGATATCGTCGCCGTTGCCTTGGGAGCGATATCCCTGCAGATGTCCAGCATGGTCTTTCCGGCGATCTTGCCGTATATGCCGGTATCCTTGGTCGGAATCGCGCCCTCGATCACGCAGATAAAACCGTTTTCATCCTCCACCGCCCGGTGCAGGACATCCTCGGCCCTCTCCCCGGCCGTGGCCATCAAAGTCTCGTGATAATCCAGGGAAATGGTGTCCAGGACCAAGTCGGAAACGCTTACCGGCTCCACGCTCCGGAGCACGGATTCCGAGCATCCGGTGCATTCAGCATTGTGCAGCCAGACCACCGAAGGCCTCTTCTTGTCCGTGAGCGCCGCGGCCACCTTGGGGGCGAACGCCGGCCCCATGCCCATGACCACAGCCACCGTGGTACAGAACTTCATAAAATCCCGCCTGGAAACTTCCCGCGCTTCCAGACGCTCCATGGGATCGCTGTTCCCCAGCCCGACTGAATACTTCATCATGCACCTCCAATTATGATGATGGGTTATGATACATTTTCATTTTGATGTATGCAGGATCGACAGCGATATGACAAATACATTGTTTAAATAGTTAGGCCTGTATATTATTGACCGTATCTATTGAAATGCGTACCCGCCCGCTACATTCAAGAGGCATCTGCAAAAAGTCGAATACTGGAGTTAAACGCACAGATTAAACTTTATAACCTTATGATTTTACTTAAAACTTTCAACTTAAAACTTAACACTGCCTGCAAAAATATATTTTTTGCAGGCGCCTCATTCAATGCGGCAAAGGGTTGTTTTACGGAGCATAACGGTTTAAAAGGAAGCAGATGCACTGTTCTTAAACAAAGAGAAAAAGCCCATCCGGATAAGACGTACCTTTTAAAGGCGTAAAGAAAAAGGATATCTCACGCCTCCGGCACCTATTCCTCCGGAATATGTGCTGGACACAGCGGGTCGAAGCGACCCTTGAGGCACAGAGCAAAGGCAGGAGCAAGAGATAAGGAGGGAATCGCCCCGCCCCTGAGGCGGGGGCAGGGCAATATTTATCTTCCCCGCGCCGCGCGGAGAAATTTTTCCTCATGTTTCGCAGGAACAGGAGGAAAGAGCGTATTCTCTCCACTGACTCCGAGGAAAAAATAGTTGAAGAGTTCTACAGCCGGTTCGGCCCGGATTTGCAAAAAAAGCAGTAACTAGCCGTGCGGCAGTTAATAAATTGGGTCAAATTTTATCTTCGGGAGCTTCATGAGCTTCGTGCTTGTTTTTATATCTGTTCACCATGGGTCGAGACTTTTAGGGACTCATTCAAAATCCACAAAGTGATAATCCACTTCGGAAAGGGAAGGCGCGGGAAACATGTAAAATACCCGGAGTTCCTCTTCTCCGGTGTTTTTCAGGCAGTGCCGGGCGTTTCCCGGGATAAGCACGGTTGTCCCCGCCCGCACCTCCGTGGATTCGGAGTCTATTTTAAGCTGCCCCCGGCCGCTTAAAACATAATAGATCTCCTGCTGCGGATGGTAATGCCGCAGAAATGTCCCTTTTACCGGGACGACGAAAATTCCGGTGACCACATTGCCCGCTCCGGAATTCTCCCCGTCGGTCAAGGTCTTCCAGTACACGGGGCAAGCCTGTTTCAGGTCCCTGTCCTGCCAGGTTTCCCAGTCCAATTCTTCTTCCCGGACAAACAATTTTCTATTTCCCCAATCCATCCCGGACTCCTTTTCAGACGTTGCAGGACACTCTTTTAGGCAGACACGGAAGCGGATTCCTTATCCACACGATTCCCGGCGTATTTTTTCGCCTCTTTTTCGTAAAAAAGAATCACCTCTTTGTATCGGAGGAAACCCAACAGCTTTCCGGGATCCCCCTCCTCCACCACCGGTATGGCGCCCAGGTTCTTCCGGGCGCACTTGGAAATCACGGTATACAGACTATCCGCCGGGGTAGTATATATCACGGGTGTTTTGGCTATATCCTGTACCACCAAAACCTCATCCACCTCGCTACTCAAAAGCAGACTCCGGACATCCCCCAGGGAAAATATACCGATAAATTCCCCTTGCGCATTGACCACTGGAAAATACTCTTGGGCGGTGCTCATGAATGTCTTCTTGAAATGGAAAAAACTCATGCCCTCGGGGACTTTGGATACCTCCAGGATCTTGTCCTTTAAATCGCGAACCGTGTACGTATGCAAGAGCTCGGAAAACAGGAATCTTTCCTCCTCGGCGGAGTCCCGGGCAGAAGCCACAGCCGCTTTTGCCTCGCCGCTTTGCCGCTGCCGGGCCATGAATTTTTCCCCGGCCTTGTGCAAGCCGGTCTTAACGAAAATAGGCCCCAGTAGTTCGTGTATTATGGTCGCCCCTATAACCGTGCTTATAAACCAGGAAGAAACGCTGGAAAAAGCAGGGTCTTCCTGTACTAGGAGGGCCAGACCTATAACTATCCCTCCCTGAGGCATAAGCCCCAGGCCGGTGTATCGCCGCACAGAATCCGGGGCACCCGCCAGATACCCGCCTACACTGGCCCCGCTCAACTTGCCCAGAGAGCGAAACAAAACAAATACAATAATGAAGGGATAAGCCGAACTCAGGGCGGAAATCTTAAAATACATACCACTGAAAACAAAAAAGAGGACAAAAACAAGCTCTTCGATGTACTCTTCCAGAACCTGAAAGATACTCTGTCGCCGCGGATTGAAATTCCCCACCACACCTCCCATGGCCATGGTGGACAGCAATTCATCGCAACTTAGCATATGGGCGAGACTGAAGCACAAGGAGATGGAGCCCAGAACCAGGACGACCATCGCTCCCTTCCCCAGGCGAGGAAGGGATAGAGTCGTCTTATTGAAAAGCCACCCGAAGGTCCCTCCGATAAACACCCCGCCAATTATCTCTATTAAAGGGGAAAGCAGAACCGCGCCCATCTCCAGCCCGGATTGCGAGACAAAAACCCGAGCAACAGCCACACCAATGCTAAAAATGACTATCCCCAGGGCATCATCCACAGCAGCAACCCCCATTATGGAGGAGGAGACCTCCCCGGATGCCTGATACTCATGGGTAACCGCCAGAATAGTGGCCGGATCCGTGGGGGCTGCAAAAGAACCGAAAAGGAGGCTGAGAGGGAGGGCCAGCTCAATCCAGGAGGCAGGCAGGTAGGGGGCGAAAAGATGAGATAGTAGAAGAAAAGCTCCCACCACCAGTATTACGGAAAACCCGACCTCGAAAAAAGCAATGCCCAGAACGGCCTTGCCCAAGCGCTTCATTTTGGAAAAAAGCAGAGAGCCTCCCACGGAAAAGGTAATGAAGGCCAAGGCAATATCGATGAAAAAATCCGCCCGGTGATGGAAGTCCGGAGGTACTGTAGGGAAAGTGAAAAGCTTGAAAAAAATCCCGGCCAGGATATAACCGCTCACCTTGGGGAGCATAAATTTTTCGGCAGCTTCCCCGAAAAAAAAGCCTACCAGGATAATCACCGCTATGCTCAGGGTATATTCCATAGCCTCTTCTCTAGATTAGTTCCATCCGGAAATGGCCCCGTTCCATTTTAGCGGCGTCAATTTTCGTAATTATTCGATCACGTATTAAGATACGCTCGCTCATAATTACTTAATTTCCTTGTTAAACAGGGCAAAAATCCCCTTTCCGAATTGGGAACGCGACATATCTAAACCCGAAAATTTTTGAATTTCCGGATAAGAACTAGTTATACTCCCGCACCTGCATAAAATCTATATCCGGCCAATTTTCTCGGGTATTTTCCAATCTCCAGGAAGAAGAAAAGAAAAGGGCGGGAAATCCTTCAAAATCCTCGGCCACATCCTGGGGATATCTGCCCATGAGATCCTTTAGCTTTTTGGGATTTTCAGAGGAAATCCAACGCACGGCATAAACATCCACGGGTTCGTAAGTGGCCTGCACTCCATACTCAGTGGCCAGCCTTCCTGCGGTGATGTCAAACTGCAATGCCCCCACTGCCCCCAGGATATAGTCCCGGCCGTGCATGGGACGAAAGACCTGAATGGTCCCCTCCTCGGTCAGCTGGGAGAGCCCCTTGCCCAATTGCTTGGCCTTGAAAGGGTCCTTTAAAATTACCCGCCGGAAATATTCCGGCGCAAAATTAGGGATGCCCAAAAACTGCAGCGGCTCTTTAGTGGTCAAAGAATCCCCGATCTTTAGTGTACCGTGATTGTGCACTCCGATAATATCCCCGGGCCAGGCGGTATCCGCACCCTGGCGGTCCCGGGCCATGAAAATAATCGCATTGGAAAGATTCATGTTCTTTTGCAATCGATGATGCCGGATACGCATACCCTGTTCAAACTTTCCAGAACAGATACGCAAAAAAGCGATACGATCCCTGTGGTCCGGATCCATATTGGCCTGATTTTTAAAGACAACCCCGGAAAACTGCTCTTCTTCCGGATGGACTTCCCTGCTCCGGGCCGGCCGTTTACGCGGGGGAGGCGCATAACGGACAAAGACATCCAAAAGCTCCTGGATACCGAAATTATTCACCGCGCTGCCAAAAAACACCGGCGTACGCGTGCCTTGTAAATAGGCCTGTGTATCGAATGTATATCCTGCTCCCTGCAAAAGTTCAATGTCCTGACGTAGATTATCAGCTGCAGCCCCGCCCACAAGATCATCTAGTCGGGGACCATTTAAATCAGTAATTACTTCTTTTTCTCGAGGGACTTTTTCCTTGCTCCCGACGGGGTGAAAAAAACAAATTTCTTCATTTAAGAGGTTGTAAACACCCTGAAAATTCTTTCCCCTTCCTATGGGCCAAGTCAGAGGAGCGGCCTCAATTCCCAGGTTGTGCTCTATGTCATCCAAAAGCTCAAAGGGGTCCAGTCCTTCACGGTCCAGCTTGTTGATGAAGGTCATTATCGGAGTGGAACGCATTCGACAGACCTGCATCAACTTCTTGGTCTGGGCCTCCACCCCTTTTACCGCATCTATAACCATGAGCGCGGAATCCACAGCGGTCAAAACCCGATAGGTGTCCTCGGAAAAGTCTTCGTGGCCGGGAGTGTCCAGAAGATTGACTTCAAAACCTTTATGTTCAAACTTCATCACTGACGTGGTAACCGAGATCCCCCGTTCCTGCTCCACTTTCATCCAGTCCGACCTGGCGTGTCTGGAGGCCTTTCTTGCCTTTATGGAACCAGCATTCTGGATCGCCCCCCCAAAAAGGAGCAACTTTTCTGTAAGCGTGGTCTTGCCCGCGTCCGGATGGCTGATAATCCCAAATGTCCGCCTTTTGGCGATTTCTTTCTTAAGCTCCGCAGGGGCGTTTGTTTTAGGACTCGTGGTCATGATCCGACCTCCTCGGCGCAGGCGATAAACAGATGGGATTCCGGGAGGTCCAACAAGCGCTTAACAGCGATTCCTTCCCCGCACTCCAGACAGTATCCGGATCCGCAAGCCTGCGCAATGCATTTTCCAACCGGCCAAGCCTGGTTCTGGACTTGTCTATCCCGGAAAGGGGAATGCCCTGATTGGTGATGGAATACATGCGCGATAGCCTGCCTATGGGCTGGTCCTGTCCGACCGCATCCGCCCTTTCCCGAAAATCGGACAGATCCTTCTTGATTGAATCAATCTGTCTCAGGATCTCTTCGTTGATCCATTCCTTTAAATTCTCATCCATACCAAAACTCCGTTCAATAAACAGAGTAAAATACCGGTTTGCACCTCCAAGGTCAAGAAAACCGTTTCCACGTTCCTCATCCGGCCCTCCGGCACTCCCCGTATCATGTCCCGAAAAATTTAAGCCACCCGCCCGGCGCTCAAAAATCATGAGTACCGGGCGGTTCACTTTCAAGAATGTGGGCTATCCGGAGTTACCCAAGGTATGCGGCAAACTGATTGCAAGAAAACTGTTTAATATAAAAGGCAGGAGAAGTAGGGTTAAGCCGATTATGCCCAGCCTCAGCACGGCTGCGAACAACTGCTGTTCCCATACGGCTCTCCGGCTCCGGCAAGCAGGATGGTCCGCATGGCAATGGTTACTCGGCGATGGATAAATTGGGCCCGATTCCTAGTCCTTATGTTTTTTCTTGCCAACTTCAGGCAAATTACGGAAAGACCCGGCAAGATCAATACATCTGTCAGGCAACGGTATCCATGGATGCGAATTCCGGCTCGTGCAGGGGAATCAGGATATCGGCCATGTCCCGCACTTCAAGCATTATATCGTAGGCCTTCTGCGGATCGGTCGGGGTGCCCGGGGGAATGACCTCCATTTCCATGGCGGTGATTTCCCGGGGAGGATAAAAATTCTCCCGGATAAGGCAAAAACCGGTAATCACCGCCGTGCCCCGGGCGGTATCCACCGCGATGCTCATCCCGCCCCGGGTATGCGCCGGGGTGTGCACCATGCGGATGCCGGGAACGATCTCCCGGTCCCCGCTCAAGGCCTCTATCTGCCCGTTTTCCTCCACGTCCTCGACAAAATCCTCCAGGTAGCGGAAATCCAGTGGATGCGGATTGTGCACGTGCTCCAGCTCCTTTTCATGTACGTAAAAGCGGGCATTTGTGCACTTGTAGTCGTTCTCGCAGTGATCGTTGTGCAGGTGAGTATGCAGGACTATGTCAATGTCTTCGGGTTTAAGTCCCCATTTGGCCAGGCCCTGCTCAAAGGTGTATATTTTTCCCCCGATGGCCTCTTCGCGTTGCTCGGACTGGATGGGGTGCATCTCTCCGGTATCCACCAGGATATTTTTTTCCCCGCCCTCCAAATACCAGCAATACAAAGGAATAGCATACGGTACCCCGTAATCGTGCTGAAAGGTCATCATGCCCTTGTCGAATTCTTTCGTGCCCATGGGTATGGGATGGATTTTGAATCTAGACATGTTCGCCTCCTTTTTGATTCCCGATAACACATTTATGCGCGAAGACTTGGATCGCCCCTCCGAACCCAATTTATATTTGAGTGCCGGGCACACAAAGCAAAGGTCGCCAATATCTACGCGGCTGAGGATTCCTCCTTTTTCACGTGCGGCTTTATATCCAGAATGGGCGTGCCGTCGCGCATGTCTATCCCCCGAACATCCATCCTGTTTCCGCGGATATCGACTACTTCCACGATGGACAATCCCAACGGGTTGGGACGATACGGCGAACAGGTCCGAAAGACGCCCTTTTTTTCCCCATTCATATGCGGCGGACGCTGCTGCAAAGACTTGGACTTGAACTGCGGCGACTCGTGAAAACTAAAAATAACCACGATCTCATCACCGGACTTTATTCCGTTCAATCCTTCCGTATATTCCGCATCTATCTCCAGAGTTCCCTGCACGTCTGATACCGACCAGTGCCGGGGCAGATTCCGGGCATCGGTATGCACTGTTCCTATGGACTGCATTGTTACCTGCATGTATTGCTCCTGAAAGGACCCCCTCAAAAATCATATTTTTGTAGGCAGTATTATGCGCTAAGCCTGTTTCCTGTAGCCGGAGTAACCACGAACTGCTTCACTCTATAACCTCGCGCAAAACAGGGAATTTAAAAAGCATTACCCGAAATTCTCTGCAAAAAGGTCTTCAATGGCCTTCCGGCCGTTATCCTCCAGGAACCTGGTTCCCGTTCCGGTAAAATGAGTTTTGGTGATCTCCGGGGTATTGCCCTTTTCCCAATCATCCTTTACCCATTTAAACCAAGCATCCTTTCCCTGATCAAATACATACAGGTTTTTATTGCATATTTTCGCGAACTCGGCCCCCCAGCCGGTACCGCCCTTCACGGTCTTGTCCTCCAGTATAGTGCCCACGACAAAAACCTCTTCCCCGGAATCCACTTGCCAGCTTATACTCTGCAGGACCTTCCGGAAAAGAGGGGCGCTAGTAAACTTGCGATTCATGAGTTTGGACACATAGGTCAAACTGACATCCTTCCTGGCCAGTTCCTCACTGGTCAAATCTCTTATACCCCGTGTCCTCTCTACCGAATGCCCTTCAAAGCTGTAGTTGACTTCCTGTAAATTATATTTCTCGGCCATCCTCCCGAAGTATTCCTCGGCTCCTCTGGCCCCGCCGCTGAACAGAACATATCCCTGCGCTTCCATAAAACATCCTCCCGGCAGTTTAATTCGTTTTTATTCAAGACAAAAGATTGTCTACGATGTAAATCCGTTTATAATAAAATATTAGACCAGATAAAGACACTCGTAAAGCGCCTGGACTTTAGTAGCGAGAAGGAGGAAAATCAAAAAACTCTGCCGGTTCAAGCATATTTGGCTTTTGATCCCGGCCCCCATTCTGGACACCATCCTCGGTCTCCCGTATTCTCTATCCCTGATAGAACCACTCAACCCCAAAAACACAGCCACCGCAACCAAAAATCTGTATGCAAAAAAACGAACACGGCGGGAACATCCGCAAGATGGCCGGGGAGGCCGGCTGCCCCCCGGAGGACATTCTGGATTTCTCCGCGAATATAAACCCCCTGGGCCCGCCTTCCTGGCTGCCGGATTTGCTCCGGGACGGGATCTACAGCCTGCAGCACTACCCGGACCCGGCCGCGGAAACCGCCTGCAGCAAAGCAGCCGAGCATTTCGCCCTCCCGGAAAAAGAGATCATCTGCGGCAACGGCTCCTCGGAACTTTTGGACGCCGCCCTGCGCGCCTGCGGCCATACCCGGGCGGTGATCCCGGTCCCGGCCTATATCGACTACAAACAAAGGAGCCTTACAGCCGGGCTAAAGATACAAACCGTCTCCCTTTGTCCGGAAGATGAATTTGTTTTGGATATGCAGGAAATCCGCAAGCACCTGGAAATCCCGGCGGCGGTTATTCTGGGCCAGCCGAACAACCCCACCGGCATACCCGCCAGCCCGGAGGAAATCCGGCGAACCGCCCGCGCCTGTCCCCGGTCCCTTTTTATAATCGACGAGGCCTTTGCCGATTTTATCCCGGACTTGGACCGTTTGTACCGCGAGCGGCCGCAAAACGTCCTGGTCCTTTATTCATTGACCAAATTCTTTTCCGTGCCCGGTCTGCGGGTGGGAATGGCCTTTGGGGAAGAAAATCTTATCCGGGCCGTGCGGGATCTTTTGCCGGACTGGACGGTCAACTCCCTGGCCCAGGAGTTCATCCGCCGGGCACTCGGGGACGACGACTTTTACCGGGAAAGCATGGATAAAAACTCAAAAGCCCGGGAAAATCTGCAAAAGGAACTGGGGAACCTGGACCTGCAAGTCTTTCCCGGCCGGGCCAACTTCCTTCTCTGCCGCCTGCCCCAAGGAATTCCGGCCTCGGATCTGCGCCGCTTTTTGCTTGAAAAGCACCGTATAGCCGTGCGCCTGTGCTCCAACTACTCCGGCCTGGATGACGGCTATTTCCGGGTAGCCGTGCGCCGCGAAGGAGAAAACCGCAAGCTTGTCGCCGGCCTCCGGGAATTCCTGCACCCCACCGCGCGGATACGGCCGAGAACAAGACCGACAAAAGCCAGAAAGCCGGCCCTGATGATCCAGGGGACCTGCTCCAACGCGGGCAAGAGCATCTTGGCCGCCGGATTCTGCCGCCTGTTTCTGCAGGAGGGTCTCAACCCCGCCCCGTTCAAGTCCCAGAACATGTCCCTGAATTCCTTTGTCACCCGGGACGGCCTGGAGATGGGCCGGGCCCAGGTGGTCCAGGCCCTGGCCTGCCGCCTGGACCCGAGCGCGGACATGAACCCCGTGCTCTTAAAACCGAGCTCGGACACCGGCTCCCAGGTGATCGTCCAGGGCCGGGCGGTGGGCAACATGAACGTTAAAAAATATTTCGCCTACAAGCAGGGCCTGTGGGAAAAGATCCGCGAATCCTATCGGCGGATGGAAAAAGACGCGGACATAATGGTTTTGGAAGGAGCGGGGAGCCCGGCGGAGATAAACCTGAAAGAACAGGACATCGTGAACATGCGCCTGGCCGAGTGGGCGGAAGCGAATGTGCTCATAGCCGGGGATATCGACCGCGGCGGGGTGTTCGCCTCGTTTGCCGGGACCATGGCCCTTCTCGAGCCCGGGGAGAGGGAGATGGTCCGGGGCTTTGTCATCAACAAATTCCGGGGGCAAAAAGAGCTCCTGGACCCCGCTCTCAAGCACTGCCGCCTGCACAACCGCAGGCCTATTCTGGGCGTTATCCCCTACATTCCGGACCTGGGCCTGCCGGACGAGGATTCGGTCAGCCTCAAGGCCGCTCCCGCCCTGGATTTCCCGGACCGGGAAATAAACATCGGATTCGTGGACCTGCCCCATCTCTCCAATCTGAACGACCTGGAGCCCCTGGGACTGGAGCCGGATGTAGGCCTGCAGGTTATCCGGGAGCTAAAACCGGAGCATTTCCAGCTGGACGCGCTTGTGCTCCCGGGCAGCAAAAACGTGATCCAGGATTTTAAACAGCTTAAAAAATGGGGGCTTAACCGGCTAGTAAAAGGGCTTCTGGACCAAAACCGGGAGGTAATGGGGATCTGCGGCGGATTCCAGATGCTGGGGGCAAAAGTAAGCGACCCGCACGGCATTGAATCCGGGCAGGCCGAGGAGTCCTGTCTGGGGATTTTACCCATGCGCACCACCCTTCAGCCGGAGAAACACCTTTTGCAGACCTTGGGAAAAGACGAACGCTTTTCTTGCCCGGTGCGCGGATATGAAATACACCATGGTCGAACCGAACCGGAAAACGGTCTTATCCCGGTCATGACCGCGGAAGACGGAGCCGCTCTCGGTCTGGGGCACGAAACCCTGCCCGTGTGGGGGACATATATGCACGGGGTATTCGACTCCGACGAGTTCCGGAGAAGCTGGCTGAACAATTTGCGCAGGCGCAAGGGCTTAAAACCCATTTTCGGGACCGGGGCGGTTTTTGATCTGGAGCCGGCCCTGGACCGGCTTGCGGATATAATCCGGGAGAATACGGATATTAAACAGATATTTAAATTTCTGGGGATATGAAATGGATTACCGCGTGGAAAAGGACAGCCTGGGGGAAAGACAGGTCCCGGCCGGGGCTTATTACGGGGTGCAGACCGTTCGGGCCATGGAAAACTTTCAGGTCACCGGCATCCCCATCTCCCACTACAGCCGGCTCATCCAGGCTTTGGCCTGCATAAAAAAGGCGGCCGCCCTGAGCAATCACGAGCTGGGCATACTGGAGGAAGAAAAGAGCCGGGCCATTTCCGAGGCCTGCCGGGAAGCAAGGCAGGGCCTTTTGGACGAACACTTCCCGGTGGACGTGATCCAGGGCGGGGCCGGGACCTCGGTGAACATGAACGCCAACGAGGTCATCTGCAACCGGGCCCTGGAGATAATGGGCCACTCCAAGGGCGATTACCGGTATCTGCACCCCAACAACCACGTCAATCTCTCCCAGTCCACAAACGATGTCTACCCCACCGCCCTGCGCATTGCCTGCATCTGGTACGCCAAGGAGTTCATCCCGCAACTGGAGGAGCTGGAAAAGAGCTTTGAGCGCAAGGGGAAAGAATTCTCGGACGTGATCAAAATGGGTAGGACCCAGCTACAGGATGCCGTGCCCATGACCCTGGGGCAGGAATTTAGCGCGTTCGGGGTGACCATCAATGAGGACGTGCAAAGGCTCAAGGAAGCGATAAAGCTTTTGCAGGAGATAAACATGGGGGGCACGGCCATAGGCACGGGCATAAACACCCTGCCCGGATATTCCGAGCTTGTCTCCTCCCGCCTGGCGGACATCACCGGGCTTGAATTGGTCCGTTCCGGGAATTTGGTCGAGGCCACCAGCGACACCGGGGTATTCGTTCAGCTCTCGGGGATCCTCAAGCGGGTAGGCGTTAAACTGTCCAAGATATGCAGCGATTTGCGGCTGCTCTCTTCCGGACCATTCACCGGACTGCGGGACATAAACCTGCCCCCGGTCCAGCCGGGTTCCTCGATCATGCCGGGCAAGGTCAATCCGGTCATCCCGGAAATGGTCAACCAGGTCTGCTATCAGGTGATAGGTAATGACCAGACAGTGACCATGGCCTCGGAATCCGGTCAATTGCAGCTGAACGTATTCGAACCGATAATAGCTTTCAACCTTTTTCAGTCCCTTCAGGTCCTTACAAATGCCTGTTCCTTCCTGCGCCGCAAATGCATCGACGGAATCACCGCCAACCGGGGAAAATGCACTGAAATGGTCCGGGATTCCTGTGGTCTGGCTACTGCTCTCGTACCCCGTCTAGGCTATGATAAGATTTCGGAATTGGCCCGGGAGGCCCAGGAAAAGGGAAAAACCATTTACGGCTTGGTGCTGGAAAAAGGGCTTTTGGATCCAAGTGAACTGGATAAATTTTTGGACCCTGCCAGTTTGACCACCCCCCACCATTTCGGGGAAGATAACAGTTGAATCCCATTGGGGAATCTTATGCTGCGTATTTTAAAACAAGCAATCAAAGAATTTTATGATGACAAGGGCATGCTCAAGACTGCAGCCCTGGCTTATTACGCAACGCTATCTTTTATCCCCATGCTTTTTTTGTTACTCTCTATTGCCGGACTTTTCTTTGAAGACAGCAAATGGCTACAAGAATTTATCCTCCAGAAACTGGCCGCATTGCCATGGGCCAAAACCGATATCCTGGACCAAGTAGGGGAATTGAGAAACAAGGCCACCAGCCTGGGGCTTTTGAGCATCTTTTTTATAATCTGGACTTCCGGGATATTCTTCAGCGCCCTACAAGCCGCCATGAACTCCATCCTGGTCCCGGAAAAAAAAGACTTTAATCTGTTGCGTCTGGGGCTGCCCTGGCTTACCAGCCCCATCCTGGGAGCACTTTTAATCATTTCCATGCTGGCGGTCCACCTGTGGGGGTATATACCCACCGCCTTTATCCCGAACAAAATCTTCCCGGGGATATGGGCCTGGCTGATATACTCCGGGCTGATCCTGTTTCTGTATCAGATGTTTACCCGCTCCCGCCCCAGATTCCTGCCCAGCCTGGAAGTCAGCTGTGCAGTGGGAATATTGAGCCAAATAATCACCAAGCTCATAGCCTATGCCCTGTGGAGCAACCCGGAGTACAGTTTGGTATACGGCACTCTCTCCTCAGTGATCGTTTTTTTGCTCTGGCTGAACTACAACATGGCCCTTATCCTGATCGGGGCCTATTTTCTAAAGCACTGGCGGGTAAAAAGAGAAACTTGAAAAATAGCACTTTTTTGCTTTCTTGAATTAAAAAAATATCCGCAAATAGAAAACATACTTGCCCCAGTATTCAAAGCGCTTTCCCAGCAGAGGCTGCAGAGACTCAACTCCCTGATAGCGGTCGGCGGACAAAATCCCGAAAAAGTGGCCCGGGAATTTTTGGAGAAAAACGATTTTTTGTAACCGGGTAAACTGAGTTGCGGGAAAGGGAATACTCAAAAGTCGGTATATTGGGGAACGTAATCGGCCTTGCGGGATTGGCCCTGGGCGATTTCGTTACCAACAGGCCGAATCGTTTGGCCTCGGGCAAGGGGTTATCCGTCTTTGAAATCCTGGATTTCCAGCAATGGATGCTCTTTGCGGCCGGATTTTTCTGTTTGGGTTTTATCTCCTTGTTTCCCGGACGTAGGTCGACAATTGCCGGGATCTTGCTCACTCCACTTATGATATTGGCTCTTTTGTGGGCCCAGGGCACGGCTGCCTCCTCTCTAGTAGAATCCGGCGGGTCTTTTGCCAGGGTTTCAATGGGCTCCAGTCTATGGATTGCCTTGCGGGGCCTGTTCATCATTTTTACCGACATGCTGCAGCGGCTAGGAAAAGACACTTGGTGCCGCTTGCTTTCAGCCGGCATCTTCGTTATAGGCCAGTCCGTTCAAAAATTCCGGGGACAAGGCGCAAAAAAATCCAAGCCCTAAGAGTACGTATCCATAGGTAAGAATCAAAATTTACTTACGCTTTGCTCCCATCGGGAAATTGGGGGCCTGTTAAAGGACTGCGAGACTGAATATAGTCCTGCCAGGGCTCATCCACGAGGAGTTGGCTTGCTGGATTAACTTTTTACCCCCTGTTTTCATGATCGAATTCGTCCGCAACAAATCAGGCATCGAATTGAAATTCGGCCGGGGTGCGTATGCAACAAGAGTGCATGCACATAATAGCTGGTCCATCAGTCTGGTTCACTCCGGAGCCACACGCACGACCATAGGCCGCCGCGATTTTCGGCTGACCGCCGGGGAATTCATGGCGGTACCACCCGGGATACCCCATTTATGCCTTCCCGAATCTGCGGACACTTTCACCTTTTACGCTCTTTATCTGGAACAAACCGAAATCTCTCTGCCCGAACGCTTATTTAACACCGTACGCATCGGCAAAGCGGACAAAAAAGCCTTGTTCAATCTGGCGGACCATCCCTCCGGAAGCGTTCGATCCGCGGACATCAACTCCATACTGGAAGAACTGGCTGAAAACAGCAGGCCCATCTACGGCGGTTATACCGCCATCCCTTTTAACTTGCATGCTTCGGCCAAAACCGGCCACCCGAGGACAAACCGCTTTCAGGACTACCGCCGGTCGGTCGGGTGGTACGGCTTGAGCCCCCACGGAATCAAGCAAAACATTCGCATAGAACAGGCCAAACATATGCTCGGCAGGGGTTTCTCAGTAGCTGAAACCGCGGTTGCCTGCGGGTACTACGATCAGAGCCATTTTGTTAAGACCTTTCGCTTATACACCGGCATTGTCCCGTCCAGATACAAATAATCAGCGCACATTTTTACAATCCCTCCGGCCTGGAATCCCCTATCTTGCCGCCAAGGAGGTAACCATGAAAGCAGCTATAATCGTACAAAAGAACCTGCCTCAGGGGCTGATTGCAAATTGCTCGGCCGTGCTGGGCCTGTCCCTTGGGGCTCGCCATCCGGAAATTGTAGGGCCAAAGCAGGCGGATGCTTCCGGTATCGGCCATCCAGGAATCACCCAGTTACCGATACCGGTCCTGGCTTCCGGCGAGGAGTTTTTAAAACAAATTGCTAGAGAAGCCCTTGAGGACCCTTCGCTGGATGTTATTCCGTTTAATAACGTGGCCCAGCAAAGCAAAAACTATAATGAGTATTCGACACGCCTATCCGAAACCCCTTTTGAAAAACTTGAATTTCTCGGAGTGCTTTTAGCTGGCCCGAAAAAGACAGTCTCTGGATTTACAGGCCAGCTGCCTTTGGCTAAATAGTTCTCATCCGGAAATTCATAACGGCGGCCGGCTGGCAAATGGTTCAGAATAAAATCCGGCATTACGGACAAACAGGAGCCCTGCATGTTTAAAAGACACGGTACTCAAGGGTACGTTCACTTAAAGGAAGGTGTAGAGCAAAAAACTCTTGCTTACGGAAAGGCTACGCTGCTCTCCGAATTCAGACTGAAAAAGGGAAGCATCGTCCCGGAGCACGCACATCCCCAGGAGCAGACCGGATATCTAATCCGCGGAAAACTCAAACTTACCACGGAAGAAGAAAGCTTTGTAGCCGTTGCAGGCGACAGCTGGTCCATCCCGGCGGATGCCGTGCACGGGGCGGAAGCCCTGGAGGATTCATTGGCGGTGGAGATCTTTTCCCCGCTGCGAGAGGACTATCTTCCGAAAAGCCAACAATAAGGGCTCCCAGACACAGTGTTGTGAGGCGCTTCGCCCCGAGCAAGCAGCGGATTTTTATCCGCGGGCACGTTGTTCCGGGCGCGAAGCGGCCGGAACAACAAGGAAATTAGGTGATTAGGAGCGAGCGTATCTTAATACGTAATCGAATAATTACCAAAATAAGCCGGTTTGACTGAAATCGTTCAACCTGCTAGTTGCGAAGATAAGTCCCAATGTGCTCAAAAAGGGTATCTTTCTGCACGGCAGACCGCCTCGGAGAGATACCTGAACGTTATCCGGCAGGCCTGCAGGCCTGCACCCGAAGTCCATCATTGCACAAATTGGCAGCAGCGAGCAGGTAAAGGTCATTGTCAACCAGCCCTTCAGATCCAAAACACCTAACGGTCGGGCCACTTTTTTTTCTTAGCAAGTCGCAAAGATCGATCCTGCTCCTAAGGCACGCCCAGGCCGGTGAGGACCAGACCAGGCGTTTCGTCGGCCGGACAGATATCTCCCTGAACGAACCGGGCCGGGCCCAAGCCAGGGCCCTGTCCCGGTGGATGGCCATTGCTGAGCTGTCGCGCATCGTCTGCAGCGACCTGGAAAGGGCTGTGCAGACCGCAGAGATCCTGGCCGAGCCGCACCAGCTGCGGCCTGAGCCGGATCACAGGCTGCGGGAAATAGATCTTGGGCAGTGGGAAGGCCTGTCCTTTGAGCAGATAAAAAAGAGCGATCCAGAGTCCTTTGAGCAAAGGGGCAGGGACCTGGCCGGGTTCAGGCCGCCGCAGGGAGAGTCCTTTGCCGATCTGCAGTCCAGGGTGGTGCCTGTCTTTGAGGAGATATCCGAGTCCGCGGGCCATGTGGCCATCGTAGGCCATGCCGGGGTCAACCGGGTCTTGATCTGTCACTTGCTGGGCCTGGAGCTCAAGAACATGTTCTGCCTGGGCCAGGACCCTGCAGGGCTAAGCATACTGCAGCCCAGGGCCAGCTCCGGCTTCAGGCTGCGGGCCCTGAACCTGGTCCCGGATCTGGCTTGATCCATCCTTGTGCATATCCAAGGCCTAGAACTGCAACCACTCCTCCAATTTCTTACCCAGGCCCTGCTCCACCCTGGCAAGCACATACCCGGCCTGCTCCCAGCGCCGCTTGACCGCCTGCCTGGCCTCTGAATTGCCGTAAAACTGCTCGTATTTACGGGCAAAGCGCTTCTCCAGCCCGACCAGCCTATCTCCCTGGACCAGCTTGTCTGCCAGATAGACCACCTCGGTCTCGTCCACCGGGGCCTGTGCAGATGGACTGCAGTCCGCATGTCTGGCCACAATCTCGGCCAGCCTGCTGGAAAACCCGAGCTCCATCAATAGCTTGCCCCCTGCCCGGGCATGGTCCGTCCGGCCCTTGGCAATGTCGTGCAGCAGGGCAGCGGACTTTACCAACCCTATGTCCAGGCCTGCCCCTGAAAAATGATTCACCTCTTTGGCAATGCGCTCTGCTGTCTGGGCCACCTTGTGGCTGTGCCCTATCACTGCCCGGCCATCTCCCTGCTGCCAGGCGAGCAGGGCATAGGCTTCGTCCGGATCTGGCAGGTCATAGGTCTGCCGGAGCTCAAGGGCTTTTTGGTACTGCTCCGGGCAATCCAGGTCCAAAAGGATATGCTTATCCGGGACCGGGACCTGGATTTGTTCGGCCTGATCCAGCACCCCGCGAAGGCCTTGGCTGCCTTGGTATGCAATAATTTCCTGGATGAGTTCGGAGCTGATCAGGGGGGGGTGCCCGGTGATCCGGGTAAAGGTGGGCACCAGGACCTGGGCCTGGGGCTCGTCCCGCAGGGTCTGAAGCAATATGTCCAGGGTCAGGGGGCGGACCAACGGAATGTCCACGGGCAAAACAAAAAAGGCCCTGGTTTTGGAAGACAGGGCCTGGACACCGGTCTTAACAGAAGAGAGCATGCCCTGGTCGTAGTCCGGGTTAAGCACGGCCCTGGCCCGGCCGGACTTTACCACGGGGGCCAGCTCTCCGGCCCTATGGCCCAGCACCGCCACTATATCGAACAGGCCCTTCTGGGCAAACAGACCCAGGCACCTGCCCAGCACGGTGTCCTCTCCAATGGGCAACAGAGGTTTGAACCCGTCCTGACGGGTGGAGCGCCCGGCCGTGAGCACAATGGCCGCAATGTCCCGCCAGGAGTCACCCCCTGCCATGATCAGTCCCCGGCCCTTTCCTGGATTAGTTCGGCCACGATGCTCACACCTATCTCCTGCGGGGTATCCGCGCCGATGGACAGGCCAATGGGGCAATGGACCCGGTCCAGATCCGTCTGGGAAAAACCTTGTTCGAGCAGGGCCTGGTAAATGGCCTGCCTCTTTTTGCGGCTGCCGATCATGCCTATATAGGCAGCCGGAGTCCTAAGGGCCTGGGCCAGAACGGTCTTGTCGTGCAAGTGCCCCCTGGTCAAAATGACGATGTAGCAGTCCCGGTCCGGGGCAATGCGGTCCAGGCAGGTTCCGAAGCCCTCGACCTGGATCAGGCTGGCCTCTTGGGGGAAGTTGTGCCGCTTTAAAAACTCGGGCCGATCATCCAACACAGTGATCTCAAAGCCCGCATAGCCGGCCAGATTGGCCGTGGACCGGCCCACATGCCCGCCCCCGGCGACAATCACCCTGCCCGGGGAGCGCATGGGCTCCACCAGTACGCTGCAGCCCTCAGCCTCACAGACAAAGGGCCGGTTGGACTTATGCATGGACCTGGCTGTCTCCCGGATCAGGGACTCGGGCAGCTCCCGCGGCAGGGATGAAGGCTCCGGGGCCCTGGACAAAAGCTCTATGTCCTGCTTACCCCGCTTCCAAACCGTCAGGAGTTGTGCCCCCCGGTTCCACTCGGCCAGCAGCTGTGCAAAGAGCCTTTGGTTCTCCCGTCCGGGATTGATGAAATCCACAAGGATCTCCTGTCTGCCTCCGCAGATCATCCCCTCGCCGGCCGCGTCCCGATTCCTCAGGTCTATCCGGAGCAGGGCGCTCTTTCCTGTGTCAAAGATCTGCCAACCCTTTTTCTGGGCCATGGCCTCTGCAGGTCCGCCTCCCACGGATCCCTTGCTTCTGCCGTCTTGGGCCAGGGCCATCCTGGTCCCGGTGCCCCTTGGGGTGGAGCCGGTGCTGGACGCGATCACCGCACTGACCACGGGCCGGCCCGCAACAATCTCTGCATGGATGAACTCAAAGACCTGACGCATAGTTTTCCTCTTGGTTGCGAAAATCTTGGATCTGCCTCTTCCGGGTATGCATTTGAGACCTCATCTGGGCGGAGCTGTCCAACTCTATCCGCAAGGTGCCACTTGCCAGGTCCTGCCCCAGATCCGGGATAGCCTGCAGGGCCTTAAAAGCAAGGTCCTGCAGTCCTGATGAATCGCCCTTGATCACATTCAGGCCGATTCTGAGCAGGGCCTGCCGCCCAGGGGATCTGCTTGAATCAAGACCCTTGTTTTGATCTGCCGGATTAATCTCGGCCTGGTAATCTACGACCCGGGGCAGGGCCAGCAGGGCCTGGTCCAGTTGGGCCAGGCTCAGGCTGCCCCCGCCGGGAAGGCCGACCTGATTGTTCAGCCTGCCCCGCAGGCCCTGGATGCGGGCCAGGATGCTGCCGCAAGGGCATCTGTCATAGCTGAGCCTGCCCCGGTCGCCGCTGCGATATCTGATCAGGGGCATGCCCCGGCTGGCCAGGGTGGTAATCACCAGCTCTCCGTCCGCGCCTTCCGGCACAGGCCGTCCGCTTATAGGCTCTACGACCTCGAACAAAAGGTCGCTTTCCCGGATGTGGCAGCCTTGTCCGGCAGCACACTCCACCGCCCCGCCCAGGCCGGACTCCGTGGATCCATAGTGCAGATGCACCCGGCAGTCCAGGTTTTCCCCAATCGTCTGCTGCACACAGGGGGCGGCATAGTCCGAGCAGAGCAGAACGCTGTCTATAAGTGGCCTTGCCCGAGAGGCAAACTCCGGGCTTCGGGCCAGGTACAACAGATGCCGGGGCAGGCCCACCAGGCAGCCGGCCTGAAGCCTGCATATTTCCTCGGCCAGCCGGGCCGGTTCCTCGAGCGGCCAATAGATCCCGGCCTCGAATCCAGCCCGGTTCAGCGAATCCCGCAGCAGGCTGCCCACATCGTTTTCCTGCCGGCTGGGCAAGAGGATCAGGATTTTGGTCCCGGCCCGGGCCACCAAACGCATGCCGGACTGGAAAAACCCCCTGGTCCTGTCCAGGTCCGCAGGGGTAAAGAAGATGCGCTTGGGCCCGGCACTGGTCCCCGAGGAGTGCAGGGTGATCACCCTGGATATATCGGCCTGGGAACAGCAGAGCAGCTCCCGGGGATGCTCGCTGATGTCCCCGGCCCGGGTAAAGGGCAGGGACTGCAGGATCCGCTGCAGGCTGTCCCGCTCCGGAAACTCGGCCCCTTGCAGCCGTTTTCTGTACCAGGGGCTGTATCTCTGAGCCAGATCCAGGGTCTGCAAAAGCCTGGACCTCTGCCAGCGCTTAAGGGCCTGCCTGGATAGAAGAGTCTTGCGGGGCAGGCCGATCTGCAGGGAAATCCAGGCTTCCAGAGGATTCACAGACATAGGCATATTCCTCTACATCACCGCCGTGACCCGGCCCGGACCCAGTGCACCGCGATACAATGCCCGGCCGTGTGCACTGGTCAGGTTATAGGCGCAAAAAGGAATCAGACGTCCGTCAGCAGCCGAGACATGGATGCAGCAGCCGCGCAGGCGCTGCAGATCCAGGGTCCAGACATCCTGAAAGGCCATGCCGGATACGGTGAAGGATTGTTGTCTGGCCTGCAGCAAAAACGTATCCAACTCGTCCGGCTCAGGCCCGCCCTGCATCCCCCGGGCATCCGGGACCTGCCAGCGCTCGGCGGTCAAGGCCACGCTCTGCCTCGCCCCCATGGACGCCTGAACAGGCTCAAAGGAA
This sequence comes from uncultured Desulfovibrionales bacterium, assembly GCA_964398785.1. GTDB lineage: Bacteria > Desulfobacterota > Desulfovibrionia > Desulfovibrionales > Desulfonatronovibrionaceae > CAYNNQ01. Next base: position 76,730 of record CAYNNQ010000004.1, on the reverse strand, counting down.
CAGGGACAGCCGTCGGACAGGGGTTTCAGGACCTTGGACTCGTTCACCAGGTAGGTGGCGTGACAGGAGCACAGGGCGTGCTCACAGCCCGGCGGGGCAAAGTCCTGGACCCGGACCCGGCCCTGACTCTGCTCTTCCAGGGCCCGCATGACCTCCGGCAGAGTAATCCGTTCGGCATCCGTGGGAGTTCTTGGATAGCGGCCGAAATAGCTGACGGGCTGGAAATGCACTCCCCGGACATAAGGGTGATACTGCAAGGCCAAGCTGATGATCGAGCCTATGTCCTGCGTGTTCACCCCGGGTACCAGGGTGGGCACCAGGACTGTCCCCAGCCCGGCCCGGGCCAGGCTGTCCAGGGCCCGCATCTTGGACCGCCGCAAAGGGCTTCCCCGCAGGACGGTATATGCCTCATCCCTCACAGAGTCGAACTGCAAAAACACGGACTGCAGACCGCAATCTCTAAGTAGCTCGGCATATCCCGGCTCCCGGGCCAAGCGCAGGCCGTTGGTATTTAGCTGAACCAGGGCAAAGCCCTTCTTTGCCGCCAGCTCGACGATCTCGGGCAGATCTTCGCGCACAGTGGGCTCGCCCCCGGAGATCTGCAGGGTACAGGCCCCTGCAGTGCTGCGGATGTGTCCCAGCTGCTGCTCCAGGTGATCCACATCAGGGTCCGGCCCCGAAGTCCCGCTTTGGGCAAAGCAGATGGGGCAGCTCAGGTTGCAGCCCCGAGTCACCTCCAGAAGGACTGTGCAGGTGTGCTGGGCGTGCTCCGGGCACAGGCCGCAGTCAAAAGGACATCCTGACCCTGCCCGAGTGTGGCAGACCGGGGGCTGAGAAGGCAGCTTGGGTCGTGCCCACTGCCCAAAGGCGGGCGGGCCGCGCCAGATGGGTACGGAAAAATGCCCGTGCTCCGGACAGTATTTCTTTAGCCTGACCTCCTGTCCATTTTGCACCAGCTTAGCCGGCAAAAGGGACAGACAGACAGGGCAAAGGCTTTGAGTATGTCTTGGTTCAGCCATCAGGGTCCTCCTGCAGATCAAAGCCCTGGTCCAGGAGAATGGTCAGGCACTGATCCAGGGTTTCGGCCACGAGGCGGCCGCACACTTCCGGATCGAGCCGGGCGGGGGACTCGCCCAGAATATCCTGACAGGCCGTCCCGCCGCGGGTCGCGGCAAGATGCTCGGCAAACCAGTTTTCCATGGTCTCCAGCATCAGGGGCAGCCGCTCGTCTTCCTCCTCGCTGTCGCGTCCCTTCCCGGCGTGGAGCCCCAGAAGGCAGGCTGCTCCGGTCAGGGCACCGCAGGTATGCCTTCCGCCGCCGATCCCCTGGCACAGCCCTGATGCGGCCCTGATCAGGGTCTTGTCCTCCCGCCCCTGGAGCTCAAGCCCCAGCAGGAGAATTATCTGACTGCAGCAATAGCCCTTTTGGGCCAAGTGCATAACTTTTAACAGGGTCTCGTCACTCATGTTCATCCTCCTTGCTCAGGACAAAGGATACATAACCGGGTTTGAGCGACTGCATGCGCCTGGCCTGGGGGCGGGAGTGTTGACATCCGGCCCCCAGGACCGTCTCCCAGAAGACCTGCAGCGAGCCGTACTCAAAGACCAGACGAGCCGCTGTCTGACGCATGAGTACAGTCTGGTCCTCTTCCAGGACCACCTTGAATCCATGACCGGTCAGGCTCTGCCGCAGACCCTGAAGATCCTCGGATGCAGCCAGGCAGGTCCGCCCCGGTCCATGTGCCGAAACTGCACCCTTGTCCCGGTGGTAAATGTCGCTGAAGTAAAGCAGGCCGCCCGGCCTTAAGCACCTGTAAAGCTCGGCCAGGGCCCGGTCTGGGTCTGCAAGCAGGGACAGCACACACTCGCAAAACACTGCGTCCAGGCTGGACGAGGCCAAAGGCAGATGGCTGATGTCTGCGCAAATATATGCCAGACCGGGCTGGGCCGGCTCAATCTGGGCCTTGGGGCCTATATCGCGGTCCAGCCCGAAGACCTGATATCTTTTTCTACTGTGCAAAAAGGCCGCTGTCCTGCCCGGTCCGCATCCGGCATCCAGGACCCTGGCCCCGGCTGCCGGGGGCATTTGCTCCAGAAAACGCCTGGTGCTGGCCATCCCCCCCGGTCTCAGGGCGTTACCCAGGGCCCTGCGCATCGGAACGGAGTTATAGAGCGCTGCATTATCCGGCATATAGGGTCCCGGCTACTTGTCCTCCAGTATCTTCTCCACCTCGAGCATCTTCTGCGTGGCCATCTCCTCAGGGATCAGGGCCTGGTTGCATTGCGGGCAGACCCGGACCCCGACGGTGAAGCTGTTTCCCAGATAGACAAGCTCCACCTGGCCGGGCTGCAGACTGCAGCGGCAGCGTGCGCATTCCCATTGACCCGAGGCCGGGCTGAACTCTTGGTTGACCCTCACGCTCCCTCCTTTTGGCTGACCTTGCCTATCTTCATGCGGTGGCTATAGGCGGTATGGATAATCCGAGCGCCGTCTTGGCCCGGACTGTGCTGCACCCAGAAGGTGACCTGGCCAATCGTTAGACTGCTCAGATAGCTTTTGGACTCCTGGTCGTAAAACTGCTGCCCCTGTTGTGGTCCCAGGGCCAGGACCTGCTGGATATCGCTGTCCAGGATGCGTCTTTTTTCCAGGACCTGTCTGGTCTCATCGGATATATGCAGGCTGATGGACTCGGACCCGGCCGGAGCGGGGGGCGGCTCATCCCAGATATCCTGCAGCAGGCCTCTTTTCAGCCATTTCCTGTTTTGCCGGCTGGCCGAGAGCCCGATTGGCTGGCTGTTAAAGGGCTCTTCTGTACCGGGAAAGACAAGGTCCAGCATGTGCGCGGCCCTGGTGCCGCTTCTGGCCAATTGATCCCGGCACATGGCGCAGTAGGTCAGGGCCTGTTCGGGACAGTCCTTGTTTCGCCAGTCGGCCGCCTTTGAGCCCAGCTCCGGATTGGCATTGGCTACCAGGCCCCCGAATCCGCAGCAGGCCGCTTGGTCCTGATTAAGCCTTGGCTCTTTTATCCAGGGCAGCATGGCCCCGGCCAGCTCGCGCACAGACCGCCTGACCCCGGGCAGGTCCCTGGCGGTGCAGGGATCTATCAGGCAGCTGCCTGGAAAGCTCGATTCCTCTGGGCAAATATGCCTTTTTTTCTCCGTGAAGACCTCCCATAGGGTGACCATCTCAGGCACCGGGTCGGCCATGCCCAGCACTCCCTGACAGGAGGGACAGGCCACCACCCATTTGGGTTCCCCCAGCGCAACCACTGAAGATCGCAGCTGAGCCAGGGCGTCTTCAAGCTGCCCCGCCCGGCCCGCCCAATGGGCCGGGGCCCCGCAGCAGGACAGGGCCAGGCCCACCCCGCCCTCCAGGTTATCCCGCAGCCAGGCGTAGGCGGACTCCACCTGTTCCGGATGGGTGGCGCAGAGCTGACACCCGGGGAAAAAAAGCCAGTCGCACCGGGCCTGGGCAGGGTCGCCCCGGACCAGGAAGAAGTCATCGCCCCGGCTGAACTCCAGGTCCTTGAGGGCGAAATCATGGGCCGAGGGAGGCATCTTGCCCCGGGCCACCATTCTTTGCCTTGCGCCCAGGCAGACGTCGGCCATGGGGAAGTCGTTGGGGCACAGGGTGGTGCACAGACCGCAGAGCATGCAGGAGTTGACCAGGGTGTTGGCCTGGCGGCTGCCCTTGACGATGGATTCATTGTTGTAGATCTGACGGGCATAGCTTTTGGGATAGCTCCCAAAGGCGTCGAGAAAGGGGCAGTTGCGCACGCAGATCATGCACTCGCAGGCCAGGCAGCGCTCGGCCTCCTGCTGGATGGAGGACAGGTCGTCGGCTTCTCTGTCCCCGGTCGCAACCGGGGGAAGATGTTCAACCCCTTCCGGGCGGCTTACCAGCCTGGTCTGGACCGGTCCTTCCCTGTCCCGGTCGGCGTGCAGGGAGACCTGCTGGGTGCAGCGATCGATGGACACAGCGGCTGTCCTGCCCTGGGCGGCGGAGAGGATGGCGCTCGGGCTTTCCCGATCATTGGGAAAGCCGCCGACAACGAGGTGGCTTTCCGGTCCGGTCAGGGTCTGGGGATCGACCTGTTCCAGTGGGAAAGGCAGGACAGCCCTGTCCACGGCTTCAAGGGCCACATAGACCAGGGCGCCCTGCTGCAGCTGGTCCCGGACGAACTCCCCGGTCAGCTCCGCGGGCGAGAAGTTGACCCCGAGCTCGCGGAGGTGATCCAGTTCGTCGTTCACGACTTCGATGGGAACAGGGGCGGGCAGGGTCTGCAGCAGGGCCTCTCCCGGGTCCTGACCCTGATGGGTGAGCCGTATCCGATAGCCCTTGCGGGCCAGGTCATGGGCCACGGTCAGTCCGCTGAGGGAGCAGCCGAGAACCGTGGCCTTCCGGCCGCGGTCCGGGACCTTGAGGGCCTTGCCCCGGCGCTTGGCGTTCTGCACGCAGAAGTGCTCCAGCCGGCCGATGCGAATCCCCCCACCGGCCTCATTGCGTTTGCATTTTTCCTCGCAGGGGGCCTCGCAGATGCGGCCCAGGATGGAGGCGACAGGCATGGTCCTGTCCAGCAGGGCCCTGGCCCGGGCAAGATCGCCCTCCCTCAGGGCCTGGCACAGGCCGCGGGCGTCCACGTGCAGAGGGCAGGCCGCCCGGCAGTAAGCCCATTCCTCCTGAATGCAGAGATGCTCCAGATGTCTGAGTTCGGCTTGATCCATAGCTCGTCCGGATAGAATTCAGTATTCGTTTTTGCTTCGGCAAAACCGAAGAGTTGATAAAATTTTACCGGGGAGACGTTAGCCTCCCCGGTAAAATTTTAGGGCATGGCCGCCAGGACCTTCTCCGGCCGGGCCGGCAGCTCGCGTACCCTGGCCCCGCAGGCATTGGCAATGGCATTTATAATGGAGGCATGGGGACTGGTCAGGGGCAATTCTCCCACGCCAGAGGCTCCGGTGGGTCCTTCTTGACGGGGAGTCTGCACATAGATGAGTTCCATGTCGTCCGGAATCTGCTCAATGTAGGGAAATCCGGCCCCCCTCAGGGTAGAGTGCTTCTGGATGTCCTCGAAGTCCTCGCTAAGGGCCAGGCCCACTCCCTGGGCCAGCCCGCCGTAGTTCTGGCCGTCCACCACCAGCTGGTTGTTGATTACACCCGGATCCGCCACCAGGGTCATTTTTTTTACTTCGGTCTTGCCGGTAGCCGTTTCCACCCCGACCTCGGCCATGAAAAGGGCGTACATGTAAAAGGAAAAGGGGCTGCCCTGGCCGTTTTCGTCGCAGTTGGTGGCCGGAGCGCTCCAGGTCCCGCTGATGCGCAGGTCTTTTCCTGCCGACCGCATCTCCTCATAGCCCATAAAGCTGCCGTCGTCCTTACGCATGGCGTTGAGCAGGTTCTCGCAGGCCACTGAGGCTGCCCGGCCGACAATGGCCTGGGAGCGGCTCCCTCCGGCCGGCCCGCCATCCGGGCATTTTTCCGTATCGTTTAGGACCAGCTTGATCCGGTCCGGTCCGAGGCCCAGGGGGCGCAGGCCCTCGTGCACGGTGCCCAGGAGTCCCATGTCCGCGCCCTGGCCGTGGTCCTCCCAGGTGGTGTACGCGGAGACGGTGTTATCCGGATTGAGTTCCAGGTCGACCTGGGCCGTGTCAGGTCCGTCCAGCCCGGCGCCGTAGACGCCCACGGAGATGCCCACACCCCGCTTGAGTTCATCCGTGGAATCGGCCTTGGCCCGTTTGAGCGCCTCCTCGTATTTGGGCCGCAGCTTGTCCATCATCTCCGGCAGGCTGTACACCTCCGGCTTTTGTCCGTTGGGTGTTGTTCCGCCCTTTCTATAGACGTTCTTGTAGCGCAGCTCAAAGGGGTCCATGCCCAGCTTTTCGGCCAGCTCGTCCATGAGCACCTCCGAGGCGAACTCGGACTGCGGGGAGCCGTAGGCACGGAACGGGGATCCCCAGGCGTGGTTGGTGCAGACCGTCCTGCCCAGGCCCCGAATATTGGGGATGTCGTAGCCGGAGCCTATAAACTGAGCCCCGCGCAGGGTGAGCAGGTCCCCGAACTCTGAGTATGGCCCGTGATCCACGGTCCAGTCGCTCTCCATGGCCTGCAGCTTGCCCTGTTTGTCCGCTGCCAGGCGCAGATTGGTGAAAAACGGAGCGCGCTTTCCGGTGTAGGTCTGCTGCTGAAAGTAGCTGTAGGAGAGAAATACCGGTCTGCCGGTGGCCAGGGCGGCCACGCCCACCAGGGCCTCCAGGGTGGGGCAGAACTTGTAGCCAAAGGTGCCGCCGGTGGGATTCTGGACCATGATCACGTTTTCCGGCTCCACTCCCATGCCCGGGGCAATCATGCCCAGATGCAGATTCAGGCCGATGGACTTGGACTGGATGACCAGCTTGCCCTGATCATTGATATAGGCAAAGCCCACATCCGGTTCCATGGGCATGTGTGGCTGGCGGCCGACATAGTAGTCCCCTTCCGTCACCACATCGGCCTGGTCGAAAATGGGCTTGGTATCCCCGCCTTTGGCCAGATTCTGCTCGAAGTAGACGTTGGGGGTTCCGGGGTGGATCTCGATGGCGTCCTCGGCCATGGCCTCGGGGGCGCTCATGTAGGCCGGCAGCTCTTCCAACTCCACCTTGACCTCCTTGGCCGCGGCCCGGGCATTCTTTTCGGTATCAGCGCAGACTATGGCGACGGCGTCGCCGTATTGGTGGACCTTGGTGTCGCAGAGGATGGGCCGGTCCCAGCCGTCTCCCTTGTTGCTGGGGAAGGTGATCAGACCGGTGATGCGGTTCTTGCCCTTGACGTCCTTGTGGGTGATCACTGAGTGTACCCCGGGCATATTCTCCGCGGCCGAGGTGTCAATGGATTTGATGTTGGCATGGGAAACCTCGGCCTGGACCAGAGCCAGCTGCAGGGTGTCCTCGGGCATGTGCAGGCCCAGATCGCGTCCGAAATCCCAGGTCCCGGTCACCTTGGCCTCCGCACTGGGTCGGGGCATGGACCCGCCCCAGACATGGCCGTCCTCGGGCAGCTTGTAGGCCAGATCCTCCATCTTCAGCTCGCCCCGGAGCACCCGGGCCGCGTCCCGCACCGCGTCCACCAGCTGCCTGTACCCGGTACAGCGGCAGGCATTGCGGTTCTTTTGGAACCACTGCCTGATTTCCGCGCGGGAAGGGTGGGGATTGCCGTCCAGCAGGCCCTTGGCCGAGACGATGAATCCCGGGGTGCAGAAGCCGCACTGGGCCCCGCCGTGGACCATCCAGGCCAATTGCAGGGCGTGCAGGTTGCCCGGCCGGCCAATCCCTTCGATGGTGGTCACCGCTGCATTGTCCGGGACCCGCCTCATCTTGGTCGCACAGGAGCAGACCACCTTGTCTTGCAAAAGTACGCTGCAGCAGCCGCACTGCCCCTGGTTGCAGCCCACCTTTGTTCCGGTCAGCAAGAGCTGTTTACGCAAGACATTGGCCAAGCTCTCTTCCGGATCAGCCACTATCTTTTTCTCCTGGCCGTTAATCAGCATGGTCTTTTTGAGCATAGTCTTCTCCTTTTTAACTTGGGTCCAAAATTCAGTCTATTTTCCAAATGGGCAGATCGGGTAACGGCAGGGATTGCATCCAGCACAAAATCCCCTATGTCCCAAGCCGACCACATGTTTTTTGTCTCCGAATAGTTGAGATCCAGCTGTCTTATTATGGTCCGGCCCAACTGCTGGATACGCTCATCTGCCTGTGCCGATGGGCCTGCAAAAATATGTTTTTTCAGGCTTTTTAAGTTGTTAAGTTTTAAGCAAAATCGGATGGTTGTCGCATCCAGCCGGGGCATTGAACTCCAGACTTCGACTTTTTGCAGGTGCCTTTGTGCCGGATGGATATCACTGTCAAAGATGATGTAACGAGCGGTACAAAAGAGTAATGCTAAGGCCTTTTTTTCTTTTAATGTAACCTACTTTTACCCGGTCGATATGTCAATTATGATATAAATATATAAAGGGAGCAAGTCTATTTTTGACACTTTATAGCTTACAGGCCGAGTGTAGAATATCCCGGTGCAGGGTATCATGTGATGAATTAGGACGGGCGGGCGGGCTCATGTTAAATTTACCGGCAAGAAGGATCACCTGTGCTTTGTGGACCTTTTGCAAGAGACATCGGAAAGGTAGGGTGTCCGTATCGCTGCTTATTGTCTGGTGCCCAACTATTACCATCTGCTGGCTCAGACGTCCCTGGCCGATCTATCGCGAAGCATACGGCATGTAAGCGGCGCCCATACCCAGCGGTACAAGGCGATTGTGATTGAGATTGTGAATGTGGTGTCGGAATTTTACGGGATTTCGGGAGCGGACCTGTATTTATCCATGCGGGGTTTTTTAAGGTAAAAAACTAAAAGATAATATAAATCAGATCAGGGCGATTATTAAAAAGAGTCAATGGCGGATTTGCCCACTTTATTAAGGGCGGCCTGCTAGTGGACAAACATGGCCGCGTTGTAGCTGGATCGAACCAGAGGAGCGGAAAAGACATGCGGGATGCCCATTTTTTCGCCGATTTCCCGGTATTGCTCGAATATCTCCGGATGAACGTATCTTTTAACCGGAGGATGATTTCGTGAGGGGCGCATGTATTGCCCTATAGTTACTATATCGCATTCGGATCGGGCCAGGTCGCCCAGGATATTTTCTATTTGGGTGTCAGTTTCTCCAAGACCGACCATGAATCCGGACTTGGTCTTGGCCGTGGGGAGGAAATTTTTGGCCCACTTCAAAACATCCAGGCTTTGTTCGTAATTCGCCTGGGGACGTATTTTCGGATATAGTTCGGCTGCGGTTTCCACATTGTGATTCAAGATTTCCGGGCGTGCGTTCATCACTGCCTCGAGTGCCTTTTTATCTCCCTGAAAATCAGGAATGAGCACTTCGATACTGGCTTGATCGTTTATTCTCCGGATTTCCCTTATTACACGTGCGTAATGAGTCGATCCCCCGTCCGGGAGGTCGTCACGGGTTACCGAGGTTATGACCGCGTGCCTGAGCCCGAGTCTCTCGACGGCCTTGGCCACGCGTTTTGGTTCTGTTTCGTCCACGGGCTCGGGAGATCCGGGATCTATATTGCAAAAAGCGCAGTTTCTGGTGCAATTGTTGCCCAGAATAAGGAAGGTGGCTACTTTTCGGGAAAAGCATTCAAATATATTTGGACACTTGGCGCTTTGGCATACAGTGTTGAGCCCCAGATCCTTTAATAACCCCCCGGTGTCGGTGAAGTTTTTGTTATCGGGCAGCTTTACCCTCATCCAGGGCGGAATCCGTAAATTGTTTTTGCATGAAGTCACTTAGAACCTCCTTTACTTCATTGTATTCGATATCGTTTGTATTGATTTCATGGTGAATGGAAGTTTGCCGGGCCTCCCGAAGCCCGCATGGAGTGATGTATTCAAACAGGCTCAGATCCGGCCCTATATTCAGGGAAAGGCCGTGATAGGTTATCCAATGCTTAACGGCTATGCCTATCGAGGCTATTTTTTTCCCGTTTGTCCAAACGCCGGGGTATCCATCTCGGCTATGGGCCGAAATCCCAAAATGGTCCAGAGTACGGATTGCTGCTTCCTGCAGGTCGGAAAAAAATTTTTTTATTCCCCCACTTCGTTTTTCTATCCGCAAAACAGGGTACATGATCAACTGATCCGGAAAATGACAGGTTATATTTCCCCCTCGGGAGGATTGTACAACCTCAATGCCTTCATCTTTAAGTCTGGGCATATCCACAAGCAGATTTTCTCGTCCTCCGTTTTTCCCCAGGGTTATCACCGGCGGATGGCGTAGGAAAAAAACCGTGTTTTCCGCACCGTTTTTTATCTCCCACAGGCGGTCGAGTTGTATTTCTTCAGCCCGGGAATAGGATATCAGGCCGAGGTCGATTATCTTCATTTTTAAATACTGGTTCTTGAATCGGGTATGTTTTCTGGGCTCCTCGACACAGCGTGTGGATTTTTTATATCTTTTCCGCCTGATCTTTTTGGATGCTTTTAACGAGTTTTCATCCGATTAACGTTTCCATGCTTGCCTGTGATCCGGTACAGGGGATCGCAGGGAGAAATGGTTGTCCGCCACGTCGGACACCTGACTAGCCTTCTCATGGAAGCCCATAATTTTTTTCAGCATCAAGCTAATCACTTTTCTTTTTTCCTGCCAGGATAACCTTCAGCCTCTCCGGGTGTCCAACTTTCCAGTAGACAGGCTAGTAATTGATGTTTTTGGTCTGGAAGTCCGGATTGGTCGGGACCTTTGCGGTCCTAGGCCTAATAGCTCTATGGTTGCAAATTTTAGTAATAGGTCCGCTTAGCCGTAGAAAGGACTGTCTTACAGACAAAGCGACTAAAACCCGGATGAACAGGGAATCATCCCAAACAACTACAAAAACTGCTCCTGAACGGACTGTACCTGTTTTAGGTCGGGCCTGCTCTTATAAAGAGCTCCCTGCTGCAAAAAGGGAAAGTTTTGCTCAAAGGGGCGCAGGGAATCGTTTCTGTAAATGATGCCCAAAGGTATCTGATCACCCCACTCCTGGCTCTTATTCATGGCCGCTGGCCAGTCTGTCGGCTCGTAGTCCGGCCCCAGCTCATAGCAACGCTTCTTGTACCATTCAAAGGTATTCACCCGGTTAAAGGACACACATGGCTGCAGGATATCCACCAGGGCAAAACCCGGATAGGCCATAGCCTGTTGGATCAGACCCTTTAAATGCTCAGAGCTGCCGACAAATCCTCTGGCCACGAAGCCTGCCTGCATGGATACTGCGACAGCCAGGGGATTGAACTGACGGGAGGAACTGCCCCGGGGCTGGGCCTTGGTCACATGTCCGCCTTCGGTGGTGGGACTGGCCTGTCCCTTGGTCAGCCCGTAGATCTGGTTGTCGTGCACCAGCATGGTAATATTCACGTTCCTCCTGATGCCGGCCAGGAAGTGATTGCCGCCCTCCCCATAGTTGCAGCCGTCTCCGCTTTCCACGAGCACATTCAATTCCGGATTGGCCAGCTTGGCCCCGGTGGCCACCGGCAGAGAGCGTCCGTGCAGGCCGTTGAACAGATTGCAGTACATATAATGCGGGGCCTTAGCCGCTTGGCCTATGCCGGAGACAAAAAGGGCCTGGTCCGGGGCGATATCCTGTTCAGCCAGGGCGGCCTTGACCGCCTTCAATAGGGAAAAATTGCCGCAACCAGGGCACCATGCTGTCTCAAACCGACCAAAATCCTCGGCGGATACCATCTCTGTTACTCCCTCTTTATACTTGATTTAAAAAATAAGCCAAACCCAGGTCCGGCAGACGGGCCTAACAGCGTGTTGAAAAAGTCCTTATTAAGCAGGCTGTTCAAAAATTCCAAATGCAAGAAGCAAAAAAGTTCAAGGTCGCAGCGTATTTAGACATACGTTAGAGTTTGAACTTTTTGTAGCTTTGCCTCCATTGGGAGATTTAGGGCAGCCCGCTAAATGCGCTGCAAAATATAGGAGGCACTCAAGGGCAGCCCGTCGTATCTGAGTATATTTTCCGAAACACTAAACCCTGTCTGCTGCCTGAGCAACTGGGCAAATTGTCCTGTGGCATTGCCTTCTATGCAGATCACCCTGCCTGCCGCTTTTAACCGATCCATAAACTGTTCCGGGTCCAGGGGCCAGACCTGGGAGAAATGCATGCTGGCCACTTTACGGCCCTGATCGGACAATATCGAGGCCGCCTCCAGAATGGCTCCCTTGGTTGATCCCCAGCCAAGCAGCAAAATCTCCGGTTCCTCATCCCCGTTGATTTCCGGGGGCCGGATGCAGTCATGAAAACCTTTTCCCTTGGCCAGCCTCTTATCCACCATCCGCTTTCGAACATCCAGGTCTTCGGTGATGTGCCCGTCCGGGGTATGCTCGTCGCTATCCCCCACTACCAGGTGCCTGCCGGTACCGGGCAGGACACGCCTGGACAATCCGGACTCAGTTATCGCATATCTCTGGTATTTTTCAGGGTCCTCCGGGCTTGAGTCCGCTGTCTTCATCTCAGGCAGCCGGCTTAGATCAAAAGGCTGAACAGCCCTGTCGGAATCAGCCAAGAACTGGTCGGTTAGCACAAAGACCGGGGACTGAAAGCGCTCGGCCAGGTCCAGCCCTTTATAGGTAAGATAAAAGCATTCCTCGGGATCACCGGGGGCAAATATGGCCCTGGGGAATTCACCGTGCCCGGCGTACAAAGTCAGGAACAAATCGCCCTGCTCGGTTCTGGTGGGCAGGCCGGTGGCCGGGCCGGGCCTCTGGGCCAGGACAATAAGAATCGGGGTCTCGGTCATTCCGGACAGGCTCACTCCTTCGCCCATCAAGACAAAGCCGCCTCCCGAGGTGGGCACCAGACTTCTTGCCCCGCAAAACGAGGCCCCGATGGCCATGTTTATGGCCGCGATCTCATCTTCTGCCTGCTCGACCACAATGCCCAGGTCTTGGGAATTTGCAGCCAGGGTCAAGGCCACGCTGGTGGCCGGGGTCATGGGGTAAAAGGAGCAGAAATTCACCCCTGCGGCCATGGCTCCCAGGGCTATGGCCTGATTGCCGTTAATGGTCATCTTGTCCGGGGCACCTGTGGACAGGGGCAACCCAGTAAAAGCCGGGTTTTGCTCCCTGGTCCACTCATAGCCTTTTGTCAGGGCATCCAGGTTTTTTTCAAGCAGTTCGGGGTGCTTTTTGCCCAGGGTATCCTGAATCAGATTATGAACTGTTTGCTTATCCAGGCCCAGCAAGGCAGCCAGACAACCCAGAACCACAGTGTTTTGCAGTATGGTTTCCCGGACCATCTCCTTGATCGGCACCGCCAGTCCCGGGGCCTTATGATCCAGACCCAACTCCGCATTATAAAGCACGAGTCCCTGTTCCGATAGATTGGGCAGATGCAGGTCCACGGATTCTCGGTTCAAGGCCGCAAGCAAGTCCACCCGGTCTACGGGGCCAACCTCCTCTGTGTGCCCTGTGCGTATGGAAAAAAGGTTGTGCCCTCCCCTGATCCTGGACATGTAGCTTTGGGTGACCAGGATTTTTTGCCCCGATCTGACCAGGGCCTTGGCCAGCATTTGGCCAATAGTGTCCAGCCCCTGCCCTGCCTCTCCGGCTATACATATATTCACCGAGTCCTTTTGCATAACTTGCCGCCTTTTCCTTGCTTGCGATTATCAGTCAGTCTTTTTGGAACTTGAAACCAAGTATTGAGTAAATTCCTTAATAATAGGCCGGTTGTCAAACCAAAAAATTCCTTATTTGGCAGAAAGAAAGCCATAGATTATGATTTGTTAACTGTTGAGAAAAATTATGGACAGAAAAGGAAGTGAATAAAGCGATGAACTAATAATTGACATTCCGATTTCACTACGACGGGGTTATTTTTCTCCTACCGGACAGGCGAATTCGCATCTTCGGCACCAATCGGTTACAAGGATCGGAGAGCCTTGTGAATCTCTTTGCCCGCTCTCGATGGGATTGTCCCGATCTGAATCAAGGCGTTGGATACAGTTCGGACGGTCATATTGTCCCTGGACAAACGCATCTGCAGGGCAGGCTTCGCGGCAGGGTACGGCACAGCCCTGGCAGGGCTGGAAATCCTGCAGGGAACGGCCGGACGGCAGGTTCCCTTCGATCAAAACCGCGCGAAGCCGGACTCTGGGCCCCCATTTTTGGTCCAGCAGCAGGTTGTTTTTCCCCACCACACCCAGTCCTGCGAACACGGCGGCATCTTTCAGATACACCCCTCCCTTTTCCACG
>CAYNNQ010000004.1:0-62942 GCA_964398785.1 uncultured Desulfovibrionales bacterium | reverse complement strand
ATTATGAGTCTTAAATAGCCAGGTTCCCAACTCCTCAGATATTTTCGTCATTCGGCGGTTTCCCGCGGTATTGCCGCGGTCAAACCAGTCCAGCCGCGGATCATCTTCCGGATGATGCATGACCAGCACCAGAAGAGAGCGGGCGTTTGGCAGCCACGGAGTAGTATTTTCCGAATGGTTGGTCTCCCAACTTCCCTCAACTACAGCCTTGTAGGAAGGGCCGTTCAATACTTCATCAATAGCGGCAATCCCGGCTCGAAATCCATCCCTTTTTTCTGCTTCGGCTATCAGTTCTTCAGCCAATTGACGGGGTTGTGTCATATTCTCTCCCGTGTTTTTTGGGGTCGGCAAATTTAGATTGTCCCAAACACATTTTGCACGACAACGAATGTGAGTATCTTTTACCTATAGTCGGGGAATAATGACAAGAGAGCGACTGCGCATAAATTCCAGCCGCATTTTAAGCTGGATTGGCATGATTGTGATTCCCTACGCATAATCCGACTCTGTGCTTAGATCCATTGTAACCTGTACCGTATGGTAGACTTATTGACTCTAATTCCGGGGCAACCGGATGGGAATTATACTGCACTTTACGAAAAGCGTAAATTAAGTGAGAATAATTGGGGTTTGTTGGTCATATTTCTTTAGAAATGTTTATATCCTGACTGTTGGACTCAAGGAGTAGAGGCATTCCAAATAGGTCCCATTTTCAGACTTATTTGGGTTTATGCGTTAAACCTAAGCCATAAAAAGTCAAGGTATAAGGATGAAAAAGGCAGGATGAATTCATGTTAAGATCCAGGCAAATGAAATTGTCCATCCCGAATGATCTTATTTTCGCCGAACTTGCTGCGACCAATGCAAAGCTTGTTTCCCAGGCGCTCGGTTTCAATGACGAAACCGCCAGGGAAATCGAAATGGCCGTCGAGGAGGTTCTATCAAACATCATTAACAATGCATTCGAGCCGGGGAGCGAAGATGTTATTGAGGTCGTTTTTGACTTAAAGAATACCGGGCTGGAGATGATTATAAGAGAAAAGGGAATGCCCCGCGATCCGGATCTGGAGACCGAATATTCCCCGGAAAAGGTGCAACAGACGTGGTCCGGCAAGGGGCTGGGGATGTATCTGGCAAAAAGGGTCATGGACGGACTGTCCTTCCACAACCTGGGAAAACAGGGCCGGGAAACCCGTTTGTTTAAATTTCAGGATCAGAACAAGGTCGATAGCATCTTTTCCCGGGAAGAAATGGAAAAAGCCAGAGAGCAAGGGCGGGCCGAAAGTCCGCCTCGGGGAAGCGTGAAATATACGGTGCGCCGGCTTCGGCCGGAAGAGGCGGTCGAGGTTTCCAAATGCGTGTATACGGCCTATGGGTACACCTATCTGCATGGAGACATGTATTATCCGGACAGGGTGCGGTCCCTGAATGAAAACGGGGACCTGATTTCATTCGTGGCGGTTACCGAGCACGGGGAAGTGATCGCTCACGCGGCCATGATAATGGGAGACGATCCCCAGGTGCCCGAATTCGGCGTCGCCGTCACCAAGCCCGGGTTTCGCGGGCAGGGATGCCTGAACGCCCTGAGCGAGGCCAGGATCGAGGAAGCGATGCGGCGGGGACTCACTGGCGGTTTCGGGATGGGGGTGACCTCGCATTTTTATTCCCAGAAATCCATGCTAAAGCGGGGCATGAAGCCCTGCGCCCTTTTATTGTCCAATGCCGCGGAACCAGAATACAAGGACATGAAAAAGCACGACATCCAGCGTGAAAGCGCGGTGTTGCACTTCAAGTATCTAAAGGCCCCCGGCGAGGTCCTTGTTTATCCGCCGCAAAGGCACGCCGAGTTTGTCGAGCGCATATATTCCAATCTGGGAGTCGGGGCGCGGCTGCAAGAGGCAGGGGATAATGATGGCCCCTCTGCCCCTCGGTCGAACATGGAGGTTAAAACCGACACCGACCGGAGCACGGCGGATATCAGGATAAAAGAATACGGCCGGGATGTAGTGCGGGAGACGGCTTCCCAACTCGGGTTCCTGGGCCCGGACGCGGTTAAGACCGTGTATCTGTATCTGCCTCTTTCGGACCCGGGAACAGCGTTTTACTGCCCGGAACTGGAGGAGCTGGGATTCTTTTTCGCGGGGATCAAACCGGGATCGCAAGGCGATTTTTTAATCCTGCAATACTTAAACGGCTACGAGATGGACTTTGAACAGATCGCGGTGGGGTGCGAATTCTCCGGGGAAATCAAGGAATACGTCCGCAAATACGCGGAACGATCCGCAAATTAGGGAAAATCCCTCACGGTTGATCACTCGCAGGGAATGAACCCCTTGGGTGCTTTGCCCGAAAGGGCCTGCCTGGGTTTGTGGAACTTGTCCGCTTCGTAGATATGCCGGAGGAGTTTTTCCCGGGTATGCGGCTCGGCCAGATGCGCGATTCCGACCGCGTGCTCGCAAATGCTCAGCCCCCGGGGATCGAAGGCCCCCTGTTCGGTAACGATCACCACCGGATCGGCCGCTATTGCCGTGCTGGTAATTCCTTCCGGGCTTTTTTCGAGTATCTTGGGCACGCCGCTCGCGGTCGTGGATTTCAGGGCGATAATCGGCACTCCGCCCGGTGAAAGGTTGGCCCCGCGCAAAAAGTCCGACTGACCGCCTATTCCGCTGAATATCTTCGTGGCGTTCAGGGAATCGGCCCAGATATTGCCGTGCAGGTCCACGCCTATGGCGCTGTTCACGGCCACCATGTTCGGCCTTTTGGCTATGTTCATGGTGGAATTGGTTACATCGCACGGTCTGCTCTGTATCGAACTATTGTAATTGAGCCACTCGTATCCTTCCCGGTTTTCAGCCAGAAAAAGAGAGGAGATGGAAAACGGGCGCTGGTTGTATCTGTTCGTGACCGCTCCCGATTGCACGAGCTTTCTCATGGCGGTGGCGAAGAGTTCGGTGTGTATGCCCAGGTCCCTTACCCCCTTGTCCAGAACGGCCTTGGTCACGGCCTCCGGGACCTCGCCGATGCCGAACTGAAGCGTGCAGCCGTCGTGGATGTAATGTTCGGCTATGATCCGGCCTATCTTTTCCGCTTTTTCGTCGGCGCCAATAGCCGAATGCACCGGAAGATCGTAGTCCGTGTCCAAAAGGTAGTCGATCATGTCCGACTTGATCGTGGACCCGAGAACGAACGGCATGCGCGCGTTTCTCTCCGCGATTACCAGGCCGCCCCTGGATTTTGCCGCGTTGATGGCCGCGGGAACACCCTCTACTGCCGTGCCCAGGCTGTAGTTCCCGCCATTGTCCGGCCCGCTCACGGTCAAAAGGACCACATCCGGCTGTATGTATTTTTGCAGTTGCCTGGGTATGTCCGACAGGTGCATGAGCTGATACATGGCCCGGCCGTTGTTAAGGGCAGTCCGTGAGTGGGGGCCGTTGAATATTATCCTGTGCGTTATCCTTTCGCAGGTTTTTTCGCTGAACAGGTTTTCCAGATCGCCCATCAAGAGGGTACCGAGTAGCTCTACGTCGCTTATGGCCTCGTTTTCCGCCAGACGATTCAGGAATATGTTCGGTGTGGCCGCGTTTCCGGCGGCGTATATTCGGCTGCCCCGCGGAATGGTGGATGGATTTATTATCTGGTCCACGCTGTTTGCGATCTCCATGTCAATATCCCCGATATTTTATGTTTCCGAAAAAGAGTGTGCCGGGAACACTTAAATTTCCATTCAATGATTTTTTTTGTTTTTTATCCGCGGCTTAAGTTGACCTCGTACCTGCCGTCGGTTTCCCGGGTGGATACGTCTATTTGCTCTTCCCCCCGGTGCCTATTTTTTTAGCGGTGAAGTCCGCATGGGTGGCCAATTCTTTGTATCTCCATCCACGAACACGGCCCAATCCACCCCTCGAGGTTGTATTGGGAGCACCACGTGTTCCACAGACAATTCAGTCACCCATTGCCGGGCTCTGCCCCAACGCTCTCTGTCCGCCCACGCCTTCGGCGTAGGCCATGATATTGGTGTCCAGCGCTAATCGCATGTTAAGCCCTGTACGGCCCGTCTCGGGTCCAATCTCTGTCGGCGGTTACTGCTTGAGGATTAAGCCGCTCCGGCAAATCAGCCTTTGCCTTCTTGCGGCCCGAGGCCTCCTCATCGGTGGGAGGAATAATATCACCGGCTTGCCACAGGACACCACAGTATATACTTCCCCTCGCGCAAGAGCCTGGAGAAAAGGCGATTCGCCTCTGAGGCATTAATTGTTTGCATGCTACCTGCATGAAATGTAGTATTCAGAACGTATTATACGTCGTCTCCCCCCAAGGGTCAATGTCCTGCGAAGCCATGAGCCAAAGGTCACAGATAGCCTATAACATTCCTATATTCAACTTTTCTGTCCTTCAACCATTCTTTCAACCAGTGGCAACTTCTTGCCTACAATACCCCGGACCTGGAAGTATATTTTGTGTTCGGAGCTACTTCCCCGGGCACGGAGCATTTTCTTTTACTGCCGGACCACTTTTTCGGATTTGCCCTTTTCCCTCTTTTACATACAATCCTGGCAGCCCGCCCCTTGCTGAGCGGGTTATTTTTTCCTTTTAATTTCCGGATAAATTGGATAAATTTTTCTAGACCCCATTCCGAAAGGTCTTGTGGCATGTTATGCGCCCCGCTAAGTTGGCGACTCAAAGCGGATGTTACTGGTTCCACGAGGTTAAATGTGAATTTCATCTGCCTGATCTTTTTTGATGCTTTTAACGAAAGGCTCGCGCATTTTCTTGCACCCCGGCAAAAGGGGGAAACCGGACCGGGGACATCTCAAAATGCAAACTGACCAAATAGCAATCTGAGTAAGGCACAAAAAAACATACTTCTCCAAATAAGAGTCCGGAGGGGGCAAGCATCCTTCTTTGGCGGGGAGTAGAAAGATCCGAGCCGGAATTTTGGCATCCAAAAGGATCAGGCGGATGAAACATAAAAAATCCATACGCTATGTCGGAGAACCATGTTGCTTCTATAACAAACTGCGATTCAACACATGCATGGAGAGCCAATGATAAAGATCTTCCAAAATAGTACAGGACGCACCACCCCAGACGAAGCAGCTTTGATCGGGATAAACAATGAACCTTAGTACTGCGCTCGTAGCACTTGCTGCCCTGTGCTGGGGGCTGTCCGGCGGGATCGGCGGCATCCTCACGGGCCAGGGATGGGACCCGGTTGTGGTCTCCTTTTACCGCGGGGCAATCGGGCTGTTGTTCGTTCTCGTCTGGCTGGGGCTGCGCCCCCGCGGCAGCGGACTGGCAACGCCCCGCCTATGGTTCTGGTCGGCAATCGCCGGTGCGGGCGTAGCCGGCAACTTCACATTCTATTTCCTGAGCATAGCCGAGGGCAGCGTCGCGGTTGCAGCAACCCTGATGTACTGCGCACCTGTATTCGTCTATCTCGTGTCCTTCACCCTCAAGCTGGAAAGACCCACTATGTTCAAATGGGCCGCGATCGCCATGGTAATGCTCGGCGTGGTCCTGCTTACGGGTATTTACAAGGTCGGAGCGGGTGAAGTCACCCTGATCGCCGCGGTTGCCGGGCTGCTCTCCGGACTTTCCTATGCGGTGTTCATTTTCGGTTTCAAGTATGCGGCACCGCACGGCAGCCCGCAGGCGATTCTGGTGATAGCCTTCGCTGTACTGGCCGTCATACTTTTCGGCCTGGGCGATGCCGCTCAGACCTTGGCGGTGCTGAAGACCCCGAGCTGGCCGCTGTTCGTGGTGCTGGGGGTGCTTGGGGCCGGAATGTCCTTTATTTTCTATATTGTCGGCCTGAACCACACCGCACCGGCTGTAGCCTCCATTGTGGCCATGGTCGAACCGGTCACCGCATCCCTTTTCGGCGTGGTGGTTTTAAATGAAAGCCTGGCCGCACCGCAGATTTTGGGCATGGTATTGATCCTGGTCACAGTTACCGCGCTGAGCGTACATTCCAGCGCTCAAAACAAACCTCCTAAACCATTTACTGAGTAACACCTGGCCGGGATTCCTCCTGCTATCTGTTCTCACCTGCTTAAGTTATCCCCCCTTCTTCCTTTGCCTCTTCCTCGCCTTTTTCCGTTTCTTCATCCTTGTGCACCGGCCAGGCCTTGATAATCGCCTGACCGAGAGTGGCCAGGGGAATAGCGAAAAACACGCCCCAAAACCCCCATAACCCGCCAAATACCAGGATGGCCGCAATCACTCCCACCGGATGGATATTCACTACCTCGGCCAACAGCAGGGTAACCAGGACATTGGCATCCAGCATCTGGATGATGGCGTAGACAATGAGCACCCAGACCAGCTCCGAGCCCATTCCCCACTGGAAATAGGCGACCAGGGCCACGGGGATGGTGGCCACTGACGCGCCCACATAGGGGATGAGTACGGAAAATCCGACAATGGCCCCCAGGAGCATGGCGTATTCGAGCTTGAGCAAGGTAAAAGTCAGGAAACTCCCCGCCCAGACGATGATGATCTCCCAGGTCTTGCCCCGGATGTAATTGGATATCTGCATATTGACATCCTGCCACACCTGCACGGCCAGGGAGCGGTCCCGGGGCAGAAATCCGGCAAACCAGTTCAGGATCTTGTCCTTGTCTTTGAGAAAGAAAAAGACCAGCAGGGGGACAAGGACCAGGTAGACCAGCAAGGTGATAAGACCCATTACCGAGGCCACGGAAATGGACAAAATGTTGTGGGCCAGCTTGCCTACCTCACCCCGGATAGCCGAAAAGAATTCATGTACCTGGGCTTCGGAAATAAACTTTGGATAGCGCTCGGGAAGCTGCAAAAGAAGGGCCTGGATTTCACCTATCATGCTCGGAAGCTGCTGCACCAGTTGGGTGATCTGTTTGACCAGCTCGGGGACCAGCCAGAAAATGCTGAAAAGCAAAAGGAACATGAAAAGCAGAAATGTGAGAAGGACCCCCGCGAACCTGGGGACTCCCCTTTTGGTCAGCTGCTTGACCACTCCCTCCAGGAGATAGGCGATTATAAGTCCGGCAAAAAAGGGCACCAGCATCCGGCCCAGAAAAAAAACCATCCCGAAACCGGCCAGAAGTATGGCCATGAGGATGACCACCTGGGGATTGCTGAGATGCCTTTCAAACCAAGACTTAATTAGATTCATGCGACTTTTTCCTGCCCGGAACCGGGTTGAAGGGTATTGCTGAACTGACAACTAGTTTCCATCCGGAAATGGCCCTTTTCCATTTTAACGGCGTCAATTTTCGTAATTATTACATCACGTGTTAAGATACACTCGCTTTTAATTACCTAATTTCCTTGTTAAACAGAAAAAAATCTCATCTCCGAATTGGAAACGTGATATTTCTAAACCCGGAAGTTTTTGAATTCCCGGATAAGAAGTAACTAACGATTTTGGACATCCTTATGTATATTGTTCTCCATTCAAAGGCAACCATACCTCCCGTATGCCTCAACCTATATATTTTATCGCCGGGAGGCGAAACCGACACGGCGATCTTTGATCTATGATTTTGATAATCGAAAATTGCTCAGGTAACCCGGGCCGTGATAATCTAAAATTGACCACCCTCAGCAAATCCTTCCTCATGTGCAAGACTAAGAAGCTCAAGTACTGAAAAGATTATTGCTTAGAAACGACTTCTTCCTTGAAACTTACCACTATTTTGGCTTCTTGTCCTGCGTCCCCGCCCGATAATATCCGAAGAAGTAACTCCGTTGGCTAGCCGTCGCCGTCGGTGACCAGGAACTTGTACTGATGCGTTCTTTTCCTTTTGGAGATGACCTCCCGCAGGTGGCTCGCGGCGCTACAGGTGGTAATGCCCTGCAACTCCACATCGCTCAGGGGTGTATCCAGGGCCCTGTCCTCGGGAACATGATTGATAAGGTCCTCACTGCTGAGAACACCTAAAAGGGAATCTGTTTGATAGTTTTGAGAAACGGTATGGGGCCCGGCCCATGAGTACATAACCGAAGCAGGGCGTGAGGGTTATGCCCAATATCAGGCCGATAATGGTCATCTTTACCGCCACCGGGTGTTGCCCTTGGCAAACCCGGTCCAGGATATGGTCCTCCCGCTGGTGGGTAAAAGGCCGATCAGAAGCAGGCCAAAGGCCATTGTCCGGTCCCCGGGAAAGAATATCCAGCCCAGAGCAAAGGTAAAAAGGGGCATGAATATAAAATTGATGCCCTGGGTCAAAAGCTGCAGTTTAAGACTGCACCGGGTAAAAACAGCCCCGGGATTCATGCTGGCCATCATGGGATAGACCATGAGTATGGTAAAGGGTCCCGTAAGCAATACTGATCCATATAAATTAACGGGTTTTGATTGAACCCCTGTAGTTGGCCGACTATTGTCGTTTCCTGGATCCCTGATCGGGGTCAGGGATGACGAAAAGTGGAAATTCCGAACAAATCGGCTTTGCTCGCCCAAAAACGGGCTATCCACCGTTCGTCATCCCGCGCCCGCATTCTAATGCAGGTGCGGAGTCTAAAACGTCTTGCCTAGATTCGAAAGACGAACCACTAACTTTAACCCGTTAAGGCGGGCATACAAAAAGCGATGTTGCGGATAGTACCGGATTAAGCTCCAAGGTATTTGTTTGCCAAAAGACGAAAGTCGGTCACGAAGCACTCCCTGGAAATGGAAAGAGGAAAAGCGCCAATATTCTCCGGGAAACATTGGTGGTGGGAAAAGGACTTCCCCGTCCTCAATTGTTCTGTTTCTCTGCTATATAGCGCCCCACCAGGGAGGCCATGAAAAAAACCAGGTAGAATTGCCCGACCAGGCCCTCCAGAATGGACAGGGTCTGGGCCAGGTGCGACATGGGGACCACATCCCCGAAGCCGATGGTCATAAGGTTTATAAAGCTGTAGTAATAGAGCAGTGTCCCGGCCTGAACCAGGTCCGGATGCGCGCCGTGCGGACCGAAGGCGAATGAACCCGGGCTAGCCCTCTCCAGCATGGAAAACAAAATCGACCAGAAAACCCCGATCAGGATATATACGCACAGACCGCCCATGACATTGTCTATATTTATCCGCGAGTCCCGGCCGATATCAAAAAGGATCAAAACTGTCACAAACCCTAAATATGCCAAATAAACGACACTAGTCACAAGCAAAATAAATGTATTGTCAATAAAAAAGCAAACCACTACACCGACCAGGCTCAGGCCACCCAAAACCAATGCCAGACGGAAATAGCGGTCGTCTTTAACCGAGTATGCCGCTGCCGCTAAGAGCAATAAAAAAAGCAGATCGGACACAAAGCTAGAGGCCAGCTCGCCCTCAAACAGAGGCAGGGTCAAAAGCTGTAGAAGAAAAATCGCCAGCAACAGCCCGAATTTGTCTGCGGAAAAGAAAACACGCGAGAACCCGCCCTCCATGTCAGGACATATTATGCGAAGGTTTTACCCGATAAAACAGGCTATACAGGACCGGAATAAAAATCAGGGTAATAAGCGTGCCCACCAAAAGTCCGCCCATGATAGTCACCGCCATGCTTCCGAACATGGGATTGGACAAAAGCGGAACCATCCCGAACGAAGTGCAGCAGGCGGTAATCAATACCGGACGGACACGCGTAAGGGAAGCCTGGACCACTGCCTCGAATTTTTCCTTGTCCTCCTTATCCCGGGTGCGGTCATTCATTTCCATTATAAGTATCACCGCATTGCGAATAATCATACCTATAAGAGCATAGATACCGAAAAGAGGCATAAAACCCATGTCCTTTCCGGCTAGCAGCAATCCAGCAACAACACCAACAATACACAGGGGGAGACTCAAAAAAACTATCAGCGGTGAACGTACGCCGTTGAAAAGCAGGACCACAGCCATCAGCATCAGGGTAATGGCTATAGGAAACTGGGCGTTTAGACTGCGGTTCGATTTTTGGGAAGTTTCATATAGTCCGCCCCAGGAGATACTGTACCCCAGCGGAAAATCTACTTTTTCCTCGATTTTTTGGGCAATATCAGAGCGCAGGGCCGCACAGTTCGCTCCCTCCTTGGGATTGGCCCGAACGGTAATGGTCCGCACACGATCGTAACGATGTATAATCGGATTTTCCATAACTATCTCCCCCTTGGTCATAACCGCACCCAGAGGCACTTGTGGGGCTTTTTCCCAGCTGGCAACCGGTACTGAGACCATGTCACGGAGATCATAGTCCTCTTTCTTGGGCGTACGGAAAACAATGGGCATGAGATGCTTGTCCGCACGATAGCTATCCCACGGGCTGCCCCGGGTAAGCCAGCGCATGGTCCTGGCCACACTCTCACGATTTATATCGCGCATTCCTCCAGCTGCCTGCATGTAGTGCGGTTTCCAGACCGGAACCTGATTCCTCCAGTTGGATTGCAATTCCACTGTTTGCCCGGTATCGCGCATGATTTGTTGTACCTGATCGGAAATCCTGCGCAAGGTTTGTGGATCCTCCCCGGAAATACGCGCCTGGATCAGGAAATTGGGCATACCTCCGGGAATGAATTCCGAGGCCCGGGCATTGGACTCAGGAAATGTATTGGAGATATAATTCTCGCTGCGTTTAATTAGTTTGCTCACGTCAGTCCCTGGCTTAACTTTGACTATCAGATTCCCGTAAGCAATATTCGGCTGTTCCGGGGTGAACCCGAGCATGAAACGGGGGGGGCCGCTACCCACGGATGTGGCCACGCTGATTACCTGGGGCCAGGACATGATCTTCTTTTCAATCTCTTTTAAGTCATTTGAGGTCTTGTGAATACGTGTTCCTTCCGGTAGCCAGTAGTCCACCTTGTACTGGGGTCGGTCGGATTTATTCATTAAAGCGTAAGGAATAAGCCCAAAGCCGTAACAGGCCAGCAAAAAGATGCCCAGGACTATTCCGACAGTTATCCAGCGGTGCTTAAGGGCCGGACGCAACAAGGACAGATACACGCGGTAGATAAAGGAACTGTAGGGCTGTTTATTGGATTTTTTCTCCTTGACCTTGAGTAGCCTGCCGCTCATGACCGGAACCACGAGCATTGCCTGGAGCCAGCTAACACCTAGAGCGATGCCCACTACGTAAGTCAGAGAATGACAGTATTCACCCAAATTACTGTGGGCTATGGCCATGGGCATAAAGGAGCACACTGCGATAAATGTGGCGATAAATTGAGGGAAACCCGTGCTTTGGGCTGCCTTGATCCCAGCTTGTTCCTTGGACAGTTTGTTTTGTTCCATCTCGTTTATGGTGTTGTCAGTGACCACCACGGAATCGTCCACCAACATACCCAGAGCGATTATCAGGGCACACAGGGATATCATCTGCATGTCTATCCCGAAAAAGTGCATGATTAAAAATGTGGCGCAGATATTGAGAATAAGACCATTGGTGATCACGATAGCGCTGCGCAAGCCCAGGGCCACCAGGAGCACGAACAGGACAATGCCGATGGCCTCGAATAGTGCCACCAGGAATGTGTTTATGGATTTCATGACCTGATCTGCCTGGAAATTGACCATGGAGATATCCAGGCCAGCCGGCATCTGCTCTTTCAGTTTCTTGATTTCTTTCTTTACCGATTTCCCCAGCACCACGGTATTGCCGTGCTTGACTGTGGAGATCCCTATGGCCAAGGCCGGTTCGCCATTCATGCGGAAAAGTACCTGGGGAGGATCCACGTATTCCCGCTTCACATCAGCGATGTCCCCCAAGCGCAGGAATTCGTTCTCAGGGCCCCCGCCCAGCGCGATTTTTTCGATATCCTCAACGCTTTCTAAGTTTCCGGAGGGACTTATCCGTATGCGACTGTTGCCTGCGTTCAGATGCCCGTATTCGGTTATGTAGTTTTGAGCCTTTATGGCCTGTTGTACGCTGGCCAGGTCAAGATCGAGGCCGGCCAGTTCTTCTCGGGAGACTTCAACGACTATTTGCTCACGCTGAATACCGAAAATAGTCACTCCCTGGGCATCCTTGCATTGTTTGAAGCTCTTTTTCATGTAATTGGCGTATTCCCTGAGCTCTCGCATGGAATAGCCTTCTCCGGTCAGGGCCAACAGTATCCCGTAGGTCCTGCCAAAATGGTCCCTCACCCGGGGATTTTTCGCGCCAGGAGGCAAGGCAGAGCGGGCGTCCCGGATACGTTCGCGCAGGTTCGTCCATATTTGGGGCATGGCCGAAGGGGGATTGTCCTCCTTGACTTTCACATGTAGGGTTGAGCGGCCGGCCTCGGATTTGGAGCGTACGTGTTTGAGTTGGCCCATGGCTTGAACTGCCTTTTCCAGGGGATCCGTGACCAAACGCTCCACTTCGGCGGGCGAGGCACCGGGGAATTCAGTGGTTACCAGGGCGGTATGTATGGTAAATGTGGGATTTTTCAGCTTACCCAGCTTGAAATAGGAGCTTATGCCTCCGAGAATAATGATCAGAGTGAAGATAAGGACCGTATTTTTGTTGTTCATGGCCCATTTGGTAATATTCATGCTGGCTTCCCCTAGGTAATGATATTAAGCGTGGTTTAGCCGTTAGGCGCGAACATCAAACTAGCGACGGACAATTATTGGCTGGAGCCGGACATCGGCTTGACTATCTTTACTTTCCGTCCCGAGGACAGATCCGACTGCCCGGCGGTTATCACCCATTCGCCGGGAGAAAGGCCGGACTCTACAGTCACCCTGCCCTCTTGCACCTCGCCCAGTTTAACGGAACGCCGCTGCGCCCGACCCGATTTCGGATTTGCTATCCACACCTTGGGACTGCCCTTGTGATTGCTAGTTATGGCGCTAGCCGGGACACGAATACGGTTTTTTGCTGCGTCCGAGGCCACGGTGATGCGCAAAATGCCTTCCGTTCCGGGCATTATTGGATGTTTAGCAGCGGATTCGATTTCCACGGTCAGCGGGAAAGTGCGCAGGGGAGGCAGGGCGCTTGGGCCTAGACCGTGCAGTTTGGCCTCAAGTTTAAGGCCATTCAGGGCCGGAAAAACGCATTGGAAATTCTCAAGGTCATTCCGAAGGGGCAACATTGATGGCGGCAACTGCACACGGAAAAGGAGATCAGACGGATCCACTATAAGGGCTATGGGCTGTCCGGCCTCGACCGTCTGAAAGGCGTGGACCTTCTTGCTGGCCACAATCCCCCCAAAGGGAGATTTCAGGGTGGTATAACCAAGTTGCCGCTCGGCCTCGGCCAGGCGTCTTTGAGCTATATGGAAATCTTCCTCTGCTGACTGGGCAGTTGTCTTGGCGTTTTGCAGTTTTTGCTTCGAGATGTCGCGCGCGGACATCAGCTTTTTGAGCCGCCGATACTCGCTCCGCGCGTCCTGCATGCGGGCTTTAGCCTGCCTCTTGGCCGCCCGGGCCTGCTCCCTGGCGTTTATAAAATGGCTTTGCTCCAGCTGAGCGATTAATTGACCTTTCTTCAGCACTTGGCCAACCTTGATCGGAACTTCCTCGACCTTTCCGGATACCCTGAAGGACAATTCGCTCTGGTTGTCGGTAATAACGACGCCGGGATACTTTAAACACTGCTTCCTGTTTGCTTTTTCCACCTGAACGGCCTTGACCGGCAAAGCCTTTTGAGTGGAGTTCGTTGCCGAGCCTTTCTTGGCCTTTTGGCCAAGCATAGTGTCAGCAGAGCCGAATACAAGTATCACTACCGCAAGAATTCCGATTCCAGTCTGCCAAAACCTAGTCATTGCCTGCTCCTTGCCTAGTTGAAATGTGAATGGCTTTCATCCCGAAATGTTTATTACCGAATAAAAATCAGTCCATCGTTTTCCACTCTGCCTTTCTGGCTCCCAATTTTTCAAAAGCCCCGCAACTGTGTGCGAGACTGGCTGCGGCCGTGTACATATTCATTCGTGCGCCAACCAGTTCACTTTTGGCGTGAGCTAATTGTTCAAGGGCCCTGGTGATTTCCATCATCGCTCCCTCCCCTTGTTTGAAAAATTGCACCGCTACCCGATAACTTTCTTTTGCATCTTTTACATACTGCTTACTGGCTTTCAGCTCATCCAACGCGGCCTTGTATTCATTCAGGGAATCTTCCACTTCTTGTCTCAATACTAATTGTTTCTCGGCGTATTGTTCCCTGGTTACCTCGACATTTGTCTGTGCTTCGCGTTCTTCATAGGAATCCGAAAAGCCGGTAAAAAGATCGTAAGTGACCTTGAGCCCCACGGTTGCTTTATATTCATCTTCCGCCATACCGGTTTCGTGGCTTTCCTGGAAAAAAATCTTTTGGGCTGTCCCACTGCTTATAAAACTCAACTCCGGGGAAAACTTCGATTTTGCCGCTTCAACCCGGTGCTCTCCGGATTTTATCCGGGCTTCAAGGGACTGAAGGCGGGGATTCTTGTCTTCAGCCCTTTTAATCAATTGCTCAGCCCCCTTGCTGACTAAATCTTTGTCCAGTTTGGACGGGGAGTATACCTCATGGCGCGGAGATTTAGGTAACCCGCATATAATAGCCAGCTTCCTCCAATCCCTGCGCACCTTGCCTTTTAAGGAGGCCAATTGGTACTCCACTTGCGAAACATGGGCCTGAGCCTGCAGCTTTGCGGATTTCGAATTCAAACCTGCAGTAAAAAAATCCTTGGCCCGTTCGCGGTTGGACTTAGCAACTCTAAGATCCTCTTTCTTGGCTGCGAGCATTTGCAAAGATTCGACGTAAGCGTAGTATCTCTTCTGAACCTCAAATACCAAATCCAGAACGGATTGGTTATATGCATGGTTTGCGGCCTCCAATCGTTTTTTTGCCGCCAGAGCCGTATTTTCTCTTCCGCCATTGTCCAACAACAGGTAGGTAATCCCTAAACTCGCACCCATCCTTTTACTTTTCTCCCACATTTCATTGTAACGGTATTCTCCATCATCATTGTAACGATATTTTCCCTCATCATTGTAATTGGCAAAGACATTAGAGGATACTTGTGGATAATAAGAGGACAACGCCTGACCAACCGTGGCAGCAGCCCCTTTAGCTCTGGCCCAAGAACGGCGCAGAGAAGGATGAGACTTCAGTGCCGTATCTATTAGGGTGTTCAGTTTTAGTTTTCCATCTAGGTCTAATTCTTGTTTGGAGGTATTTTTCTTCAAATACGTGGGCTGAACAATATTTTCTTTAAAAGAGGGGGCATATTGTTCAAGGGATGAAGCCGGACAGGTATTCAGAAATAGTATAGGCATAAAAAAAATAAGGGAAAAAACAATAAAAACAGACCGTGGATGCTTTGATGCTTTTATTAAATTACATCCTCTGAAAACATTCGACATTTAACACCCCTCCATCCTTAGTATAGTATGTTGCATATAAAATAATTAATGTATTAACCCAGTTTATCGCTAGCATAAAAAAAAATATATTAAAAGGGCCCCGGATCATTTGGAGCCCTTTTATATTTTTCTCTAAAAAAACAGTATGTTAACTAATATTTTTTAAATGTAGTCCATTTGGGAATGCCAGATAGATAAAGGATAAGAATCCAGGGGAGAGTTGTCCCAATATAACTAAACCCTTGAAAAATTGAAAGCTGAGTATTTAAATGGAAAATTAGGGCTTTCCGACACAGCGAGTGGATTTTCATATTATCTCCTGCCTCATCTTTTTGCATGCTTTTAACGAAAGGCTCGCGCGTTTTCTTGGCCCCGCCAAAAGGGGGAAACCGGACCGGGAAACGACTCTGAGTGCAGACTGGCAACAGTACCAACTTGGATGCAGCAAAACTTTTTTTCTTGCCCAAACAAGAGTCCGGAGGGGCAAGCATCTCCCTTTGGCGGGGCCAAGAAAACACCGGGCCGGAAATTTGGCAGCAAAAAAGTTCAGGCGGAGAGAATCCACATCAAACTTCGAGGACCCAAAATTAGCCTTTCTCCAGCCGGGCCAGGTAGAAGCATTCTCCGAGTTGGGAGGAGGGGATATCGGTTTCAAGCTCTTGGAGTAACTCAAGGGAGGGATGTTTTTTAAGGAGACTGGACACCTGCTCCTGGTTTTCCCCCCGGTTCAGGGTGCAGGTCATATACAGAATATGCCCGCCCGGGGGCAAAATATGAAAAGCGGATTCAAGCATGGCCCGCTGCATCCGGGTGAAGCCGGCAATATCCTCCGGTCTGCGTTTTTGCTTGATATCCGGCCGGCGGCTCAAAACCCCCAGCCCGGAGCAGGGGACGTCCAGAAGCAGGCTTTTCGGCGGGCCGTCCGGGGCAAACGGGGGCTTTTCCGCCGAGCCCGCGAACAAAGGCACCCTCTTTTCAAGCCGCTTCATTTCCGATTTAAACCCGGAAAGCCGGGAGTAGCTGGTGTCGCTACCAAGCACCTTTAGCCCCAGGGAATTCAAAAGAAAACTCTTTCCTCCCCGGCCGCAGCAGGCGTCCCAGACCGGCTCCGGAAGACCGGAGGCGCAGGCTTGGGCAAGCAGGCTCTGCCCGGCAAAGGAAACCCGGCTTATCTCGCCCAGATTTTCCAGCTCAGCCAGATTGTCCGGGGCGTTTTTAAAGGCCAAAAGATTCCCCTGCTTGGCCAGGATATCTTCGTTTTTAAAACCCAGCTTTCCCTTTGCAAACGTACTTTCCAGGCGCAGACCCAATGGGGCGGGCCGGATACTGTTTTCCAGCACGACCAGGGCCTTTTCCTCCCCGATCTGATCCGCCCAGAGCTTAACCATCCACTGCGGACAGCTGTAGAACCTGGACCGGAAAAGGTTCTTATCCGGGTTGTCCTTTTGAAAAAAATCCGGATCGCGGACACTTTCGCGACAGACATTGCGGAGCACGGCATTGACCACCCCGGAAATCCCTGTACCGTATCCGGATTTGGCGAATCCGGCCGCCCAGGAGACAGAGGCGTACTCCGGGATGCGGTCCATATGCAAAATCTCGAATACGGCCAGGCCCATGGCCACAAGCACATCCCCGGGCATTCGCTCCGGCTTCTTCAAAAAAACGGACAGGATATAGTCTATTCGGATCTTTAGGCGGAAATAACCGTACACCAGGGCGGTACACAGGGCGCGGTCCTCGGGGGCAAGCGAAGCCGGTTCCAGACGGCGGTCCAGAGCCGCCTGCAGATCGGCCCCGGAGCAGGTGTCCAAAACAGCGCTTAAGGCCGCTCGACGGGCCGGGGGGATATTATTTTTATTTTTTTTCCGGGACATATTCCGGCCTTAAAAATCGCCTGAGAGCCCACTGAACATGCTCGAGCTGGACCAAAGTGTCCAGGCACGGACCGTGCGGCCTTTGGTTCAGGATGCCGTAGGCGGGCAGAGGATACACGTCCTGGATCCCGCTGGACAGATCCCGCTCGCAGGCCACGGCCAGGATGAAGCGGGGACGGACATTGACCACGATCCTGCGGGCAATGGTTCCCCCGGTGGCTATGGCCAGATGCGCTCCGTAGCTGTCGCTCAACTCCAGAAGACCGGCTATGGGACATTTCCCGCACCGCTCGCAGTTGCGGATATCGTAGGTCAGCCGGATTTTGCATCTGCTACGCTGCAGGCAGTGGGGCATGAGCATCAGGACCTCCTCCGGCTTGTACCGCCGGGCCTCGGCCATGACGATTTCGTTGTTGACCTTGATGAACGAGGCCCGCACCCTTTGCTTGGGAATGCCCACAAAACGGCCGCACAGGGTCATCAAAGGCAGGAAGAACTTTATTATGAGCCCGCGCAGTTTTTTGGAAAAAAATATGTTTCTTTTCAGCAGGATACTTAAGACTAAGCCCAGAGTGGCCCAGATAATAAACACAATCAGGGCGAGGAACAGCCCCCCCAGTACCCAGGGAGCGGCGGGATGGATATTGCGCAGTCCAATATAGGGAACAACCCACAAAACAATAAGCAGGAAAACTACCAGGATGGAAGTCCCGGTCACCAATCCGATGAACAGGCGCTTCTTGGCCACAAAGGAAGAGTCTATCTCTTTTTCCAGAAAGGTATCTGTTTTTTTTTCCTGGTTCACAACCAACCCACAACCCGCGTCTAATATTTTCCAGGGAGCCACATCTCTCCATCCCCGGGCAGCAATCCGGGAATATTAACAGCGAACAGCTCCAGCCGTTTTACGGATGGCAAAGCCAACTAGTTCTTATCCGGAAATTCAGAAATTCCCGGATTTAGAAATATCACGTTTCCAATTCGGAAATGAGATCTTTTTCTGTTAAAAAGGAAACTGAGTAATTATGAGCGAGCGCATCCTAATACATGATCGAATAATTACGAAAATTGACGCCGTTAAAATGGAAAAGGGCCATTTCCGGATGGAAACCAACTAAAATGATCGTTGCCAGGACACCTGGCAAGAAAATAAATTAAAAAATTCCGGGAAGTCACGCTAGCCACAAAAAGAGCGGAGGAAAAGTAAGTTATTCACACCGGCTCAGGTAGCCGCAATAGAAGTCCCGGGCGCTCAAAGGCTTACTCCCGGCCGGTTTGATTCCGGAAATCCAGTATTCCCTGTCCAGACAAGCCACCGCCAGATACCCCTGTTCGCGCAATCCCAAAATGGTCCCGGGATCTCTCCCCTCTTCCAGAAAAGGTCCCACCTTCCCCGGAAAGACAGTAAGGCGAATCTCTTCGCCCAGTCCGTTCCAGGAGAAGTATGCCCCCGGCCAGGGATGCATCCCCCGGATCTGGTTATGAATAGTTTGAGCGGGCCGGTCCCAGCGGATCATCCCTTCCTTTTTCTCCAGCTTAGGGGCATAACTGGCCTTATCCTCAGGCTGGGGCACATGTTTGGCTGTTCCCTCTTCCAGAGCCTCAAAGGCCTGCACAAGGAGCCTCCCGCCCATATCCGCCAATTCATCGTGCAGGGTGGCCGCAGTATCCTCTATACCAATGGCCAGACTGCGCTGCAAAAGCATATCTCCTGTATCCATGCCGGTATCCATACGCATAATGGTTACCCCGGTAACCCATTCACCGTTGAGAACAGCCCGTTGTATGGGGGCCGCACCTCTATATTTGGGCAAAAGAGAAGCGTGTACATTGTATGCACCATTCTTGGCCGCATCCAAAACCGCCCGGGGCAAAATCAGGCCGTACGCAGCCACGGCCAGGTAGTCAGCATTCAAGTCCTTTAACTTTTCTATCTCCGTTTGTGCCTTAAAATTTGGGGGTTGATATACTGGTATGCCCCATTGGGAAGCCTTTTCCTTGACCGGCGAAGGACGGCAAATCCGCCCCCGCCCGCAGGGTCGATCCGGCTGGGTATATACTGCAACCACCTCCCCCTCCGGCCATTGAAGGAGATGATCCAGGACAGCCGCCGCGAATTCCGGGGTGCCCATAAAGACTATTTTTTTCTTTTGCTGCGCCATTTGTTCAATTTCTTATCATAAAGTGAGCGTTTCAATCGACTTATGCGATCAATAAACAAAATACCATCCAAATGATCTATCTCGTGTTGAAGACAAACGGAAAGCATTTCATCCGCATCCACATCCACTTCCTGGCCTTTTAAGTCCATTGCATGGAGCTTGACCCGGGCCGCCCTTTTTACCGAGGCCCGGTACCCCACTACACTCAAACAGCCCTCCTCGGTCTCCACTTCACCCTCGGTGTAGACCAGCTCCGGATTTATAAATACCCGCAGATCTTCACGTTTTTCCGGTCCAGAGACATCCACGGTTATAATCCTCTGGTTCTCAGCCACCTGAGGAGCGGCCAGGCCAATACCGTCATTATCGTACATAATGCGGATCATGTCCTCGGCCAGTTCCTGAATATCCGGAGTGACCTCTTCTATCCGGTCTGACTTTCTGGACAATACCTCATTGGGATAAGTTATTATTTCTCTTTCCATTTTCCCGCACTCGATTATTAGTAATCAGTTTTCCATCCGAAACAGGGCTTGGCCGCGCCAAAAAGCCGGGACCGCTCTCCGCGGAACCGCCATTTGCGAGAAAGCTGCGATCATTTCCGGGTTTTCTGCGAATCGCGCCAGCGCAACCCCAATTCCCGGAGTTGTTTGTTATCCACTTCGGAAGGGGCGTCGGTCATCACGCAGGCCGCCTTTTGCGTCTTGGGGAAAGCGATAACGTCCCGGATGGATGTCGTCCCTGCTAGTATCATAATAATCCTGTCAAACCCGAAGGCAATACCCCCGTGCGGCGGGGCACCATATTCCAGGGCCTGGAGCAAAAATCCGAATTTCTCTTCCGCTTCTTCCTTGCCGATTCCCAGCACCTCGAACATCTCCTGCTGGGCCTTAGGGGTATGGATACGGATGGATCCGCCCCCTATCTCGTGTCCATTCAAAACAAGATCGTAGGCCCGGGCCCTGGCCGCCCCGGGGTCGTTTTGAACCACGTCTCCCTGGCCTTCCTGTAGTGCCGTGAACGGATGATGCCGCGCCGCCCAGCGCTTCTCCTCCTCATCCCACTCCAACAGCGGAAAGTCGGTTATCCACACCGGGGCAAAGGTGTCCTCCGGAATAAGCCCGAAACGCTCACCCAATTTAATCCGGAGATTGCCCAGGGCCGCATTGACCATTTCCGAAGTGCCGGCCTGGAAGAAAACAATGTCACCCTGGCGTAAATCCAGCTCTCTCTCCAGTCCGGATTTTTCCTCATCGCTCAAGAACTTGGCAATAGGAGACTGCCAGCCATCCTCCTTGACCTTGATCCAGGCCAGACCCTGGGCCCCGTAAATGCGTACAAAATCAGTATAGTCGTCGATCTCCTTCCGGGTGAGCTCCGCTCCTCCGCGTATTGGCAGGGCCTTTATGATCTCCGCCTTTGCAAACAGATTAAAACCCGAGTTGCGTACAATATCGGTTACCTCCCTAAGCCGGAGATCAAAACGCAGATCCGGACGATCCATGCCGTATTCCTCCATGGCCCGGGCATAGCTCATGCGCGGAAAAGGGGCCTGGACTTTCTTCCCCAGGATATCTTCAATCAGAGTACTGATCATTCTTTCGGAAACATCCATGACATCATCTTCCTGGACAAAGGACATCTCCATGTCTATCTGGGAAAATTCCGGCTGCCGATCCGCGCGCAGATCCTCGTCACGAAAACACTTGACCAACTGGTAATAACGATCCAGCCCCCCAAGCATAAGGGTTTGTTTGAAAAGCTGCGGGGATTGGGGAAGGGCATATACGCTGCCCTGGTTCAGACGAGAGGGCACCAGGAAATCCCGCGCCCCTTCCGGAGTACTCTTGGTCAAAACTGGGGTTTCCACCTCCAAAAAATCCTCGCTTTCCAGAAATCTGCGGACACTCCGCGCAGCCAGGCTTCTAAGGACTATATTCGAGCACATCCGGGGACGCCGCAAATCCAGATAACGGTACTGAAGGCGCAGATTCTCGGAAACATCCACACGGTCTTCAATCATGAACGGCGGAGTCCTGGACTTGTTCAGCAGCTTGAATTCTGTCACCGCCACCTCGATCGAGCCGGTAACCAAATTGGGATTGACCATGTCTTCAGGGCGTTTGCGCACATTGCCCTTTATTGCCAATACATATTCCGTACGCACAATATGCGCCTGTTCCAGGGCCTCACTGTTTACCTCCGGGGCAAATACTATCTGGGTGAGGCCTTCCCGGTCCCGGAGATCGACAAAGATAAGTCCGCCATGATCCCGTCTGTATTGCACCCAGCCCATGAGGCACACTTCCTGGCCCAAATGGTCCAAGCCCAATTCATTCAAATGATGGGTCCTCTTCCAACCGCCCAACGAATCCAAATCAACCCCGGTATTTATCTCTCGCATCTCTTTCCTCTTGAATGTTACTATTTTCCTTGCCCTATAAGACTTTGATTTATCGACGCTGCCTGTGGATTTTTAAATCTACTCAGAAAAACCCGCTTAATGTGCCGAAAAGCCAAAGCTAGCGTCCGGACCAGAATCCTTGCCAATCCCTATTGAGCCAAAACTCCGGTCATCCCTATTCCCCTATACTATCATCCTGCTTCAGCCCCACAGCCTGCTCCAAGTCTTCCTGGCTGACCGTCCTTTGCACTCCGGTGCGCATATCCTTGACCACGACCTCCCCCCGCTCCTTTTCATCCAGTCCCAACAGAAGGCAGGCCTGGACCTCGAGTTTGTTGGCCAGCCGCAACTGACTCTTGGGACTCCTGGCTTCAAAGGAGATATCCCCCTTGAATCCAAAATCCCGCAATCTTTGCGCCAAAAGTATCCCCTGATTCATGGCCTCCTCATGCAGAACAGCCAGATAAAAATCCAGATCCCGGTTCGACTTTCCGGGCATCAGCAAAGCCAACCTCTCCATGCCACAGGCAAAACCCAGACCTGGCAGATCCGGTCCACCAAGGGCCTTAATCAGTCCGTCATATCGCCCACCGCCGGCTACTGCGGCTTGGGCCCCGATGTCCGAAGACAATGCCTCAAAGGTGGTCCGCTGATAATAATCCAAGCCTCGGACCAGAAGGGGATTTATATTGAATTCGACCCCCGCTTCTGTCAGGGCGTTTTTAACAAAAGCAAAATGATCGGCACACTCCGGGCAAAGGGAATCAATCACCTGGGGTGCCCCGCGGGCCATCTCCTGGCAGGAAGAAACCTTGCAGTCCAGAACACGCATGGGGTTTTTGTCCAAGCGCCGCTGGCAATCCAGGCAAAGCTTTTGTTTGTCCAGAGAATGCAAATAGCTGGCCAGGGCCTTTTGGAAATCCGGCCTGCATTTGGCACACCCCAGAGAATTAAGGTCTATCTGGACATCCTTAAGCCCCAACTCGCGCAGATAACTGACCAGCATAAGGATAAGTTCCACGTCTGCCAGGGGGGAGTCCGGTCCCAGGACCTCGACATTTGCCTGATGGAACTGCCTGCTGCGTCCTTTCTGGGGCCGTTCATAGCGAAACATGGGGCCCACCGTGTAATATTTGCCAACATCCTGGCGGGCGTATTCCTGGGACTCAATATAAGCCCGAACCACACCGGCCGTGGCCTCCGGACGCATGGTCAAATTGCGCCCCTTGCGGTCAGGGAAAGTATACATCTCCTTTTGTACTATATCGGTTTCATCCCCGATGGATCGGGAAAAAAGCTCGGTTTTTTCCAAAAGGGGTAAGCGTAACTCCTGACAGCCGTAGCTAGAGAACACGCGCCTGGCAATGTCCTCCATACGGGCAAAAACGTCACTCTCCGGGGGGAAGAGGTCAGAAAAGCCTTTAATCTTTTTGATTTTTGTCATAATAAGAAATATATTGTTTTTTTCCAGTGATAGGGCCCTGTACAAACAGGATAAGGCTCCGGCTCGCAATACTCCGGGGCGGCAACTTCCTCCGTCTATTTTATCAAAGCATGCAAATCGAGTGTTGTTAGCCCATGCTTATACGGATGTCAAAACTCAGTATGCCCTTTAAACGTTCCAATGACAAAAAGCATAACGATTGGGGTGCCAGTTTTTCCCAAAGACCTGACCTGTACAATGATTTCCTTCTTGATGTTTAACCGAAAATCTATACCGGAGAAATAATGCAAAAAGCAATAGCGATAATCGGATACAAGAATTCGGGCAAAACCGCCCTGGCCGAAGCTTTGGGGCAAGAACTCGACAGGAGAGATATTCCTTGCGCCTTTGCTAAATTTTCCAGTCACGGTTTCGACCGGGAAAACACGGATACCGAGAGGCTTTCCAGGCTTTGTTCACCGGTACTGGGATTCGCTCCCCACGAAAGCACTACCTCCTGGTCAGGCGCAATGAAACTGGCCGATCTGGCCTACCTCGCCCGGGACAAGTTCCTTATTGTCGAGGGCGGCAAGAGCCAAACCACACTGCCGCGCATTATCCTTTCCCAGAGCAGACAAGAGGTTGAAGAACTGGACAACGGCCTGGCCTTGGCCACTTGGAAGGGGCCCTCCCTGGGACATATCCCCACCCTAGAGGACATTTCCCGGTTGGCCGACACTGCCATGGAAAAAGGCTTCCTGCTGCCCGGACTGGACTGCGGCACGTGCAACCGTCCGGACTGCCTGCACCTGGCCCGGGAAATCGTAGCCGAACAGGCCACTACCGGGGATTGCGCTGCTTCCCGCGCTGAGCTGGAAATCTGTGTAAACGGGAACAAAATCCCTTTAAACGGTTTTTTGAACGACATGATCTCCGGCAGCATTCTGGGAATGCTCTCCCCCCTTAAAGGGTTCGGTGCCGGGGAAATAGATATCCGGATAAAAAACTAAGCCTTGCGCCCTTTAGACAGGTTATACTCATTCGGCCGCTGGGCCTTTTTTTTCGCGGCCATAGGCATAGTTTCCGGGCTGGGTGCGGCCCTGTTTCACTATCTCTGCGAAGCCGGGATGCATTTCCTCCTGGATATGTTCGCCGGGTACCGCCCGCCGAAACCATCGGGAGAAGGACATCTTTTCCATCCCACATCCATCCCTTTCACCCCCTGGATGCTTTTGATAGTCCCCACACTGGGGGGACTTGTCAGCGGTTGGCTCGTGTACACCTTCGCTCCGGAGGCCGAGGGACACGGGACCGATTCAGCCATTGACGCCTATCACAACAAAAAAGGAATCGTGCGCGGCCGGGTGCCTATAATTAAAACCCTGGCCTCGGCGGTCACCCTGACCACGGGTGGGTCCGGGGGGCGGGAAGGCCCCATAGCCCAAATCGGAGCAGGGTTCGGCTCCTACATGGCCTCCAAGCTCAACCTCTCCGACCGGGAAAGGAGAATCATGCTCGCCGCCGGAATAGGTGCGGGTGTGGGCAGCATCTTCCGCGCTCCACTGGCAGGGGCCTTGTTTTCTGCAGAAGTCTTGTACAAAGATCCGGAAATGGAAGCCGAGGTAGT
Organism: uncultured Desulfovibrionales bacterium; assembly: GCA_964398785.1. GTDB lineage: Bacteria > Desulfobacterota > Desulfovibrionia > Desulfovibrionales > Desulfonatronovibrionaceae > CAYNNQ01. Next base: position 38,194 of record CAYNNQ010000004.1, on the reverse strand, counting down.
CATCCCTTCGGGTATAGCCTCAGTTGTCGCCTACTGCCTTTTCTGCATAATTTTCGGATGGGGCTCGCTTTTCCAAGCACCGGAGTTCACATTTGACACCCCCCTGGCCCTTGCACCGTATACACTTTTGGCCTTTATTCTCGCCGCCATGGGTTACATATATGTCTTTTTCTTTTACAAAAGCACCGATATCTTCAAGGCCTGGAAAATACCCAGTCACCTGAAGCCAGCCGTGGGAGGACTGCTTACAGGCATTATCGGTTTTTTCCTCCCCCACACCCTGGCTTTTGGCTACGGGTATATCCAGGAAGCACTCTCCGGGAACATCTCTATCTATTTCCTCCTCACTCTGGCCCTGGGCAAAATCTTGACCACCGGATTCACCATCGGCTCCGGAGGCAGTGGGGGAGTATTCGGACCATCAGTGGTTATCGGAGGGGCCGCAGGGGGCATTATAGGGAAGCTGGCCCACACCCTTATGCCCCAAATAGTCACCCAGCCGGAGGCCTTTATAGTGGTGGGCATGGCCGGATTTTTCGCCGGAGTATCCAACACCCCCATCTCGACAATAATTTTCATAAGCGAGATGACCAGCTCCTACAACTTGCTCCTGCCCAGTCTTTTGGTATGCTCGCTTACCTATATACTCTCCACCAAATGGACCATCTATATCAAGCAACCCAAAAACAGAATCGCTTCCAGGGCCCATACAGGGGATTTCTTTGTTAACGTCCTGGAACAGATGAAGGTCCGGGACCTGAAAGAGAAAATATATCCCCCGGTGCTTATCCCCCAGTCCATGAGATTCGAACAGTTCAAGGGAATCCTTTCCGAGACCAAGAACAGATACTTCTGCGTTGTGGATCAAAGAGACCGCATGGTGGGGGTCTTCTCCAGCACTGACCTGCGGGAGATCCTTTTCGAGCCCACACTGAACCAGTTACTGATCATGGGTGATCTAGCCAAGACGGACGTGATCTATACAATCGGAGAAGAGGATCTGAGCACTGTGATGCGCAAATTCACCCAGAAAAACATAGACGCCCTCCCGGTTGTGGACTCGCATGACAAGCAGCAGGTACTGGGCATGCTCAACCGTCGGGCGGTAATAGACTACTACAACCAAAGGGTAGAGGAAATCAAATCTCAAACATAGGACTGGCCCGCCAACTCGCGCAGATATTGCCCATATTCGTTCTTTTCGTACATGCCGGCCAAATGCAATAGTTGATCCCGGTCAATATATCCCCGATGATAGGCTATCTCTTCCACACAGCCTATTTTGAAGCCCTGTCTGTCCTGAATGGCCTGGATAAAACTGCTGGCCTGATGCAGGGACTCGTGGGTTCCCGCATCTAACCAGGCAAACCCTCTCCCCAGGGCTTCCACATGTAAGGAGCCATCTCCCAGGTAAGCGCTGTTCACGTCGGTAATCTCCAATTCTCCTCGTTCGGAAGGCCGAAGTGAAGAGGCTATATCCACCACCCGGTTGTCGTAAAAATAAATTCCGGGGACCGCATATTTGGACTTGGGACTTTTCGGCTTTTCCTCGAAACCAAGGACCTTACCCTGGGAATCGAACTCGACCACTCCATAGCGGGTGGGGTTTTTTACCGGATAGCCGAAGACAATTCCGCCGTTCTGCAAAGCGGCACACCTCTGGAGTACAGAGGACAGCCCCTCCCCGTAGATTATATTGTCTCCCAACACCAGACTCACAGAATCATCACCGATAAAATCCCGGCCCAGAACAAAGGCTTGCGCCAACCCTTCCGGCTCGGGCTGTACCTTGTACTGGAAATTAAGGCCCAATGAACCGCCATCGCCCAAAACCTGTTCAAAGCGCGGCGTATCCTGGGGAGTGGATATAATGAGGATATCCCGTATGCCAGCAAGCATTAAAACAGACAACGGGTAATATATCATCGGCTTGTCATATACCGGCATAAGCTGCTTGCTTACCCCAAGAGTCAGTGGATACAGCCTGGTGCCAGAACCTCCGGCCAGAATGATTCCCTTCATGCTTCCTCCTGAAAGCGTCTTTTCAAGACCCTGAATAGCTTACTTTTCTCCATCGGCTCCAACATACTGGAAATGCAGCTTGCCCTTGCCACTAAAGGAAATTCCTTGGCGAATCAAGGCAATAGCCCCGACCTGGAATTATTCTACCCTGCAAGGCTGCAAAAAGCAAAATTTCTCTTACTTGCTTCGCAAAAAAATTATGGCTAAACGGAGAAGGAAGCATGCCCAAAATTCGACAAATCATGATGTATAAATAGTGTTGGGAAACCCTATTCCCCGCAGATGATCTTATGGACACACAGAAAAAAATAATCAGCGCTGAAGAATTCAACAAATATTTTTCGGAGGGAAGTACCCGCCCGACCACCGTTTTCACCAATGGGTGCTTCGACCTATTGCATCCCGGTCATGTGGACTACCTGGAAAAAGCTGCCTCATTTGGGGATATCCTGGTTGTGGGACTGAACAGTGATCGTTCCGTAAAAAAAATAAAGGGAGAAGGCCGGCCGGTTAACAGGGAACAGGACCGGGCGAGAGTCCTGGCAGCACTGGCCTGTTTAGATTTTGTCATCCTTTTCGAAGAAAGCACCCCACTGGAACTAATAACCCGTTTGGCACCGGATGTCCTGGTCAAGGGGGGGGACTGGCCCGTAGAAAAAATAATAGGCGGGGAAATTGTAGAAAACGCCGGCGGGGAGGTGGTAAGCTTGCAACTTTTGTCCGGATACTCCACCACAAATATCCTTGCGAGGATCAAAAATGCCTGAGCCCCAAAAACTGAAAGACAAAAGGATGGAATACAACCTGCGCACACTCCTCCCTGTATTGGAAGAGGCCGGGATATTGAGTGAATCAGAGAAGAAAATGGTCATCTCCCGGGCACGGAAGGCACAAATAAGCGCAGACAGCCCGGAAGGAATAGACTTCCTGGAAGGGCTGGGGATGAGTATCCGGTATGGGGATCGGGAACAAATCATGGACGAGGAGATGATTTTGCGCGCCGTGGGGAAACACTTTGGGCTGGAGTTCAAGAAAGTGGACCCGGTAGATACGGATATTGAAGTCACCACCCAGACTATTTCGGAAAGCTTTGCCCGCAATAACGTCCTCGTCCCCCTAAAAGTCTTGGATGGGGAGTTGCAGATACTGGTATTCAACCCCTTCCGCCCGGAGCTCTGGGATGACATGCAGATAGTCACCAACCTCCCCTGCCGGGCTTTTTTAGGTACAAGGAGGGATATTCTCAGGCTTATAGATGATTTTTACCAGTTCAAGCTCTCCATTAGGGCCGCGGAAAAGGAATTCACCGGGTCCGCTGACATCGGGGACCTGGAAAGCCGGGTACAGGTGGCGGACAAGAGTGATGCCTCGTCTCAGAAACACGTCATAAAGGCGGTGGATTACCTCCTGCGTTCCGCCATTCGGGAAAGGGCCAGCGATATCCATCTAGAGCCCAAACGCAAATACGCTTTGGTCAAATATCGGATAGACGGAGTGTTGCACACCATGTACCGCGTACCCAGCATTGTACACCAGGCCATGCTCAGCCGGGTCAAGGGGATGGGGCGTATGGACATTGCGGAAAAGAGACGGCCTCAGGACGGGCGGGTCCAATTGGTACTGGAAAACATACCCACTGACGTTCGCATATCCACCATACCCACAGCCTTCGGGGAAAAAATGGTTTTACGCCTACTTTCCAGCGAAGACACGCTAAAACCGTTGGAGGCCCTGGGTATGAGCGAAAAGCAGCAAGAAACCTACCAGGCTTTCTTGCAACATACCTACGGCCTGCTTCTGGTTACCGGGCCTACCGGCAGCGGGAAATCCACCACCCTGTACTCCACCATGAAACGCTTGGCCGATCCGCATCTGAACATAGTCACTCTGGAAGACCCTATAGAAATGGTGGTGGAGGAATTCAATCAGATCGGGGTCCAAAGCCGGACAGGTGTAACCTTCCCCTCCATGCTTCGGCATATACTCCGCCAGGATCCGGACATCATCATGATCGGGGAAATGCGTGACCTGGAAACCGCTGAACAAGCCATACAGTCCGCCCTGACAGGCCATTTGGTTCTTTCCACCCTGCACACCAACGACGCACCTTCTGTATTCACCCGGCTCCAGGAGATGGGAGTAGAAAATTACTTGATAAACTCCGCGCTTATAGGGGCAATAGCCCAAAGGCTGGTGCGCAACACTTGTCCGCACTGCAAGGTACGCAGGGAAATAACCCCGGCAGACAAAAAATCCTGGGGGGTAGAGGAAAAGCTACGGGACATGGAATACCTGTGGGAGGGAGAGGGGTGCCCGCAATGCCGTCACACCGGATATATGGGTCGCTGCGCTCTGTTTGAGGTAGTGCCATTCGACCTGGAATTGAAGGAGGCAGTGCGCCGTCAGGCAGAACTGGAAAAAATCCAGCATATCTGTCGGGAAAAAGGGATAAAAAGCCTGTTCGAGGCCGGCTTAGACAAAGTACGGGAGGGGACAACGACAATAACCGAAGTCCTCCGGGTAGTGGGAAATATAGAGTAAAAAAGCCTGGGAAACGGACAACATCCGTTATTTTGTCCTCTTACCCTTCGGGCTTTTCACATTCGTAGTGGTCTAGATCAAGGAAGATAAAACTAACGAAAGGTATGGTGGAAATCATCTGAATAAAGCCGGGAACGTCCCCTCTCATGTGAGTCGGGAAGAATCAGAAAAACTGCTTGCCCGGTAATCTCCATTTCCCGGGCAGTTTCAGCCAATTTACCCAAGCTGCATCTCCGCACCCGTCCTTCGGGCCAGCCCACGCGGTGGCCGATAACCACATTTGTTTCCGGTCCCAGTCCACCCTGTAAAAGTTTTTTTTGTACCTTTCCGGCCATGGTCCCGGAAAGATAAATAGCCATGGACGCCATGCTGCGGGCCAACCTGACCAAATCCTGGGAATCCGGGACCGGTGTCCGCCCTCCGGCACGGGTTACAATAACAGTTTGGCTGCCTTCGGGGAGGGTAAGGGAAACCCCTGCCTCGGCCGCAGCAGCAAAGGCACAGCTTACGCCGGGAATCACTTCATAGGGTATACCTTCAGCAGACAAAAGGCACGCCTGTTCCGCCACGGCTCCATAGATAGAGGGGTCCCCGGTATGCACCCGCACGATCCGTACATTCATCCGGTGCGCTCGCACCAGGATACCGTGGGTTTCCTCCAGGGTCATGGAGGAACTGTCCCGGATCTCGGTCTTTTCCGCACAGGAGGAAAAAAGCTCCCGGGGCACAAGTGATCCGGCATACAGCACAACCTCCGCGGAACGGATAAGCCGCTGGCCCTTTACCGTGATCAATTCCGGATCTCCCGGCCCTGCCCCCACAAAATACACCTTGCCCCGTTCAGCGGACATGAGCGACCACTTCCTTTAATTTGGCCCAGCTCTCTTGCAAAGTCTGTTTCTCTTCCACCGGCTGCTGCAGATAATCGCGAATGGGGCCGATAAGATCCAGGGCGGTATCTATCTCCGGGCTGTTTCCCCGTACATAGGCCCCAATATTGACCATATCCTCGACCCGCCGATAAGTGGACAGATAGCGAATAAGCTTTCTTCCGTTTTCCAGGACTTCCGGGGTAACAATATCTGTTCTCAGGCGGCTTATGCTCTTTAATACGTCTATGGAGGGATAATGCCCCTGATCCGCCAATTCCCTGGTAAGAACGACATGCCCATCCAGGATTGAACGTACCGCGTCGGATATAGGCTCGTTAAAGTCATCTCCGTCCACAAGAACTGTATATATTCCGGTGATGCTCCCTTTTTCGTTTTTGCCCGTCCTCTCCAGAAGTCGCGGCAGCTGAGCAAACACCGAGGGAGTGTACCCCTTGGTGGTCGGAGGCTCCCCGGCTGCCAGACCCACTTCCCGTCCCGCCATGGCAAATCTGGTGACCGAGTCCATCATAAAGACCACATCTTTGCCCTGATCCCGGAAATACTCGGCGACCGCAGTAGCCGCGTAAGCGGCACGCATACGGATCAACGGACTCTGGTCCGAGGTAGCCACGACCAGCACGGAACGGGCCAGGCCCTCCTCGCCAAGGTCCTTTTCCATAAACTCCAGCACTTCCCGCCCCCGCTCTCCAACCAGGGCGATCACGTTGACATCCGCCTCCGTATAACGGGCGATCATGCCCATCATGGTGCTCTTCCCCACGCCGGATCCAGCCATAATCCCCACACGTTGTCCCTTGCCCAGGGTCAAGAGTCCGTTTATGGAGCGCACTCCTACATCCAGTGGCTCATCGATACGTGGCCGTTCCAGGGGATTCAAGGGCTCGGAATACAGGGGATAATATTGACCGGGGGTGATCTCCGCCTCTTTTTGCAAGGGTTCCCCAAAGGCATTCAGGGCATGGCCCAGATACCTCTCACCCACAGGGAAAAGAGGGGGCAAGGCCGTATTTTGAATAAGGGAACCAGGCTTTATTCCCCGCATCTCTCCGTAAGGCATAAGCAGGACCCGGTTCTCACGGAAGCCCACGACTTCCGCGTTTATGCCCTCGCCCTCCTTTTTATCCTCCGGAATCAAGCGACACATGGACCCCAACGGGGCTTTCAGCCCCTCTCCCTCGACCACCAGACCCACGACTTTGCACACCTTGCCGTAGGTCTTGGTCGGATCCAAATCCTGCAAAAGTTTTATTCCGCCGGCGAGCTCCAAATTCATCTCCGGTTGCTATTTTCGGGGCAGGACATGGCCATTTCTGGAAAATGGGAAGTTTGCTCGGTCCGTAGAAAAAGTCCCAGCACCCCCTTCTTTCGCTCCAGCGCCCAACCTCACCAGGGAGTCAGTCCTCTGAGTTCCCCACGGTTATACTGTCCAGAATACCGCGCACTTCGTCCAAACGGGTCTGAATGCTGTTATCCACTATCCCGCTGTCGCTTTCCACCACAACTCCCCCCTTGCTCAAGTCCCGGCTAGGCACTACCTGGACGTTGCCTATACGGGGATTCCCCTCTTTCCAGGCGGCTACCGCCTCCTGCATAACTTCTTTGTCTTCCGGCCGCACCCGGAGGGTAATGTCCTGCCCGGACTCTAATAGTTGCAACGCCTCCTCCCACAAGGAGCTTACGATTTTTTGCCGTTCCTCTTCCAGTTCAATGCCCAGAGTCTTTTCCACTGCAGCCTGAGTCAGGAGCAAAAGATCATTTCGGTAATCCGCCCATATCTTTTCCCGACCCTCGGAGATATCCTGCAGGGCTTTGCGCATATTTTCCCGAAATTCCGCGACCCTGTTTTCCTCCTCGGCCCGGGCCTCTTCTCTGCCCTTTTTGATTCCTTCATTATAGGCCTCGGCCTTTATTTCCTCCCCCTCCCGCATGGCCTCATTGATAATATCCCTAGCCACATTGCGCGCTCTTTCTTTGACGCGTTGCACATAATTCTCAATATTTTCCTCGCTCCACAAGGGCTCCTGATTTTGCTGCTCTATCTCCCCTAGCTGTTTGCTCTCCAAGCCGACAATAACTCGGCCACCGGAGTTGGCTCCCACGTTAGACAAGGACTTCCCCTCCTCCTTTGCCGGCAATCACGATGCGACCTTCTCCTTCCAGTCTCCGGATGACTTTGACTATACCCTGTTGGGCCTCTTCCACCTCGGACAGCTTGACCGGGCCCATAATTTCCAAGTCTTCACGAATCATGTTCGCCGCCCGTTCAGAAAGATTGCTGAAAAACTTTTCCTTCAAATCTTCAGAAGCTGCTTTCAAGGCCATGGTCAAATCGTCGTTACTGATCTCCTTGAGGACTTCGCGAATTGCCCTGTCATCAAGATTGACTATATCATCGAAAACGAACATGAGCTGTCTGATTTCTTCGGCCAGCTGCGAGGACTCCTCTTCAATATCGGAAAGGACCTCTTCCTCCACGCTGCGGTCCACGGCATTGAGTATTTCGGCCACTGAAGGGACTCCACCCACTTTTTTGCCTTCTTTTCCACCCATGGCCACAACCTGATTCTGCATAACCCTGTCCACTTCCATCAGCATATCTTCGGGAACTGCCTCCAGTTTTGCCAAACGTGTAAGGACTTCTGGACGCACTCCCGGAGATAGGTTCTGGAGCAATTCCGCCCCGCTCTCGGGGGGAAGATGGCCGACAATCAAAGCCAGAGTCTGGGGATGCTCATTGCGCAGTATCTGGGACAACAGCTTGGGACTAACATTGGCCAATTCCTTGAAAGGCGCCGGTCCGCTGTCCAACTCCAGGGTATCCATGACATATTTGGCAGTGTCCGAATCCAGGTTTTGGGTAACCAGTTTCTTGACCTGCTCCGGGCCGCCCATGATCATTTCCTTGCCCATGGTCAGGGAATCATTAAACTCCTTGAGTACCTGCTCGGCTACCTCCCGGGGCACACTCTCCATTTCCATCATCGCTTTGGAGACTTTGGTAACTTCATCCTTGTCCAGTCTCTTAAACATCTGGCTAGTAAAATTTTCTCCCAAAGAAAGCAGAAGAATAGCCGTTTTCTGTGTCCCGGAAAGGTTTTTGTACTCTATCTCGGCCAATTAGCTTCCCTCCTCGCGCATCCATTTCTTAACCACGGAATAAGCCTGATCGAAATTCTCCTCCACCAGCTGCGAAGCGGTCTCCCGCACGCTTTGCATCCTCTTGCTGGCGTCCATGCCCTCCATTTCCTCTTCAGTTGCCCCTTCCGCCAAAGCCATACGCTCTTCGCCCTCGGGTAGACCTTCCCCACCGGTTTCGCCTTCTCCCTCGGAGACTTTGGGCCGGAGTATGGCCATAACTATGGGTCGAACAACCAGAAGCAGAAAGAGCAATACCAGCAGGGTGTTGAGCAGGGGTTTACCTACTACGTCAAAATACTTGGACATATTGTCCATAAATGTGGGTTGGGGAGCTTTCTTCGGAGCACCGAAGGCCATATTGCTGACTTCTATACTATCCCCCCGGGCCTTGTCGAAGCCCACCGCTTTTTGAGCCAAATCCTTGACGCGGGCCAGGGTTTCTTCTCCGAGGGGTTCATACTTATAGTTGCCCTCTTCGTTTTTAACATAATTACCATCCACCAAAACGGCAACACTTAGTTCCTCCAGATTTCCCACTCCGGAAACAATATTTTGCTCTTCTTTGTTTATTTCAAAATTAGTAGTGGAGGTCCTCCGGTTGGTCTCTTGGGTGGTCTGGGTTCCGCCCCCCTCTTCACCCTGGTATTGGGGCTCGGGTGAACCTCCCTGGGCGGCGGTACCCGTGCTGCTCTCAGAGGTCTTCTTCTCGCTGCGAACCACCGCACTGTCCGGGTCATACTGGACCTTGTGCACCTTTTTCCGGTTGAAATTCAACTCGGCGTTGACTTTGGCTATGACCCCGTTTCCGCCCACGATAGGTCGCAATATATCCTCTATGCGACCCTCCAAGTTATTTTCCACGTTTCTCTGGTATTCCAGCTGTGAATTACTCAGACCGGCCACGGACTTTTTATCCGGTTCATAAAGTACCTGCCCCCGGGTATTGGAAACTGTTATATGTTCCTTGTTCATCCCTTTAACACCTGCGGCGACGAGGTTGACAATGCTTTGGACCTGCTCCTCCTTGAGTTCCCGCCCCCCCTTGAGATTAAGGACCACAGAGGAAGAAGGGGGTTCTTGCTCCTCAATAAAAACTGTTTTCTCCGGGATCACCAAATGCACCCGTGCGGACTGAACTGCTGGATAATCGGAAATAGTCCGGGCCAGCTCTCCCTGAAGGGCACGCTGGTAATTTACATGCTGCACGAACTCGGTTTGCCCGATTTTGGTCTTGTCAAAAAGCTCGAACCCAACACCCTGACCATGGACAATATCTTTACCAGCTACAGTCAGACGAAGACTGTGCACCTGGCCTGCCGGGACCATAATGGTCGTACCACCGTTTTTTAGTTTATAATCAACTTTTTGCTTTTCCAGGACCTTCTTTATACGAGAGGCATCCTTGGGACTAAGTTTGGAATACAGGACTTTGTAATTAGTCGTATTTATATACATCATGAGCACAATAAAAGCGATAATTATGGACACCACCAATCCACTCATTAGTATCCTCTGGGCCAGAGAGCTCTGCCCCCACAAGTAAATCATTCTCTGCCAGGTCCTGTTCAAAAAAGACGGCATATCAAAACTCCATATTGATTAAGAAATCTAACGCACCATTACGAAACCGCGGGACTATACACGAATCCGCATCAACTCCTTATACGCTTCCATTGCCTTGTTCCGCACCGCAGAGGTCATCTTCATGGCCAGCCCGGCCTTTTGCAAGGTAATCATCAGCTCGTGTACATTCTCTTCTTCGCCGGCGGCAAATTCCACTGTTTTTTGCGCTCCTTCCAACTGCATATCATTCACCCGGGAAAGAGAATCCTGAATTGTTTCGGAGAAACTTTGCGCGGCCTGTTCCGTTTGCCCTTGAAATTCCTCTGCTCCGGTTTTCTCTGCCCGGTCGAAATTCATGGCATCGGTGTAGGCCTTCATGGCGGCAGGAGTTATATTAGACATAGCTTACACCTCATTAATCCCCAAATCGGGAATCAGCGCCCTAGTTTCAAGGCCTCGTTATACATCTTTTTGGCCGAGCTCACGGATTTGATATTCGCTTCATAAGTCCGCATGGCAGTCATCATATTGGCCATCTCCTCAACCACATTGATATCCGGCTTGCGCACATACCCTTCTTCATTTGCATCTGGGTGTCCCGGATCATAAACTTGTTTAAAGGGGCGGTTATCATTAACAACCGACCTGGCTTTAACCCCCTCCAATTCCTCGTTCATCGCGGAATCCATGGCCGAACCGAATTGGGAATTCGCGGGAGTGGATTCAAAAACCACACTTTTGCGCTGATACGGTCCTCCATCCTGAGTTCTGGTGGTATTCACATTGGCCAGGTTCATAGAAATAACATTGAGATGCTTTCTCTCCGCTCGCAGCGCTGAAGCACCAATATCAAATGCCGAAATAAAACTCATTATTTACCTCCCTTTCTTATAATCTCTTCCATGCCGGTAAAGCTGCTATGCAGGACCTGAGACAAGGTCTTGTAAGCCAAACCGTTTTTGGACATTATGGACATTTCCTTGTCCAAATCCACATTATCCTCCCCCTGCACCATGCGCGGATCTATATCCGTACGCATAGCTCCCTGGGCATCCTGCGGATCGATTCCCGTGGGCATATGCTTCGCATTCGTCCTGGTCATGCCCCCGTTCCCGCTCATTTGCAGGGAATTCTGCAGCTCCTCCTCGAACTCCAATCTCTTGGCCTTGTATCCGGGAGTGTTAATATTAGCCAGGTTGGAGGCGACAACATTTTGACGCCGGGACCGCACATCCATAACATTGCCCAAAAACTGATAATAATCCGGAAATAGTGACTTCATGGCTCATACCTCTTTACTTGAGCTTTTTCTCTATTACCCTGCTACAAGCAACTATTGTTCCAATACTTAGAGGGGAGGAAACTTTTTCCGGGAGAAAAAAACACCTCCCGAGACCGGGGGGGGGATTGCCTATAGCAAACAGCCGAAATTCAACCATTCTTCCCTCGACCTCCAAGCCCAACATGGGGATAATGTGGAGTTGAGCCGTAGAGGAACCTATCGGTCTCGAACGACTGGTTGGTTAGCCGCCGGAGGCGGCGCCAATGTGGAAATACATAACGGAAATCAAAAGCAATAACCTTTTCCCCAATGGGATAGGGCAAAATATAATCCAACTCACATGCAAAATTGGCATATTCATTGCTTAAACTTAAGTACAGGCGGTAATAAAGACAGCCACCGCTTTTAATTGAACTCAAAGGAGGAGAGGTATGAGCAGTCAACTGGATTTTGAAATCAATAATGAATTGGGGGAATGCTACCTTTTCATGGGCGAAATGGACAAGGCGCGCGATTATTATAACAAGGCGATGGGGAGCAACGGCTCCCACGCGGAACCCTATCTGGGCCTTGCCACTATCGAAGTCCAGGAGGGCAATCTGGAAAACGCCCGCCAACTGTATACCAAGGCGGCCGAAGTCAAGGAGAGCGACAAGGCCTTCGCCGGGCTGGGACTAATTGAGATGGAAATCGGAACCAAGGAGGCGGCCTATGAGTATTTTCAAAAGGCCCTAGAGATCAACCCGGAAAACATAATTGCCCTGAATGGCCTAGTGCAAAGCGGGCATTTGCTGGAAAAAGTTGAGGAAATCATCCCCCATTTGCAGAACTACCTGCAACTGGACGAACAAAAAAGCGATGTCCGCTACTCTCTGGCCGGATGTTTCTATCAGTTGGGCAGGACAAAAGAAGCGGTGCAGGAACTGGAACAAATCCTGGGAAAAGACCCCTCGCACGAAGCGGCTCGAGAACTGCTGGATCAATTGAGATAGATTTCTCCTCCCCTTTTTACCCGGCCTAAAAAAGCCTTTGGACTAAAACAGGCCGGGTAAAAAATCAGGAGCGGCCATAGACATCCTGAAAGCGGACTATGTCGTCTTCTTCCAGGTATGGCCCATTTTGAATCTCGATTATTTGTACGGGCAATTTCCCCGGATTGGCCAGACGATGGGGTGTAGCCTTGGGGATGTCCACTGATTGATTTTCGGAGAGGAGCTTATCTTCCTCCCCCACGCGGACCTCAGCGGTACCGTGGATGACCACCCAATGTTCGCTCCTGTGGTGGTGCATCTGTAGACTCAAAGTACATCCGGGTTTAACTGACAAACGCTTTATCTTATAATAAGGTCCTTCTTCCAATACTGTATAACTACCCCAGGGACGATATACCGTGAGATGGGCCTCAACCAGATGACTATCCTCCTCTTTGAGGGTCTGGACTACATCCTTCACCTTCTGGACTTTCTCCCGGGGACAGACAAGAGTGGCATCGCGGGTCTGGACAACCACACAGTCTTCCAGTCCAACAGCGGCCAATTTCCCCCCGGAAGAAATGAGCAGGCTATCCTTACATTCCATTGAAAGCACATCTCCTTGGGTGACGCAACCGGAGGGGTCCTTTTCCCCTAGACGATACAAGGCTTCCCAATTACCTAAATCATCCCAATCAAAGTCCGCCGGAAGGACCGCGACCCGATCCACTTTTTCCATAATCCCATAATCCACGGAAATATCCGGTAGTTGCACATACCCATGGACAAGATCCTGGTCCTCCGCTTCATTCCACCACTTATACAAATCCGGCTGTAAGGTCTCCACCGCCTGCAAAAAATCCTGGAGAGGAAACAGGAACATGCCACTGTTCCAGTAATAATTCCCGGCCTGGACATACCTTTCCGCCCGGGCCTGATCCGGTTTTTCCTCAAAGGAACTTACCCTGTGCGCGCCTGCGGCAATCTCCTCACCCAGCGCGATATAGCCGTACCCGGTTTCCGCTTTGTGCGGCTTTATGCCGAAAGTGACAAACCATTGTTCTCCGGAGAGCACCGCTGCCTGGTGCATGTCCCTGTTCCAGGCATTATGGTCCCGGATCTGGTGATCCGAGGGAAAAACAGCCACACTTTGGGCAGAAGGGTCCCGAACCACCTCTTTCAAGGCCAGAAGAATGGCCGGAAGTGTATTGCGGCCTACTGGCTCGCTAAGCACCCGCGAATCGAGTTTTTCGTCAAGTTCCCGCAGCTGGTTGCGTACCTCAAAGACATGCTCTTCATTGGTAACCACAAAAATCCTCTCCGGAGGCAGGATGTCCAAGACCCTGTTCACGCTTTGCTGCAAAAGACTCAGGTCCCCGTTCAGGCTCAAGAGCTGTTTGGGGAAAAGGGTACGGGACATGGGCCATAACCGGGTGCCCGACCCCCCGGCCAGGACCACGGCATACACTCCGTCCAACTGTTCCATATTACTCTCCGTAAGGTTACGATTAATGCAAAAAAAGTCCGTTTCTCCGGAATGCCCAAGGAAACAATGCGGACTATGAAAGCAAATTGCATATATTCCCGGTTCCACAAAAAAAGGTATCCGCAGCGCAATCCATACTTAATTTTATTTTTCCAGGCAACTTTCCGGAGAAACTGGAAAACATACTGATTTTAGTGCCCGGGAAGATGCCCCCTCAGACATCCAGGACAAAGGGGGTGGGGAAATCCCTGTAAGACGGCAGACCGGTATCCTTTTCCGAAAGTATGGGGTCCGAAAGGGGCCATTGTATATCCAAGTCCGGATCGGCATAGTAAATTCCCTGTTCATGCTCCGGGCTGTAGAATTTACTCACCTTGTACATGAATTCAGTATCTTCCTCCAGGACCTGATAGCCGTGGGCAAAACCGGTAGGGATAAGCATCTGGCGGAAATTCTGTGCGGAAAGCACGATTCCGAACCACTTGCCCCGGGTGGGTGACCCCGAGCGAAGATCGACTACCACATCGAATACAGACCCGCGGGTAACCCGAACCAGTTTTGCCTGATCCACGGGCGGCACCTGAAAATGCAGGCCACGCAAAACCCCTTTACGTCTGGACAAGGCGTGGTTATCCTGTACAAAATCTAGGTATATACCCGCCTGTTCAAAATTGCGGCGATTATAAAACTCCGTAAAAAACCCCCTTTCATCTTTGAATACGCGGGGTGTGACCACGTAAAGACCGGGGAAGGCTGTTTTTTCCAAGTGCATAATACCTCCGCTTGATAATAGGGGAAAATTGAACTGACAAGCGCGAAACGAGAAGTCCTTTCCATTAAATAGTTTCCATCCGGAAATGGCCCTTTTCCATTTTAACGGCGACAATTTTGGTAATGATTCGATCACGTATTAAGATACGCTCGCTTTTAATTACTTAATTTCCTTGTTAAACAAAAGGAAATCTCATTACCGAATTGGAAACGTGATATTTCTAAACCCGGAAATTTTTGAATTTTCGGATAAGAACTAAGTAAACGTATATGCTCAAAAACATCCGCAGCCAACTGCATACCCTTGAGAACGATTCGGCTCTACGCAGAATACCCGAGAGAATAGACCGAGGCGCGGAACTCTATCTGGTGCAAAACGGGCAAAGGCTCCTCAATCTGGCTTCAAACAACTATTTGGGCCTAGCCGACAGCCACGCCCTTGTCCAGGCTGCAGCGGACGAGACAATAAAACACGGTACATCCAGTGGCGCTTCCCGCCTTATAAGCGGACAATACAATACCCACACCGAACTGGAAAAACAGACAGCCCAGCTCAAAAGACAGGAATCAGCTCTGGTGGTCGGATCCGGATACGCGGCCAACCTGTGCATCCTGACCGCCCTGGCCGGCCGGAAGACAGCCGTGTTCTCGGACAAACTGAATCACGCCAGCATCGTGGACGGCTGCATTCTGTCCAGGTGCAGACAAATCCGCTACCGCCACCTGGACGTGGAGCACCTGTCTCACCAACTCAAAAGATACAAAGATCATGCCGAAAAACTGGTTATAACCGACACGGTTTTCAGCATGGACGGGGATTTGGCCCCGCTTGAGGATATCGTCCGCCTCTGCCGGGAGCACGACGCGCTCCTGGTCGTGGACGAAGCCCACGCCACCGGGATTTTCGGCCGGGGTCGGGGTCTGGCCGCGGAGATGGACCTCTCTTCCGAAGTGGATGTGCATATGGGAACCTTCAGCAAGGCCCTGGGATCGCACGGCGGATATATAGCCGGATCTGAAGATATAATCCGGTTCATCACTACCAAGGGCCGGGCGTTTATCTATTCCACAGCGCTTCCCCCGGCGGTCACCGGAGCCAGTTTGGCCGCTGTGGAACATGTCCTTGCCCACCCGGAGGAAGGGAAAAGACTCCTCCAGGTAAGCCGGCACATCTCTGATTTTTTAAAAGAGCAGGGATTTGATTCCGGTCCCGGGGACTCCCAGATCATTCCGGTTATAATCGGGGCGAACCACGAGACCCTGGATGCAGCCGGATTTCTCCGGGAGAAAGGACTTTTCCTCCCGGCCATCCGCCCCCCCACTGTCCCGGAAAACACGGCCAGGCTGCGCCTTTCCCTGCGCGCGGATATGACCGGAAACGAGCTGGACATGCTTAAAAACGCCTTTTGGCAACTGGGCAAGGGGCGCGGTTAAAATGCTTGAAAACACGCTCTTTATCTCCGGCTGGGCCGGGCCGCGTGCATTGTTTCCGGGATTGAACGTGGGATGCGCTTTTATCGCCCCCTTTCTGCCCCACGCGGAAGAGGATATAGTCCTCAAACTAAGGGAAAATTTTTCCCGCGTAATCGCCTGGTCCACCGGAGCGCATATCGTTCTCAAGCACCCCGAAATGTGGCCGGACAGGGAAATTGTCCTTTTGGCCCCTTTTCTTCATCTCCCGAACTCGGTCCCCACCTGGGCGCTAGAGGACATGCAAAAAGGGATGCGCGAAAGGCCCCAACAGGTAATAAACGATTTCTGGGCCAAATGCGGGATAAAAAAATCCGTGCAAGATATGGACTTTGAAAGTCTCGAGGAAGGACTCGGATTTTTGCGCCAATCCAAAACCGAAATCCCCCAAAAGCCGCCTCCCAATATGACCCTGGTCCGGGCAAGCCGCGACCGCATCGTCAACTTCAAAAAGGAAAAAAAACACTGGCCCGAGGCCTGGCTAAACCGCTTTCATGTCGCCGACTGCGGGCATTTCTTCCCGGAAACGGAAATCGCGAGGTGGATGGGTGCGGGATAGGATAAATAAAAATTTCGACAGAAGCGCCCGGACCTACCGGGACCGGGCCGGGCTGCAAAAAAACATCGCCGCCGAGTGCGTGGAGCGTTTAAAAAGCGAAGGAAACGGACTTATCCTGGAAATCGGCGCGGGCGGGGGTTTCGTCTTTGAGGAATTTAGGCGGCGAAAAAAATATAAAAATTATCTGGCCCTGGATATATCGGAAAAGATGCTGCGGGTCGTGCCCGGAAAAGGAAACTTGAAAATCAGGGCGGACGGAGAACGGCTCCCCTTTTCATCCCCGACATTCAGCGCCTTGCTGAGCTCCTCGACCATGCAGTGGTTCAGCGCCCCGGAAAGGTCGATTCCGGAGTGCCTTCGCCTGGTCAAAAGCGGCGGAAGCTTTTCCCTGGCTTTTTTTGTGGCCGGGACATTTCCGGAAATGGCCCTGGCCGCGGGAAAAAGCGGATTCGGCCAGGTACATGACCTGCCGGACGTAGAGCCGTGCCTTGGAGCGGTGAAAAATGTCTGCCCGAACGTGGAGCATGAAATCAGCGAAAAAGTGGTCCTGTATCCGGACCCGATTGCCTTTTTGAAAAGCCACAAGGAAACCGGGGCGACCTGGACCGGCGGTCCCAAGCGGGCGAACAAACAAGGGCTGGAAAAATTCCGCGCCTTCTACGCGGAAAACTTCCCCGGCCCGAAAGGCGGGATAACCGCCACCTACAGGATACTCTACCTGAGCGGCAAAATCAACTGACCTTGGATTTGCCGCGAAAGCGCAACAGGACCAACAAATAGACCGCAACATTTACGGCCACCACCAGGCCGCCGAGGATTAACTGAATTTCCCGGGTCAGGCCCTCCGGATATATGAGCGCCAAGAGATAGTGCTCGATAAATCCGCCGGAATAACTGCTTTCATGGGCCTTGTAGCGCAGCCCGATTTCCAGGGGCGTAAGCGGGCAATACCACGCGAAAAACTCCACCAAAGCCCCCCACGCGGCCGCCGGGAGGTGCAGAAATGCCGCCCTGGGCCATTTAAGGACCACTAGCCCGCCCACAACCACAAAGACAATAAACGCAAAATGAAGGACAAGTACGGCATCTGCCAGCATATATCCCCCGGGTAAAAGGAAGAGGCTATTCCGGGCGGGAATTAGACAATGGCCATTTTGAAAGTTCTAATGTCTTTTATCCGATATACTGTAAAATCGTATCTATTGTGGGTATAGTATCTAGATCAAACTTTTCAGATATATAAACCAAGCATAAATCCGCAAGATCCATAGGCAGCGCTATTTTGCCATCAACTCCGATTTTGTCAGTCCAAAATTTTCCGCGGTTGAACGAACTTCCTTTTCCAACTCGGGATCAAGTCTTAAGGTTATCATATTTCCACCTCCGTATTACGAACTGTGTTTCATAATACAAATCAATAAAAAATCATTCCTTCCCATCCCGACTTTTGTTCCCGGCATCCGCCCTAGGAGCCAAATATCCGTCTATACCCAAATCCCGCAAATCCAGACCGTTTAACCGGCAGGCGGCAACCAACCCTTCCTGTTCCACGAACAAGTCCTTGTTTTTAACCATCGCGGCCAAATCCCGCACCTGCGGAAACAAGAATTTGTCCGGGTCCATTTCCCGACTGCCTCTCCATTGCGGCAAAAATTCCGCGACCCGGTCCAAAGCCGACTTGTCCGGAAAAAAACTGCCCTCGCGCCCACTCTTGCGGACAAGATCTTCAAATATGCTCACCCCATCCATGTCCACATCCCCGAAATGCACCCAAGCGCAATCGACAGGCAGGGCTCTCAGCCAGGATACGAGCAGGCGCGAGGAATATCCTCCGCAATAAATCAACAATCCATCATCCAGACCTATTTGCCTGAACGGCTCCAGGTTCTCGCAAGTAACCACCCGGCGGACCGCTTTAAAATCAAAACCTTCCGGGCCCGCGCTCCCGAGGGGGTCAATCAGAACCGAACCGGCCACATATGTAACCTCGGCCAGGTCCAGTCCGGTTTCCCGATGCGGACACGGGGAAAAGGCTTTTAGTTCCAGCCTGCCCCGGGACGGAACACCCGCCTGCCATATGTTTTTCAGGACCGCGACCCGTCCGATATGCTTGGAATCTCCGAACAGTTCAGCGCTCGCCTGCTGCATGAGGCCGGAAGAAATGCAACTTTTCCCGGTCTCGATCGCCCGGAGCAAGCGCAGGCATTCATCCGCGCGGGAACTTACGGCGACATCCAGGCCGAGCCTGGCAACTAATTTTTGGGCTTCTGCCTGTTTTTGGCGCTCCTTGGGGCAATGGGTCTCGATTAACTCGAGCAATGTTTCCGGGTCCAAAAGTTCCACCCGGCTGCTCTTTTTCTCCGCTATCCCAGCCCGGACCAGCTTATCGAAATGCGAGCTGAATGGTCTCCTTCCCTGCTCCAAAAGGGCCTGCCAGGCCGAGCACAGTTTAAGCACGTCTTTTTTGCCGCGGCTGTTCATGACTGCCGGCTAATCATCGCCCAAAGATTCATGGGTACATTTACCTTCTTCGGCGAGCTTTTGTATCAGCTTTTCAAGCCGATTATGTAACTCGGGAATATTCTTATTTGCCGTAGTCCACACAATACGAATATTCACTCCAAAGTATTCATGTACAATCACATTACGCATTCCCCGGATTACATCCCAGGGTATTTCAGGGTAAGCAACTGCAATTTCGCGCGGTATATGAGCAGATGCCTCTCCGATAACGGTTAGCTGGCGGATTACCGCGTCCATAGTCTTTTCATCATCGCAAAAATCATCAAAGCTAAGTCCTTGGATATACGACTGTATCTTTCGGCTTGATTCAAGCATATCCCGGAGGCGAAATTGCCATTTCCTAGTCGACATGCCGGGCCTCCCGAAGTATATCACCTCTAAGTTCCGGATGAAGGGAGTCCTCGGTCACCAAATCAACAGAAATTCCAAGCAACTTGCTCAATTCATCCTTCAACTGAATAAACTCAAACAACCCTATCTCCGCATCCGGTTCAAATTCCACCAGAAGATCAATATCGCTTTTCGGCAAAGCTTCTCCCCGAACCGAGGAACCGAAAAGCATAACTTTTTTAACTGAAAATTTTTGCAATAATTCTCTGTTGGCCCGTATTTTTTTTTCTATGTCCCTTTTGTTCATAAATGCCCCTCGCTCATCACCTCCGAGTTTCCTTCCTGTCCGTGATACACGCTGACCTGGGTCACCCCTTCGGAAAGAGGGGAAAGCATGTGGCAAAGCGATCCCGGCACCCCGACCACCCGGGGAAGGGCCACCAACAGCTGGCAATGGACCTGCTCCAGAAGGCCGCGTATTGTCTTTAGCGACTCGTCATCCAGCCGTTCGGCCTCGTCCAGGGCCATCATCAACACTCCCTGCCCCTGCCCGGCGCCGTGCTCTTTCCCAAAATAAAAAAGAAGGCTCAGGCAAATGGCCAAGTTCATACCCAGCCCCTCGCCTCCGGAAAGCCCGCCGGTCCGATTCTCTCCGGACTCATCCTCAACTTCGTACCCGATGCGGATATAACTGCGGTAATCCAGAATCTCCTCCTCGGCCAGCTTGGTCCGACCGTAGCGGTAGATGGTATTTTGGATGTCGGCAATGAATTCCTGAACGGAAACGCTTCCGTCCAGCTGAAACAGGTTCATCTGTTTCCCGCGCAGTTTTTTGAGCCCCTCGTAGGCCTGGTTGGTATCCCGGCGAAGGGAAATGCGCCGTATCCGCCCGAAACGAAGTCCGGAAAGGATGCGGTTGACCCCGGAAATTTTGCGGTCCAATTGATGAATCTCCTGATCCACCCCGGTTCTGATCTGCTCCACGTAGTTGCGGATCCTGCCCTCTATCTTGCCCAGCTCCGTGCGCAATTCGCGCAGGGTATTTTCCTGATCCTCCAGAGTGACATCCTGAGGAAGCAGATTGCTGAGCATGTCCGCGACCACGGTCTCCGGATCGCTGTCCGGGGAAACGCGAATGTCCTGTTCTTCGGCCAAAGCCCTTATCTCCCCGTCCAGCTCGCGGCAGAGCCTCTCCCATTCGCCTTCAGCCGCTATCTTTTCTTTTTCCGTGGCCCGCATCTCCGGCACCGGCTCCCGGGGATAAAATTCGGAAAATCTTTGCAAGGCCTCGCTACGCTTCTTAGCCGCCTCCGCGGCCTTTTGCTCCAGCCGGGTTATGTTTTCGGCCAAATCGGACAATTCGGTGTTGCAACCGCCTTCTTCGCCCAATTTGCGCTCCCGCACCCGGCGCTTGCGCTTTATCTCTTCCTGAATGCGCTTCAGCTCTTGTTCCAATTCCTCGGCCCGGCTGAAATCGATTTTTCCCTCCAGGACCTCCCTGGGCTCCTCGTCTTCCAGGGCCCGCATCTTGTTTTGCAGCCTGGCCTCCTCCGCTGCGTGCTCCTCATACTCCTTTTGCAGTGTCTTTATATCCTGTTCCAGTTTGGAAATGGTCTGCTCCAATCTGTCTTTTTCCTTCTTTTGTTCATCCAGGCTCACCCGCGCCCGTTCAATCCCCTTTCTCTCCTTTTCAAGCTTTTTAGGAGCATTTTCAAAATCAAAGGCTCCGGCCAGCCCATTTACCTTGTCCACGGCCGCCCTTTGTAGGCGCAATGTTTTGGCCCGGCCTTCCAGTTCCCGCACTTCTGCGTCCAGGCGCTTGAACTCGTTTTCCACGTCTTTGTCCAAGTACGCGGTCCACGCGGACAAAAGGCCGTCTATCAAGTCGATGATAAAATTAAGCTCCTTTTCCCTTCCTTCGCTATCCCCTGCTTCCCGCCTCAGATTTTCCATTTCCCGGTTTATCTCGCGCATCTGCTCCGCGCGCGCCTCCACTCCAAGCAGGACCGGACCGTGCGGCGAATACCAGCCAAGACCGCCGCTCCCGGCGATTGTTCCCTCCTCGCTTTCAGCCGCAATACCGCAATCCGCCAGTTTGCTCTCTTCCGGATCGACTATCAAAAAAGGGTCCTCGCCTTTTGCCAGATCTTGCACCTCGCTTCCTTTGGCCGGCTCCAGAGCACTGACGAAAGGACCGAGCCCGGCCTGCTGTTTTCCCGCCGTTTTCAGGTCCAGATGCTCGAAACGGGCGGCATAGGGAACGCCGTAGCCGTCTTCCACCAGGCGGGCGGCACTCGGAGGCAGGGGCGGGCGGCCTTTTTTGAGCTCCTCCATATCCCCGTTCAATTTTTCCAGACGCTTGTGCAACTCCTGGCGCCTTGCCCATTCCTCCCTGATTAACCCTTGGCGCTTCTTCCTTTCCTCATCAAGCCGCGCATGCTCGAAACCGGATTCCTTTTCCGGAGCAAAATATCGCTTCAAACGGTCCGCCTTTTCAAGCGCGTCCGAGTGCGCGTCCAGGCGCTTTTGTGCGGCGTCCCGCTCGCTGCGCAAATGCTTTAGGGAACAAAATCGCTCCCACTCGGTCCGGAACTCGCGCCTGAGCTGCTCCCACTCTTGCCTGTTTTGCACGGTCCGGCCAAAGAGTTCGCTGCATTGTTTAAGCCCCGCGCAAAGCTCTTCCCATTGCCCGGCTTCCCGGCTGAGACGCTTTTCCCGCTCCCGGGCGGCAGCCAGGTATTCCTTAAGCTCGGCCATTTCGGTTTCCACCCGGCCCGTTTTCTCCCGAGCGGCGCCAAGCTCCTCTTCAGCCCGCTTCAGCCCGTCTTCGGCCTTTTGCCTTTGCTCCCGCTTCTCCGGCAGGGCGTCCGCCGCCTCCTTGTACGCCCGGTAATGCTCCAGTCTGCGATTAAGATCCGATTTTCTGCCCAGATAATCGTCCCGCTGCGCTTCCAGGGACTCCAACTCCTTTTCCAGTCCGGCCAATTCCTCGCGCAATACGCCCAATCTCTTTTTGCCTTCTTCTTCGCGCTTTTGCTGCTCCGTGAGATCGGCCCGCAGTTTATCATGCGCGGACACGCTCAAGACCGCGTCCATGCCCAGCGCCCGGAACCTCTCCCGGTCCAGACCCTTTAGGAGCCCTTCCAGACGCCTGCGCTTGTCCCGGACCCACTCCAGGCGCTTGAGCTTTTGCTCAACGTCCCGCCTTTTTTGCATCAAGGTTTCCACATGGGAAAAACTCAATTTCTTCTTTTTCTTCTCCGAGCAAAGCATCCGTTCCAGAAATTTGTGCAGGCGGTCCATGCGTGGCCGGCTGACCTGCTGCCACAGAGCGCCAAAAAGTTCCTTGCCCGCTCTTTTGGCGGACAGATCCATGGGAAACAAGCCGTTTTCAAAAAGAAAGCGGTGATAAGACTCCACACTCTCAAAATCGCGGACCAAAGCCAGAGGCGACGCCGCGAGCACGTTTTTCTGAAGCTCCCGGCGGTCTGCGCAGATGCGTCCGGTTTCCTCGTCCAGGAAGAATCCGCTTTCCGGCTCTATTCCCTCCAGGACAAACGGCTGCAATTCCACGCCCACCCCGCTCGGCTTGACCCGCATACGCACTCCGACCGCCCCCACTGTCTCATGCCCGGTTATCTGCAGGCAAATCCAGGCTATCCGACCCTGTAGCTGTCCGGCCAGATCCCGCTCGCCATGCCCGGAAGCGGCATTCAGGTTTATGTGCCGCAAATGACAGACAAAAACAGTCTGCACCGCGTCCAGGAGAGTGGTTTTGCCCACGGCGTTATTCCCGGACAGAATGGTCATCCGCGGGTGCAGCAAAACATCCGCGTGCGGAAAGTAGCGGTACCCGAAGAGCATGAGCCGGCTTACGTTTATTTCCTCCAGGGCGAACAATTTCTCAGGGCTATTCATCTTCTTCTCCGGTTAGACTTTCTTCCCCGTGTTCCTCACCGTTTTCCGTACTCCCCCACAACTCGGTCGCGATCTTCTCCAGATCCACGTCTCCCGGCCCCTGGGTATCGGCCATGGCGTATCTGGCCAATTCCCAGAACCGTTGCAGGCCAGGCAAACGGTATATTTCCAGATTTTCCCACTTGGCGCGCATATTCGGGACGAGCTCTATACAGCGGATGCGGTGCAAATCGTCCAGACCAGAGCGCATCCATTTCTTGAGGTTGTTTTTCTGCTCCTTTTGCTCCTGGCGGGTCTTCATGCCCTTTTGCACCGGATTGAACACCGCCACGAGCATATTGAAGTCAAAACTGCCGTACAGGGTTTCGTGCACTTTCCGGGCCCGGACGTGGTCCATGCTCTCCATGCCCTGGCTCATGAAATACCAGGCCAGATAGAGCCCCATGAAGGTGGCTCCCCTTTTGAGCCTGAGCGTGGATACTTCGGAAGTGGCCGAATACAGATAATAAAAGGTCTCGCCGCCGAGTTCACTTGCCATCACCCTGTAGCCCAAAAAAGAAAAAAACTCCCGCCACAATTCCAGATTAAGCTCGAAATAACGGAAAATCCCGCCGCAACGGTCATCCAGGCAGCATCCGGCCTGGAGCTTATGCACGATCGCCCTGGCCTTGGCCTCATCGCGTTCCAAAAGTTCGTGGATATTGCCGGGAAAATCGTTTGCACTTGGCGTAGTATTGATTTCGAGTTCGGACATCCATCCCCCAGGTTATTTGGTTCGACAAGATAAATGAAGAGCCTGCAAAAAATATATTTTTGCAGGCAGTGTTAAGTTTTAAGTTGAAAGTTTTAAGTGAAATCATATAGTTGCAATGTTTTATCTGTGCGGTTGAGTCCAGCATTCGACTTTTTGCGGTTGCCTCATAAATGGATCAGGCGAAAAAAATCCACCTTATGCATCAAGGGACCGATTATCTTTTAAAAGCCAAAGCGGGGCCACGAAGACATTTTTCTCCAGGACAAACCAATCCCCTCCTCCGGTCCGGGCCCGGACTCCGGGTCGCCACTGCGGCCAATCACAAAGCAAGTACCACAAAGCCAGGAGCCGATTATCATTTGCCCGGGGCATTTCCGTCCACAGCCCGTCCAGCCATACCTGCAGGGAGATGCCTTCTTCGGGGACTTTCTCCCAGCATTGCCTTGCAATGCGCAGGAATTCTTCCTTCCATTCAGTTTCGTGCCCGCGGATTTCTTCCGGCACATACTCCCTCAATACCGCAAGCGCTTCCTTGTCCATGTATTCCGGGGGGTCTTCCCGGTTAGCCGGCCAGTCGATCACAATGGACCTCAACCTTGGCTTTTCCGGCAGGGGCATGTTTACAGGAGTGGACAAGGCTTGACGCAAAATCTCCATTTGCAAAGCACACAAACGGTCCCGGGAAGACAAATTGCCAATAAATGACTGGTAGCTGACGCATTGATCTATAAAATCCACGATATGCACCAGAAGCTGTTCCACCCGCTGACTGACCGCCTGCAGAAAATCTAGTCCCTGATCGGCCAGGGCCAGAAGGGGCTGGTCTTCCAGATATCCTTGCCTGCATGAGACAAGCAGTTTCTCCAGAGCCGCGAATGAAGAGCCTTCCTGAATGGCCTCCATGATTTCCTCGACATATTCCCGATTGGTGCGAATCATATCCAGGGCCTTGTCTAGCTCATCCTGGTCGCTGCCCCCGGCCAGCCTCTTGATCTCCGCCTCCAGGGCCAAAACACCCTCCTCGATACCCTCCAGCTTGTGCTCGATCGCCTCCCGGCTCATGCCCAGAAGACTGTATTGCAAAGTCTTGCGCAGCTCCTCGCGGTTGCCCTCGTCCACCGCGTTTTTCAGGGTAACGTAGGCCGCGTTTATGTGCGTGCATAAATCCTCGGTTCCGTACTGCACGTCCTCGACCAGGTCCCGGGCCAGATTCCGGCCCAGACGGGTCAGGCAGTACTCATGGGTGGAATGCGGGGAAATCGCGTTTCGCAGGAGATGGAAACGCATCAAACGATCTATTATAATCCGATACTCCGGCGCGTCTTCCTCCATGTCCAGATTTTTAACGCATCTGGCAAGCTGAATGCGAAGCTCCCGATCCGATATCGTCTGCTGGTCTCCGTTTTTCTCCCAACGCCAAAGCCAGCCAAGCGCGACCAAATGCACGGGCTCCAATTTAAGCCCCTTCGGAAATCGGGTAAGCACCTGCCGGAGCTGGAAAATAAAATCCCCGACGAGCGATTCTTCCTCAAACACGGATTCATTACTCATTCAACCCCCGTAGTCCTACCCTCCCCTTTCGTTCTCAAAAATATAACCTGAACCGCGCACGCTCTTGATAAATTCCGGATTTTTGGGGTCAGTCTCGAAGTACTTGCGCAGCCGGGCGACAAAAGCATCCACTGTCCGGGTCTCTATTTCCGTTTTTGTCTGCCACACATTCTTCAGAAGTTCCTTTCGGGAAAGGACAATACCTTCATGTTCCATAAAATACTGCAGGACTTTGGCCTCGCTCACTGTAAGGCGAAACTTTTCCCCTGCCGCGCTCTCAACTTCCCTGGTTTGGAAATCAATGCTTTTATCCGCTATAGTATATCTGGTTTCCTCTCTCCCGTGGGATTCCTTGTACCACTGCTTGCGGGTAAGCATACCGTCCACACGAAGCAAAAACTCAGCTAGATGGAATGGTTTGGTCAGATAATCGTCAGCCCCTATTTCCAGGCCTTTGATCCGGTCCTGAGCGCTAGTCCGGGCAGTGAGCATGAATATGGGCAGACGGGAGTTCTTTTCCCGTACCCGGTGGGCCACTTCAAAACCGTCCACATGGGGAAGCATTATATCCAGAACAATCAAATCAAACCTTTCCTTGTCCAAAATCTCCAGCGCTTCCCGGCCGTCGCCAGCCAAAACCACGACGTATCCCTCTTGCTCCAAATTGAACTTTAGTCCCTGGGCCAGGCTCTGTTCATCTTCCACCAATAGTATTCTGCTGCCCTCAACAGCTCCCATTTTCCGCCTCCCGGGCTTTCAACCTCTGGCTCATCTTGATTAGGCTCTTCAAGTAGCGCTTTTTCCGTGTCGGGTAACGCGGAAGCTCCAGCCGGAAAAAGGTGCCACGCCCCCAGTATTTGGGAACCACGCTTATATCCCCACCGTGGTAGCGCATTATCTGTTTTGCCCAGTACAGTCCAAGGCCGGTCCCTTTCACATTGGCCTCATCGCTGCGCGAAATACGATAAAATTTATCAAAAACATACTTATGTTCACTCCTAGGGATCCCGATCCCGCGATCGGAGTAATTCAATACAAATTTTTTCTTGTCACAGGAAAGAACCATAGACACATACAGCTGCCCACTGGCGTATTTAATGCTGTTATCCACCAGATTGTCCAAAACGATCCGAAGTGCCTTGCGGTCCACGACACATTCACAGTCAGCATTGCCGCTAACTGTCAGGGATTCTGCAGACAGATTGAGCTGTTCGCTCAATTCCCGGATTACATCGTCAAGCAGATCCTGCATATTCACAACCTCAAAGGCGTGGGCAATCATTTTCTGCTCCAAAGCGGGGATCTTAAGGATGGAATTTATTAAATCGCTTAACCGCCGACAATCTACGAGCATCATGTCCACCAGCGGTTTGTACTCCTTACGGGAGAGATCCCGACCCTGCAGGGTCTCCAGATGCAGCTGAATCGCGGCCAGGGGTGATTTGAGCTCATGGGTCACATTGGCGATAAAATTGTCGTACAGTTGGGACATCTTGAACTGAACGCTCAGACGGTGAAAAAGCAGGGACATGCCCACGGCTATGGCCACCAGCAGGACTAGTCCGCCTATCAAAGCCAGCAGACTATGCGCCCCGAAATTCAGCTGTGGAGAAAATTTTTCCCCCATTTCGTTAATAAGCATATAACTGGACACATACCAATATATCCATAGGCCGAGCAGGATAAGCCAGGCAAATTGCACAGCCACAAAGATAATAATGTGATACTTGAACGAATGACGATACTTCATGTCCATTTTTGCTCTCTTCCCCTTCCTAGTAGGCTTTTCCTTTTTACAATATTTTTACACGCAAAAGGCTTACAACTTCCCACAAAAGATTTATGTTTTATATTGAAGTCGGGTGGCTGATCCGGACTATTTTTTAATTAGTTCTTATCCGGAAAATCAAAAATTTCCGGGTTTAGAAATATCACGTTTCCAGTTCGGAAATGAGGTTTTTTCGGTTTAACAAGGAAATTGAGTAGTTATGAGCGAGCGTATCTTAATACGTGATCGAATAATTACGAAAATTGACACCGTTGAAATGGACAAGGGCCATTTCCGGGTGGAAACTAATTAATACCCTTAACAGTCCAAACGATCAATACATCCCAAACCCACGGAGACATTATGTGCACAAACAAAATACCCCCACTCAGTCTCGGCAAATACACCGTCCCGGTTCCCATAATCCAGGGCGGGATGGGTGTTGGAATTTCCGGTTCCTCTCTAGCATCCGCAGTGGCCCAACAGGGGGGACTCGGTGTGATCTCCGGGGTAGTCCTGGGGCTATTGCACAGGGATCCCGGCTTAACTCTGAGCGAAGCCAACATCGCAGAGATGCGCTCGGAAATAAGAGCCGCCCGGGAAATGACCTCCGGGATGCTCGGGGTCAACCTCATGGTTGCGGCCACTGATTACGAGGATCTCTTGCAGGCCGCTCTGGAAGAAGATATAAACGCCGTATTCATGGGCGCCGGACTGCCAACTATCTTTTCGGACAAGACCACCCCGGATATGATGCGGGAAAGCGGCAAGGCCTTCGTGCCCATAATCTCCTCGGCCAAGGCGGCCCGGGTTATCCTCAAATACTGGAAAAAGCATTTGGGCTTCCTCCCGGACGCATTTGTCCTGGAAGGTCCCAAAGCGGGCGGCCACTTGGGGTTCAAGCCGGAGGAAATAGACAATCCGGATTTCGCCCTGGAAAACCTCCTCCCGCAGGTCCTGGAGGTAGTAAAGCCTTTTGAACAGGAATCCGGACGGGACATCCCGGTTATTGTCGCTGGTGGAGTATATTCCGGGGAGGACATCGCCTACTTTCTGCAGATGGGAGCAAGCGGAGTACAAATGGGCACCCGTTTCGTGGCCACCGAGGAATGCGACGCGGCAGACGACTTCAAGCAGGCCTTTGTCCAGGCCGAAAAAGAGGACCTGACCATAATAAAGAGCCCGGTGGGCCTTCCGGGACGGGCCTTGAAAGGTCCTTTCCTGGAAAGCGTCCGGCGCGGGGAGAAACTTCCGTTTAAATGCCCGTGGCACTGCCTGCGGACCTGCGACTATACCCAGTCTCCATATTGCATCTCCAAGGCCTTGGTACAGGCCCGGAAAGGGAAACTCGAACATGGATTCGCCTTTGCCGGAGCCAATGCCTGGCGCGTGGACAGAATTATGACTGTAAAAGAGCTTATGCGGACACTGATACAGGAATACATGCAGAGCCTGGAACTGGAGGAAAATGGCCGGGCGGTGTCCTTTTAACCACCTTGCTGGGTGAAGACCCGCAAAACAAGTTTGAGATCCGTGAAGGACCCGCTACACCACGCTTCCCGGAGATACTAATGGTTTTAGATTTACAGTTCGCAATATCGAAGACTACAATATGTTCATAAATACCAGCCCGTCATGTACCAGATACAGGGCAAAAACAAACAGGGCCATCCCCAAAATGCGCATAAGCACGAGATAGCCCCTACTGGACAAGAAGCCCCTTGATCTCCCGGCAACCATAGCCAGGGCGATTTTGGAGCCCACGATACATCCGTAAAATCCGCCCAGAAAGGCCGCCGGGGGCAAAAGCCCGGACTCAGCAGCAAGTACCGTGGTCGGTCCGCCTACAGTGAACCAGAAAATATACACATGGGGATTGGCAAAATTGGTCAAGACCCCTTTTTTTATTGAGGCCGGCGCGACCCGCATATCCGGTGGAGCAAGCGGTCGGACCCGGAAACATTCATACCCCAGAAAGGCAACCACGGCCGCCCCGGCAAGGGATATGCCGCCCATGAAGACCGGATGGGTCTTGATCCAGGCCACGCCCAGAATCGCCAGGACAAGGACCGGGAGATCGGTCATAAACGGAGAAAAAGCCACCTTGACCCCTTCTTTTGTCCCGTGACTGAAACTCTGCTTCAAGACCAGGGCCAGAAGCGGCCCCGGGGAAAGTCCGGCACCCAGCCCCAGCGCCGCACCCGCGCCCAGATAGCCGAAAACATCGTATTCCATAAACTCTTCTCTCCGGGGAGGAACCACCCCATTACCGGGTTAAAGAACCGTTTTGCCCCGCCTGCGGGGGTGGCGGAAAACACGGAGCATAAGAAGCCCGCAAGCAAAACAAAAAGGCCCGGGATTTCCCGGGCCTTATGTTTGTTAGGGCCTATCAGCCGTCAATAGGCCCCGTCATATTCCAGGTCCGCGAAATCAAGCTGATGTGAGAATTTCTTATACACCCAGGCTTGATAAATCAAGACCACGGGGACAAAGACCAAGGCCACCCCGAGCATAATCTTCAAGGTAAGGGGGCTGGAGGAGGCATTCTGAATCGTTAGACTGTAGGCCGGATTCAGGCTGGAAGGAAGCAGGGCCGGATAAATCCCGGCCACCCCGAACAGGGCTGTTCCCATTATGGTCAGGGCGGAAGCCCCCCAGGCCTTCGCCCATTTGCCGGCGGAAATAAAAATCCGGGTCAGGGCCAGACCGAACAGGGGCAGGACCAGAATCAGCCAAAGCAGGGGGAATACCAGGTAATTATCGTAAACCCGGGTGAACACGGCGGTCAGAAGCAGAAACAAGACCGCGAACCCGGCCAAGGCAAACCAAAGCCTGCCGGCCATACGCCCGGCCCGCTCCCGCAAATCGCCCATGCTGCGCACCGCCAGCCACAAACAGCCGTGAACGAGAAAAAGCAGGACGAACAGCACCCCTCCGGCCAGTCCATACGGATTGAGCAGGGTCAAAATGGAGCCCTGAAAGACACCGTCCGCATCAATGGGGATGCCCATGAATATATTGGCAAAAGCCACCCCCAAAAGCAGAGCGGGCAAAAAACTGCCCAGAACAAGCGCCCGGTCCCAAATCCTCCTCCAGGCCGGGGAATCCACCTTGTTTCTGAATTCAAAGGCCACTCCGCGAAGTATAAGAGCGAAAAGCAAAAGCATGAGTGCGGTGTACATCCCACTGAACATGCCCGCGTAGGCGGCGGGAAAAGCGGCGAAAGTCACTCCTCCGGCGGTTATGAGCCAGACCTCGTTTCCGTCCCAAAACGGCCCCATGGCATTGTAAACTATGCGCCGCTCTTTTTCCCCCCGGGCCAGAAAGGGCATCATGCTGCCCAGGCCGAGATCGAATCCGTCCAGAACAAAATACAGCCCCCACAAAATAGCCCATATGACAAACCATGTGTTCTCAAGCATCATCCATCCTCCTTACGCGACTGATTGCGGGCCCTTGCGGCCGTATTTAAAAAGCAGAAATATCCCCACCGCTCCGAGCAGCGCATAGATAAGGGTGAGCGCTATCAGAGAGAACCCTACCTGTCCCGGACCGACCGGGGAAACGGCCTCGGAGGTGCGCATCACGCCGTAGACTATCCACGGCTGCCTACCGACTTCGGCCACCACCCACCCGACCTGGATCGCGATATAAGGGAGGGGAATGGCCCAGATCAAAAATTTGAGGAGCAGGGGGTGCTCCTCCGGAGACCTGCGTCTGAACCAAGCCAGCGCGGCCAGCACCGGAAACAAAAAGCCGAGGACGATCATTATCCGAAAAGACCAGTAAGTAAGCGATACCGGCGGGCGGTTTTTTTCCGGTATATCCCGGAGTCCGGTGACTTCCGCCGCCGGGTCGTGGTAGGCGAGAAGACTGAGTCCACCGGGTATGGGCAGGGCCTGGACCAGATTGCGCTCATTTCCCGGATCCGGAATTGCAAAAAGATATTGCGGGGCATGCGTTTTTGTTTCCCAATGCGACTCCATGGCCGCCAGCTTGGCCGGCTGAACCCGGGCCACCTCGCCGCCGTGAATGTGCCCCTGCACGATGACCACCACGGAAAAAATCAGTGTGAATCCGGCGGCCATACGCACGGACTTGCGGAAGAAATCGACTTCGTTTTTGCGCAAAAGATGGTAGGCGCTGATGCCCAAAACGAAAAAACCGGACAGAAGATAAGCCCCGCTCAGGGTATGAATTATCTGCTGCCAGGCGAATCCGTTACTCACCACCGCGGCGAAGCTATCCAACTCGGCCCGGCCGTCACGCAGTACATATCCGACCGGATTCTGCATGAACCCATTGGCCAGAAGGATCCAGACCGCGGACAGGCTGGAAGCGAAAGCCACGGCCCAGATACTCGCGGCGTGCGCCTTTGGAGACAGTTTATTCCAGCCGAAAACCCAGACCGCTATAAACGTGGATTCCAGGAAAAAAGCGGCCGTTGCCTCGATGGCCAGAAGGGAGCCGAATATATCCCCTACATACTTGGAGTATTCCGACCAGTTCGTTCCGAATTGAAACTCCAGGGTAATCCCGGTGACAATCCCCAGGGCGAAATTTATCAAAAAAAGCTTGCCCCAGAATTTGGCCATGCGTTTGTAGGTTTCATCTCCGCTTTTCACATACTTCGTCTCCATAACGGCCACCAGAATGGACAATCCCAAGGTCAGGGGGACGAAAATAAAATGAAACATGGTGGCCATGGCAAATTGGAGCCTGGACAATAAAAGCGCATCCATCAAAAAACCTCCTTAAAACTATCAAAAATCCTTACCCACAGGCCGAGCCCTAAACCAGCGCATCACGAATAATAATAACTATTCTCAATCGAATTCCATGTCAATATTTCCGGTCCAAAACAATCCGCTTGTAACCATCTTTAATTTAACATAAAAGCGAAAAAACCTTCGTTGATTCGCTAACAAAAGGGCAAAAATCCGCAATGTCTAATTTTTCTCCGCATAAAATCATCCGCCAAATCAGCAAGGGGGCGGCCAAGTACTTTACCCTCTGGGTCTTGCTGGCCTGTATATTCGCATTCCGCCACCCGCCCGCATTTTCATTCGTCCTACCGCATATCGGCCTTTATCTGGGCATTATCATGTTCGGAATGGGCATGACCCTGCGGATCGAGGATTTCAAGCGGGTCCTGACACGGCCCCGGCCCATACTTTTCGGGGTTGCCGCCCAGTATTCCATTATGCCCCTGTTGGCTTTGAGTATCGCTTGGGCCCTGGATCTATCCCCTGAAGTGGCCGCCGGGGTTATCCTCCTTGGTTGCTGCCCGGGCGGGACGGCTTCAAATGTTATTTGTTATCTGGCGGGTGCGGATGTGGCCTTGTCCGTGAGCATGACCTCGCTTTCCACACTGCTCGCCCCCCTCTTGACCCCGATATTGACCTTATTTCTGGCGGGTCAATATTTACCCGTTCAGGCCTGGGATCTTTTCCAATCCATAGCCGTCATTGTCCTCACCCCCGTGACCCTGGGTCTCTTGGCCCGCCGCTTTTTGGAGGGTGTGGCTGAGAAATGCCTTGAAATTCTGCCCTTGATATCCGTGGTCACCATTGTCCTGCTGGTGGGGGCGATTGTGGGCAAGAGCTCGGATCAACTCCTGGCCATGGGCACGGCGGTCATGCTTGCGGTCTTTTTGCACAATGGTTTGGGGCTTTGCCTGGGCTATGGGGTGGGTGCCCTGGCCGGCGCGGACCTTGCGCAGCGCCGGGCCATGAGCATAGAAGTGGGCATGCAGAATTCCGGACTGGCCCTGGCCCTGGCTTCCCTGCATTTCTCGCCCCTGGCCGCCTTGCCCGCGGCCTTTTTCAGTATCTGGCATAACATCAGCGGTCCGCTTCTGGCCGGCATTTGGTCCCGGTCGGCAACAAATTAGCCGCGCTTGCGCTAACCGGGCGCAAAAAATAAGGCCCCCGATGTTGCGCATGGAGACAAATTACCGGCAGGGAGCTAAACCGGCCCACATTTATTCAGATTTTTTCCTGCCCCCTCGATTCCGCGAAAACATCGGTGCCAAATTCGTTTTTTTGCCAACAAAATGGGGGCCAACTCCTTCCCTGCTTTGCAAAAAAACAAAACATACTCAATGCTTATTCTGCGGCACAAGACTTGCTGAGTTATTGATTGTCCGCTTAATATTGACAGCATTGATTCCTTAAAAAGCCAATGCTAAAATATTATCCAAATGGGTATGCAGCTATTCGGAGAGACGGTTTAAAAACTCATTCCTTGATGGCTATGGCCACCACCGCCGCAACACTTACAACTATTATGTCCGTACTGTGCGCGACACAGTGATGGGCAATTTATTCCCCGGTGTTTCGGCTCTTTAACGGCACGGAATAGTCACCCGGACACCCAACTAAACATAATTGCAGAGCAAAAATGATCCGGTTCCAAGTATTCATCCTTTCCCGAATGAATTCTATTGCCGGTGATCCTGGAACCCCCGACCATGAAACGGTTAATTTTTTGGAGGTATGGCTGATATGAAGGAGATGGATTTAAGCACGCGCGGCATAGTAGTCCTGTATCTCGTGCCCGCCCTGCTTTTTATGGAAACGACTAGAATCATAGCTTAACGAAACTTAAAATGTTTTGCACAGATTCTTGAGACGACCCTGATTTTCTTTGCAGGCAAATCTTGGCCGGCCAATATGTCTATGCAAAATCCACCCGCATACAGACGACCACACGCAAATGGAGAGCTCAAAAAGCGCGGTCGGGAGGCGATAAGCCGCCTCGGAGAATGCCGTCTGTGCCCCCGCCGCTGCGGAATCAACCGCCTCGAGGACGAGAGCTCCGGATTTTGCCGCACCGGCAGATTGGCCCGGGTATCCGGGTTTGATCTGCACTTCGGTGAAGAGGTTCCCCTGGTCGGGGAGTCGGGTTCGGGGACGATATTTTTCTCCGGATGCAACCTGGGCTGCGAATTCTGTCAGAACTGGGAAATATCCCGCGATCATGAAACAAGCGCGCCCGGCACCGCGGTCACTTCCGAGCAGCTGGCCTGGATCATGCTCGAGCTGCAAAAAAAGGGCGCGCTGAACATAAACCTGGTCACACCTTCACACGTGATTCCCCAAATCCTGGAAGCGCTGCTCCTCGCCGCGGACCGCGGGCTGAACCTCCCCCTGGTCTACAACAGCAGCGGCTACGACGCCCCGGAGGGTCTGAATCTCCTAAACGGCATCGTGGATATGTACATGCCGGACACGAAAATCTGGGACCCGGACCGGGCTAAAAGATGCCTGAACGCCCGGGACTATCCGCGGGCAGCCAGGAAAGCCCTTAAAATCATGCACAAGCAGGTCGGGGACCTGGAAACCGATGAAAGCGGCATTGCCCGCAAAGGACTTCTGGTTCGGCACCTGGTCCTGCCCGAAAACGCCGCCGGCACCAGGCAATGGATGCGCTTTTTGGCCGGGCTGTCCAAAGACACCTACGTAAACGTAATGGGCCAGTACCACCCCTGCGGCCGAGCGGACAAATATCCGGAATTGTCCCGAACGGTCACGGGCGGGGAGGTGGAAAAGGCAAAAGCGGAAGCCGCCCGGGCCGGACTCTTCCGCCTGGACAAGCGCGAATCCGGACTAATCCGGGAACTGTTCAGGAAGCTGTAATGATTCCATTTCCCTCACAATCAGCCAACCCGCAATGCCAACAAAGTTGGCAAAAAATCAAAGGTCTGCCACTAAAAATCAGATATATCAGTACGATAAAAAATGGAACGCCTTTTGCTGAGTGCCCAAACAAATTAAACAAGGAAAAACCATGTTTTGATTTCACCAAAAATCAATAAACCATAGGGGGATAACACCATGAAAACTTACGTACTCGCAGCGATCACTGTCGCCCTCTTGGCCGTTCAGCCCGGAATGGCGGGAGCGGAAGACGTCAGCAAGCAGGAATGCAGGATTTTGGTTGAAAAGCTAAAGGCCTGCTCCGAGGAGAAGTCCCTTGAACAATGCAAAAAGGACATGAATGACAAAGCCATGCAGTGCTACCGGCTTTTCATCCGCCCGGCGGTAGAGCAAACACCTTCCGTGGAAGCCAAGGGGGTGCCGCCCGTTCTTCCCAAAGTCGGCTCCAGTGAGAACTCGTGCAAATATTGCGATAATTACCAATACAAAATCTGCAAAAAATTCGGGTTGGATTTTTTGAAAGGATGCAGCAAGATTATCCGTAAATGCCGGGTGGGTTGCCTTTAACAGCGTGTTGAAAAAGCCTTTCTATAAAGGAGAAAACTATGTACAAGCTATATTTATTTTTGCTTCTTTCATTCATTTTTTTTAGCACAAACTCT
Organism: uncultured Desulfovibrionales bacterium; assembly: GCA_964398785.1. Classification (GTDB taxonomy): domain Bacteria; phylum Desulfobacterota; class Desulfovibrionia; order Desulfovibrionales; family Desulfonatronovibrionaceae; genus CAYNNQ01. The sequence continues at coordinate 2,331 of CAYNNQ010000004.1, read as the reverse complement.
TACGCTTATGATGAAGACTATGACATAAAAAAGGAAGTATGCAAGACTGATGAAAGATCTTCCTGTAAATATAGAAAATTTCTGTGCACTATCAAATCTACATCTAAGCATAATGATGATTTTGAAGTAGAATTAAGCAAAAAATTTCCCATAAATAGTCCTATTAGAAAATGTAAATGCACAGAGGACCGCTCTGAATTTTCTAAAACAACTTTTTTATGCAAATGCCAGGGCAATATTCCAGTTTCAATGACCAGCTACGATTTTGAGTGGCGATTATTTGGCTCCAGAGAAATGACTTGCAATCATTTTATAAACAAATTATACGATAATGACTATTACTGGATAAATGAATATATGATAGAAGGCCCCACATTCTGAGCAGTAAGTTATATAAAATTAACATACTATGGTCCTCCATGCAGCAAAAGTTTCCTGATTTGACTGCAAAAACTTTTTTGCAGTCGCAGGGGTCAGGAGACAGTAAAAACAAAGAGTTAGGACCATCGAAATCGGGATCTCTATCGGGATCGAGGCATCATGACGCTTCGACACGAAAAGCTGGACGTCTACCATCTATCCATCGTCTATGCCGCGTGGGTGTACGAGAAGGCCGCGGGGTTGACCGGCGTCCATTGTCCAGCACGGGATCAATCAACCTACAGCGTCGATTTCGATCCCGATAGCGATTTCGATCCCGAACAAAGGAAATCCTAACAAGCGGATCCACTGGATGCTCGTACCTCACCCCAGTGATCCTTGACGTTATGAATATACTTTTTGCCGAGTCGTCTCATTTCCTGACTTTTTGCAGGGAAATCTTCCCTGCCGCAAACGCTTTAAGGAAGTAGGATATGCAGCACAAATGCTTTTTCCCGGTTACGGTTTTGACTATTCTGTGCGTATTTTTTTGCTTTAGGGAAGGCTCGGCTGCAGAACCTCCGTGGAGCACAACGCACAAGGATAAAAAGGTGGAATGCAGCGTGGACTATCCCACCAGCCTGATTCCAGTAGTGTAGGATTGGTTTATAGTGACTTACACGACCCGGGCCGAAGGGAAAAAATATACGTGGACATACAGTTGCGACAACGACACCCACTATCGATCGGTACCCGACAGTTCGCATACATGCAGACTGATGGACGATGGCGATGATTATTCCTTCTCCCTGCCTTCAGACTTTGATCCGGGCCAATTGGTCGGAGTAGATTTAGAACCTGGGACCACTAGTGTCCCAACAAATAATCGAATAATGTTGGTTGCTTATGGTTAATCCCCGACTTATTTGCGTGCTCTAGGTCTGTAAGCATTTGAAATAATGGAATTCGGTCAAAAACGTTGACGCTCAAAATCTGTAAAATTGTGTAGAGGCTTGCATTGAGCTGGAGGTCCTTTTTCATGATAGCCAAAGGATGCAGCAAGATTATCCGTAAATGCCGGGTGGGTTGCCTTTAACAACGTGTTGGAAAAGCCTTTCTATAAAGGAGAAAACTATGTACAAGATATATTTATTTTTGCTTCTTTCATTCATTTTTTTTAGCACAAACTCTTACGCTTATGATGAAGACTATGACATAAAAAAGGAAGTATGCAAGACTGAGGACAGATCCTCATGTGGATATGAAAAATTTTCATGTACCATCAAATCCATATCTCAAGATAGTGATGACTTTAAGGTTGAATTAGAAAAATCAACTGGATCAAAAGGTCTTAAAAGAGAATGCACCTGCATAGATAAGGCATCCTACATTATTAGAACATCTTATTACCAGTGCAAGTGTCAGGGTAACATTCCAGCTGATATGAAAAATTATGAATTTAACTGGTTGATATTTGGCACCAAAAAGCAGACATGCAACCATTTCATAAATCTGCTATACGATAATGAATATAACTATATCCATCATTTTATGGCAATCGATCCTGATTTTATAACCAACTAAATGTAGCAAATCAACGTGTTATTCACCTTAATGCATAACCTTACGCCATAAACTGCACAAAGAGCGCAAAAAATTGCACGAAAACACACTAAAATTTATCATTGCAGGAAACAATATTCGTGTTTCAATAATTTTAAGACTTATTTCAACACGTAACACACAAACCTTGGGAGGAAACCATGATTAGCCGCATATTGAAATCCACTGTCCTTGCCCTCTGCTTTTTGACCCTGTCCGTGCCGGCCTTTGCCTTCACGCAGAGCGCCCTGAAAAATCTGGAGAAACTCGGCAGCTGTTCGGGCTGCGATCTCAAGAACATTCAACTCCAGGGATGGGACCTGAACGGAGCCAACCTGCAAAATTCCGATCTGAGCGGGGCTGATCTGA
>CAYNNQ010000003.1:97699-132734 GCA_964398785.1 uncultured Desulfovibrionales bacterium | reverse complement strand
TTTGACCAACTTATATAAAACCCGGGGATATTCCAATTCCGAATGAAGCAAAACAACTAAATAAACCGGGACTGATTGTTTTTAGATACAAAAGATCCGGCAAGGGGGAGAGGAATCGAATGGAAAGAGATTGGCAGACATATTTGCTGGAATGCGCGGATGGCTCCTTGTACTGTGGTGTAACCAAGGATCTGCAAAATAGGCTAAAAAAGCATGGTCAGGGAACGGCTTCGAGATATACAAGAGCGCGCCTTCCGGTTAAGCTCGCAGCTGTAAGGAAAGGTCTAACCAAGAGCGAGGCATTTAGCCTGGAATATAACATAAAAAGACTTCCGGCCCGGGAAAAGGTGGGGGCTCTTAGTTTCCCGGATCAAGAGGATGCTGAGCAGAACTCTGTTTTGGCCCCGGCATCCGGAAAAATAAAATGTGCAGACAAGGATTAATGCAATGCAGCCACTTCGTTTTGTCCATGCCGCGGATTTACACCTGGATGCTCCCTTTAGCGGCCTGAGTATGGATTCTCCGGAATTTGGACGCGGTCTGCGGCAAGCCACTTTTGAAGCCTGGGAAAGCCTGGTGAACCTGTGTGTAGAGCAAAAGGCCGATTTTCTTCTTATAGCCGGAGATGTTTATAATCAGGAGGATCGCAGCATTCTGGCCCAGCTCCGCTTCCGGGACGGGCTGAATGAGCTTTCGAGAGCCGGGGTTTGCGTCTATGTTGCACACGGCAATCATGATCCTCTGGGGTCCGCCCCTCAGGCCATACAATGGCCGGATAATGTCTGGGTATTTGAATCGGATGAGCCGCAGACTTTTTCTTTTGTTCGGGAGGGGCAAACCCTGGCCCTGATCCACGGGGCAAGCCATATGAGAACGAAGGAGACCCGTAATTTGGCCCGAAAGTTCTCTTCCGGGGACAACGCGACTTTTCAAGTTGGTCTATTACACTGTAATTTGGGCCGGAATACCGGCCACGAGCCCTATGCCCCGTGTGACTGGAACGACCTTCTGTATGCCGGAATGGATTACTGGGCGCTGGGCCATATACATAAAGGCGGTGTATGGTGCGAATCTCCCCATGTTGTCTATCCGGGTAACATCCAGGGGCTTAATATTCGAGAAAACGGTCCCCGGGGCTGTTATGTGGTGCATGTGCATGCCGGCGGGGAGATAAGCCCGGTATTTCATCCACTGGATACTTTTCGCTGGTCCTGGGTGGACGTGGATGCGGGGTCAGTGGACAAGTTGGATCAGCTTGAGGACAAGGTATTGGCAGCGGTGGAGCAGGAACAGGCTAACGCCGGTACACGGGGAATAGTATGTCGAGTCTCTTTATACGGAAGGGGGCCGGTTCACGGTTTCTTGAGCTCCCAGGAAAGCCGTGATGATTTTTTATACCGTTTGCGGGAGCAGACCACCGGAAATCAGCCTCCGGTATGGATCAAGGACGTACAGGTTAATACCGCCCCGGATATTGATCTGGAAGAGCGGCGCGAAAAGCACGACTTTCTAGGCCAGGTACTTACCCAGGCACGAAGCCTAAGAGAAAGAAAGGATCTGGCGCAGTTCCTGTTGGAGGAGGTCTTGTCCGATCTGTTCAGTCACCGTCGGGCGAGGAAGTTTTTGTCCAGTTTGTCTACTGAGGAAGCTGAAGAACTTCTGCGCCAATCAGAATTGCTGGCCTTGGATAAGCTCGAACCGGGGCAAGAGGAGTAAGGCCTTTCAATATGCACTTGCAGGGAGTCAACATACGCGGGTACGGTGTATTCAATGAGTGCCGGGTGCAGAATATTTCCCCCGGTCTGTGCGTTTTTCTGGGGGACAATGAAGCCGGAAAGTCCACCTTTCTGGGATTCATTCGGGATATATTGTTCGGATTCCCGGACAAGCGGAGCCGGGAAAAGACCTATCCCCCGTTGAGAGGAGGGGACGGTGGCGGAACCCTTGATGTGTTCAGCTGGACACAGGGCCGTATGCTTATGGATCGCGTCCCTGGACCCAAGGGAGGGAGTTTGAACTTGTACTCCGGGGAAGGCAAACCCCTTCCCCCCGAGGTCCTGGCCCGGATATTGGGCGGAACTAACCGCGAAGTATTCAAGAATGTTTACGCCTTCAGCCTCAGTGAGCTGCAAACCATGGAGACCTTGAGCAACGACAGGGTCAAGGATGCCATATACAGTGCCGGGCTGGGAGCCGGAATTTCTTCTTTGCCGGATATACTGGGATCCATGGCCGTGAGCAGGGAAAAGTTGTTCAAGCCGCGCGGGCAGAACCAGAAAATAAACCGCTTGGTAAAAAAACTGGAGGATACGCAAAAGGAAATAAACCAGTCTTCAGGGGAAATAGAGGCCTACGAGCGGATAGTCCGCGAACTGGAAGAGATCCTGGCTGAGAACGAAACCCGCAAAGAGAGGCTTTCTTCATTGCAGGCTCGTCTGGAAAGCCTGAAGATGTTACGTTCCTTGTGGGAGGAGTGGACTGAACGTTTGGGGCTTGTCCGTAAGCTGGAAGAACTGCCGGAGGTGGGCGAGTTCCCGGAAAACGGGATGGAAAGATATGAACGTATCAAGCGCCGGCTGGAGGAATTGGCGGACAGTCGAAGACAGTCTGTGGAAAAGATGGATAGCTTGCGTACGCGCCTGGAGAACCTATCTCCGGATCGGGAGCTTTTGGCCCGGGAACAGGATATCCGAAGCTTGGACGAAGACAAGCGTCCCTTTTCCCAGGCCGGGGAGGAGATCTCCAGGCTGGAGCCGGAGATAAAGTCCCGGCAGGAAAATGTCATTGCCACTGTTCGGCGACTGGGCGGGGACTGGAACAATGAAAGGATACAGAACTTTGATTGTTCTTTGAAAGTGGAGGAGGAGCTTACTCGTTTTCAGGGCTCTCTATCGGAAGGGGAAAAGGAGGTAGAGAAGGCTAGTAGTAACTTGAAAAACCGTAGAGAAGAGCTTTCTCGAGCATTCGAGGCCCTGGAGGAGGCGGAAAAAAATGTTGCCGCTTTGGGGTCCGCGGAACGCGACTGGGATCGGGATTTAGCGGCGGGGCTAAAACGCGATCGGGACCGTTTTGTCCAGTGCTTAGAGGAACTGCCTCGGCGCGAGGAGGAATGCGAGCGGGGAAGAAAGGAAGTCAACCGTTTTTTGCTGGAGATAAATCCCGGGTGGGGGCGGGAGGACCTGTACAATTTTGATACCTCCCTGCAGACAAGGGAGAAAGTGGAAGAATTCCGGAAACGATTCGCGCAAATAGAGGGCGAAGTTGCCCATCTGGATCAAAACATAGAATCCTGTAAGGAGAGGCTAAGGGATATCCGGGATAAAAAGGAGGAATTACAGGGAAATTATTCCACTATCCCCCGGCCGCGGTTTAAATCCTTTGATGAGATTCGGCAGGTTTCCCGGGAACTTAAGGAGCTAGAACAAAAAAAGGCGGAAGAGCGTACTGCGCAAGTTCGGGAAGAGGCGCTGCAAGCCCGAATTAGCGAACTGGACGTGAAAGGAGAACAAGAGAGTCGGCTTGATGCCCATAAGGATTGGAAATTACCGCTTTTTTCCACGCTCTTTTTTATTGCGGGCCTTGCTCTCCTTGGCCTGGGGTGGGGCGATACATTTCCCTGGCAGGCTTCCTGGATTCCGGGTGGCTTGCTTGGAATTTTGGGCCTGGGGGGGTGGATGCTGCTCGTGAGCAGAAAGCATACTGCCCGCAGTTTGGCTAGGCAGGCAGACCGGCAGTCCGAGATCCACCGGGAGAAGGCATCGGAACTGCAAAGTGAACTCCAAAGGCTAGAAGAGAACAAAGAAGATTTACAAAAAAAGATCCGCGCCCTGGAACTTAAACTGGGCCTGAATAGCGAGAGTACCCCGGAATCTCTGGATGCTGATCTGGAGCAGGCCCGCGAGGATTTGCAGCGCATTAAAAGACTGGAAGATGAGATGGAAGATGCGACCCGCGAGGAAGGAAAACTGGGACAGAGGATGGAGGAGCTCGAAAAGGAGAAGAAAAAGCGGTTAGAGGATATGGATAAGAGGCGTGCCACGTGGAATAGCCAGACCGCTGCTAGGGGACTTTGCAATGAACCGGAACCGGATGTTGTTGCCAGGTTGCTGGACCGGGTGGATACGGCACGGGCGGAATTGGGACGTTTGCAGGAGACTGAAGGGAGAGCGGAGCATCTGCGTGGTTTTCTCCGCGATTTTGCGGCCCGGGTACGAAGGACCTCGGAGGGCCGGGAAGTTTCCGCTGAAAATAGAGAAGATGTCCTTTCCGCAGCAGATAATTTCTTGCAGAGGGTGGAACGGGAAGAGGAAAGGCTCAATGAACGCCAGATGGCGGTAAAGGAGCGGGACCGGCTGGCAGGGGAGCATTCCCGGCTAAAGGCAGAGGTGGAGAAGGCCGAGCAAAAGCTGGGCAGCATTCGAAATGAGTTGGAGGAGGAAAAGAGAACTTGGAGGAATTATCTGCAGGAAATAGGCTTGGACACCGGGCTTTCTCCGGAGCTGGCCAGAGAGGCAGTAGCTGATATTGAAAAAGCGCAAGGCGTTATCCGGGAGATAGCTGAACTGGAGGATAAGAAAAAGCATTTACAAGACTTTAGAACGGAATATGTCCACAGGTGTGCTCAGCTAGCAGAGGGCCTTGGCCGTGATGCGCCGGGGGAGGGGAATATTCTCGTATTTGTCCATGGCCTCGTCCAGGAGTTGGACGCTGCTCGAAGCAATGCGGCTAGATACCAGGAGCTAGGGAAGGAGTTGAAAGACAAGGAAAAACTTTTGGAGGAATTGGACAGCGATATTGCGAGCAAAACCGGGGAGTTGAACTCACTTTTGGAAACTGCGCGGGTAAACGAGGAAGAGGAGTTCCTTAGCAAGGGACGAAACAGGGAAGCCAGAGAAAACGTTTTGCAGCGTCTGCAGACTCTGGACCAGAGACTGATGCGGGGAACGGGGCAAAGCGATATAGACCGGATAAAAGACTTGTTTGCCAAGTGGGAACTGGAAGATCTAAAAGAGGAAATACCTCGATTGAACACGGAGATAGAAGAGCTGGAAAATCAGCGACAGAAGGATATGAAAAGAAGTGGGGAACTAGAGGTGGAAAGGGACCGGCTGGCTTCAGCGGATGAGGTTTTTCGGCTGCGCCAGGAGAAGGAATCTCTAATAGCCGACTTGCACGAGCAGGTTTCCCAGTGGAGTAGATATGCGCTGACCGAGTATCTTCTGCGCAGTGCCAAGGAAAAGTACGAGAAAGAGCAGCAGCCCCAGGTGGTGAAAACTGCCGGAGAGTATCTGGATCGAATTACGGGAGGCGAGTATACTGGGGTTTTTGCTCCCCTGGGGAAAAACACTGTTTATGCTGTGGATTCAGAGGGCAGATCGAGAGCTCCGGAGGAGCTCAGCAGGGGGACAGCGGAGCAGCTTTATCTGTCCCTTCGCTTTGGATATATTGATAACGCCGGCCGGCAGGAGGATCGCTTGCCGGTGGTCATGGACGACATCCTGGTCAATTTCGATTCCTTGCGAGCTGAGAACGCGGCCAAGGCAATAGCCGAAATGGCCGCCTACAATCAGGTCCTGTACTTTACCTGCCATCCCCGGACCATGGAAATCTTTAGGAGCGTTTCTTCTCAAGCAGCCGAGTTCAGTTTGCAAAGCGGGAAAATACAGCGCGAAAACTAATATTTTAGGCGTAGTTGTGCTTTGCCCGGGTTACCTTGGGGAGATAATCCCGTGTCTCGCTGTAGGGGAGATTGCGCACCAGGTATTTGTAGACCTGCTGGCTGGACATGGAGTTTATTCGGGAAAAGGCCTTGTCCCGATCGGAGTCAAAAGTGCGCAGCACGTTGCCGCTGCCGGTATTGTATCCGGCAATAACGCAGTACTCCTTGGTCTGGGGATTATGGATTTCATCCAGGTATTTGCTGGAAAGGATATGCAGATAAGCCGTCCCCATCTGTATGTTGTTGGCCGGCTGGAACAGATACTCTCGGCTGGGAGTGCCCTTGCGGTTGTAGATAAGCTGGTATGCATCGCGGCCCGCGGTTTGGGGCACGATCTGCATTAGTCCATAGGCCGGGACATGGCTTATTGCATAGGGGTTGAAGCTGCTTTCCACCTCGATTATTGCGTATATGAGCGAGGGGTCTATTCGGAATCGCTGGGCGCTGTTGTGTACATGTTCCTTGTATTGTCTTTGCTGCTCCCTTGCATGGTCCTTGACCATCTCAAATTGGACAAAAAATCTTCTTCTGTCGTTGTAGGTGTCCTGTTGACTGGAGTTGCGCAGGAGATAGCGGGCATACCGCTTGGCCCGCCATTCCCACCGTACTGGCTTGTTGTCCTGGTCCAGCACCAGGTTGTATAAAAATGGCTTTTCACCGATCTCTACCTGTTCATCTGACAAAAGGTCCACTTGCCTAGGGTCTTGGGGAGTTAAAAGAGTGTGGACAATGGCCGTCTTTAGCTTTTCCCTGCGGTTTTCGCTCTCCAGGGTTTCCACGCGGATATTTCCGCTTTGGAAGTTCACGATCGCTCTGGTCCGGTAGTCGTCCGTGTACTTCACGTATTCCTTGTTTGAGGGTACCTTTTCGTCTCCCCATTCTTGTGCAAGCTTCTCCACCATCCTGCTGAGTTGCTCCCGGACAAAGCTGTCCACTCCAGCAACCCCGGTACCCGGCACAGCCGCGACTGCTGCGCCGCCTACAGAGCCATGGGCGAGATGTCTCCCTGCACTGATGGTTCGGCGTACATGGGATGCCTTGCATCCTATGCTAAGGACTATAGGAGAGAGAAGGGTAAATCTTATAAACCTGCGTCGCTTCATATTTTCATTTTCAAGTTTTTGCGGGGAGTTGTCAAGAAAGACCCCGTGTATGATTCTGCTCCGCTGACAAAGGGGATGCTTGCCTCCTCCTGCGAGAAAATATCTAAAAGGATCAGGCGGAGAATACCCACAGTCGTTGGAATAGCGCCTTAATTCCGTGTTTGGATGCGCCTGCAAAAAATAAATTTTTGCAGGCAGTGTTAAGTGTTAATTTGAGAGTTTTAAGTAAAATCAAAGAGTTACAAGGTTTAAGCTGTGTGTCTAACTCCTTCATTCGACTTTTTGCAGATGCCTCTGTTTGCCTTGACAGTGCTTTGTAATACATCTAGCTGGGTACAGTTTTTGTACAAGATACATTTTTTAGGGGTACTGGATGGGATTTTTGTGCAGAGCCCCGAAAACTTCCTCCTTTTTTTAGGACATTGAAGCAAGTGCATTAGAGGAATACACATGAGCTTTATAGCTAGTCACCGGATTTTGCTTAGTCGGATATTTGCAATTGCTGTCTTTTTATTTTTTTTGTTTTCCGGGCCCTCGTGGGATACTTCCGGCTTGTTGGACGAAATTATCGGGCTGGCAGGGCTTGCCCTTGTCGTGGTTGGGGCGTTCGGCCGCATCTGGAGCTCAGTATATATATATGGGCGCAAAACAGATGAACTGGTTACAGTTGGACCTTATTCCGCCACAAGGAATCCCCTCTATTTTTTTAGTCTGATCGGGGCGGTAGGATTGGGCCTGGCCTCCAAAAACATAGTGATTTTCGGCTTGATCATCTTGGCCTTCCTGGGTTTTTATCCTTTCGTGATCCGCTCCGAGGAGCGTAAGCTGGAACGAAAGCACGGTAAGGCATTTCGGGAATATGCAAGTGCTGTACCCCGTTATCTGCCCCGGTTTTCCCTTTTGGAGCAGCCCGATGTGTATGAGCTCTATGCCCGCAAGTTTACCCGGGTTTTTTGGGATGCGATGTGGTTTTTCTGGATTTTCATTATCATGCAGATTGTAGAAAAGCTCCACGCATTGGATATTATGCCCGTTTTGTGGCACTTACCTTGAAGGATGCAGTTGCAAAAGTTGTAGGCTGGAGTTAAACCGTATAGATCATATCTTACAAGTCTCTGATTTTTTTAAATAAAAAAAGGCCGCTTTAGAAGCGGCCCTTTTTTTGGGTTGGATGCTAGATTTCGGGCTAGTATTTAAGAATCTTGGGATTTATAACTTCGATTTCCGCCTTTTCCCTTAACTGCTGTATAAAGGCCTGCAGGAATTTTTGTCTTTCCATCCGGGCAAAGGTGGAGATCCAGAATTTCTTCTGGGCCTGGAATTCTTCTTTAGTTGGCTGGATATGTTCCTTGGCCCGGGCCAGGATATAGCCCTGTTGGATTTGGAAGGGGGACTCCAGCCATTTGCCTTTTTTAGCGGAAAACAGCTTTTCCACCAGATCCGGATTCATGCCCAGTCCGGGTATGGATCCCTTACGTCCGAATTTTTCGGTTTCACGGACACGTTCCCGGTATTTTCCCGGCAAATTCCCCGAGCTTTGTTTCAATTCATGCAAAGCGCTTTCCGCCTCTGTCCGGGCAATGGACATGGCTTGTTTGCGTATAAGGATGGATTTGATCCGGGGTTTAACTTTGTCCAGTTTTTTCGGCCGGGGGGACAGTTTTTTGTCTACTCGGGCCAATACATATCCGTCTTCTAACATTATGGGGGTTTGCGTGATTTGCCCCTCGGGCATCGAGAACAGTTGTTTTATATTCTTCTTGTCCAGGCTCAGTCCCGACGGTCCACTGGATTGGGTAAAAGGCTTGCTTTTTTGGATCTTTAGATCCATATTGTTGGAAACCTTCTGCAGGCTGCCCGTGTCCAAAAGCATCTCCAGGGCAGTGTCTATTGTGTCCGGAAGCCGGTCGGATGCTTTTTGACGTGCCAGTTTTTCCCGGATGTCATCGCGGACTTCGGTAAATGGCTTTGTTCCTTCTTCTCTGCGATCCTGTACCTTGATCAGATGCAGCCCGAAACGGGTTTGTACCGGTTCGCTTATTTTACCCGTCTCAAGGGAAAATGCGGCCTTTTCAAAGGATTCGACCATGTCCCCTCGGCTGAACCAGCCCAAGTCCCCGCCCTTTGCAGAGCTGGGTCCGTCCGAGTATTGACGGGCCATTTCCGCGAAGTCTTTGCCCTTGTCCAGTCTGCTACGAAGTTTGGTTATCCGTTGCCGGGCCTTTTTAAGGTCTTCCTCCGTGGGGTTTTTCGGTGTCTCAATAAGGATGTGCCGAGCCTTTACCCTCTCCGGACGATGGAAATCCTTCTTGTGTTGCTTATAGTAGGTACGGATTTCTTCTGCGGGAATGGATTCTTTGTCCGCAATTGAGCCAGGAGTAATTTTTAAGTAGGATATTTTTATCCTTTCCGGAATCCGAAAGCGTTTTTTGTTGTTTTGGTAATACTTCTTAATACTTTTTTCGCTAATATCCACCTGGTCCTTGTAGCTGTCCCATTTGAAGAGGATATATTCCGCCCGGGCCTTGCTCTGGGCGTAATTGTAGAAATCCTGTACTTCTTCCGGGTCGGGCCGGGCAGGTGTCTGTACAAGGGAGCGGACTTTCTGCATCAAGAGATTGTGGGCCATATTCTGTTCAAATTGGCCCGGAGAAAGCTGGTTGGATTTGAGTACGGCCTTGTATCTCTGCGGATCGAAATTTTTGTCCTCGTTTTGAAAGGCGGATATCTGCCCAATGTTTTTGCGCAACTCCTCAGGAGACACTGCTAATCCCCACTCTCGGGCTTTTTGTCCCAGCAACCTGGAAGAAACCAGTTGGTTGAACACCCGGTTTTTCAAATCCATCTTCCGGATTTTTTCCCGGTCTAGATTGGGCTGTTGGTTGCGCATCTTTTGCCGTGTCCTGTCGTAAGCCCTTTTGAATTCCTTGATCCTTATGGGTTCACCGTTGACCTTGGCCAGGATAGCCCCCTGATTGTTCCGGAAACTGCCTACCCCCCAAAAGGTAAAGACAACCACGATCAGACCAAAAAGTAGTTTAACGCCCCACGATTGGGCGTTTTTCCGCATAAAATCGAGCATGTATATCTCCTAACCGTATTATTTATTTTTTATGCTTGACTGAGTTCAGCAGGCCGCCAGCTCTGATAACCCCTAGTTCCTTCCGCGTCAAATCATTGCTTATAAGTATTTCCTGGCCGGAATCGCTTTTCGCTGGCAATTCTTCCCCCGGTAGGAGTCGATTGCAGTCAATGTGCAGTACGTCCCCGGTAGAGATGTATTCGTATTCCCGGCCATCAGCTAATGTAAGCGGAAGGATGCCGAAGTTTACCAGATTGGCTCGATGAATGCGGGCAAAAGATTTGGCCACAACCGCCCTTATTCCCAGGTAACGGGGAGCTAGCGCGGCGTGTTCCCGGCTGGAGCCCTGCCCGTAATTTTCTCCCCCCAAAATCAAACTTGAGCCACTGTTCTCCGCGCGATTAACGAAATCTTCGTCTACTCTGGAAAAAACGTATCGACTTATGGCCGGGATATTGGAGCGCAGGGAAGTGACTTCCGCCCCTCCGGGCAGTATATGGTCGGTGGTTATGTCGTCGGCCACCTTGAGACTCACCGGGAGCTTAAACTGTTCGGGGAGTGCATCGAACTGGGGCAAGGGAACTATGTTCGGCCCGCGTTCTACCTCGGTGTGGCTGCATTCTTCGGGAAAAACGAACATATGCCTGATACTTGGCGGATCGGCCGGAAGTTCGGGACGGGGGAGGGGTTTTCCCCATTTATCCGGGGCCAAAAAGCGGCCGTGCAAAGCGGAAAATGCAGCCGTGGCCGGGCTGGCCAGATATACCCCGGCGTTTTTGGTCCCGCTGCGTCCTTCGAAATTGCGGTTGAAGGTACGCACGCTCACCCCGGAGCTAACCGGGGAACCACCCATGCCGATGCACGGCCCGCAGGCACATTCCAGAAGCCTTCCCCCGGCATCCAGCATGGGCCAGACCAGGTCTTCGTGCATAAGCATCTGCAGTACCTGCTTGGACCCGGGGGAGATCAAAAGATCCACATGGTCGGCCTTGGTGTTTCCGGAGAGGACCCGGGCCGCGGTTTTGAGATCGGCGTACGAGGAGTTGGTGCAGGATCCGATTGCCGCCTGGTCTACCTGTTTCCCCTCGAGTTCGGAGACCGGGACGCCTCGGTCCGGCATGTGCGGTTTGGCCACCATGGGTTGTATCCGGGACAAATCTATCTCCATGGTTTCCTCGTATTCCGCTTCCGGGTCGGGGCCCAAGGGAGTGAAATCCTCTTCGCGTCCCATGGCTTTCAAAAAAGCGTGGGTGTTCTCGTCCGAAGGGAATATCGAGCTTGTAGCCCCTAGTTCCGCCCCCATATTGGTAATGGTTGCCCGTTCCGGAACGCTCAATGCCTTCACGCCCGGACCAGTGTATTCGAAGACTTTCCCCACTCCACCTTTTACGCTGATTCGGGTTAGCAGGTAAAGTATAATGTCCTTGGCCGAGGCCCAGCCTTCCAGCCGGCCGTGCAGACTGACGTTTACCACCCGGGGCATGCTTATGGTATACGGCTCCCCAGCCATGGCCAGGGCCACGGATAGTCCCCCGGCTCCCATGGCCAGAGAACCGACTCCGCCACTTGTTGGAGTGTGGCTGTCCGACCCAAGCAGAGTGGTTCCTGGACGGGCAAAGTTTTCCAGATGCAGCTGATGACATATGCCCGTTCCTGGTGGGGAAAAGACCATGCCGTATTTTTGGGCCACGCTACGCAGGTAGCGGTGATCGTCCGGATTTTTGAATCCCATCTGTAAGGTGTTGTGATCCACATAACTTACGGAAAGGTCGGTACGTACATGTTCCAGGCCAATGGATTCCCATTGCAGGCAGGCCATGGTGCCGGTGGCGTCTTGGGTCAAGGTCTGATCTATCTTTAAGCCGACTTCTTCGCCTGGGGATGTTTCCTCCCCGCTCATGTGGGCACTGATTATCTTGCGAGTCAGATTCATTCGTTTTCTCCTGAGTCTTTAAAGGGGAAGAGCTCTTCCGAAGAGTGGTCCAAGTCCATGATTTGGGTGTCCAGATACCCTTGGAGTTTATACGAGGTCAGGTTTTGTAACTTGCGGTACACCTGCATGACTCTCTCGCTTTCTTTTTCCAGGATGTCCTTGTGCTTTTGAATCCTTTCCTGGTCCCGGGATTCGGTACGGGCCAAAAGACGGGCGGAGTTGGATATGGCGGTCAGAGGCTGGGCCAGTTCATGGCTGAGTGCTCCGGAAAAAGCCAGAGCGGTGCTAAGCCTTTCCTCGTTTTCCTCTTCGCTTATGTTGCGCAGGACCCATAGGGCATTTTCGGATTCGTTTTCTCCGCTCTTGATACAGGTGATTTCCCAAAGGGAATCCTTGATATCTAGGGACAGGGTGCGAGAAGGATTGCTTTCTATCGCCGTATCCTCCAACCATTGGCCAAGGTTTTGGATATCCTCCTGACTCAAGGCCTGCCCCAGATAGGTCAGGATATTGGTAGTGTCCTCTCCGGATTCCGGCCTCAGTTTTTGCATAAAGTTTTTTTGGGCGGCGGAGTTGCTGAAGCGTATCTTTCCCTGCAGATCAGTGCTTAGCAAGGGGAAGGGAAGGTTGGTCATCATCAGGCGCAGGGTTTCCTGGTGCTCCTTTAGCTGGGTCTTGAGCATGGAGACGGCGCTCATGTCCTGGATCAGCTCCAGCGATCCCAGAATCCGATCCTCCTTTACGATCCTCTGGGCAGTGATGAAATAGTAGCCTGGGAGACGTCCGCGCAACTGTACATATCCGAAAACCTGCACTCCGTTTTCCATAGGAGTGACTTCGACATCCGGAGAGTCAAACATGGCGGTGATTTGCTGTGGGTCGTTCTCCTCCAGTATTATTTGCCCGAGCAAGGGGCGCTCTTCCCGATAGAAGGACTGCCCCACTTTGTATTTCCGAAGGACTTTCTCCGCAGGCACATTGGTTAATCTGGCGCAATGGGTATTCCAGTGCTGGACCAAACCCTTGGGGCTGAACATTATGGCCGGGAAGGGCAGGGCATCCAGGGTCTGTTGCAAGAGCCTGCTCTTGGTGGCCTGTTTCTGTAGCAGGACCTTGTGCGTGCGAAACAGGGCGTGCAGCCACTGGGCCGGGGTCTCTTCCATAAGATGCACCTCGGCCGGCAAACCGGAACGCAGCTCCATGATTATATCTTTATCGGCACACAGATTGAGCACTACATTCAGGGAGTGTCTGGAGAGCATTTCCTGCCAGGAGGAATATTCGGGCCAGTCCCCCACATTCGGAGGGTTGTCGGTGTAAGTTAGTGCGGCCACCTGTAGTTGAGGCCACACAGAACTTTTTTCCCCCAAGGCTTCAGATATCTTCTTCAGTGCCCGGGCCGGACCGATTATACCTGTACTTGAAGCCATCCGTTATTCCATGCTTAGCCGATTCAGTTTTTTTTCCCGGAATTCAAGCTCCACCTGTAAACGCAGTTTTTCCTGCTGCAGGGAGAATATCTCCTGATGGTGGAATATCCCGGCTTGCGGGTCCTCGCTATTGCGCAGTTCGTCTATTTTGGCCGCACAGGAGGTTTTTTGCACGTTCAAGTCCTCGACTTCCCTTTGCAGCTGTTTTATCTCATCGGACAATAATTCGCCTCCTCTGTGTCTTTTCCCCTTCATTGCTTGGGGTCTGCATCTGCTTCTGCGGTTCGGGCAAAGACATGAATATTTTCCAGAACCGGGGCCATATGCTGGTCAGAATACCCGGGTTGGCCAGGCACAGTCCGCGGTAGGTAAAAGAGATAAGGGCGTAGGAGAGTCCCCACAGGGGGGTGGGGCATTCCCACGGTGGGTCTTTTTGCGGTGCGGTATTGGCCGGGGCCAATTCCAGACGGTTGGGATAGACCTTGCAGGATATCCCCAGGGTCTCCAGGCATTCCCCGGCCGTGGTTACATCGGCTTCCGCTGTATCCACGAAAATGGAACCC
Organism: uncultured Desulfovibrionales bacterium; assembly: GCA_964398785.1. Lineage (GTDB taxonomy): Bacteria > Desulfobacterota > Desulfovibrionia > Desulfovibrionales > Desulfonatronovibrionaceae > CAYNNQ01. The sequence continues at coordinate 118,904 of CAYNNQ010000003.1, read as the reverse complement.
TCCTGCTTTATACCTGCCACCAGAGCCGTTGCCAGGGGGAGCAGACGGGGAAATTCGCGTATGTCCAGCACCTTTTCCTGCGGCGGTGTGCCCGGGGTGGACTTTATTTCTTTCTCCCCTATTTCGGTTTTTAATCCGCTATGATGCAAAAGATCCAGTACAGCGGCGCTTAGAGGGCATTGTGCCCAGCTACCGGTAAGATGGACCGTACCTTTGCAGAAAAGGGGCATAGCCAAGAGGTATCCGGACAATATCGGGTCCAACTGGATTTCCGGGGACCGAGGCAAAACAGGGGAAGAGGGGTCGATCTTAATGCTTTGCGCAGAACGTTCAAGAGATACTCCGCAGTTTTCCATTATATCCAGGCAGTTTACGGCTTGTGCCGGAAGCATGTCTTCCGGAAAACGGATCTGCAGCGGTTTGGAATAAGTACTTGCGGCCATAATAAGGGCCAGGAGAAACATGGGATCCCCATCCGCGGGAAAGGTGATATGCTCTGGGAAAATACCTGAAGCCTCCAGTTTGGCAGGCAGAGTATACGTCTTGGGCTCAATGAAATTCAGCCGAGCTCCCATTTCCTGTAATACCGGCTGTAAAAAATTCAGGTTTCTGTTTTTGAGGCTGGCGGAGCAGTTGAAGCGAACCACACAGGATCGTCCTACCCCTAGAGCAAGCATGAGAAAGAGGTTGAACTCGTCGCTGCCTACATATACAGAGACGCCGTCCATATCCAGTCCCGCCTCCTGGCTGTGCAGGGTGTCTTCTTCCCAGGAGAGCTTTGCCTTGCACTGGTTGAGTGCTTTTATAAATTCCACGTGTATATCGTTTAAGGGGTAGTCGGTTATAGTCCTTATACCCGGAGTGCATGTCGCTATCATGGTGTACAGGCGTGTCTCAAGCGATTCCTTGGGTCCGGGGATGCTGATATTCAGGGATCGTTGGCTGGGGTAGAGGCAGAACGGCTTTTCCTGGGGCTTTTCCGCGTGGGAATAGGCCAGGTTGTTCAACTGATTGAAGAGCTGCCTGTATATCCGTTTATTCCCGGATTGGGCAGTGGTCTTCCATTTTTTCCACAAATTTTTTTCCAGCTGGGGGTCGGTCAGGCTCTCCTTGCGTTCTCGTCTTTTACGGGAGATATTGCCCAGAAGCTTGGTCCTGCGGCTTATTAGCCGGACCAGTTCGTTTTCCAGCTGTTCCAGTTCTGAGGACATAGAAGATTTGGGATCCCGGGATTCCATCTGTGCACCTTTTGATTGCCTTTGGGGGATATTGGCTTGCCCCCTGGAAAATAATCAACCCTCGAAATACAATTCTTTTTAAGGGAATATTTGCCTGGAGGCAAGCTTAAAACAGGGGGTGATATATTGGCGGTCGGTGCGAATTTTGCGGTTGTCTAATGGGCCTGTTTCCGGTAATTGCGAAGTCCATTCAGAGCTTTTGAATTATGGGTCCTTGGCGTTTGATGTGGATTTTTTCCGCCTGATCTTTTTGGATGCCAAACTACCGGCCCGGTGTTTTCTAGGCCCCGCCAAAGGAGGATGCCCCTCCCCTTCCCGCACCCAAATTAAAATTTGGCTGCGGGAGCCAAGAAAACGCGCGGACCCCTCGTTAAAAGCATCCAAAAAGAGGCGCCTGCAAAAAACAAATTTTTGCAGGCAGTTTTAAGTTGTTAAGTTTTAAGTAAAATCAGATGGTTGCACAATATAACCTGTACATTTAACTCCGGATCTGGACTTTTTGCAGATGCCTCCAAAAAGAGCAAAAGGAGAAAATATATAAAATCCACACGCTGTGTCGGAGATCCTTGAGTTACTATCCCCGGTGTCCAATGTGGGCAGACAGCTTGCGTGAATGCTTGGGTTTCTTATTGCTCCGTTTGCCGGTGGTCCGGAAGGGTAGAGGAAAAATTAACCGAATAATTATAAGGAAATAAGTATGGCTTTACTTGAAGCGGAAAAACTGCAGATCCATCCTCCCATGGATTTGGAAATGTATATGTTACTGGCCCAAGTCAACGGTATGGAAGGCAGGGAAACTGTGGAATTGATACCGCAGTGGGAAAGGATGTCCTCCGGTCTGAACGTGTATCGCTTGGGACGGAAGAAGGGCTATCTGGCCATCTATCTGGATGAAAAGGTGGAACGGGAACTGGAGGAGATCTGGGAAGAAAGTCCGGAAGTGGGGTTTCGACGCCAGGCATTGGCCCAGACCATGATCATGGGCGCTCTGCGCCAGGTCCTCCCCGAACTGGGCACGCACCTCTGCGCTCCGGTTCCCCGCCCGGAGAAGATACTCAAGAAATCCTTGTCCCGTATCGGGCTGGAATATTCAAATGCTGGGGCACTCAATTACAAATACTCTACCCTGACTTTCTGTCCGTACCGGGGCGGTTGCGAACTATGCTATCTTCAGGAGAGCTGCCCCAAATACAACGCTTCCAACCTGAAAGGGCTTTTCGGACCGGGAAAGGGAGAGGAATAATGGTCTTTGGGGCTATTCCCCTCCTCCTTTTTTAAAAAAATGCCTGGTTCAGGAGATGTCTGTCCAGCCCCCCGAGATCGCGGGGGGTGTAGCCTAATGTTTTTTTCCACACGGTATCCGATTCCATGCAAAAATAAATCTGCCGGTCCAGTCCCTTTCCCCGTAAAAGATTCACCATAAAGGCAAATTGTTCCAGACGTAGAGGGAGAAAGAGCCGGTTTTTCCCGTCCAGACCGGCAATGAACTCGTTGTATATAAATGAACACTGCGGTCTTTCTTGCTGGATCACGCTTTTTAGTTCGGGCATGCAACGGAAGGAGCCTAGGCTCAGATAGGCTATATCCTCGGGATGGAGGTAGTCGAAGATCATCTCCACGGTTTTCGCGTATCCCTTTTGCCATCCCGGATAGTGAATGATGGGATCGAAATGAAGGCATACTCGAAAGCCATTGCGAGTGCACTCCGCGGCAGCTGCCAATCTGGTTTCCAGTGAATCCGCCTTCTCTTCGTGCTTCCCGCTTATATAGGGGCTGTTCAGGGACCAGGCCGGCAAGATACGTCGCGGGTCAGTTACTGCCTCCATCCAGGTCAAATCGCCTACCTTGGACTTCAGTTCCAGGCAAGCGTTGGGATAGTGGTTCATGAATCCAGCGAGATCCCGGCTGTAGGAAGTTAAGGGCTCCAGGACCAACGAGTCCGTGAATTCCCCGGTGCCGGCCCGGAAAAGGTGTTTGGGGTTGGCCCTGAACGCCTTGTCCAGTTCCCGGAAGAGATCCTCCTGATTGGCCCAGACTTTGAGGCTTTTATCCCGAAAATAGCTGGAAAGAATGCAATAGGTGCATCCAAGGGGACAGTTTTCTCCGATATGCACGATGCGGTAACCGCAGCAGCGGTAGTGCCGTGTTCCCGGGCAGAAACGGAGGAAGTCCCCCTTGTATCTCTTGAGATAGAGGGTATCCGCCTCCGGTCTCATCTCCTCCCCGGAGGGCACGATCTCTTTTTCGATGCTGGGCAGCCTTCTCTCCACGCGCCGCGCAAGCGGGGAGTCTACGATTGCCTCGTCCATCAGTACCCGGGTTATATTCCGCAGGTATCCGGGCAGTTTAAAAGACCCGTTCATACATCTCCTTTGCCTTTGACCAAGAAGCTTTCCCGGAACTCATCCCAGAGTTCAAAGGCTCCGGATTCCGCCATTTGGGACAGTTCCCGGGCCCTCTGGTCCAGTTCCCTTGCCGAGGCTATGTCCGTGCTTATATGCAGTTTTTTCGATTCCAGGTTATCTGCATGTTCCGCCCGCCAGCATGTTCCCGCGGTGAGTTCCCGGCAGATGTTGTTTTTCTTTTCCCGGAAAGCGGTTATATGCGGGGAGTGGATTGTTTGCATCTCCCGAAGGAGTGCGGAAATGGCGTCTTTGGGGGAAAGATCTTGCTCCAAAATCTGTGGCAATTTACTTTTCCGGATTACTTCCGCCGGGGCTTCACCGTATATCCGGCCGGATTCATAGGCCCAGTTCAGAAATTGGAGGGCTTTGTTTCTGGACCAGGAAAGCCGGGTAAAAAACGGAAATAAGGCATCTCGGTCCGCGGAAGTGAGCGCGGCCAGGATGTCCGCGGCTTTCAAGGGCAGGTGTCCTTTGTCCAGAAGTGGGTCCCACGGGCTTTCTAACTGCAGCCAGTTTTCCCATTGCCGGAAATGGGTTGATCCGAGGGGGATGTCCAGTGCTTGGTACATAAGGTGACGCCGATCTTCATCCCGGCAGTAATAGCGCAGAGCTGCGGAAGTTTGTCCAGGGCTGGGGATACGTCCGGAATTGCTGTGCACATAGGCCAGAGCAAGATCCGGGTGGTCGATTCCCCGGAAGACAGCCACAACCTTTTGCTGCAGATGACGGAGAGCAGCTACCCGCGTGTATCCACAGACAAGTAGCGGTCGGTGAGTTCCTTCCCGGACAACCACTGGCTCCAATTGTCCCAGTTCTTGTATGGATTGCAACATGTTATCTTTGGGCTCTCGAGGCCAAAGAAGCCAGTTCCCCTGGCAGTCCACCCGGGCCGGATCCAGAAGAGCAGTTTTGTCCGTATTTTTCATTTTTTTATCCCTTTGAACGGGTGTTTCTTGACAACTTTAATTTCCGCCTCCTATAGAACAGAATCTTTAGAAGAATTATGAGCCTGATTAGTCTCGTTCGGTTCTTAAGGGTTTTGGGGCTCTTCGACACGGTGTGTGGATTTTTTATATTTTCTCCGCCTGATCTTTTTGGATGCCAAACTACCGGCCCGGTGTTTTTCCAGGCCCCGCCAAAGGAGGATGCCCCTCCCCTTCCCGCACCCAGGTTAAAATTTGTGCGCGGGATTTCAAGCTAATATTAAGGACCAAGAAAACGCGCGGGCCTCTCGTTAAAAGCATCCCAAAAGATCAGGCGGAGAAAGATCCATATCAAACGTCGAGGAACCGTTTTTTGTTCGGTTAGGGGTGGAAAAGTCCATGTACGGGGTTTACCTTACCGCAAGCGCCGGCAAGGGATGTTTGTATATATATAAGAGTGCAAATGTCCAGGACTGTTTCCGCGTGAGCACAAGCAAAAGCGCTGTTGCGCCACATCTTCTACCAAGGGGGCTGTTTAATGCTGGATAAGTTATCTACTCAAAGGACCTTTGCTTTGGTGGGGCACGGAGGTACGGGAAAGACTTCCGTAGCCGAGATGCTTCTTTACAACTCCGGAAAAATTAGCAGGCTGGGTAGTATTGAGGAGGGGACTACCACCCTGGATTACGAACCGGAGGAGATCAAGAGAAGGGGGAGTATCCAGCCCGGTTTTGCCAATTACCAATGGAAAAAAAACCAGCATTTTTTGATAGATTTGCCCGGCGACAATAATTTTGTTGGGGATATGCCCTATCAGTTGAGCGCAGTGGACGGGGTGATATTTGTTCTGGATGCCGTGGACGGAGTGAAGCCATTGACCAAGAAAATGTGGTCTGAAGTCAAGGCTGCTCAATTGCCTGGACTTGTCTTTATAAACAAGATGGACCGGGAGAGGGCAGATTTTCGGATGGCCTACAACGGCCTTACCCAAACCCTGGGTATCAAGACTGTGCTTTTGTTCTTGCCTATCGGGGCCGAATCCGATTTCCGGGGAGTGGTTAACGTCCTCGAGGACCGGGCTTACTTCTTTTCCGAAGGAGGCAAGGTGAACAGCGCAGATGTCCCGGAGGACATGGCCGAACAAGTGGCGGAACTGCGGGAAACAGCCATAGAGAATATAGCCGAAAGCGACGAGGAGCTCATGGAGAAGTATCTGGAAGAGGGCGAACTTTCGGCTGAGGAAATCTACAAGGGCCTTTCCCTGGGGGTCAAAAACGGCGAACTAGTGCCGGTTTGTGCAGGTGCGGCCCTGGAAAACAAGGCCGGCGAGTTCCTGCTGGATGCTGTGGAGCAATTTTTGCCCTCTCCTCTGCAACGAGCCCCTTGGCAGGGCGAAAACGGAGAAGAGAGGTCTCCTTCTCCCGAAGAACCCTTCTCCGGTCTTGTATTCAAGACCCTTGCCGATCCTTTTTCCGGCCAGATTAGTGTCATGCGTGTGCTTTCCGGAAAAGCGGTGCCGGATGCTATGGTGTCCAATCCGCATAAGGACAGCAAGGAAAAACTGGGGCAGCTTTTGTTTTTCGAGGGCAAAAAACAGGTAGGCGTCAAGGATGAAATCGGGCCCGGCGCTATTGTGGGAGTGCCCAAGCTAAAGGAAACTGTTACCGGGGATACCCTGTGTGAGGAAAAGGACAATTTTAGACTTTTCCTTCCCGAACTTGGACCGACCATAATTTCTTATGCTTTGGCTCCCGGGGAAAGCGGGGAGGAAGATAAACTTTTTACTGCGGTGCAGCGTCTTCTGGCCGAGGATGTTACCCTTAAATTGAGCCGTAACGAGGAAACCGGGGACATGCTTCTTTCCGGGATGGGACAATTGCATATTGAAACCGCCGCCGAAAAAATAAAGCGGCGCTATAAGGTCGGGGTGGAACTCAAGACTCCGAAAATCCCGTACAGGGAGACCCTGAAAGGCAAGGCGGATGTACAGGGCAGATACAAGAAACAAAGTGGCGGACGCGGACAATTCGGGGACTGCTGGATAACCCTGGAACCCTTGGGAAGAGGCGAGGGGTACGAGTTCGTCAATTCCATCGTGGGAGGGGTAATCCCCAAACAGTATATTCCAGCGGTGGACGAGGGCATTCAAGAAGCCGCAGAGAAAGGGGTCTTGGCCGGGTATCCGATGGTGGACTTCAAGGTCAACCTCTACGATGGATCTTATCACAGCGTGGATTCCTCGGAGATGGCCTTTAAAATCGCAGGCTCCATGGCCTTCAAGAAGGCTGCGGAAAAATGCAGCCCCACCCTGCTCGAACCGATAATGAGCGTGACTATATATGTCCCGGACGATTATATGGGAGACGTGATCGGAGATGTTTCCAGCCGCCGAGGGCGGGTACAGGGCTCGGACTCGAACAACGGGGTTACCGAGGTCCACGCTCAGGTGCCCATGGCGGAGATGCTCCAATATGCCCGGGACCTGCGCTCCATGACCGGCGGACAAGGGACTTTTGTCATGGATTTTGATCATTACGAGGAGTGCCCTCCTCATGTAGCGGAGAAGGTAATCGAGGAAAGCAGGACGAGTTCAGCGCATTGAGCTGTATCTAGTTTCCATCCGGAAATGGCCCTTTTCCAGTTTAACGGTGTCAATTTTGGTGATTATTCGATCACGTGTTAAGATACGCTCGCTCATGATTACTTAATTTCCTTGTTAAACAGGAAAAAATATCATTTCCGGATTGGAAACGCGATATTTCTAAACCCGGAAATTCTTGAATTTCCGAATAAGAACTATCTAGCGTTCGGAATATTTTACAAAACCCCAACCCCAGCCGTTGGGGTTTTTTTGTGGACATTTGACGAAGGAGATGCCCAGGTAACGCCGGGACATTTTTGGGGAAAAATTGCATAGATGCGCCTGCAAGAAATGTGTTTTTACAGGCAGTGCCAAGTTTCAAGTTAAACTGTTAATTAAAATCAGGGACTTGTGAAGTTTTATCCGTACACTTAACTCCAGACTTCGACTTTTTGCAGTTGCGTCTGCATACCGGATCATCAGGATTGTTCCTTGCTGTTTTTAATTGTTAAATTTATAGGGATTGCAATTGGCTTAACGCTTTTTAGTTTCCATCCGGAAATGGCCCTTTTCCATTTTAACGGCGTCAATTTTCGTAATTATTCGATCACGTATTAAGATACGCTCGTTACTGGAAACGTGATATTTCTAAACCCGGAAATTTTTGAATTTCCGGATAAGAACTTTTTAGCGGGTTGGGAATAAGTTGTAAAAAAAAGAATATAATGTATTAATGGCCCTTTGTATATTTGGGTCCTCGACGTTTGATATGGATTTTTCTCCCCCTGATCTTTTTTGGTGCCAAACTACCGGCCCGGTGTTTTCTAAGCCCCGCCAAAGGGGGGACGCTTGCCCCCTTCCCGCGCCTAAATTAAAATTGGGGCGCGGGATTTCGACCTAGTATTAAAGGACCAAGAAAACGCGCGGGCCTCTCGTTAAAGGCATCCCAAAAGATCAGGGGGAGAAAATATAAGAGATCCATACGGTGTATCGGAGAGCCTTGTATATCAGGGGCAAATGTTTAATGGAGTGGTTATGGAAAAAGGGAAAGAAAAGGTAAAGATAACCCCGTTGGGTGGTCTGGGCGAGATCGGCATGAACTGCATGACTCTGGAGACCGAGGAATCCATGGTGTTGATAGACTGTGGGTTGATGTTTCCGGATGATTTCCATCTGGGGGTGGATGTGGTCATCCCCCGTTTGGATTATATTTTCCGCAGAAAGGAAAAGTTACAGGGGATAATTCTCACCCATGGTCATGAGGACCATATCGGGGGAGTACCCTGGCTAGTGCCCTATGTGGATGCCCCTATTTACGGGTCCGAGTTCACGCTGGGATTGATTCGTAATAAGTTGAGTGAATACGGCTTGGTCGATGACGTTTATCTACGCCCTGTGGAGCCTGGGCAGAAGCTCAAACTGAAAGATTTTTCCTTTTCTTTTTTCTCTGCTTGTCATTCCATAATTGAGGGATATGCCCTGGGAATTGAAACTCCGGTAGGCAAGATGGTGCATACCGGGGATTTCAAGATCGACCGCAATCCCTTGAGGGGGCACTTGACCGATGTTGAAGGGATTAGCGCATTTGCCTCTTCCGGAGCTACTTTGCTTATGTCCGATTCCACGAACGTGGAAAGGGAGGGATATGCACTAACCGAAATGGAAATCAAGGAATCGCTGCAAAAGATATTTGAGCAGGCCGAGGGCAGAATCCTGGTTACTCTTTTTTCCAGTCACGTACAAAGGATGCAGGAAATATTCGATCTGGCCCGGAGCTTTGGACGGAAGGTTGCGGTGAGCGGACGCAGTCTGATCAGAAATATAGAAGTGGCCCGAAGCCTTGGATTTATAGAGTATTCCTCGGAGAATTATGTGGAACTTCGGGATGCAAGTAACTTGAAAGACTCCGAGACTGTCCTCCTTATGACCGGCTCCCAGGGCGAGCCCCTTTCTGCCCTGACCCGTGTGGGATTGGGGGAGCATCGGCAGATAAAGATAAAGCCCGGGGATACAGTGGTCATGTCTTCCCGTTTCATCCCCGGAAACACCAAGGCGATAACCAAGGTAATCAACAACCTCTACCGTATGGGGGCGGAGGTTTTCTATGAGAAGGTCCGGGCCATTCATGCCTCCGGGCACGCCCATCAGGAAGAGCTCAAAACCATGCTCAATGCGGTGAAACCCAAGTATTTTTTGCCTGTGCACGGCGAATACCGGCATCTTTTAAAGCATTCCCGTCTTGCCCGTGAGTGCGGGGTCGCGCCGGAGCGGGCCTTAGTGGTGGAAAACGGCCAGCCGTTTACTCTGTCCGCAAGCGGTGATGTACGGTTTGAGGACGGGGTCAACTCCGAATCGGTGCTTGTGGACGGCAAGGGCGTGGGAGACGTGGGACAGATAGTACTCAAGGAAAGGCAGGCGTTGGGGGAAGAAGGCCTGGTTATCGTGTCCATGGTGATCGATAGGGAAAGCGGCGAATTGTTGCACGGTCCGGAACTCTCCTCTCGGGGCTTCATATTTGAGCAGCAGTTTGCGCATGTCCTGGAAGAGGCGAGGAATATAGTTTTGGATGTCTTTTACAATATTTCTCCGCAGGAACCGCAGAAGATGGAAGACAGGATCCGTTCCGCCCTACGCCGTTTTTTCCGCAAGATACTGGAGAGGGACCCGGTAGTCTCTCCCCAGGTGATCTTGGTAGGGAAAGAATAGTAAGTATCGAGTTTGGGCTTTTCATTTTTGGCGGGGCTGTATTAATATGCAAAGCACCGAGTGCATGCCCGCAAGATATTCGGTAAACTTAAACCTCCCCGGGTTGCATTGAAACACCAAAAAGTGGCGGGGATAGGGTACCTTGTCCGGAAGGGGAAGATATGGGGTGAAGGAGTGATTTATATGCCCTGCTTAAAAATAATGACCAATCAGGAAATAAGTGGACCGAATGAATTCATGGCCAAGGCCTCGGAAAGGGTGTGCGCAGTTTTGGGCAAGCCGGAAGAGGTCATGATGGTTACTTTGGAGGACGAATGCCGCATGTTTTTTGCCGGCAGTCGTCAGCCCGCGGTATACATGGAACTCAAGGGGATTGGTCTGGACGAATCCTTTTCGGAAAAGCTGTCTGCGGAGTTGTGTCTCCTTGTTTCTCAGGCACTGGATGTGGCCCAGGACCGGGTATACATCGTCTTTGAGGGCGTGGAAAGGAAAATGTGGGGAGTGAACGGGACTACCTTCTGATTTCTTCTAGACAAGGATGTTCAGCACGCTTCCTGTGGCCCGGAAATGGGAGCTGATGGCCTCAGTATTGGAACGGAGGTAGGCTTCGTCCTCGATCATTTGTACCGTTTCCTCGGCAATGTCCGTGTTGCTGCCCTCCACCCGGACCTCTTCCTGGCGCACTTGTCCCTGTTCATTTCTGGAGGTCTGTATTTGCTCCACTGCTGGTCCGGGCTTGGTATTCTCCCGGATGGCTGCCGGTCTTACTCCCTGTCCTTCAGGCCCGGATTCCAGATCTACCCTCTTTGATTTATATCCGGGGGTGTTCATGTTGGCTACGTCGTTGGCCGTGACCTGCTGGGAAAGAGAAGCCGCTTTAACTGCGCTTAAATTTGCCGAATAACTCATTTTTTCCTCCCGGGGAATGCAGTTATTCCTTCCTTGTACATCTCAAGTTAAATATACTGTAATTCTTTTTGGGTTGTTTGGCAAGAGGGTTTGTGGACTATAAGAGGCATGCTTTCTGGAAGATACCGGGAGGCCTCGAGAGATCCGGGGGGCTTTTTTTGTTTGTATGGAAAAAAATGGAGAGATGAATGGGCATTAGGCACATGCATATTGACTGTTCCAGCGGCATCAGTGGGGACATGTTTCTGGCTGCTGCGGCCGGGCTGGGAGTGGATCTGAAAGGACTTGAGGAGATTTTCGTCCGGGCCGGGCTGGATGTCGGGCTGGAGATAAGCGGGGAAAAACGTTGTGGGATAAAAGGAAACCGTGTTTCCGTCCGCGCGGGGGAAGAGCAGCCACTACGCCATCTTGGGGATATCGAGGAGTTGGTGGCTGGTCTTGAGTGCGGGCGGGAGATTAGAGATAGGACGGTGCAGGCCTTTAGGAGACTGGCTGAAGTGGAGGCGGGCGTGCACGGAGTCCCGGTTTCCGAAGTCCATTTCCATGAAACCGGTGCGGTGGATTCGATTGTGGATATTGTCGGGGCTTTCTGGGCATTGGATTCTTTGGGGGTAAGCGCGGTTACCTGCGGGAGTTTGCCCTGGTTTAGCGGACATGTACAATGTGCGCATGGCATTTTGCCCCTCCCCGCCCCGGCCACTTCCGAACTTATGCGGGGTAAGCCGGTATATCCAGCGGACCTGAAGTACGAAGCGGTGACCCCGACCGGAGCTTTGCTCGTGGATCGGATGGTCCATAGCTTCAGGGGGCCGCAGGGGAAAATGGAAAAAAGTGGGACCGGTTACGGGAGCAAGGATGAAGGAGGATTTAACGGGTTGCGGCTTTTTTTGTTCACTTCCGGGGAAACGGACGGGGAATGGATTTGGGTCCTGGAATCCAATGTGGATCACTTGAGCGGAGAAGAAATCGGGGTGTTCATTGAGGATATCCAAAAGAGCAATGCGCTGGATGTCCTTTACGTCCCGGGGGTCATGAAAAAGAACCGCGCTGGAGGGTTACTCCAGGTATTGGCCCTTCCGGAGGATGTAGAAGAGGTAAAGGGCGCATTTTTCCGCCAATGCATGACCCTGGGCGTGCGGGAGCAATTGGTCCGACGGAGCATTTTGCCCCGGGAGACGGAAGTCCGGGACACCTGCTGGGGGGCGGTAAAGGGAAAGAGTTTTTATTTGAATGGACATTGGATGTGGCGTCCGGAGATGGAGGATGTCCGGGAAAAGGCGAAATCAGCCGGAGTCCCGGTGGCCGAATTTCTGAACCGGATACATGCCGGGAGTTGAGGGAAGCGATTATTATCGGCGCAGGAGGATTCCTGGCCGCAGTTCCGGGTGGGATGAACGGAGCAGGATATGCGTGCCGGGGTGGGCGGTTTTTATCGCCTCCCCCTGTTCATTTTCCAGGCCGTAGTCCTGCGCGGCCAGAACGGGGCGCTTAAGTCCGGGAAGAAGGACTTGTGCATCCAGGTCATTTTCCCAGCGGGCCTTGACCTGAACCTCCCAGCTGTCCGGGTCCCGGCGGGAAATTATTCGTCCCAATAGTCCGCGACATTCTTCCGGCTTATCTCCAGCAAATCTTCGGTAGCGGGGCAGGAAAAACCCGGACCCCAAGGGTCGTGTGGCTGTTTTGGCCAGTTCCCGCAAATAGAGATGCGGGCGGAAGGTCCTCCGGGCCAGATCGCGCAGGGCGGTTTTGTATACGTCGGTTACTTGGGCCAAATAGGCTACACTTTTCATGCGACCCTCTATCTTGAGCGAGTCGATTCGGTTTTTTACAAGCCAGGGCAGGTATTTTACCAGGCACAGATCGTCCGCGGCAAGGATACGGGAAAAATCTTCGTCTTCTTCCACGACCCATGTATCCCGGCCGGGCCTTTGTTTTTCCTCTAAAAAAAGCCGCGGCTTGTATTCAAATCGGCAGGCATGAGTGCACAAACCCCGGTTGGCCGAGCGCCGGTTTAGATATGAACTCAAAAGGCAGCGCCCGGAGATGGCCATACACATTGCCCCGTGCACGAATACTTCCAGTTCCGTGTCTTTTGCATTTCTCCGGCATTCCTTGATTTCCCGCAGGGGCATCTCCCGGGCCAGATTGACTCTCCTGACTCCATTGGCCTTCCAGAAATGTATCGCCCCGGTGTTGGAAGTATTTGCCTGTGTGCTGAGGTGTACGGGGACAGTAGGGCATATGTCCCGGGCCATTTCCAGGATGCCGGGATCAGCAATTATCAGGGCGTCCGGCGGGGTCTTGCCCAGCTCATAAAGTGTTTCCCGCGCCGCCCCCAAATGCCTCTCTGTTGCCAGGATATTTAGGCAGTAGTAGGCCTTTGCCCCATGGGCGCGCGCTTCTTGTATAGCTCCGTGGACCTTTTGGAGATCGTCGAATCCCTGCGACTGGGCCCGCAGATTCAGGCCGGGGCCTCCGAGGTACACGGCATCCGCGCCGTAAGAAAGACAGATCCGCAGCTTTTCCGGGTTGCCGGCGGGGCAGAGCAGTTCAGGGTTAGGCATTGTCAGGCGTTTGTGGCGTGGGCAGTCCTTGAGCCGTTCGGTGGTCTTTTATTTTTTGCAAAATGGAGTAAGGGATGTCCAGATTTCCCTTGCCGGAGCCGAGGGAAATGTCCGGTTTGACTTTTCCGTGAAAGTCAGAGCCGCCGCTTACAAGCAGTCCGTAGTCTTCGCAGATTTTTTGATATACTTGCATTTCTCCGGGTGAGTGCTCGGAGTAGAAGACCTCCATACCGTCCAGACCGATCTGCTTTAAGCGTGCAACTTCCCGTCTGAGGGTTTTTTCATTTAGCTCTAGGGTAATGGGGTGGGCCAGGATTACCGTGGCCTGTTCTTTTTTTAGTAGTTCAATGGCTTTTTCCGGAGTCAATTTTTCCTTGGGTACATAGGCACTGCCTCCAGGACCGAGAAAATGGTCAAATGCCTGCTGTACTGAATCCACCGCTTTTTTTTCCAGCAGAATCCGGGCCAGATGCGGGCGTCCCACACTGGCATCCCCGGCCAGTTCCCGGACTTCCTCGTAAGTGATATCAATACCCTGCCCTGCCAGCTTGTCCACTATGATCCTGTTACGGTTGTGGCGTTTTTCGCGAAGATCCTGCAGGGCCTGGTTCAGAACCGGTGCCTCCGGTTGTATCCACAGACCAACGATGTGCATGGTGCCTGGGTATACTACACTCAATTCGCACCCCGGGATAAGCTCTACGCTGGTATCCCGCGATGTTTGGAGGGCTTCGGCCAGTCCTCCGCTGGTGTCGTGGTCCGTGAGGGCCAAGGCCCGGAGTCCCTTTTTTTCGGCCAGCCGGACCAGATCCGCGGGAGAATAGGTACCATCCGAGGCAGTTGAATGGGTGTGCAGATCTATCTCGCTCATTATTTTTACTTGTAGCGGTAGGTTATACGCCCCCGGGTCAGATCGTAGGGGGAAAGCTCCACCTTCACCCGGTCTCCGGGAAGGATGCGGATATAATACTTGCGCATCTTTCCGGAGATATGCCCAAGCACTTCGTGGCCGTTGTCCAGTTTGACCCGGAACATGGCATTGGGAAGGGCTTCTTCGATCTCTCCTTCTACCTCGATGGCTTCTTCTTTGGCCATAAAAAACGACTCCTAATAAAATATTGCGGAATATCTTTTGTCCTGTTTCGCAGTTTTCAAGATGTATTTATTCCGTTGTTTGTCCGGAACTATTCGGATCGGTCTGATTAAAGTTGATAATTGTTAAGTCACGCTCAGGGGGATGTCAAGGAATAGGCGGCTGGCTCGTTTCCATCCGGAAATGGCCCTTTTGCATTTTAACGGGGTCAATTTTTGTAATTATTCGATCACGTATTAGGATACGCTCACTCATAATTACTTAGTTTTTTTGTTAAACAGGAAGAAACTTCATTTCCGAATTGGAAACGTGATATTTCTAAACCCGGAAATTTTTGAATTTCCGGATAAGAACTGGCTCGTGGAGTCAGCCGCGGTCGCAGTTTAAAATTTTTTGTATCCGGTGCCTGTAGGTATGCCGGGAAACTATTTCTCGCTGATAGGCGCGGATCAAATCGGATTTTAGGCGCGGACTGGATTCCAGGGTGTCAAATATTCTCAGCATGGAGTCCGTGTCCGTAAAGGAATGTTCCCGAACGAGTTCTTCGGGAAAAATGTCCAACCCGGAAGTGGTATCGGTTACAAGGAAACCTCCGGCCAGCCAGACATCGAAATGGCGCTGGGTCAATCCGCAGGGCAGGAGCATACTGGTTATGTTCAGATTAATCCCTGCACGGGCATACAGATCAGCGAGCTGGCTGTAGTAGTCCACTGGGGGAAGCACCTCGGCCTCAGGGACCAGTGGGGACCAATCTTCGTCCCCGATTATGGTCAAAGCGCGGGTGTTTCCTGCTGCGCGGAGCACTTCCCGGCGCCATTCCCGGGCGATTTCTTCCGCTCCGAATCCGGCTTTGCGTATTTCATTGCCGGGCCAAATCCGGGCCCGTGTTTTTTTTAGCCACCAAGCGAAATCAGGCCGTTGTCCTGTTTTGAGCATGGCCTGTGCTTCGCTGCGAAGACCGGGGTCCAGTTCCTGTCCGCGGAAAAAGTTTTTTTTGTCCGGAAATCTGGAGCGCCCGACAAAGAGATAATCCCGGCGCGGGACATCTTGGTTTTTTGGGTAGAAAAGTTCCGGGCTCCCGGCCAGGGGCAGATGGAAGATGTTTTGTGCGCCCAGGCTTTGGAGGGGGGAGATAAACCAGTGATCGGTCACAAAGAGATTTATTTCCTTCCATTTTTGGCATTTCATGCCGGTCAAAAGGTGAGCCGGATTGTCTACGCACCATACATGCACCGCACTGCCCGCTCTTTCCAGAAGACCCAGATTTTCTCCAAGTCCATCTATGCTTTGGAAATTGATGCTTAGGAAATGTGCCGGGGGGGCATCATTCAGTATACGGGCCATATCCGGAGGAGGGATATCTTCCTTTAGAAGACGGACTCGCATGCCTTCGGCACGCAAGGCATGCTCCATCTCCAGGGTGAGGAGTCCGTTGCCCGGAGAGGCCAAAAAAACCAGGTCCTTGTCCGGAGCACGTTCTGCCTCATTTGTCCCCATCCTTAGACGGGCAAGGACGCCGCTCCAGAAAGAGGGGAAAAGACGCAGTGCAGGACGATATAGCCAGATACGCCATTTACGGGGGGAGTGGATTTCCGTCTCTTCCAAGCGGTGGAATCCGTGAGGGACCCTTTTTGTCCAATCTCCAGGCATGCGGGAAATGAACTCCGGGTTCTCCAGATAACAGGCCCGACTCCCACGGGCCAGATTGAGCGGGACCCGCGGGTCGGGCCCTAGCCCAAGAAAGAGGTCCGTTTCGCCTTCCTGGAATAGGACGTAGTGTTTTTCGTCTCCGGAAACCGTCTTGGGCTGTCCGATCTCGTCCGGGATGCGAATGCTGGTGGGGATGCGCATATCTCCGTCACTTAGTTTCCATCCGGAAATGGCCCTTTTCCATTTTAACGGCGTTTATTTTCCGGCTCTTGGACACAGCGTGTGGATTTTTTATATTTTTTTCGCCTGATGTTTTTGGATGCTTTTAACGAGAGGCCCGCGCGTTTTCTTGGTCCGGCCAAAAGGGGGAAGCCGGACCGAGAATCGGGCTCTTAATGCAGACTGGCAAAAATACCACCTTGAATGCTGCCAAACTTTTTCTCCCTTTCAAAACTAGAGTCCGGAGGGGGCAAGCATCCCCCTTTTGGCCGGACCTAGAAAACACCGGGCCGGTAGTTGGGCATCCAAAAATATACTAAAAATGCATTTAATCTGCTGGTATTTTATCGTTTTATCCGAATCCACCGAAGTTTTTCCAGCAACTCCGGATATGTTCCGGGGAATACCTGCGGGTGAGCAGGCTGACTGCCAAAATGAGCAGAAAGGACACTGGAAGGGCTACTACATTGGGATCCAACCACTGCAGGAACCACACCCAACTGCCGGCGGTGGCCCCGGAGACCAGGGTGGTCTGCCCGGACAGATACTGGCACAGTCCTATTGCTGCAGCTTCTTTTTTGTGGATGAACAAGAGCCAGAACATGGATACGATAAAGCCTCCGGTAATGGATGAGACTGCCCCCGCCTTGGTGGTTCCCTTCCAGTACAGACCGCAGGCATAGGCTGGAAGAAAGGACGCGGCGCAGAGGCCAAAGAAGAAGGCGGTAGCCCGGGCAATGATTGATTCCGGCAGTACCCAGGCCCAGACCAAAGTAGCCACAATGGTCAGAAAGACACCGGAGCGGCTCAAAGTAATGGAGCTTTGTCTGGAGAACCGCAGTCCCTTTTCAAACAGATCCCGTCCCAGGGAAGTCCCCCCCACATGGTACTGCGAGGAAAGGGTGGACATGGCCGCGGCAAACATGGCCACCAGAAAAAGGGCCGCGAACCAGGGGGGCATGATTTTTTCGATATATACGGGAATTATTTTGTCTATATTCCCATGGGCCATGGCAATAGAGATTTTTTCGAACTCCTGGTAGAAGACAGCATTGGACAAGGCCCCGACAATAAAAGCGGCCCCGGTCATGAACAGTATGAACACCCCTCCGTACAATATCGCGCGGTTCAGGCTCTTGTCCGCAGGGACGGTCATGAAACGGACGGCCAACTGTGGCTGGGCCAGCACCCCTATCCCCACTCCGTAAACAATGGTCGTATATATGACTAGCCATAAGGGCGAGGGGAAAGCTGCTCCCTGGGTCCATCCCAGCATGCCCCCTTTCTGTAGTTTGTCCGGCATGAGATCGGCCATGCCGGTCAGGGTCTGGTGGGCTTCCACTACCCCACCCAGTGTGCTGTACGTATAGAACAAAAGGATGAGCATCATGACGAACATTATGCATCCCTGGAAGGCGTCCGTGTACATAACCGCTTTAAGTCCCCCGGTTAGGACATAGGCGGTCAAGATGAGGGTGATCAGAACCAGGACCATGTTATAAGGGATATGCAGGGAAACTTCGATTATCCGGGAAATACCGATAAGTACGGCTGCGGAGTAAACCGGGATGAACAGGAAAATCATTGCTCCGGAGAAGCCCTGGATGAAAGAGGAATCGTAGCGTCTGCCCAAGAGTTCGGGAAAGGTGAGGCTCTGCAGGGCCACTCCCATGCGACGGGTCCTTTTGCCGAAAAAGATCATGGCCAGGAAGATGCCCACGAATATATTGGCGAAAGTGAGCCATAAAAGAGGAAAACCGAAGAGCCCGGCCGCCCCGCCGAACCCGATGATGGCCGAGGTGGAAATGAATGTCGCTCCGTAGGAAAAGGCCATAATAAAAGGGTTCATTTTACTTCCGGCCAGCATGTAATCCCGGGCCAACCGGGTTTCCTTCCATCCTTTATAGCCAAGGAAGGCGATTATCCCTATATAGCCGAGCATGACTAGGATTTTTATCAGCATTTCTACCGCCTGTTGCCTGCTCCCTTTTCCTCCGGCGGGTTACCGGGCGGGAGGTTGTATCTACTGGTCCTGATCCACATCCGGAGGGCCTTCGTTGTTCCAGCTAAGCAGGCCGTAAACCACGCAAAGCGCGGCTGCCCCGATGCTCAGCCAGAAGGCCAGAGCCGCTCCGATACTCCCTAGTCCAATCATAGTTCTTTCCTGTGGTTAGTGGGTGAATGCGTATAATCGCCTGTACCGCTCTCTTCGAGTTCCGGAAGATAGCTTTGAGCCAGGGTGAAAATGGCCTCTCGCAGGTCTTCCTTGTCCAGGATATGGCTGTTTAATGCCTGCTGGATCAAAAAACCCTCAAAAAGCGCGGTTACCAAAGCCCCCAGCTTGCGGGTGCATTCCCGATCTGGAACAAGCGGCTGGAAAAGCTGGGAAAAAAGCGTGCTGGATAAGCGGTACCGGCTATGGTGCAGCATGCTTTTGGTTTCCTCGTGCCGGAAACTGTGCACTGTAAATTCCAAAAACACCTTGGACCAGGTATGGTCCTCGATCATATTTTCCAGAAAGGAGATGATGATCCGGGTTATGTCTTCTATGCTCCGGGCCTGTTGCAGATAGTACTCCCTTTGTTCCCGGTAGTGTTGCAGACGCTCGGACATTATATCCAGAAAGAGTTCGTCCTTGCTCTTCCAATGCCGGTAGAAGTTCCCTTTGGCGTAACCGGCTCGTTCGGTTATCTCCGCAATACTTGTGGCAACGAATCCTTTCTCCTCGAAAAGGGAGTAGGCCGCATCCATAAGTTCCTTGTGCGTTTGTTTGGATTTTTCCCGCTGTTTTTGGGCCATTTTTTTACCTCTGGTCATTTTCTGACCAAAGGTCATTGGTTAGCAGTTTATCCGCCAGGTGTCAAAAGGGGGGTGTCTGAAAACAGAGGGGTATATACCCGGTGTAAAGGAAGGAAATATCAAGAAGTATTTGCTGGCATCCTGTATACCTTTATGGCCAGACGGTCATCGTTGTTGCGCCAGGAGCCAAGGATACGGACCACTTCTCCATAGAAGACCTCTCCTTTGGCCAAGCAAGGGGTGAGGGCCTTGGTCAGGTGGTGGGGCAGGTTGCCGATTTTTCCCCGCGGGGAAAAGGCGGTTATCTTGCGGGCATTGTAGTAATTATCCGGGGCTAGGGCGAACTTCTGGCCGGGGAAGATCAGTTTCTTTTCCAGGGCTTCTTCCATCTCCATTTTGTATTCCCACAGGAGGTGACTGCCTGATATGGAGGTGTAAAATGTGTTTGTTAGCTGAATGATTTTCTTTGCCTCGACCTCCCGCTGGAGACGGGCTTCCCCGAGGCACCACAGATCCAATGCCTTTCCGTTGTTTTTTATGTCCCTGGTAGTGAGCAAGGCGCTGGCCCAGAGGGCCTGTCGCGTTTCCCAGGGGATAAGTTCCCGGAACAACTCGGCTAGACGCGGGCATTGAGTGCACTTGCAGGCCACAAGGTGCAATGCGGCCAAGGTCCAGGCTCCTTCTTGGATATATATTGCCAGGTTGGCCACCCGAGTTATGGCCTCCGGATTGAGATGGGCATATTCTTTTTCTTTTGGGGAGAAAATACTTATGCTCAGAGTCTTTTGCAGTTCGCACAGCTCTATTTCCTCGCGGAGTAAAGGAGCTTGCTTTTGTCCTTTTGATTCCCTTAGCTTTGGGCCTTTCGGGGAGGCATATATTTGCCAATGGAAATCCTCGGTCGCGATTTGTATACAGCTAACCGCGTTATCCTTCCCTGTTTCAAAACCGATTTTTTCGCACGGCGTATCCAAATGGAGCATTTTATTCTTTTACCATGTCTCGTTCATAAATGGAAAGCATGGCCCGGACTTTTTTTCGGGCCAGTTCCCGCAACCACGAGGGACGAAGTACTTCTCCGTTTTCCCCCCAGCGAAGGACCCATTTGAGTACTTCCCGCGGTTCGGATACACAGACGGAATAAAGTATGGAGTTATCCCTGTTTTTGGTTATTTCTTGTGAGTGATGCACTAGTTCTTCGCATATGTATGGGGCCACCAAGTTGGAGAACCAGACTGTCACCCACTCCGGCTCCCGGTTGCTAAACATCCCGAAGGAATCCCAGTGATGCACGTGGAAATCATAGTCCCGGTAATGGGAAAAGGTGAGCCCGGTAAAAGTGACCTCATGGATGCGTGAGATCTTGAAACAGCGGATTTGATTCCTCTTCCAGGTGAAGGCGTCGATATACGGGCTGCCGCTGTACATGTATATCTGATACGGATTGATCTCGTACTCTTCCGCATCCTCACCTGGCTTGGAATAAAGTATTATTACGCGCTGCTTTTCCTGGAGCGCTTTGTGTATATTTTCCAGGATATCCGGCTTACAGCCGTATCCCTTGGATGTCTGGGGTAGGCGCAGGGTCTTTTCCAAAAAATCTGGCTGATGGCTCCCGGCGTTCCTGAGGATTTTCCGCGCGGCTTTTCGCGACTGGCGGAGGATGTATGGGTCCTTTGCTTCCCCCAGTTGGACCAGGGAAATGACCAGGGCCAGTTGTTCGCTTGCACTCAAGGATCTGGCTATGTCCGAGGGATTGCAGTTTAGGACGTATTTGTTTTCTTTTCGGTCGAAGTAAGTGTCTAGCCCCAGATGGCGCAGCTCTTTCAAATCGCGATGCAATTGGCTCTTGCTTATACCCAAACGGTGCATGAGAGCAAGCGGGGTAGCATGTTCTCCATCCCCTATAAGCTGTACAAGAGTGTATAACCTGCGCAGGCGCAGTTTTTTCTTGCTAGTCATAAAACCATCTGAATGTCTGTTTGTGCCAATATCTCTTTACTCTCTGAAACACGCTGGAGTTTTTAGTATTATTGGTTATACTTATATCCATAAGCATGCCTTCAGGCAGTTAGGCAAGGAGATTTTTAAAAAGAGAATCATAGGTGTGGCACTCGG
>CAYNNQ010000003.1:0-97599 GCA_964398785.1 uncultured Desulfovibrionales bacterium | reverse complement strand
ATCGTGGAGCCATTTTTTTGTGTTTAACGCGGCAAAGCAGGCGGTTGTGAGTGAAGATGGCCTTGTACCGGGAGGAGAGTAGGAGATTTCCGGGGAGTGGTTAAATCCGGGAGATGATTTGGTGGTGGTTTATTGCGATACGGCTTACGTAGGCGACTGTTTCCTCGAAGGAGGGCATGAACCCAAAAGGGGCGTAAAGGCGGGAATCCGATCGGGTGTTGCCCAGGCCTGCATTGTATCCGGCCGTAGCGGTGAGGATGTTGCCCTGTCTTTCTTTCAGGTGAGCGGCCATCATCTCGGACATGGCCATTATTGGGGCGGTGTAGGTGACGCGTTGATCGAAGCGGTTTAAGAATTTAAGATCGGAGTGATCAAAGATGCTCCGGCCTTCAAAATTGGCCTCCAAAAACCGGGTATAGTTCTGCCTTGCGCTCTCCCTTCCATTAATAAGCTTCTCCTCCTCGCCCAAAAGATGGAGGTATCTTTTGGCCCATGGGGCGTCTTCGCCTTTGTTCAAGGCATTGAGAGCGCGGCGCAGGACTTGGTCCTCGTTTCCGAACATCCAGTTCTCATCTTTTAGCGCATTCAATCTGTCCCAAAGGGAATAGTATTTGTCCAGTTCACTGGAAAGATGGGCAAGCCGGAGATCCTCCGGTGGCAGGTCGGTTTGGTCCGCACATACCAGTCCATATCTTTCGGCGGTGGAGGATATGAATTGGCAGATACCCACGGCAAGGGCCGAGGAAATCGCGAATTCATGGAAAAAGGATTCGGCCATTATTTGGGCCATTATCCATGCCGGATCCAAAGGATAAATCCCTTGATATTTGGCCGTGCCCTTGCCCACCCAATAGGCAATGTTGGTTATCCTTTTCTCCAGGTCGGTTTCTTCCGGGGCGCATCCCCAGATGGGCATTTTCTTCCCGGAGTAGAACTTTTGGATGTAATCCAGCACCGCCTGTCCCAAGCGGTAGGTATATTCTTTCCCTTTTTGTCCGTAGACCGGTGGATTGTAGTCCGGGGGAACCATTATCCGGACTCCGGGCTCGCTGTGGTAATTCGGGTCGGAGCGTCCGGAAACGGCAAAAAGTGGGGCTATGGCACCGGCCACCGCACCCTTTAATAGCGCTCTTCTGTGCATAATCTTTTCGATCTTGGAGTTTTATTTTGCATCCTTAAAGGAAATTTAGTCCAACTCCTGGAGAAGGGCAAGCATTAGTTGTCTTTAGGGAGCAAAAATCAGAGTTAGGCGAATGCCAGGGCATAAGGAGCCGTTTTTTCTCCAAAGAATTTCTGGACTTTTTTCTGATCCCGGGAGGCTATTTGTAGTTCCCCGACAGGCAGGGGGTCGGGCATGCGGGCATGGATGCGCAGGGCGCGCTCTATGAATTCGGTCACTATGAATCCGGCCTGGATGGGTACCGGTTTGCTAAGTCCGGGCCAGGTTACAGCCACATTTAGGGTGTATTCCCGGGTTTTGTTACGGGTGATCAGGTTGCCGGTATTTATCAGGGCCGACCGTACCTTGGTAGGTGTTTTGGCACTGAGATAAGCGAGGCGCTTGGTGAAAAGGGAAATGGGGGCCAGATAGTAATTGGGGTCCAGTTTGAAGGCTATGGATACTCCCGGGACATTGAGGATCTGATTGTCTTCTAGGTATCCGTTCCCTAGGCCAGCCTGCAGTTCCAGAAGCACATCATCCCATTTTTGCATGCCTCTACCGCCTTTTTCCCAGTTTTAAAAATGGAGTTATGGGTACGTCCCATGGATTTCCGCTATAAATAACGGACCATATTCCTTTTTCCGAAAGTCGGATTAAAAAACGTTTGTTTTAAAATCTGTCTTTACAGTAAACTCTTGTATCCAGATTGCAAGTACTTTATCTTGCCAGGATGTTTTTGTAAATCACCAACATCTGCGGAGAGGAGGTCAATTGAATCAGGCAAGGAGCAAAGTGGTGAACGGTATGATCCAGGTGGCCGGGGTTAAGGACATGCAGGAGGTCAATTTGCTCGCCGACTCCGGAGTTACCCATGTGGGGCTGCCAATCGGGCCCGGGGTGCGGGAAGAGGATCTGAGCCCGGAAGAGGCGAGGGACGTGTTCATTAATTTGCCCGGTGGTCTATCCGGAGTGGTGATTACTTATCTGGCCGGGGGCGGGGAGATATATGAACTTTGCTCCTATATGCATGCGGAGTGGGTGCAGTTGCACGGGGATATTTCCTTGGCAGAGACTGCTCGTCTGCGGCGATTGAATCCGGAGCTGCATATCATGAAGAGTTTGGTGGTGGGTAAATACGACCCGGCCGAATTAAAAGCACAGGCCGAAGCATTTGCCCTGTATTGCGATTTGTTCATAACAGATACCTTTGACCCCTTGACCGGGGGGTGCGGGGCTACCGGAAAAAATCATGACTGGGAAATAAGCAGATCCTTGATCCGAAGTTTAAATCGGCCGGTTGTCCTGGCCGGGGGGCTGAATGCGGAAAATGTCGGTGCAGCAATTCAAAAAGTCAGGCCGGCAGGGGTGGATGCCCATACCGGCCTGGAAGATACCCGGGGGCGCAAGGACAGGAAAAAAGTCCGCGATTTTGTCCTTAACGCCTGCCGGGCATGGGGAAATACAGGTTGGTAAAAATCAGGCTATTCATTTTCCTCCTGCATGTTGGAGATCAGTTTTTGCAGTTCGGCGGCCTGCTCACTCAGATCCTGGATGGCCTTAACCGATTCAGCCATGCCGTCCGCTGTCCTGGAGGCTATGTTGTTGATTTCCTCCAGGGCGCGGTTGATTTCCTCACTGGCCGAGGACTGCTCTTCGGAGGCCGTGGCTATGGAACTGACCTGTTCGGAAGTGCTGTTGGCCAGTTCCACTATTGAATCCAGGGCTTCTCCGGACTTGCGGGCCTGCTCCGAGGCCTTCTCCACCGCCTGGACCGCCTGGGATACGCTTTGGGTGTTAACCTGAGCAGAGTTTTGAATGGACTGAATGGAGGTCTCCACCTCCTTGGTCGCGGACATGGTTTTTTCCGCTAGCTTGCGCACTTCATCGGCGACTACTGCGAAGCCGCGCCCCGCCTCTCCGGCCCTGGCGGCCTCAATGGCCGCGTTGAGTGCGAGCAGGTTGGTCTGATCCGCTATGTCGTTTATGGTGTTCATTATTTTCCCGATGGAGTTGGCCTGGGAGTCCAGATCGTTCATGTTCTGGGTCAGTTCTCCGGCCATGCGGCTGACTTCGTTTATGCTTTCAATGGACTGGTTGACAATCTCCGAGCCTTGCGAAGCCTGCTGTCTGGTATTCTCCGCGTTTTCCGCCGAGGAGGAGGCGTTTTTGGCCACCTCCAGCACGGTATTGTTCATCTCTTCCATGGCCGTGGCAGTCTCGTTCACCCGCTTTTGCTGGGTGGTAGTGCTCTCGTTTATCTCCTCTGCCTGAGTGGATAGTTCCTCGGAGGAGGAAGACAGTCTGTTTACGATGCCCTCGAGGTCTTCGGCCGCCTTGAGCATTCCCTCGCGCTTGGCCTGTTCCGCCTTTTTTCGGGCTTCCTCGGCCTCGAGTTGGGCCTGCCGCGCCTTTTCCGTTTCTTCGTTAGCCTCGCGGCTCTTGTTGTTGGCCTCGGCCATTTTATCATTCAGGCTTTCCACCATGGTCTGAATGGCTTGTTTGAGTATATATAGCTCACCCTTGAATTTGCCGTGGATCTCCGCTTTTAGATCACCCTCGGCCACTTTTTCGGAATAGGTGACCAGGGCCTGCATGGGCCGGTTGAGTCCGCGGCGGATATACCAGACCAAAAGGGCTACTACCGCGAGTATGATCAGCCCCCCGAAGATCGCTCCGTTTTCGATCAGGTTGTCCAGGGAACTGGTAAAGCGATTGTGACTCTTCTCGATTCTGGCGTTTACCGTGTCCATGTATACGCCCATGCCGATTACCCAATCCCAGGGCTCAAAGAGCTTGACATATGAAAGTTTGGGGTAGTCCCCGCTCTTATCCGGTTTGGACCAGTAATACTGGACAAAGCCTTGCCCTTTCTTGCGCGCCTTTTGGGCCATCTCCACGAATAGCTTTTTGCCCTCGGCGTCTTCGTATCCGCTTAGATCTTTCCCGTTCAGTTCGGGCTTTATGGGGTGCATGACCATTCTGGGTTCTAGGTCGTTGACCCAGAAATAGTTGCCGTCGGAAAGGCGCATTTCTCCAACTTCGCGCAGGGCTTTTTGCTTTAGTTCCGCGGTTATGTCCTCAATCCAGGAACCTGTGCCTATTATCCAGTTCAGCTCAGGAATAAGCTTGACGTAGGATACCTTGGGTGTGGGCTCGTCCGCACCCGGCTTTTCCCACATATAGGAAACCATGCCCCCGCCTTTTTCCTCGGCGATTTCGTCCATATTTTTGAACAGCCTGGTCCCTTCCGGATCCTGGAAATCCATCAGGTATTCGCCGTTTAGCTCGGATTTTATGGGGTGCATGACCATATATCCTTCCGTGTTCTGGATCCAGATATAGTTGCCGTCGTCGTAGCGGGCCTCTTTAATCATTTTCTTCAGCCGGGAGCGGAGTTTTTCTTTGGGCACGTCCCCTTTTAGCCTGTTGTAAGTCCCGGAAATTTGACTGGCCACTGAGTCGATTATTTCTTTAAGGTGTTCGGCCTTGGCTTCCTTTAAGGCCTCCACATCCTGGGAATTCCTGTAATAGCGCTCAACCACGCTATAGGCCAGCTGGACCTTGTCCCGGAGGCTCTTTTTTTTCAGTTGATATACGAATTCTTTATTCTCCCGGGCCTGTTTGTCCGAGAAGTCCTTGAGATCAAGGTCTATATACCCCAAAAGCAACAGACCCTCCAGGATCAGTCCGGAAACGACCACCAGGATTATTTTAAAGATTACTGAATGGCTTTTTTTGGCGTCCGCGGTATTTGCCGGATCAAAGGCGCCTATTTGGGTGGAGGGTGATTTGCGCATGGAAACCTCCTTGGATTTTTGGCTCTCCGACACAGCGTGTGGATTTTTTATATTATTTCCACCTGATCTTTTTGCATGCTTTTAACGATAGGCTCGCGCGTTTTCTTGGCCCCGCCAAAAAGGGGAAACCGGACCGGCAAACGACTCTGAATGCCGAATGGCAAGATTCCCAACTTGAATGCAGTAAAACTTTTTCTCCCCCCAAAAACAAGAGTCCGGAGGGGGCAAGCATCCCCCTTTGGCGGGACCAAGAAAACACCGGGCCGGAAGTTTGGCAGCAAATAAAGTTCAGGCGGAGAAAATCCACATCAAACATCGAGGACCCGGATTTATTTAAATCCAAAAGTACATGATTAATTAGACAATAAAATCATATTTTGACCAGCGGTCACTAACAGAGGATAAGCGGTCGGTGGTGTGGTAGTAGAAAGGAAAACATCGGATTCGCTTTTCGGGAATGCTCCGAATTGGTAAAAAACTCTGCTCCGTTGGGAAATGGCTGGAAACAATGAGTTGAATTAAGCAAGTGCTTTTTCGATGTAGGGGGGGATAGGGACACCGGCCTCGTCTAGACTGTCCCGGGCTCTTCGGACCTTGCTTAAATCAATATCCGCCTTTTTCCAATAGTCCAGGGGAGAGTCAATGAAATTGCTGATTATTTCAAAGCCTTCGGAGTAGGAACTGACCAGGTGGCAGCAACGGTGCACCCAGGCCGGTCCCAGGGGAGGAATGGTTGTTTTCCCGTTGGAGCTGGGAGAGGTCAGAGTCCGAAATTGTTCTATGCTCTGGGCCCAGAGATGCTTTTTTTCCGGACCGAGTCCAAAGGGGTCCACGAAGATGTACGGAGCGGGCAGGCAATGGCCTATTTTCATGAAGGTGAGGGCCATGTTGATTTCATAACTGGTTCCGAATCCTCCGATGTTGAATATTTTGAACAGGGAACGCCGGTCCAGGATGTCCTGGCGAGTGTTCAGGGCCAGGCTGATGAACATGGCCAGGGCGTCCGGATTGAGATTGGACGTCTGTTCAATCTTTTCCCCGTCAATGCCCACTCCGATACGCATAATTCCCAGTTTCCTGGCTGCGTCGTCCACGGCTTTCATTACGCCGGGCCCACTGCCGTGGGCAATGGCAAAACTGTCCTTGAGCCTGGTGTCCTCCTGCAGGCGGGAGAGAAAGTCGGTGAACTGGTCCAAAAGCATGTCCTGGAGGTCCTCGGTGACCGAACCGAATACGGAAATAGTGGTATGGCATTTGTCCAGTCCTTCTTTGCCCTTGGCAGTCACCCAGAAGCCTTTATAGAATTCCCGGACATGATGACGTCCGTTTTCCTTTAAATCGAGATAAAAACGCATTCCCTCCCTCTCCAGAGTGCTCAGCTCCTCATAGATGCTCTGATCCAGGTAGTATCCGGCTGGCGCGGAGGGATTTTTCTCCCTGTTGGAAAGACTCCGGGCCAGAATCACCCCGATACCGTTCCTCTTCAGGACACGCAGGGTGTCTACCGGGGGCAGGGAGTCGGCGACAAATATCTTGGACAGGTTCTGCTCTCCTCCCACATAGGCCAAATCGTTCATAAACATCCGGAATCTTCCCGGGATCTCCTCCTCGGCCAGAATACCTTCCACCAGGTTACCCCTTGCGGCCTCGTAGACCAGCCGCCATTGGAATTCCGGTATCCATTTGCCAGCGGCCTCTTCCCAGGGGATATTTATGATCTTGTCCGACATAAAGATGCGGGCGTAATATCCCCCGCTCTGCGGGGAAGGGGTTATTTCATCGCAGAGACTGCCTACCGTACTGGGCTCGAAAATGTTGGAAAGTTCGGCGAAATCCACACCCCGATCCAGGATTTTCGTGGATCTGCCTGGAAGCAGTATGCGATCGGCTATTTCCGCTACGTTTGTCTCCGCTGGATATAGCCGGATGCGTACCCGCAAGTCGTTTAAGGGTATGGGCTCATCGGATTGGTTGTATATTTCTACATGCCTGGGTACGGTCATGCCTGTGGTCTTGATTCCATCCAGCAGCCGGGAAGCCAGATGGAATGTCCCCGGCAGGTTCATGTCCCGCTGGATAAATGCGGTAAATGGCCCCAGGGAAATGCGGATGGCGCTGACCAGAAATTCGCGGCTATCAAGGATCGCCGGGAGACCGGAGGGAGAAATGTTCTGGAATAGATTCAGTCCGTGCTTGCCGCGGACTATCATTTCCGCAAAATTGCTTCCCACAAGTGCCAGCCTCCGGGAAAGCACGTAACGAATGTCATCCAACGGGAGCTCGATTGTCCCGTCCGGTAATATTTCATGCTTGGCAGGTAGGAGTAGCCTGCCTTCACGTAGCGCGTTATGCACTTCTTCCCGGGATAGAGGAGGTGACATGGGGATGAACAGCCTCCCGAAATCCACGGGGGTGTCTTGGACTATTTTCTGTAATTCGGATAAGGAACCTGCCAGGTCACTGTTCAGGGCCACTACGTTCACCGGCATGGCCACGGACCGTTCGCGATCGGAAATCTCCACTTCCTTCTCCGGGATGCGGATGTCTATTCCGATGCGGGAATGCCCGCTCCGCCCGCTTATCTGGCAGTAATCCTCCAATTGGGATTCGTCCTGCCGAGCCTGTTCCTGCAGATCGCGCATAAGGCCGCGCAAGCCGTCGCTGGCGTTTTTGAAGAGCAAAGTTCCCGGGATCTGGGGAGATCCCATCTCGCGATTGTAATGCACCTCTCCGGTTCGGAAAAGCTTCCCGTCTTCCGTGACTACCGGAGGAGATTTTGTCTTGCCGATGGCACCCTCCTTTCTAGTCTAGTTTCCATCCGGAAATGGCCTTTTTCCGTTTTAACGGCGTAAATTTTCGTAATTATTCGATCACGCATTAGGATACGCTCGCTCATAATTACCTAATTTCCTTGTTAAACTGGAAAAAATCCTATTTCCGAATTGGAAACGTGATATTTCTAAACCCGGAAATTTTTGAATCTCCGGATAAGAACAAGTCTACAGGCTGTTTTTTTTAGTATAGGGATCATTCCCGGAGCAAGCTTTCGATTCTTTCCGGAGAGAAGCCTTTTACGGGGATACCGTCTATGAAAATGGTTGGTGTAGCGCTTACAGCAAGTCTTTTGGAGGCCTTTAATTGCTCTTGCATTTTGCTACCGACTTTCCGGTTTAGGTATTCTTTACCTTTTCCACCCTGGGGTACGGCTTTGAACACGGAGGGAAAAGCCTTTTTGTATTGCTTGATTACACTGCTGACCGCCTTTTTCCCTTTCTCTTTTTGCGAGGTGTCCAGTTTATTATAGGCGAAATCCGCTGCCCGGGCAAAAGAATGTTTGGAGGACCCGGAGACAAAAAAGAGGCCCATGACCGCGGTTTGGGCGCCAGGGTGCGAGGCAAGTGGTGCTTGGAGCATGCGCAGTTTTTTTATTTTCCCTTTCTTTTTTTGCAGGTAGTTGTATGCCATCCGGCAATAAGGGCAGAAAGGCTCTCCGACCAGGAGCACATCTTTTTCTCCCGTTCCCTCAAAGAGCAGATTCCCCTGCCCGGAGGGAATATCCTTCCAGTTGGCCAGATCCAGTGCATTCTGGGCCAGATTCTTGCCAGTGGCGATCCTGTTTAGTTTGGAAAATTCCAGTTCCCCGGAGGGGTCAACCAGTAGAGTCATTTCCCGGACAGGGGTGTCCTTTCCTCTATGGATAAACTGCACATTGACTGCGAAAAGGCTTACCGGCTCCTTCCCTATGCTTACAGTACACGGAGCGGTGCGTCGTATTTTTATTTCCGGGGGTTTTTCTTTAGTCTCGGCATAGAGGTCCGAGAGCCTTTTCCCCAGGTTGGCCTTTAATCCGGATACATCCAGATAAGCGGAGGAATGCGGAGAGTGTCCGGCGCAGGAACTCAAAAGAAGCAGACACGTCCCGATAAAAAGAAAATAACAGAGCTTACGCGGAAAACGGGTTTTGCGGTTTGTGCAAGTCAAAATTCCCAATCCCCCTTGTGTTTTGATTTCTTATCCTTGGATTTGATAATGGAATCCAGGTCCTTGGCCGTGTTTTCCTCCGGGCAGGAGCCTTCTTCTTCGGAAAGCGGATTACAAGTTTCCTCTCGCTTGGGATCGGTTATGCACTCGTTTTTGGGGCATACATATCCCGGAGGACAGTCTTTGTCTTTTGTGCAGGAGTGCTTTGTCTGTCTGGCCCACAAGTTAGGATAACTCAAAAAGATTATAGATAAAAGGATAAAACCTGCTTTACCCCATTTAGAATGTTTTGCTATCCGGCGGATCATTTTAAAGTCCCCTCCATAATTACCGGATCCCCTCGGCCAGGGTCCCCCACTTTTTCATGTGCTGGGTTATGAATTCCAGGCATTTTTCCTGTTCCTTCTTGCCACCGCCAGTGATCGGCATGGGTGGGGCAAATACGAAACGGATGGGTCTCTCTGGTCTTATGGGGCCGAAGTCTTTGAGCACTCTCCCGTTACTCCAGGCATCTGTTTTAAGGGCTACGGGGACAACGGGAACTTCCGCCTTCTTGGCCAGTTTGATCCCCAGGGAGTTGAATTGCTGGGGATCAAACTTTGAGGAGCGGGTGGTCTGGGGGAAAACCACCACGGATATCCCTTCTCGCAGCCGGGCAAGGCCTTCGCGCATGACTGTCTTAAAATCCTCCCTCGGATTATGGCGGCTGACCACCACCGGCCTGCGGCTGAGCATTATGTGCTTGAATACCGGGAAGTCCACCAGTTGTTTCTTGATTACAAATGTCATGGGCCGCTCCGGGTGGACCAGGCCGGGCAAAACGAATGTTTCCAATGTACTCATATGATTGGCCACGAACACTTGCGGGGTGGAAGTGTCCGTTAGGTTTTCTCTTCCGTCTACCTCAAAACGGCAGCCTACCTTTTCCAAGATGGATAACACCCTGTGGTTGTCTTGTACCCATTCCCGGTCGGAGTATTCTCCTCTTTTGGCCAGAGCCGCCGCCCGGAAGACGATCTTTAAAAGAGCCGGGTAAAACCGGAGTGAAGGAAATGCCCGGCCAAGAAATGTTTTTTTGTTTGCCGGAGTCTGGTAGTCATGTATGTTCATTTGGGGCTCCGAGTATATACGGATAATAGAGGAAGCTCGCCAAGGCAAGGGCGGTCCCCACAGCCAGGTATGCCACGGCCAGATAGTCCCGTGGGAGGGGAGAATTCTTCAATACAAAACCCAAAGGGATCATAAGGGCTATAAGCAGATATCCCCGAGTGGCCTGGAACCCGAAGAAACAGGATTTTTGCGGCTTTTCCCGGATGCGGGAGATGTTTTTGCGTGCCAGGGAAGAAAACGGACCGTGGTATCCGGCGACTCCCAAAAAGATACCCACGGCCGCAAGTATCCAAGAGTCCGGATCGGCAAAGGGAAATAGCCAGGCCACAGCTGTGAGTATTAGGAACAGGCCTACTATAGTCCAGAGCAAGGAAGCCGTTAAATACAGGAGGTTGCGTGGTATGGCCGGGTAGAATTTGGTCATTTGCGCTTAGCTTGATAATCTATTAGGTTTATTAAACCTTGTTGGCAATCATTTCCGGAGGATAAAAATGAATGAAGATACATTGATAGCGCCAAAAGCCGTTGATGACAAGTTGCGGTTTTTGGGCGAGTGGATGCACCAGAAAAAGGGCAAAAATATCCGTCTTTTGGATGTCCGGGAGATGTCCAGTATATTTGAGGGGGTGGTCCTGGCTACGGCCAACAATGTCCGGCAGGCTCAAACCCTGGCGGACCACCTGCTGCGGGTGCTCAAGGACAACGAGTTGGAATACTTGGGAATGGAGGGCTATCGTCCAGGAGATTGGGTGCTGATTGATTTGAACGATATAGTAGTCCATATCTTTCTGGAAGATACCCGGGAGTTTTATAACCTGGATGGTTTTTGGTCTCAGGCCAGGGAACTGATTTGGAATACAGGAGAGGAAGAAGATGAATAGCCGGCACACCCCGCTTTTGCTCCTGATATTGGACGGATGGGGGATGGCGTCTCCGGGAACGGGCAACGCTATCTCCCGGGCCCATACCCCCAATCTTGACCGCATCTTGTCTGGAAAGGAGGTGGGGGAATTACTGGCCGGAGAGGAGGCTGTGGGACTTCCTCCGGGGCAGATGGGCAATTCCGAAGTGGGGCATATGAACCTGGGTGCGGGAAGAGTAGTCTACCAGGATATTATGCGTATAAATATGTCCATTGATCAAGGCACCATGGCCCAGAATGAGGCCCTGACCCAAGCCTTGGACAGATGTTCCGGGCGCGTGCATTTTATGGGCCTGCTTTCCGATGGGGGGGTGCACAGCCACCAACGGCACTTGCAGGCACTTCTGGATATAGCTTGGGCAAGAAACCTTACTTCATACGTGCATTGCTTCATGGACGGGCGGGATACCTCCCCGCACAGCGGGAAAAATTTCCTGGCCGAACTCCAAGATTTTTTGCAGGGTGGAGAAAAAGGCAAAATAGCGAGTTTGTCCGGGCGGTATTACGCTATGGACAGGGATGAACGCTGGGATAGGACTAGGACGGCATATGAAGCACTCGTCCTTGGGGAGGGGGAAGCTATTCTTGATCCTGTACAGGGAATGGAAGGCTATTATAGACAAGGTGTTACTGATGAATTCGTCCCCCCCAGTGTAGTCCGGGATGGACAGGGCGAGCCGGTGGCTTGCATACAGCCCGGAGATACGGTTGTTTTTTTCAATTTTCGCGCCGACAGGGCCAGGCAGATCACCCAAGCCCTTTGTCAAGAAAATTTTGCCGAATTTCCCCGAAAGAGCTGGCCGAACCCGGATATGGTGACTATGACCAGCTATGATGCACAGTTCCCACTGCCCGTGATTTTCCCTCCCCTGCATCTGGAGAATATCCTGGGGCAGGTTGTCTCCGAACATGGTCTTACCCAGTTGCGGCTGGCGGAGACCGAAAAGTATGCACACGTGACTTATTTCTTTAACGGAGGAGAGGAAACTCCTTTCCCGGGGGAAGACAGGATATTGATTCCTTCTCCACGAGAGGTGTCCACTTACGATCAAAAACCGGAGATGAGCGTTTACAGCGTGAGCGAGACCCTTTGTTCCAAATTGCTGGAGCAATCGCATTCCTTGTACGTATGCAATTTCGCCAATCTGGACATGGTGGGCCATACCGGGGATATGCAGGCAGTTATCCGGGCGTGCGAAGCGGTGGACGAATGTGTTGGTAACGTCTTGCGGGCATTGGACCAAAGCAAGGGCACGGCTTTTATTACCGCGGACCACGGCAATGCCGATGATATGCTGGATGCGGAGGGCAACCCCAAAACTTCGCACAGCCTGAATCCAGTCCCGGCAGTGCTTTACCCCCCTGGTAGAAAGGGATTGCGCAGGTCCGAGGGTATATTGGGGGATGTGGCCCCTACTTTGCTCTCCATACTGGACATGGAACAGCCGGTGGAAATGAGCGGAAAATCCCTTGTCTAACCGGGAGCAATTAATGCCCGGTCAGCTTGTAACTCTATAGGTGAGAATATGGCGGAAAGACAGTTTTATACCCCGGTGAAACCGGTCAAGATGGAGTTGGTCCTCATGTATCCCTGCCCGAATTGTGGACGGGAGGTGCCTCTTTTGGCCAACAGCGAACCGGGCATGGCCCGTTGTGACTCCTGCCGCCGGCAGTTCCCCATAACGCCGGTGGACAAGTCCACCATTGAATATATGCGCCTCATTTTGGACAACGGAAGGGCAGCGGTCGACCCGGATTTTGTTTGAACTTAATCTGCAGGACTCTCAAGGTATTTATTGCCTGTATCTAGATGGTTGCATATATAGTCTTGCACGGCCTCTTCCAGGGAGGTGAATCGCGTGGGACAGCCTGCTTCAGCCAGTTTATCCATCTCCGCCCGGGTGTAGTACTGGTATTTGGGCCGCAGGTACTCGGGCATGTCAATGTATTCAATCTGTTCTTTTTCCCCCATAGCCGTAAACACTGCCCGTCCCAAATCGTTCCATGTGCGCGGGGTGCCCGTACCCAGGTTGAATAGGCCATTAACTTCCCTGTTTCCCAGCAGCCAGGCCATTATTCGTGTACAGTCCTTAACGTAGACAAAGTCGCGCATTTGTCCGCCATGCGGGTATTCCGGCCTGTAAGACCGAAACAGGTTCAGCTTTTTGCTATCCCTGATCTGGTAATAGGCCTTGCAGACCACGCTTTTCATATCCTTTTTGTGGTATTCATTGGGACCGAATACATTGAAGAACTTGAGCCCGACCATCTGGGAGAGCAGGTTTTTTCTCCATGCCCATAAGTCGAATAAGTGTTTGGAATATCCGTACATGTTCAGGGGGCGATACTTTGGCAGCATAGTGTGCATGTCCCGGAATCCCCTGCTCCCGTCCCCGTAGGTGGCGGCACTGCTGGCATAGATAAAGCGGATGCCTTCTTTTATACAGTGAAGGGCCAGCCTTTTGGAGTAGCGGAAGTTGTTTTCCATGAGGAACTCGGCGTCCCTTTCCGTGGTGCTGGAACAGGCACCCATGTGGATGATGCCCTGCAAAGAGGGCAGATTGCCCTTCTCCAACATCTCCGGCAGGCGGTCCCGGTGTTCGTAGTCCACAAACTTGAGCCCGGTCAGGTTCTTCCATTTTTCCTCGAATCCGAGATTGTCCACGATCAGGATATCTTCAACACCCTGCCTGTTTAGCTCCCAGGCGAAAGCGCTGCCGATAAAACCCGCCCCGCCGGTGATTATATACATTTGCCTGGCTCCTTTTAGTCGGTTGAATTGGTCTGAGATGGACTATTTAACACCCGGGCCAGGACCTGGGCCAGATTGTCCACTTTGTACGGTTTGGACAGAATGTCGGCAAATCCGTATTCCCGGTAATTGGCCATTATCGGGTCATGGGAGTATCCGCTGGAGACAATCGCCCGCACCGAGGGATCGATCCGCAAAAGCTCCCGGATGGCTTCCTCTCCGCCCATGCCGCCGCGCACTGTCAGATCCAAGATGACCGCGTCAAATCCATCTCCGGTTTGCATAGCCTCCTGGTAAGTCTCCACGGCCTTGTCCCCGGTCGCAACCAGGGTCGCTTCGTAGCCCAGATGGGTAAGGGCGTCTTCGGCAACATCCAAAACCACCTCTTCGTCGTCCATGACCAGTATTTTCCCTTGGCCCGCCGGCAAATTCTCCACCTTTTTCCGGTCCAGATTTTCCCGGCTTTTTCCCGAGGCCGGGAGGTAGATATAAAAAGCGGTGCCTACTTCCGGCGTTGATTGCACGTGTATTTGCCCGCCGTGTTTTTCGATGATGGAGTGGACCATGGCCAGGCCTAGTCCGTTGCCTGTTTCCTTGGTGGTGAAATACGGGTCGAATATCCTGGATAAGGATTCCTCGGAGACACCATCCCCTTCGTCTTCAATGCATATCTGTATGTATCTGCCCGGAGAAAGGGAGGCACCGTGAGCCTCGTCCGGGATGAGGTTACGGGCCCGTATAAAAACCGTGCCCCCTTCAGACATTGCATCCCGGGCGTTTATGACCAGGTTGTCTATGACCTGGCTTATCTGGGTGGCATCCACCTCCGCCTCCCAAAGATCTTCTTGGATGGAGAACCGGGCAACGATATTGGATCCCCGCAGGGAAAAGGTGGCCGTGTCATTGAGGAGTTCGGACATGGAAACCACATCCACCAAGGGGGCACCGCCCTGGGAAAAGGTTAAAAGCTGTTGGGCTATGTCCCGGGCATTGAAGCAGGCCTTTTCCGTCTTCTCTAGCAGGGTGGAGATGTTGTCTTCGGACCGGGTATGTTTTTGGGCCAGGGAGAGATTCCCTATTATTCCGGTCAAGAGGTTGTTGAAATCGTGGGCAAGGCCTCCGGCAAGGATCCCTATGGATTCCAGCTTTTGTCTTTTCAGGCGCTCTTCCTCGATCCTTTTGCGCTCGGAAAGATCCCGGCAGACCACGCTTATAAGTTCCCTCCCCCCGTAGGCGATAACATTGGCCCGGGATTCCACGTGCACCCTGTCTCCGTTTTTCTTCTGCAAAAGACGGTCACTAAGGAAAAAGTGGCCTTCCCGGCGGATACTTTCGATCTTTTGATTGAATTCCTCCCGGGTCTCTCCAGCTATGAAATCGTCCACCTTCAGGGAGAGCATCTCTTCCCGGGTGTAGCCCAAAAGGTCGAGCATGGCAGGGTTGGCTTCCGTTACCTGTTTGCTCCCTGGGGAGAACATATAAATATAGTCCGTGCTTTGATTGATCACGGAACGGTATTTTTCCTCGCTCTGTCTTACCGCCTTTTCGGCCGATTTACGTTCCGTGATATCCATGGCGTTGACCAGGATAGCTTCTTTTTCTTTTTCCCTGATTCTGGCCGCCCGCAGTTCCACCCAGATTTTTTCTCCGTTTTTACAGATCCATTGCGCTTCCCGTTTCTCTTGTGCTCCTTTGTGGCTCCACTTTATCATGTTTTCCTCGGGAGGGTTGTCCACCTCTTCCGAGTGCTGCAAAGCTTGGTAGGTCAATACCTTGAGTTCGTTTTCCGAATAGCCGGTCATTATCTCCAAAGTGTGGTTGGCAAAGAGTATCCTCTCCTGGAGATCCATGTAAAATATCCCGGCGGGACTGGTTTCCACCAGGTTTTGGTAACGCATTTCCGAGGCATCGAGCTCTTTTTGGGCCTGCTTCTTCAGCTCCTCCTGGGCCTCGAACAGGCCGGACAATACCTGATTGAAGGCCTTGGCCAGCTTGCGGAACTCGAGATAGTGGATTTTTTCCTCCTGCAGGTAGTAACCGGAGGGTTCCCGGGCTATCTGCATGGCCTGTTCGGCCATGTTACCCAGGGGTTTACTCATCCTGCGCACGATGAAAATGGAGGCAACCAAGGTTAAAAGGAAAACAGCCGCTGTCAGAGTCCCGAGTATAAAAATCAGGAATCTTTTTTCTTTTTGGAGTTCAGCAGAGGAAGCCAAATACACCAAATGGGGGAATTTCTTAAACGGGAGCAGGGTCCACGCGGATCCCGGGATCGTCTGGAAAGTGTCTTTACCGGAAAATGAGCTACGGGAGAAATCCTGGGGAAGCTGCATGGTCTTTTGGGTACGCATGTTGACCGGGCGGCCCTCGTCCCACAAGCATAAATGGCTTTTGTGGGCCGGATTTATTTTTTTCCAGAAACCGGTGTCCCGGGAAAGGGTATATATGGCAAAAGCAGTACCCAAGCGTTTATTTCTACCCTGAACCGGGAGGGAGTAAACGGAGATAAACCGACCCTCGCCTACTTCCTGAAACTGTTGGCTTAGGATATGGTCTTTTTCCGGCATGGAGAGCAGATGATTCTTTACCGGGGTTAACCTCTCCGGAATATCCGGGGTAAATCCCGAGTCCTTTCCCGCCTTTTTTATAAGGAAAAAGGAACCCCGGGAAGGAGAATACTGCTCTGTGATGGTCTCCCGAAGCTGGTTGTCCATCCCCAGCATAAGACTCACCCGCAAAGCATTGTTCGCCCCCATATCCCGCAGTTTTTTTTCCAGCTGGTTGAAACGGTCCTGGAGCTCCATGCTGACCTTTGTCCGCTCAGCCTCCAGCTTGTTGTAGAATTCGTTGGTCATTGTGCGACTGAGGATGATATACAAGACCCCCATAACCAGGGTTAGGGAAATCCCCAAAAGGGCTATCAGGGTCCAGGTAAGAAAGGCGGAGAACTTCTGTTCTCCAGGGATGTTATTGCCTGGATTATTCATCTTTGCCTATAACCTTGTCCGCGGCCAGGATGACCTCCCTGGGTATCTTGATGCCCAGTTCCTCCGCCCGTTTTAGATTAAAGACCAGGGCATATCTTTTTGCCTTTTCCAGAGGAATATTTCCGGCCTTTTTCCCCTCCAGGATTTTGGCCACCATGTCTCCAGCCTGCTTCCCCATGGCGAAGAAATCCACTGCAGCCCCTCCGAAAAGCCCCATGCGGGTAAAGGAATAGTTTATACCCAGTTCCGGCTTCCGGGAGTTTTCCGCAGTCCAGTTGAATATTTCCGGGGCGGTGTATGTCTTCCCTTTGCTATCTTTGAGGAGAAGCGCCGCTGGGTAGATGGCATCCACTTCCGGGGAGGAATTGGCTGCCCTGATTGCTTTTTTGTATTCTTCCCAACTAGTTATTGTTTTCATTTCCCATTCGCAGGGAAGGCCCTCTTCTTTTATTTCTATTTTGATTTGCTTAGTCAGGGCTCTTCCAGTGGGCGATTTATCCACGAGTATAGTCAATTTCTCCAATTCCGGGAAAAGTTTGGAATGCACGCGGGCAGCATCGGAGATGTGCAGTTTTTCGTAGACCCCGGTGATATTGTGTCCCGGGTGTTCCCAGGAATCCATAAAGGGGACGAGCCGATCGTATTTTTCGGGTTGACCGTTCATCCCGGAAAATACCACCGGAGTACCGGAATCCACAAATTTCAGTCCGACATGTTTAAAGGCGTTGTCATCAAGGGTTATTAAAATATCCGGAGCAAAATTCCGGATCTTTTTCCGGGCCAGATTTGCTTGCTCCCGGATAAGTTCCGGGGTGTTGTTCTTCTTTTTAGTGTCCATGTAATAGGGCTTGATTTTCAGGTCTTCGCCCAGGGTGTAACCCCGTTCCTTCAACTCAGCCACTATTCCGTCGTGCTGGGGTTGGCCGCAGACATGGCCCTTTTCGTAGCTGTGCAGGATAAAAAGTCGGGCAGGGGTGCCTGCGAAAACATGGGAGTATGCGCCGCTAAACAAGAAAAGGACTGTTATCAGGCCAAGAATGGGATGTTTCAGCTTTGGTAGTGCGCACATGGGCTAATCCTCATAAAAGAATAAATACGCCTGCAAAAAAAATATCTTTTTGCAGATAGTTTTAGGTTTTAGGTTTAAAGTAAAATCAGAGAGTTACAATGTCTAATCTGTGCCTTTAACTCCAGCCTTCGACTCTTTGCAGTTGGGTCAGAATACATATAGTGATATGTTTATATTCCGAGATACATGTATTATATCTGGCGTTCAATGTTTTGCAAAAAATAGGTGGGCGGCTTTATTTGCGCGTTTTTTGGATTTTTCGATATTAGTCGCGGATAAAGAGCAAGATCCACCCCTTAAATCGATTGTTCGCCCTTCGCTGGGAATCGCATATCTCTTTCCTTTTTGTTCGTAAACATCCCAGGCCCTCATGCAATCCGATTTTTTGGGGGACAGGTGTTGTTTTTTAGCGGGTGTGTTGACTGTGGGACTTCCGCGTGGCACTTATTATTCGGGAGGGCGAAGTTCGAGCTCCGGAAGGAGACCAAAAGGTCTTCCTTTTGGGTAATTCCAGTCCCGGGAGTCGATGGAGACCGCATCACTCCGGGATTTTGGCTGTCCGCGAGGTGATGCTCCCATGTTTGAATTAAGCAAGGAAAATGTCCAAAAATTTTTGAGTGAGGCCCTGGCCGAAGATATCCGTGTATATGCCGTGGGAAAAATCGGTTCACTGGATGAACAGGGGATGAAGGATTTCGGCTATGGTAAACCGGTGCAGGTCTCTTACACGGAAAAAGGACAGGAAAAACAGGCTGTGCTTTCCATGATGCGCGGCGATGAGTACGGACACCAGTTTTATTGGGACCGGGCGTCCATACTCATGTTTCAGTATGAAACGGGCAGGCGCATACCCAGGCATGTTCGCCCTTTGGCCCTGGGATACATGGATGGACAGAAGGAGCTGGTCCCGGTTAAGGAGCCACAGGAGTTTTGTATCGTCCACGAAAAAGTGGAAGGATATGACTATTTTTGGGATCTGGAGAGGATCGGAAAAAAGGGATTCCGAGCTGGAGACGAGGAACTGGCCAGGAATTTCGGGCGCTGGCTGGCTGATTTGCATGGAAGGAAAAAGGAGGCCCGGGATCTTTATGAGCGCCGGGTACGGCAGTTAATTGGGGACTCCGAATGTATATGGGGGTTGATTGACAATTATCCTAGCCCCTATGCCCAATTCCCTCGACAGCGGTGCATACGTTTGGAAAAGAAACTGATTGACTGGCGTTGGAAACTGCGCGATTACGCCCATCGCCTGAGCGCGGTTCACGGCGATTTCCATCCGTGGAATGTCCTGGTCCGCTCTACAGAGGATTTCTCTGTCTTGGATTGTAGTCGCGGGGAGTGGGGCGAACCCGGGGATGATCTGAGCACCATGACCTGCAATTATCTTTTGTACAGCCTTTATCAGAGTCCGCGTCTAAACGGGGATTATGAGCGGCTTTATAAGGCCCTGTGGGAAGAATACCTGGAAACTACCGGGGATGAGGAAGTGT
This sequence comes from uncultured Desulfovibrionales bacterium, assembly GCA_964398785.1. Classification (GTDB taxonomy): domain Bacteria; phylum Desulfobacterota; class Desulfovibrionia; order Desulfovibrionales; family Desulfonatronovibrionaceae; genus CAYNNQ01. The sequence continues at coordinate 78,329 of CAYNNQ010000003.1, read as the reverse complement.
TGGAAGTTATTGCCCCGTTCTACGTATTCCGGGCCCTGGTAGTTGCTTCTCCTGTCTGGTATCCGGGTCATCCCTCGGAAGTACGGGAAGGCTTGTTCAGGTTTATGGAGAATGTCCTGGAAGAGGATGTTTTCGATTATTTACATATAAATCGGTACATGGAGTAGGGAATTGTCCGGTGAGGGATGGGCGGTGTGGTTCGTTGGACTGCCCGGATCGGGAAAAAGCAGCGTCGCCGTGTCCGTGCTCCAAGAGCTGGAAGCACGGGAGTTGGCCCCTCATTATTTGCAGATGGACGAGCGGCGTCGGGCTTATTTCCCTGAGCTACAATACACTCCGGAAGAAAGAGCCCGCGCCTATGAGATGTTTGTTCGGGAGGCGGCCGATCTTGTCCTGGAAGGCAAAAAAGTGGTGATGGACGGGACTGCTCCCCGGGTAGCAATGCGGGACAGGGCTCGGGAGCTTATCCAAAAATTTGCGGAAATACATATAAGTTGTTCTTTGCATACGGCTATGGCCCGGGAAGGGCAACGTTCGGAAGGGTTGGTCATGGCTGGTTTGTATGCCAAGGCTGTAGAAAGAAAAAATACGGGCCGGGAATTCCCCGGATTGGGTCCGGTTGTCGGAGTGGATGTGCCTTTTGAGGAAAGTGGATGGGCTGAGCTGCGAGTGGACAATGACGGGGACAAATCGCTGCAGGATGCTGTGGACGAAGTTATGAACTTCTTGCAGGGATGGCTCCCTTTGGACGGATAGGCGCATCCTGCCGGCCGTTTGTCTTAAACGAGTCTCCATCCGGAAGTGACTCTTTTACTATCTAGATTCTATCCGGAAATGGCCCTTTTCCATTTTAACGGCGTCAATTTTCGTAATTATTCGATCACGTATTAAGATACGCTCGCTCATAATTATTTAATTTCCTTGTTAAACAGAAAAAAATCTCATTTCCGAACTGGAAACGTGATATTTCTAAACCCGGAAATTTTTGAATTTCCGCATAAGAACTATCTAGATTCGTCAATTTTCAAAAACAATTTAATACGTACAAATCCTAGTAAGTTTTTTTGATTGGGAAAAACGTTTATGCGTTATCATATATTTACCTTTGGTTGCCAAATGAACGTGTGTGATTCCAATTGGCTGGAGTATCGTCTTCAGGAGCTAGGGTTTTACCCTGCTCCAGAGGAAGAAGCGGATTTTTTTATACTCAATACCTGTAGCGTGCGGGAAAAACCTGTACAGAAAGTATTCAGCCTTCTGGGCCGTCTGCAGGAATACACACGCAATCGCCCGGGGATTTTCGCCGCTGTGGGGGGGTGCGTGGCCCAGCAGATGGGCAGGGACTTCCTGAATCGTTTTCCGTTTGTCCGTTTGGTTTTTGGAACGGACGGACTGGCCATGGTCCCCCAGGCCCTGGACAGGTTGCTACGGGAACCCGGACTGCGCATGAGCCTCTTGGAGTTTTGCGATGAATATCCGGAGCGGGAATCCAGCCTGCCGGAGACCATGCCCGCCCAATCTTTTGTAAATATTATGCAGGGGTGCGACAATTATTGCGCCTACTGTATTGTCCCCTTTACGCGCGGCAGGCAGAGATCGCGCAAAAGCGGAGCCGTGGTTGAGGAATGCAGGGCTCTTTTGCAGCGGGGGGTCAAGGAAATTACCCTTCTTGGCCAAAACGTGAATAGCTACGGCCTGGACAGCTCCGGGGACGGCGTGAGTTTTGCCAGTTTGCTGTATATGGTGGGAGAGCTTCCGGGGTTGCACCGTTTGCGCTTTACCACTTCCCATCCCAAGGACATACCGTCCGAGGTAATACAGGCTTTCGGCGATCTACAGCCTTTATGTCCCCACTTGCATTTGCCTGTGCAGTCCGGGTCGGACCGGGTGCTCAAGGCAATGGGCAGAAAATACGACGTGCGGAGATATTTGCGGATAGTTGATGCTCTCCGGGAGGTATGTCCGGATATCGCTTTGACTACGGACCTGATCGTGGGTTTCCCTGGAGAAAGGGAAAAAGATTTTCAAGACACCCTGGAACTGGTCCGGCGGGTTGGTTTTGAAAGCAGTTTTTCCTTTAAGTACTGCGACAGGCCGGGAGTCCGGGCACGGAAAATGGAGCCCAAGGTGGAAGAGTCGGTCAAGGCCGAGCGTTTAAACCGTCTGCAGTCCTTCCAGGAGGAATTCTCCCGGGCCGCTTTGCACTCCCGTGTAGGCTCGAGGGAGAGCGTACTGGTGGAGAAAAGGAGTGAAAAATCCGGGCAAGGCCTCGTTCAATGGCGGGGTAGGGACCGCGGGAACCGTGTAGTCAATATCCCGGTTCAAAGCGAGTCGGACTTGACCGGAGAAGAAGTTGAGGTAAACATAACACAGGCCAAAAAACATTCCTTATTGGGAGAGGTGGTATAGTGAACTTAGTGTCCATGGTCGTAGCCGGACTTGCTCTGGATGAACACAACCAGACCCCGTTGCTTATCTTGAAGGACAAACAAGAGAAGCATGTCTTGCCCATCTGGGTGGGGGGATTGGAAGCAGTGGCCATATCCATGCCCTTGAATGATGTGGTTATGCCCCGTCCCATGACCCACGATTTGCTTTTAAACGTTTTGCGCCAGGTGCAGTTCGGTCTGCAGAGAGTGGAGATTACCGAACTCAAGGATTCCACCTATTATGCGCGTTTGGTTTTGCTCCAGGAAGGGGGAGAAGTGTATATAGACAGTCGTCCTTCGGATGCAGTGGCATTGGCCCTGCGGGCCGGCGTGCCAATCCTGGCCAATGAAGAGATGCTTCGTTTGATGAAGGCGGGGGAGGAAAAGGACTTTCAAGTGGCTTTTGAGGAGGGAGACAAGGATAAATGGAGTGAAATCCTGGAAAATTTTGATCCAGACTCCGATAAGTATAAGATGTAGGATATGATAGATTTACACACGCATACTGTTTTTTCCGACGGGGAATTGATCCCGGCGGAACTGGCCCGGAGGGCCAAATATATGGGGTATAACGGCCTGGCCTTTACCGATCACGCCGATCATTCCAATATGGGGCTGATTTTGGATTCCATTTTGGGGCTGGTTCGAAAATACTCCCTGCATGCCGGGATAGAACTTTTGGCCGGAGTGGAGCTTACCCATATACCTCCCGCGCTCATTCCGGAATCCATTATCCGTGCCCGGGATCTCGGAGCACAGATCGTGGTGGTTCACGGGGAAACCCTGGTTGAACCTGTGGAGGCCGGCACCAATTTGGCCGCAATAGAGGCCGGAGTTGATGTGTTGGCTCATCCGGGATTGATTACCGAAGAGGAATCCAATCTGGCTGCGGAAAAGAATGTCTTTTTGGAGATTACCACTCGCAAGGGGCATTGCCTTACAAACGGTCATGTCCTGAACATGGTACGTAAGGCAGGAGCGGAACTGGTGATAAATAACGATGCCCATTCCCCCGAGGATCTATTGTCCGTGGAAATGCGCCGCAAGGTGGCTATGGGGGCCGGTATGAGCAAAGAGGAAGTCAAGCACTGCGATGAAAACGCCCGGGCCCTTATCCGGGAGCGTATTGGGCCTTGAAAGGAGGAAGCCGCATATGGATGCAGAGATTGAAAGGAAATGCGACGAGGCTGCACGCATCTGGGAACAGAGCAGGTGCGCCATAGCCCTGAGTGGAGCGGGGATTTCCGTACCCAGCGGGATACCCGATTTCCGCAGTCCTGGAGGGTTGTGGTCTAAATTCGATCCGCAGGAAGTTTGTTCCCAATGGGCTCTGGAAAACAATCCCCGGGGTGTATGGGAGTTTATGCTGGAAGCAGTGGGCATGTTTTCCCGGGTGGAGGCCAACTCCGCACATATCGCCCTGGCTGATTTGGAGAAAGAGGGTCGGCTCAAGGCAGTAATTACTCAGAATATAGACGGGCTGCATCAAGCAGCTGGGAGTTCGGAAGTTATTGAATTCCACGGGGGATGCAATCGTTTCTTTTGCCACGGATGTAATTGCCAATATCCGGTTTCCAGTCTGGAAGAGGTCGCGGCCAAGGAAACCCCCTGGATGTGTTCCGAATGTGGGGCCATTGTTCGTCCGGATGTAGTCTTTTTCGGGGAACAGATTCCGAGGAAGGCCCTCGTCCGGACACAGGAACTGGCCGAGGAGGCTGATTTGGCAGTGGTAGTAGGTACTTCCGGAGAGGTGGCACCGGCCAACACTGTTCCCCATATGGTACGTGCACGGGGAGGCAAAATCATTGAAGTCAACCTCTCCCCCAGCTATTATCAAAATGTTTCCGATGTACAGGTAATGGCTCCGGCCGAGGAGGCCCTTTCGCGGATAGCAAGTAAAGTTTTGGGATAAACGTGCTTGTTCTCTCCTTGCCTCCGGGATTTATCCGGGGGAACCGTTAATTGTAAACATGGAGAAAGTATGGATTTTTTTACCGGAAGCGGTTTTTTGCAGATGGTTAGCGGCGCTACCCTGGTAGTAAAGATGGTTATGGGCTTGCTCTTGGCCATGTCCATAGCCAGCTGGGCTATTATTATATACAAGGCGATTGTCCTCATCCGTTTCCGCAATTTCGCCTCCACTCACATGGGCATGTTTGAAAACGCCAAGGATTTGGTCCACGGGATGAAGCTTTTAAAGCAAAGCGAGAATTCCCCTCTTTACCCTGTAGGATACAGCGGAGTCGCGGAAATGCAGAGGCTGGAGAAAAGTGATCTGGGGGCGAATGCCAAATTTCGGGTGGCCGAGGATAATCTGCAGCGCGTTTTGGGCCGGGAGGTGGATTCCAGGCTCAAGGATCTGGCCCGAGCCCTGCCCTTTTTAGCCACCTGCGCCAATGCGGCCCCTTTCATCGGGTTGTTTGGCACTGTTTGGGGGATAATGAATTCCTTTCACTCCATAGCCATGAAGGAGAGTGCCGCCCTGGCCGCCGTGGCTCCCGGGATCTCCGAGGCCCTGGTGGCCACGGCCTTCGGCTTGGCTGTGGCTATACCGGCGACTATTGCCTACAATGCCTTTTTGGGACAACTAAATGCCATTAGGACCGAACTGAACAGATTCGTGGGTGTGTTTATCAACCGCGCCCGCCTGGAAATGCCTTGGATGGACAAGGAGAATAAATAGGCATGGATTATAATCCTCTGGACAAGGGCCTGCTGGCAGATATCAATGTGACCCCTTTTGTGGATGTCATGTTGGTCTTGTTGATTATTTTCATGGTGACCGCTCCCATGATGGAGCAGGGCGTGGAGGTTGATCTTCCCCGGACGGAGACTGTGCAGACCTTGCCCGAGGACAGCGATCATGTGGTTTTAAGCGTAAAAGAGGATGGTTCGCTCTATTTGGACCAGTATGAGGTGAAGCTGGAAAAATTGTCCGGACACCTGCGGAAACTGGCCCAGAACAAGGACAACCTCCTTTATCTTCGAGCGGACGGGAAAGTGCCCTACGGCAAAGTGGTGGATATTATGGGCAGAGTCAAGGAAGCCGGAATCAAGCGGTTGGGAGTGGTGGCCGAAGAGGAAGGTGACTGAACCTCATGCGCTATTTGGCGTGCCTGGGGTCGGTATTAATTCATGTTCTGGCCCTTTATTTCTTTTTTTTCGGGGGATGGTACTCCGGTGAAAGCATGCATATAGAGATGCGTCCTGAGGCTTACAAGGTGGATTTGGTAAGTGTGGCCAAAACACCCGAAAAAAAAGGTGAGCAAAAGGCAAAAGGGGCAAAGGAAAAAAAGGTATCTTCAAAATCCGCGGGCGACAAGAAGATCCAAGAGAAAAAAGAGCCTTCCCCGCCGTCCTCCCCGCAAAAATCTGTAGAAGAAAGTCCTCCCCGGGAGATAAGTCCTAAAAAAGAGAAAAAGGCAAAAAAAAAGGAAAAAGACTCCTCCAAGGAAGAAAAGCGCGAAGAACCAGAAAAAAGCGAGGACGAGATCCGCCGGACGGCCCTCAGTTCCGTTCGGGAGTCCATTCGCAGGGATCTCGGGGAGGAGAGGGAAAAGACACTTGCCCGGGCATTGGCCGGTGTCAAGGCGGAAGTGGCTTCCAGAACAAAAGGTACGGATTCCAGGGGGGCGAGGGGTGCCGACCCCTTGGCGGTGTATGTGAGTTTAGTGGGCAGGAAGATAAAGGACAATTGGCGTTATCCAGCTGTCGGCCTGGATAAAGGCCTGGAGGCGCGGGTACGGATCGAGCTGAATAAGGAGGGCGAGATCCTGGACTGGGAGATCGTGGATTCCTCCGGGGAAAAAGGATTCGACAACTCCGTGCTCCGGGCGGTTCAGGAGACCGGAAAGTTGCCTTCTCCTCCGCGGAAGGGAATGAAAAAGATCATTGTCAACTTCAACCTGCGGGAAAATAATTGAAAATATTTACTATGCCCCCAAAGAACAGACGTAGACCCCAGTCGAAAGAGAAAATGGGAGAGAAATCCGAGAAACTAAGTTGTCCGGGGATTATTCCGGGCATTCTTTTTGCGGTCTTTTTTTTCCTGGCACTCTCCGGAGCGAAGACTACCCGGGCCGCTTCCGATGCACTGCAAATCGATATTTATGGGCCAGGGCAATCCAAAGCCAATTTGTACATTGCCCCTCTTCAGGTTCACAATAATGGGACTTGGGAGAAAGTGGGACAAATAGTCCGGAAATATGTAAAAAAGGACCTTTCTCTTCTTCCTTTCCTCAATCAGGTTAACGGGACTCAGTTGGTGGGAAAAGGCCCTGTATCCGGAGTTCAGGCCCGCGATATCGATTTCCGGCGCTTGGGGTTGTCCGAGGCGGATATCCTCCTGACCAGTCTGGCCAGGGAAAAAAAGAATGCCCTGGCGGCTGTGGAAATACGGGCCTATAATGTCTTTTCCGGGAAAATGATTGTGGGTAAGGGATATACCCTCCGCAACAAGGGGCAAATACCTCTCGCGGCCCGAAAATTCAGCGCCGATCTATTGCGGGAACTTACCGGAGATGGGAGCTTTTATCGGACCAGGATAGCTTTTGTCCGCAAACATAGCGGAAAGAGCAAGAATATTTGCCTGACATCGGTTCTGGGCGAAGATGTGCGTCAGGTGACAGACTTTGAGGGGGTGTCCACCAGTCCGGCCATTTCCGGAGACGGGAAAAGACTGGTTTTTTCCTATCTGGGAAAGAAGAGGCACAAGATGGGGGTTTGGAATCGGGAAAACGGAGAGATAGAAACCCGGATGATCCCGGGGACAATCTGTATCTCCCCTGTCTTTCGCCCGGACGGGAAAGTTGTGGCCAGTTTGAATCCGCATGGCAATCCGGACATATGCACTCTTTCCCCGGATATGCGCATAGGCGAGTTTTTGGTCCAGAATTGGGGGATTGATGTTTCCCCCAGCTTTGATAAAAGCGGTGAGAAAATGGCTTTTGTCTCCAGTCGCTTAGGAAATCCGCATATTTTTCTTTTGAACAGGAAAAAAGACAAAATTAAACGGGTGACATACAGCGGTAAATACAATACTAGTCCGAGTATAAATCCGGAGGGCAATCTTATTGCCTATTCCGGGAGGACAAAAAAGGGGCACAGGATTTTTGTCCATGACCTGCGCACAGGTATGGATCGTCGGGTTACCTTTGGTCCCGGCGATGATGAAGAACCGAGCTTTGGTCCCGCCGGACATTTTATAGTTTTTTCTTCCAGCCGCAGTGGGCGATACAAACTGTATCTGACCACTGTTAACGCGGATGAACCCAAGAAAATACCTGTCGGCCCGGGAGAAATGACTACTCCTTTTTGGAGTTGGGCGGTGGAGGACTTTTAGGTCCGAAGGATCTAGTCTTGCGGGCAGGAAGTTTATAAATCAGGGCAATAATACTAGGAGGAGACATGCTAAAAAAGACTCTTTTGCTAATTTTGGCGGTTTTTGTATTGGGTGGACTAGGGGCGTGCGCCAAGAAAAAAATAGATTCCCGTACCGGAGGGGGGTCTGCCCAGGAAAAAAGCTATCGCCTAAATCAAAAGACCATGCGTGAAGCGCAGCAGGAAGAGAAAAAAAGGCTCGCTGAGGAAAAAGAAACCATCAAGGAGCGCCGGCTAAAAGAAAAAAAGGAAAAAGAGCGTTTACAGGCCACGGCAGAAAAAAAACGCAAAGAGGCGATCCAAAAGATTACTGGGAAAATGATCCATTTTTCCTTTGACTCTTTTGACCTGAGCTCCAAGGCGCGCAATATCCTCCAAAAGAAAGCTAAGCTCCTGAAAAAGTATTCCGATCTACGCATAGTTATTGAAGGCTATTGCGATGAGAGAGGGACCGAGGAATATAATTTGGCCCTGGGTGAAAGGAGAGCCCGGGCGGCATACGAGTTTTTAATCCTTCTCGGGGTGGATTCAAATAGAATGCAGATTGTGAGCTACGGCGAGGAGGATCCCATTGATCCCGCTAACAATGAAGCGGCTTGGGCTAAGAATAGAAGGGCCGAATTCAAGATAGTCGAATAGTTCTTCCGTTTTCTGTCTGTGCGCCGGTAGCCGGATCTGCAAGATGCTGGCTCTGGGCTTCTCCATCCACTGGATGGATTTTATTCGGGGGTGGTTTGCCGGAAAATTGTCTCGCAAAGTTTCCGGCAAACGTAAAAATCCATATCAAGCGTCGAGGGCCCCAAAATCCTTGGGCAACGTCAAGGACGCAAATTTTAACCCAGGGAGATTAGAGTTTGCATTCATTCCCGGCTTCGCAATAGTTGCGGATGAATTGCCCAAGTTGAATGCCGAAGTTGTAGCATTTTTCTCCTTGTACACATTCCTGCACATCTTTTTCCTCAAGATGAGTCTGCAATACATGATCACCCTTTACCACCTCGGCCATCCATGCCTTCTTGTCACTGTCATAGCTTACGTCCACTTGCAGACCGAATTTGTCAAACTCGGGAAAAGTACTTTTTAATTTTTCCATTAGTTCCTGCTTGCTCAATTCCATGGAAACCTCCTTTTCAAATGGGGGTTAGAGTTTGTTTCCATCCGGAAATGGCCCTTTTCCATTTTAACGGCGTTAATTTTCGTAATTATTCGATCACGTATTAAGATACGCTCGCTCCTAATTACTCAGTTTCCTTGCTAAACAGAAAAGATCTCATCTCCGAATTAAAAACCGGATATTTCTAAATCCGAAAATTTTTGGATTTCCGGATAAGAACTAGAGTTAGCTGAAAATTAGGGATTCTCGACACATTAAGTGGGGTTTTTCGGTGTTTTTTTGCGGGAAATGTTGTGTGCCCCCCTTTTGGCGGACTTGAAAATCCCCGGGCAAAGACAAAAAAGCAATGCAGCACCCACCAGTTTTCAAAGTTCGTTTTTGCCTTCGAGTACGCTACCGTCTTTAATCTTTTTTTGGGTATCGCTTGTGTTTGTTATTTCCACTTCTCCGTGCAAAGTCACATCCTGCCCGAAACTGATATCTCCGCTTACTTTCAGGGAATCGCATCCGCACAACGAGGGTGCTCCGTGCGGGAATCGCTGTTCAAAGGCCTCTATAGTCTTGTAGTAAAGGGAGTCCAGTTGCACGCTGGGTGGAGTCTCCCTGCAACCGGGGGAGGGTTGGATAGTCCCGCTTTCCGTTAAGTGCATGTACTCGGATCTGACCACCAAAAGGTCCTGGGTGGATTTTACCGGGGAAAATCGGGTGCGCGGAACCTGAATGGCGTCCGCGTTGTCAAATGCGGAGATTGCCGAACCCATGGCCGTTTCCAGTTGATAGACCTTGGTTGAGGAACTGTCTTTGGGATTTATGGGTTTGGGGTTGATTAATAGGTCCAGAGGGATCATCTTGTGCTGGAGGAAGACTTTTTCCAGGGCTTGGAGGTCCAGCCACACGGAATTGGTATTGAAAAAGGAGTATTTTTCCGTGTCCATGAAACTTTCTTTCTGGTTGTTCGGGCATTGGGCAATTTCCCTGAGAGCCAGGCGCTCGTTCTTGAGCATGCGGCACAAATGGCCTCCCTTGGAGTCGGAAGGAGTCCGCTTGGTCACCTCCATGAGGAAAGTCAGATTGTTTTCCGCCAGGTAGCCCAAAACACGCTGGTCCATAATGGCCCCCAAGTTGTCCGAATTGGAGATGAAGGCATATCTGTATCCTTTTTTAAGCAGGGTGGAGAGCAAACCGCTGGTGATCAGGGCCAGATAAATGTCTCCATGTCCAGGGGGATTCCATTCCATCTCCGGATTGCCCGGGAACTGAGCCGGAGTGAGATCCCGGGCGTGTACCTTGGGGAATTTGTGCTGCAAAAAAGCCAGGGGGAGTTCATCCGGGTTGGTGAATTCCCTGGAGGTATCGTTTACTGCGAGCATGGTCTCCATGTGCGTGCGGAAGCTGTTCATAAAGAGCAGAGGTAGGGGGGCCTTGTATTCTTGTCGCAGGGTCCGGATTTGCTTCAGTATAAGGTCCAGAAAAGTGTGCCCCTCCTTGACCGGTATGAGCGATTTAGTTTTCTCCAGCCCCATGGTTGTACCCAGCCCCCCGTTCAGTTTGATTACGGCCAGCCTGGCCATGTTTTCCCTCCCTTTTTCCTCAAACGGGGCGAGTTCGTGCAAGTGGGGGAGATCATTGGGGGCCACCGGGAGGATTTCGTTGTCCGATATCTTGCCCTGATTGCCGTAAAGCAACTGGGAATAATAACACTTGAACAGATTGATTGCTATTGGAGGCAGAGATTCCGCTTCCATTTTCAAGGCGAATGGACGGAACATATCCATGAGGGACTGTTCGCTGTTGGAAATGCACTCCAAATCTTTTTCCATGCGACCTCCTCTATTCATTGACCATACTGTAGGGCTGCCCCGTGGATTCCAGGACCGCACTCCAGAAGTTTGATTTCGGGGTGAGACGACGCCTTTTTTGTGTGACCAGTGAGAGGGGCAGGTTGATGTAATGATCCTGGAGCATGCTCACCACAAGCTCGGTTTTCCCGCTCATTGCGGCGTGCACAGCGTTTTGCCCCAAAAATCCGCAGTAGACCCGGTCGTTGGCGTTGGCCGGGATGGAGCGGATGATATAGCTGGGGTCGATGAATTTCAGAGTGAAATCCTTGTCCAGATTGCGGAAGTGCTCTTTTATGCTGGAGCAGAGTATGTCGCAGATATCCCCGAGGATTACATTGCCTGAAGCATCGGTCCCGGTGTTTTCGAAGTGTTCCTGCCCGGCCCCCTCGGCCACGACTATAACCGCATGTCCTCTTCTTTCCAGACGTTTTTGTAAATGGGCCAAAAGGCCGTTTGGGCCATTCAGGTCGAAGCGCACTTCCGGGATAAGGACGAAATTTACGTCTTTCAGGGCCAGAGTGGACTGGGCGGCAATAAAACCGGCCTCCCTCCCCATCAGCTTGACCAGGCCGATTCCGTTGGGAGCTCCCAGTGATTCCGTGTGCGCGCTGCGAATGGCCTCGGTGGCCTTGGCCACCGCGCTATCGAAGCCGAATGTCTTGGAAATGAAATGGATATCGTTGTCTATTGTTTTGGGAATGCCGATTATGGAAGTCTTGAGCCTACGTTCCCGAATTTCTCGGCCAATGGCTTGAGCGGCCTTCATGGACCCATCGCCACCAATCATAAACAGAACGCTTATATTCATCCGCTCCAGTGCATCCACTATCAGCTCCGGGGGCTGCGGTCCGCGCGATGAACCTAGTATTGTCCCCCCGAATTCGTGGATCTCGCGTACCTTGTCCGGCGTGAGTTCAATTACTTCATGGCCGTACTCCGGGATGAAGCCCTGCAGTCCGAAGCGGATACCCAAGATCGAGGCCACATTGTAGTGGTGGTGGGCTTCCATGACAATGGAACGGATGACATCGTTTATGCCGGGGCAAAGACCACCGCAGGTGACTATGGCGCATTTGACCTTGGTCGGGTCGTAGTAGATGTCCTTGCGTGGCCCAGCCTCCTCGAACTCCAGATACATGTCCTCTTCCAGTTTTTCCTCGGAGTTGAGGATGTCACCAGGGACATGCAGTTTAAGTTTTTTAGAGTCCTCAACGAAACGGCACAAAGACAGAGGGGATTTTATCTTTGCTTCTCCCAGGGTAGCTACTTCAGTGTCCATATATTCCTTGCGCATAACTTCTCCTTACCATCTACAACTTCTTTTCCATTTATAATTATTCTAGGTTACTTTGCTGTTTTTGGCAAGGGCACTTCCGCAAAAACAACAGCCTGCCGCTTTTCTGGCGGCACCTCTATTCATACATGTTTTATATGTAGAGCGTAACGGGACTTCCCGCTGGCGGCAATGGAGGTATTCGTATTCTTGACATCCGGGGGGGGATGCTTAAATTGTTTGCGTACAGTCGAAATAAGGAGGCTTTTAGATATGGCCAGATACACGTTTTTCCCCTGGCAGCACCTACAATACTTGCGAGAGGGATTGGAAGAAATGATGGAGGAGGAGTTTGCTCCCTCCGGAAAGTGGGGGGGGGACAAATTGTCTTTGTGGAACCCCCCGGCGGATGCCTATGAGACCGAAAGTGAATTCACGATTGAAGTGGAGTTGCCGGGAGTGGATCAGGAGAGAATGCAGGTGGAGACCCGGGAAGGTTTCTTGCTGGTTTACGGGGAAAGGCGTCTGGAAAGGGATGTTACCTCCGGGGCATACCAGATCATGGAAAGGACCTACGGCCCCTTTGCCCGGCGCTTCTCGCTGCCTTCGGATATAGATATGGAAGGGGTGAGTGCCCGGTTCAAAAATGGGATATTGACTATAACCGTTCCCAAGAGAGCCAAAAGCGCTTCCCGGGTGCGCATTAAGATAAACGAATAGTTGAGGAGTAGGAAAAGGATATGAACAGTCAAATCAAGACCGCTTTACTCCTGGGACTGCTTACCGCGATACTTTTGCTTTTTGGCCGTCTTTTGGGCGGGCAAACAGGCTTGGTTATCGCTTTTGTCCTGGCAGTGGTCATGAATGTGGGGAGTTACTGGTATTCGGACCGAATGGTTTTGTCCATGTACAAGGCCCAGGAGGTGGAATATAGTGACGCCCCCCAACTGCATAATATTGTTGGAGAACTCTCCCAAAAAGCAGGTATCCCCAAACCGCGGGTGTATATAATACCTCAGGACTCGCCGAACGCCTTTGCTACGGGACGGAATCCGCAGAATGGTGTGGTGGCGGTAACTCAGGGGATACTGAAGATTTTGAGTCCGGAGGAGCTGAAAGGGGTCCTGGCCCATGAAATGGGCCATATTTGGAATAGAGACATCTTAATCCAGACAGTGGCCGCAACTTTGGCGGGGACGATTATGTTTGTGGCCAATATGGTCCAGTGGGCGGCCATATTTGGTATGGGCGGCGATGAGGATGAAGGCGGTAATCCGGTAATGGCCCTTGTGTTGGCTATTATAGCCCCGATAGCTGCCAGCTTGGTTCAGTTGGCCATATCTCGTTCCCGGGAATACCTGGCCGATCGCAGCGGAGCCGAACTTTCCGGCAATCCCCGCTATTTGGCTTCGGCCCTGCAAAAACTGGATTACTATGCCAAGGGCATCCCCATGCGGCAAGGCAATGCCTCTTCTGCCCATATGTTCATCGTAAATCCCTTTTCGGGTACTTCCATGGCCCAGTTGTTCAGTTCCCATCCCCCTGTACAGGAGCGTATCAAGCGCTTGGAAGAGATGGCCGGCAGCGGGGCATAAATGGAGCCAAAGCAGACTGCAATAACTGCATGAAACAGATTCGTTCATGTTTGAAATCCGTTTGTAGTATAAAAGAATAAATATCTTGAAGTAAAAGGGTGTCCCGGGACACCTTTTTTTTGGGGTCCTTGAAGTTTGGTTGGGATTTCTTCCTCCTGGTCTTTTTTGATGCCAAACTACCGGCCCGGAGGGAAAAACCCGGCATTGCTTTTCTCGGCCAATTTTGAGATGGGTGCCCCGGTTAGGAGGGGATAGGGGGGGCGCCCATTGGTAGTGTCGGCCAGACCGTGTGCCGTTTTGTTAATATTGGAGAGAAGTGTCCGTAATGCAATTCAAAAACCGCATCCGTAATGAATTCGGAAAATGTGATCACCCCCAGGAGACTGTAAGGCGTATTCGGGAGGGATTTAATAATCTGGGACTGGAACCTGTTTATTCCGGAGTAAATGCCTCCCAGAATTTGTATTGGGGGCAGGCCTGGGTGGAAGACCTCCATCTTATATGCGAGGGAAAGGGGTGTTCTTCTCTTTTGTCCCGGGCCAGCGCTTTCGCGGAATTGGCGGAGCGCTTCAGCGCGGGGATGTTTTATCCCGCCTTTGAAAAAGACGTGAGATTCAACGTACCTGCCCTGTATGCTCCGGAAGTACGCAATTTCCTTAATTTCCAGTGGCTCCCGGGGTATGTCTACGGGCATCAGGAGGCAATTCCTGAAGGGAAGGTCACTGTTGAGGAGCTACTGAAGCGGGAAACTCACCTGGGGCAAGGGGAAGTGGAAGAGATGAAGGGAAGTGACCTGGCCCGGCATTGGGTGGACGGCTTCTCTTTGCGCCGTAACTGTTATGTGAAGGTCCCTTTACCTTTCGCTTCCTATATCCATGGATCCAACGGACTGGCGGCGGGGAATACTCTGGAAGAGGCACTTATTCAGGGAAGTAGCGAGATATTTGAACGCTATGCCCTGATAGAGACTATAAGGCCGGAAAGAAAAACGCCCACAATTGACCCCTCCTCCGTTCAAAATCCCCTTATCCAGGAAATGATTTCCTTTTATGAAAAGCAGGGGGTGGAGGTGCGCATAAAAGATCTTTCTTTTAACGGGTCCTTGCCTGTTATCGGAGTCCTTTTTACCAACAAAAATCTGCCCCGGGATCTTCTGGAATACAACGTGCTTATAGCTGGCGCGGCTTTTGACTCTGACGAGGCGCTTACCCGATGCTTCACCGAAGGTATTCAGGGCCGCAGAGATCTCCAAAAACCCAGGAAACACCTGGATAAAAAAGTGGCCCCCCGGGAACAGGTGTCCAACTACTATCTAATCATGCGCTGCGGGGTTTCCCCGAAAGACATTTCCTTTCTGCAAAAAGGCCCGGTTGTGGACTATTCCCTCGGAAAACGCGGGAACACTGGAGAAGAGATAGAGGCCCTTATCCGTACTTGCCGGGAAATGCAAACCGACTGTATACTGGTGGACCACACCCACCCAAAACTCCGCTTCCCCGTGGTCCGGGTAATAATGCCCGGCATTTCCGATTTTCTTCCCTTTATCAATAAAGATGTTCTTACTCATCCGAACAGCAAACCCAGCTCACCGGAAAAGGGGGCGGCGTATTTGAAGGCGATGCGCAGTTTCTTTCCCTAAGATGGCTGATGTAGAAGTGAAGAGAGCGCCTGGTTAATTATTTTTCAAATTACCTTGACGATAACTAATGCCTGATATAAGAACACCTCAATCGGACTGTGAAGGATTTCACTAAGTGGATTGAACAAGCCAAAAAAAACAGGTCAAACCATCATGTCTTTATATACACACCTCAAAAGCAAAAAAAACCAGATTCTGAATGATTGGCTGCAAAGGCTGTGCGAGTCTTACCCGGAGGAGGGAGCCAAGTTTTTCAAGCAAAAGAAAAGCGAGTTCAGCAATCCGGTGGGGCATAGTTTCCGGGTGAGCCTGGAGAATATTTTTGATGAACTTATGCAGGACAAGGCGTCTGAGAACCTTGGACAGTATGTCGACGATATAGTCCGCATCCGGGCAGTACAGGGACTGCCACCCTCGGAGGCTGCCTGCTTTCCCCTGGAGTTACTTCCGGTGACACGCAAGGTTTTGCACAAGGAACTCCGGGATCCGAATCTCGTGCAGGAACTTTTGGGTTTTCAGGAAAAGCTGCACGATCTTACGTCCCTTTCACTGGATGTATATATTGAGTGCAGGGAGCATCTCTGGAGCAAAAAGGCGAGTTTTATGCGTGATCATACGCAAAAGCTTTTGGAGAAGGCCGATCTTATTAAAGAGGTGCCGAAATAATTTTTGGTTACGGGGTAATGTTCAAGAACTAAAGCGAGGTAACGGTTCATGAAAGCGATTTACTCACTGTTTCTGGTCTTTGCCTTGGTTTTGGTCGCTTTGCTGGGCGCCGGAGCCGGGGGTATGCATTACTTGTTCGGAGTGATCATACCTTATGTGGCAGTCGCGGTATTTATCGTTGGCTTTATCCTCAAGGTGGTGGACTGGGGAAAATCTCCAGTGCCCTTTAGGATACCAACTACTTGCGGACAGGAGGAAAGCCTTCCCTGGATTAAGCAGAACAAGGTGGACAACCCCTCCACACTTTGGGGTGTCTTGGTCCGGATGTTTTTTGAAGTAGTCCTCTTCCGCTCACTTTTTCGCAACACCAAAATGGACCTAAAAGATGGTCCGAAACTGACTTATTCCTCTAGTAAATGGCTATGGCTCTTTGCTCTTCTCTTCCACTACTCTTTCTTGATTATCATTGTCCGGCACATGCGCTTTTTTCTGGAACCGGTACCAGCCGCATTCCAGTGGTTGGATACCCTGGACGGGCTTTTACAGATCGGGGTGCCCACTTTGTTCATGACGGACGTAATGATTTTGATCGCTGCAACCTATCTTTTCCTACGCCGCATTGTAGTGCCGCAGCTTAGATATATTTCCCAGGCCGCGGATTACTTTCCCTTGTTCCTGTTACTGGCAATCGCCATATCGGGGATATTGATGCGGTATTTTGTGAAAACCGATATTGTATATGTTAAGGTCCTGACTATGGGGCTGGTGACATTCAACCCTCAGGTCCCGGCGGAAGTGGGAACCATATTTTATGTACATTTGTTTATGGTTTCTACCCTTCTTGCCTACTTCCCGTTCAGTAAGCTCACTCACATGGGCGGGGTGTTCATGAGCCCGACAAGGAATCTGGTGAATAACACCCGGCGGGTGCATCACGAGAATCCGTGGAACTATCCCGTCAAAGTGCATACATATGAGGCTTATGAGGACGAATTCCGCGAAAAGATGGTAGAGGCTGGTTTGCCGGTGGAAAAGCCTTTGGAAGAACAGCCAGCTGAGAATAAGGAGTAGTAAGAATGGCCACACCAAAACCGCAAGCTTTAGTTAAGGGTATTGACCACACTCCGCCGCGCACGGATTGGATGGATGTACCGCTGGAGATAAAAAAGGGCAGGTACTGTTATTCCGCCGAACCCGGAAAACTCGAGTATGTGGGATTCCCCAATGCCCGTAAATTCGAGCCCCTGTCCGATGACTGGGACCTTCCGGAGAACTGGCAGGAGATCTTTTTGCAGGGAATGCGCGAGAGGCTGGACCGCTTTCGCACATTCAAGATCTTTATGGATATTTGTGTGCGTTGCGGCGCTTGCGCGGACAAATGCCACTATTTTATTGGTTCCGGAGACCCCAAGAACATGCCGGTTCTGCGGGCGGAGCTCTTGCGATCCATTTACCGAGGCGAGTTTACCAAATCCGGAAAGATACTGGGCAGGTTCGCCGGAGCGCGTAAACTGACGCTGGGTACCCTGCAGGAGCTTTGGTATTATTTGTTTCAATGCTCCGAGTGCCGGCGCTGTTCAGTCTTTTGCCCCTATGGAATAGATACGGCTGAGATCACTATAATGGGCCGGGAACTGATCAATCTTTTGGGCTTGAATATAGATTGGATTCAGGCTCCTGTGGCCAACTGTTACCGCACTGGTAATCATCTGGGTATTCAGCCGCACGCCTTCAAGGATATGCTGGACTTCTTCTGTGAAGATATAGAAGAAGTCACCGGGGTCCTGCCCGAACCAAGCATCAATAAAAAAGGAGCCGATATCCTCTTTATTACCCCTTCCGGAGACGTATTCGCCGATCCGGGTACATATACATGCATGGGGTATCTGATGCTTTTCCATTATCTCAAGGAGCAGTACGGCCTGGAGGTCACCTGGAGCACGTATGCATCCGAAGGCGGGAACTTTGGTTTCTTTACATCGCACGAGATGATGAAAAGGCTAAATTCCAAAATGTACGCTGAGGCCAAGCGGCTGGGGGTCAAATGGATACTCGGAGGGGAATGCGGCCATATGTGGCGCGTGATTCATCAATACATGGACACCATGAACGGGCCGCCCGATTTTCTAGAGGAGCCGGTGAATCCGATAACCGGGACCAAGTTTGAGAATGCGGCCTCCACCAAAATGGTCCATATTTGCGAGTTTACCGCTGACCTTATCAAGCACGGCAAGCTCCCCCTGGATAAGAGCCGCAACGACAACAAAGTCATGACCTTCCATGATTCCTGCAACCCCTCGCGGGGCATGGGCCTCTTGGATGAGCCTAGATACGTCATCAACAATACGGCCAATTATTTTTACGATATGCCCGAAGGGACTATACGGGAGCAGACTTTTTGCTGCGGAGGCGGAGCCGGACTGAATGCTGGCGAAAACGAAGAGCTGCGCATGATGGGAGGATTCCCCAGGGCGAATGCGGTCAAGCATATGCATGACAAGCATGGCGTGAACATGCTGGGTTGCATATGCGCCATAGACCGTGCGGTATTTCCTAAACTTATGGATTATTGGGTACCGGGAGTGGATGTAACCGGTGTCCATGAATTGGTTGGAAACGCATTGATTTTGCCGGGTGAACAGGAGCGGGAGATGGACCTGCGTATGGAACCCCTACCCGGGAAGGAGGAGGAATAAATGTACGATGGCGGTAAGATAATAGTCGGTCTGGCCGTGTTTGTCGTGCTGTTCACCTTTCCTTTTTGGATAAATATTGGCAGTGCTGCCTATGAGCAACCCGAATTGCAGAAGCCGAAGCAGGGCGAGGAGTGCGTTAGAAAGACCGAATGGATGCGCGCCGAGCATATGCAGCTTCTGGATAAGTGGCGTGATGAAGTGGTCCGGGACAAAGAGCATTACTACCATAGCCCCAACGGCAAGGTGTACTGGAAAAGTCTGACCAAGACCTGCATGAAATGCCATACCAAAAAGGAAGAGTTTTGCGACAAGTGTCATAACTCTCTGGGCGTTTCCCCGTATTGCTGGGACTGCCACGTAGCTCCAAAGGGGGAGAAGTAATGAGCACCACGAGAAGAAAATTCCTGCAGATGGCCGGATTAACTGCTTTGGGCTGGAGCTTGCGCCCTTCCTTTTTGCGGGCGTCGACGGAGACAGCAACCGAAAATGGCAGGGAAAAGGCTTTACATGCAAAGCGTTGGGCAATGGCCATTGATACCAAGGCACTAAATGATAGTATCATGCAAAAGTGTATCGACGTGTGCAACAAGATCCACAATATCCCCCAGATTGATTCTGAGGAGGAGATAAAGTGGATATGGAAAGCACCCTTTGAACATCTTTTCCCGGGTCAGATGCATGGGGACCTGAAGGAAATTCCGGAAAAAAACACATTGTCACTCTGCAATCAGTGCAAAAATCCCCCGTGTGTTCGGGTGTGCCCGACCAAGGCCACCTTCCAGAGGGAGGACGGAATCGTTATGATGGATTTCCATAGGTGCATCGGCTGCAGATATTGCATGGCCGCCTGCCCTTTTGGGTCTAGGAGTTTCAATTTCAGCGATCCCAGGAAGTATCTGGAAGATCCTACACCCGATTTCCCCACCCGGACCAAGGGTGTCGTAGAAAAATGCGAGTTCTGTTCCGAGCGACTCGCTGAAGGCAAGCTCCCGGCTTGCGTTGAGGAGTCCGAGGGGGCCCTTAAGTTCGGCGATCTTGAAGATCCGCATTCGGAAGTCTCCAAGGCACTGGAAGAAAGGTATTCAATTCGCCGCAAACCCGAACTAGGCACGGAACCCTGTGTCTACTACCTGATATAAGGGGAGTGTCATGCTGGAAAAAGCGATTAAAGGAAACGGATTATACTGGGGGTGGCTGGGCCTCTTGCTGGTTGTTATCGGTGTCGGCTTTGGTTGCTATTTGCTGCAGCTGAACCAGGGACTGACCATAACTGGCATGAGCAGAGACGTCTCCTGGGGTTTTTATATCGCCCAGTTCACCTTTTTGGTCGGAGTTGCAGCCTCGGCTGTGATGATGGTTATCCCCAAATATTTGCATAATTATAAAGGTTTTTCCCGGATCTTGATTCTGGGTGAGTTTTTGGCCATTGCTTCCGTTGTCATGTGCCTGCTCTTTATCGTTGTCGATCTGGGGCAGCCGCAGCGCCTTTTCAATGTGCTTCTACATCCCACCCCGAATTCGATTCTTTTTTGGGATATGGTTGTTTTAAATGGCTATCTGATAATCAATCTTATTGTCGGCTGGGTAACATTGCAGGCTGAACGACAGGATGTACCCCCTCCGAATTGGGTAAAGTTCTTTATTTACCTTTCTATTCCCTGGGCGATAAGCATCCATACCGTGACGGCGTTTTTGTACTGCGGACTGCCTGGTCGTGGTTACTGGCTCACTGCGATCATGGCCCCCAAATTTCTGGCCGGCGCGTTTGCATCCGGGCCCGCATTGCTTATTTTGTTGATATACGCCATAAAGATTGTTTCCAAGTGGAACCCGGATCCCACAGGTGAAGGTATACAGAGCCTGGCCAAGATCGTTACCTACAGTGTGATCACCCTATTGTTTTTCTTTTCATTGGAAGTGTTCACTGTTGGGTACAGCCAGATTCCTTCCCATTCCGCACATTTGAAGTATCTATTCTTCGGCTTGCACGGTAAAGGTGCTTATACGGTCTGGATGTGGCTGTCCATGCTCTTTATGCTGGGTGCGTCCATAGTTATGCTTTTCCCCCGGCACCGCAAGTCGGACAATGTATTGGCCTTTTGCTGTGTGCTTGTATTTATGGGAACCTGGATTGAAAAAGGGCTGGGCATGATTGCCGGAGGATTTACACCCTCTCCTTTGCATACCATAACCGAGTATATTCCCACCAAGCTGGAGTTGTTGATTTCGCTCGGTGTTTATGCCGCCGGATTTTTCCTTCTGACTGTTTTGTATAAGGTTGCGATTGGAGTTAAGCGGGAAGTGGATGCTTGATTGGCAGCGAACAAAAGAACGAAAAAAAATGCCCCGTACTGTCGGGGCATTTTTTTGCCTTGGCCGTCTTGACAACCTAAGCAATTACCGACTAGGTGATTTTACCGGCTAATTTGCTCAGATTGCGATTTGGGCAAATCATTTTAATTGTTGCTTCAATCGGGATTTAGAGCTGAAAACACGTGTCAAATAATTTCAAAGGAGGTTTATAATGCCCTACAGGATCACAGTGGACAACGAAAAATGCGTTGGAGATGGCGAGTGTGTGGACGTATGCCCCGTGGAGGTCTATGAGCTACAGGAGGGCAAGGCAGTGCCCGTTAATGAAGAGGAGTGCCTTGGTTGCGAATCCTGCGTGGAGGTATGCGAACAGGAAGCCATTACCATTGAAGAGATTTAGCGCACCCCGGGGCAGGCATTCGGCTTGCCCCTTTTTTTCCGCATTTTATTTCCTTTCCCAAGTCGTTATTGCCAACAAAAAATATATGAATTATAATTACACTATAAGCTAGGCTGAGCCGTACTTGACCAGCTTAGTTTCCTTTTATGTTTATAGAGGGGTTATAGTAAACCCAAATTAAGCTGTATATTAAGAGGTTAGACCACATGGATCTAGATTTTTCCAGCCACTTCGCCCGCTATGAATCCTTTTTAAAGCAAATAGACGAGATGTTCGAACGAGTCCAAGGGGAATACCCGGAGGAAGTCCAGTGCGAATCCGGATGTACGGATTGTTGTTACGCCATGTTCGATTTGCATCTGATAGAAGCCTTGTACCTGAACCACAAATTCAAACAAATGGGCAAGGAAGAAAGGAATGCACTTCTCCTGGAAGCGGACAAAGCTGACAGGAAAGCCTTTCAGATAAAGCGGGAAATAGGCAAGGCACGAAAGAGCGGGACCAGCGAAGGAGATCTGCTGGAGGACGTATCCAAAAAACGCCTCCGCTGTCCCTTGCTCCGGGACGATGACCTGTGCGCGTTGTATGAGTTCCGCCCTGTTACCTGCCGAGTATACGGTTTGCCCCTGGATATTGACGGGGAGACCCATACATGCGGGAAGTCCGGCTTTGTTCCCGGCAAGCAGTACCCTACAGTCAAAATGCGGAATATCAATGAGGGCTTAATCCAAATGAGCAAGGATCTTGCCCAGGATGTTGGCTCCAAATACGCTGACCTGCACACTATGCTTATGCCCGTATCCATGGCCCTCTTGACCGAGTTCGACAGGGAGTATTTGGGGATCCGCACCGCCGAGGAAAAGGCCGAGATCCAGCAAGGTTCTTCGGAAGGAGTCGGGGAGTGGGTTATCGGAGGAGGTGAGTAGAAATGCAGTTTTTTACTCCGGAGCAGGAAGAGCAGAAAAAATATATTTATGATAAAATGTCTCCCCGGAGACGGAAATTCGTGGACCGGATAGGATACGACAAGTGGGATCCATTTCAGGAACCCAAAAATCCTATAGAAATCAGAACGGACAGCACTCAGCGGACTTCCCAGCAGCTGGCCCGGGAGTTTTTGGCCGAGAGGAAGCCCGAGGATTATAGTAACGCCTATGGCCAGGCGGTTCTGGATATCTGCATGGGAGTTGTTAATGGTGATGATAGATACCGGGCCATGTTCGAGTTTTCAGTGTGGTACGCGGAACTCCTTAGGCAGGAAGGGAAGGATATAAAAAGGCATGTCTAAAACGAGAACAGGTTTTGGTCTGTCTTTTTTGCCATTTAAAACAAAAAAAGCAAGGATTGCTATATGAGTGACGAGAAGCGGAAAACTCCGGATGAGCTCATTCAGGAGAATAAGGAGCAGTTGGAAAAGACCCCGGATTGTGCGGTAACCCATTACAATCTAGGTGTGGCTTATCTGGGCAAGCGTGACTTTGAGAGCGCCAAAAAGGTCTTTCAAAAGGCGGTGCAGCTCTCCGGAGAGTTGGCCGAAGCCTATGTCCAGCTTGGGGGAATCGCGTTGTATGAGGGTGATCTGGATACCTGCTTTAGCTACAACCAGATGGCCAGCAAGATCAGGCCCAGGTTTGCCGTGCCTCACGGGAATATGGGATTCGTTTATCTGCAGAAAAACGAAGTGGACAAGGCCATTGCTTCCCTGCGTAGTGCGCTCTCCTTTGATCCCAAATACGTCCAGGCCCACTGCACTCTGGGCAGTGCCTATTTGATGCAGGGCGATCTTGAGGAATGCGTTAAAAAGTGCGAAGAGACCCTGGAGCTTGAGCCCAATTTCGGTCCGGCTTATAATAATTTGGGCTTGGTATGTATGGAGAGAGAGGAGTACGAGAAAGCGGCTGAGAGGTTCTCCCAGGCCGAGGCCACAGGATATGAAGTCCCGGAGCAGATTAAAGTGGAACTGGAGTCCAAGCTAAACGGTTGATATGTATCCCATCGCCCTTTGTACAGGTCGGTTGATGCTAATTACTTGTTGACATTAAAATACAGTTGTGGAAAAATTCACAATATCAAGAAGACAAGAATTTCTTGGCGACTTGCCCTAGACGGAAGCAAATATATATGGTTTTATTTGCAACAAAGTTTTGGGACAAGGTGGGTGAAACCATAATTCAAGGAGGATTACAATGGCTAAACGAGAAACACCACTTGTGGACGAGCTCGAAAGCGGTCCATGGCCGAGTTTCGTGTCTGAAATCAAGAGGGAATCCGACGCAAGGCATGAAAACGCAAACAATGTCGAATATCAGATTCCCGAAGATGTAGGCGACGATCTCCTGGGCGTGCTTGAGCTTTCTTTCAAGGATGGGACCACACACTGGAAACACGGCGGAATTGTTGGTGTTTTCGGCTACGGGGGAGGCGTAATCGGCCGTTATTGCGATCAACCGGAGCAGTTTCCGGGCGTTGCCCATTTCCATACCCTGCGGGTGAATCAGCCCGCTGGGAAATACTATTCCACGGAATATCTGAAAAAGATCTGCGATCTATGGGAGTTCCGTGGTTCCGGGATAACCAATATGCACGGATCTACTGGGGATATTGTTTTTCTGGGAACGCGGACGGAGCAGCTGGAAGAGATATTCTACGAACTGTCCCATAATCTGGAACAGGACTTGGGCGGATCAGGCTCCAACCTGCGTACCCCGGCTGCATGCCTGGGTGAGTCCCGCTGCGAGTGGGCCTGCTATGATACTCAGGAGATGTGCTATCAATTGACCATGGAGTATCAGGACGAACTCCATCGTCCGGCCTTTCCGTACAAGTTCAAGTTCAAATTCGATGGCTGCCCAAATGGTTGCGTGGCCTCAATAGCCCGTTCGGACATGGCCTTTATCGGCACCTGGCGCGATGATATCCGCATAGATCAGGAGGCTGTAGCCGCTTATGTGGGCGGAGAGATCGAGCCCAACGGCGGTGCGCACGCTGGCCGTGACTGGGGACCATTCGATATCCAAAAAGAGGTTATCGACCTTTGCCCCACGCAGTGCATGTGGATGGAAAATGGCAAGCTGAAGATAAACGATCGGGAATGCTCCCGTTGCATGCATTGCATTAACGTTATGCCCCGGGCCCTGCGTGTTGGCAACGACCGCGGCCTGTCTATCCTCTGTGGCGCCAAGGCACCCATCCTGGACGGCGCACAGATGGGATCCCTCCTTGTGCCGTTCATGAAGGTGGAAGAGCCTTACGATAACGTCAAGGAACTGATTGACAATGTCTGGGACTGGTGGATGGAAGAAGGCAAGAATCGTGAGCGCCTGGGCGAGCTCATGAAGCGCCAGGGATTTCAGAAGCTCTTGGAAGCAACCGGGATTGAACCGGATCCGCGGCATGTTCAGGAACCCAGGCACAATCCGTACATCTTCTGGAAGGAAGATGAAGTGCCCGGTGGCTTTGATCGCGATATCCACGAATTCCGCAAACACCACCAGAGATAAATTAGGAGGTTTAAAATGGCTTTTATTTCTTCTGGATATAATCCTGATAAGCCGATGGAAAACAGGATTACCGATATTGGTCCCCGGCACTATACTGAATTTTTGCCTCCGGTAATCAAGAAAAACAAAGGCAAATGGCAATGGCACGAGATCCTCGAGCCGGGTGTTTTGATGCACAAGGCCGAAAACGGCGATGAAGTATACACCGTTCGCGTGGGCTCTCCCCGCCTGCTGGGTGTGGAAACCATCCGCGAGGCCATGGAGGTTGCCGATAAGTACTGCGATGGATACCTGAGATTCACCACCAGGAACAATATCGAGTTCATGACCGACAGCAAGGACAAGATGGAAAAACTCAAGAAGGACCTGGAGACCCGCAAACACGAGGGAGGCAGCTACAAATTCCCCAGAGGCGGAACCGGTGCAGGGATTACCAATATCGTGCACACCCAGGGGTGGATCCATTGCCACACTCCGGCCACGGATGCTTCCGGTACGGTTAAAGTGGTCCTAGATGAGCTTTTTGAGGAGTTCCAAAACATGAGGCTTCCGGCCCAGCTGCGCATATCCATGGCCTGTTGCTTGAATATGTGCGGTGCCGTGCATTGCTCGGATATTGCAATTCTCGGCTATCACCGCAAGCCGCCAATGATAGACCACGAATACATCAACCAGCTTTGCGAGCTACCTCTGGCGGTATCAGCTTGTCCCACAGGAGCCATCCGTCCGACCAAGTCTACCATTACCAGCGAGGAAGACGGCAAGGAGTACGAGGTCAAGACTGTGGCAATCAAGGAAGAACGCTGCATGTTCTGCGGGAACTGTTATACCATGTGCCCCTCCTTGCCTCTGGCGGATAAGGAAGGCGATGGGCTGGTCATTATGGCCGGGGGTAAGATCTCCAACAGCCGGAGCGAGCCCAAGTTCTCCAAGGTGGTGGTTGCCTTTATTCCTAATGAGCCGCCGCGCTGGCCCACGCTGGCCAAGACCATGCGCCAGATCGTGGAGGCCTACTCCAAGGATGCCAAGAAGTACGAGCGTTTGGGCGAATGGGCCGATCGCATCGGCTGGGAGCGCTTTTTCGAGAAGTGCGACCTGGAATTCACCCATCATCTGATAGATGACTTCCGCGATCCCGCTTACTATACTTGGAGACAGACCACTAACTTCAAGTTCTAGCAACTCTATAAACCTGGGTGCCCGGCTTTACGGCCGGGCCACCTTAGTAAAGAGGTGATGACAGCATGGATAACGAAGAAATGAAACAAAAGATTTTGGACTATTGTGAGTCCAAAGCCAAGACAAAAAGCAAGTTCTATTTCAATGATTTTTCCAAGCTCTTGAGCGATGAGTTGAAGCCGAGACAGGTAAAAAAGCTCATGACCGAACTCGTCCAGGAAGGGAAACTGGAGTTCTGGTCCAGCGGTAGTACCACTATGTACGGCCTGGCTGGAGCAGGCAAGCAGCACGGTGAAGAAGGCGCTTAAGAATTTCGCAATCAGGCGCTAGAGGGTGTATCTTTTATTAAATGCCTGATTCGTACACGAAGTTTCCCAGGATTGTTTTGGCCGGCCTCAAGGGTGGCTCTGGAAAAACAATTGTATCCCTTAGTTTATGCCGAGCTTGGTGTGAACAAAAATTCAAAGTCAAGCCTTTTAAAAAGGGTCCGGATTACATAGATGCCAAATGGTTGAGCTTAGCCGCTGGCCGGGAGGCATCCAATCTGGATCCTTTTCTCTTTCCCTCCAAGCGAGTACTGGAACTCTTCTGGAATTACGCCGCTGAGAATGATGTGGCGGTTGTCGAAGGTAACCGAGGTCTATTCGACGGGATGGACGTCGAGGGTACGTTTTCCACCGCGGAACTGGCCCGGTTACTAAATGCTCCGGTCGTTCTGGTGCTTGACTGCACCAAGGTGACCCGGACAATGGCCGCGATTGTGCAGGGGTGTAAGCATTTCGAGCCCGATGTGCAGATTTGTGGGGTTATTCTTAATCAGACTGCAGGGGAGAGACACCGCAGCATCCTGCGCCGCAGCATCCTTGAATATACCGACCTCCCTGTACTTGGCGAATTGCCCAAAATAAGGGAAAATCCCATCCCGGAAAGACACATGGGGCTTATCTCCGATCAGGAGTACAGCGGAGCGGAGAAGATGCTTGCTCATCTTAGCCATGTGGGTAACGACTATCTGGATACGCAAGGACTCATGGATGTAGCGGGCACAGCTGAATCTACCCATACAAGACCTTTAGTTCTCAGGGAAATATCTCCGTGCACATCCCAGGAGGTAGTCATTGGCTGCGTACAGGATGCGGCCTTGTGGTTCTATTATCAGGAGAATATTTCGG
This sequence comes from uncultured Desulfovibrionales bacterium, assembly GCA_964398785.1. Taxonomy (GTDB): domain Bacteria; phylum Desulfobacterota; class Desulfovibrionia; order Desulfovibrionales; family Desulfonatronovibrionaceae; genus CAYNNQ01. The sequence continues at coordinate 51,133 of CAYNNQ010000003.1, read as the reverse complement.
CTTTAAGGGCCTGCGGGGCAAAAATTGTCCAACTAAGCCTTCTTTTGAAAAAGCCCTGGCCGGAGATCCATGGGCTTTATCTCGGTGGTGGGTTCCCGGAGACATTGGGTCCTGGTTTGTCCGAAAACCACGGGGTAAAAACGGTTTTGGCCGAGCTGGTCCGGCAGGGACTCCCGGTATACGCTGAATGCGGCGGGTTCATGTATCTGGGTGAAAGTCTGAGTTACGCAGGGCAGACATTTCCCATGACCGGAATTATGCCGGTACATACACGGGTTAGTAAAAAACCGCAGGGGCACGGATACGTGCGTGGTGATATAATAGCCGAAAATCCTTTTTTTCCCCGGGGATATACCGTACATGGACACGAGTTCCACTACTCCAGCTGCGATTTAGGGGAAAGTACCGGGAATCGTTTCGCGCTGGCCCTCTCCCGGGGTACAGGGATCTCCGAAGGGAGGGACGCCCTTGTACAACGTAATGCCCTGGGGGCATATACGCATATACATGCCTTGGGGCACTTGAAGTGGGCGGAAAATTTTGTCCGTGCCGCGGAAATGTTTAAGAATTACCGCTCAGACGGGCTTACCTGCCCGGACTTATCCGGGCAATAGGCAATGGTTCAATCCCTGCTTCCTTTTAGCGTTTTGGATTGCAAGCCAAAAAAGGGCAAAATTGCCTCGCCTGCTCTGTGAGTGTGTTTCCCGCATACAAGATAAGAGGCGGCTCCAGTCTGCATCCTCCAACGGACCCGTTCTTTACACCCTTTATTAAAACCAGTTTGCTCTGCTTTTCCTTATGGCCGTGTACAAAACAGAGCCTTTTCGTACGTATCCTGTGTTCTTCCATACACAACAGGGCACTCTGGAGCCGTTCCGGGCTGAACAAAAAATACAGCGCACCTTTGTTTTTTAAAGCCCGCCGGGCCGCGGATAAAAATATGTCCAGCGTCTCTGCGCTGTCTGGGTAGCCATTCCCGAAGGAAGCAATGCCTTGCTCCGCGTTTTGGGGTTTTCTGCCCTTGCCCGGGGTGAAATACGGAGGGTTGGCGGTAACCAAGTCATAAGATTCCGGAACGATTTTTAAGTACTCCGTTTCCAGGTCCATACTCCAAGAGTTAAGTCTGTCGGTAACTTGGAATTTTTGAGCATTCATTTGCGTGCAGTCCACCATCTCCGTCTGCACATCCACCGCGTGAACTGTCAGTTCCTTGTCCTCATGCTTTAAGAGTAAGGCGATGCCGATAACTCCGCACCCGCATCCCATATCCATGATTCGTCCTTTCGATGGGGGATGGGTAAAGGAGGAGAGCAGGAGTGAATCCGCGGAGAATCGGAATCCGTTTTCCGGTTGGTGCATACCGCGGGGGAAATAGTCGGCAATTTGTCCCTGTATTTTCATTCAAAGAAATAAAAGGCCAAACCTGTTGGCAGTTTGGGGTGGAAAAAGGTTGACTTGCGGGGCATTACCTTCCCGGAACAGCATACTTCGCGCATTACATCTACCGGGACAGGGCGGAGCAAAAACGCGGCCCGACCTTGTCCGTGATCCACTTTTTCCCGAGCCGCATTAGAGGAATGTGTATAGGTGAAAAGTTCCCCGGAAGAGAAGTCCTGTTCGGTAAGTCCAAGGATATTTTTCAGGAAAGAGTGATTCAGCACATGAGCGCCAATGTTATCAAATATGTCTTTTTCCTCGAATTTGGGCATCAAAAGGTAACTGGAATCGGGCATGTAGAGTATAAATGAATTGGACGGGGCGTTTGGGGGGAAATCGCTCTTTCCGGACCAATCTTGGATATGGAAATCCTGGCCAGCCTCGTGCATCGCGGTTTCAAAGTCAAAGTCCCTGGTTGGGGAAAGGACACGGTGATAGGGGAATATCTCTAGCCCCGGAGAGGAAATGTTGCTCAAATAGGTGAACACATAGTCCCAGGGGGCCTCGCCGTTTTCCGAGGGATGTTCGCGCTGGAAATTGAGAGCGGTTTCGTACCTGTGGTGCCCATCGGCGATAAATACATTCTTGTTTTGGACCAGTCCGGTCAAAGCAGGATGGAAGCGTTGGGGTACAACCCATAAGGAGTGTCTGCATCCCCCGATTTCGGCGGTGACCAAGGGCTCTTCCCTGCTCGTTTCCTCTCCGATGTGGGTCAGGGTCAGTTCCGGATCGTCGAATACCCCGAAGATGGGGCTGATTTGCCCCTGGACCGCCTGGGTCAAGAAAAGGCGATCCTTTTTGGCTTTGGGGTAGGTTTCCTCATGCGGAAAGACAGATCCCTCCGAATAAGGAGATATGCGCATCCCTCCCATTACTCCCCACCGAACAAGGTTCCTGCCGTCCACTTTATATTCGGTAGATTGTAGCAAAAAGACAGGACGGGAATGAGAACGTAAAACATTGTTCATCTTCCAGCTTGCAACAAGCTCCCGGGCGTGATTGTAGCTTTTGGGAAGATCGATATTGACAACGTTGTATGCGCTTTTTTCCGCGAGTTCGCTGCGTTCCCCGGCGTCCAGAACATCATAAGGCGGGGCTAAAACATTGTTCGGATTTAATTCGTCTTTATTCCAGTTGTAGTGATAAAAGGGTAAAGGCTTAAAATTTGGCATATTTTCTTACTTTGGTTTGTGAAGGCGGGCAATAAACATAAATATGTTCGACCCGATCCTTCAGCATTAAGAATATGTTAAGTACCTAGACGCGTTTATTATGTTTTTACCGATTAGATTTGGGTTAATATGCAGGGTGCTTAGGCTAGTTTCCATCCAGAAATGCGAATTGGAAACGTGATTTTGCTAAACCCGGAAATTTTTGAATTTGCGGATAAGAACCAGGCTAGTATCAAAGAGGCACACATTGGCAGAGATCACTAACAGGTTTTTCTCTGTCAGTCCAATTTGTAGGCTATGGTAAAATAAACAAAAAAATCATAATATTACATAATAGAGTAAACAGTAAGCCCCCAACTGAGTTCGCGACAAGCAAAAATACACAAAGTATCTACCCCGAAGCAAAATTGCTTTGTAAGCCGGGATACGTACCATGGTCCGGCAGTATTAAGGCGGTTACCTGTTTTATGATTTTTTTTGAACTCCGGAGACTGGCAAAAAATTTATTTCTCCGGGATCTTAACCCTTGATTTTTTTGCCATGTATCTGTATGAATGCCCCTCTTTGTGGCGAGGTAGCTCAGTTGGTCAGAGCATGCGGCTCATATCCGCAGCGCCGGGGGTTCAAATCCCCCCCTCGCTACCACACCTGATTACAATCCCAGGAAGATCCATCCTGGGTTTTTTGTTTTCCAACGATTGTGCGTATACTTGAAGATGCCTTGACATATAGGGCTTATGGCAAGTATGTTTTTCAATTCCTTGCTCTTGCGTGTGCAAGGGCCAAATAGACCCAAAGGAGGAGTTTTACGAAATGAGAAAGTATGAGACATTGCTTTTGTTGGATCCGGAGTTAGGGACCGAAGGCCGGGAAACGCTTTTGAACGATCTCACCGCGGTCATCAAGCGCGAAGGCGGGGAAATGATCAAGGTCGATGATTGGGGACAAAAAGAGTTGGCCTACCAGGTAAATAAAGTCACCCGCGGCCGCTATGTGCGTCTGGAATATGGAGTGCCAGGCAAAAAGGTGGATGAACTCGAGCGGAATATCCGCATATCCGACGATATATTTAAATTTTTGACGGTTAAACTTGACGACGAATTTGAGCAGGAGGCTAGCTAATATGGTATACAAAAAATTCACTCCCCGCAGGAAATTTTGCCGCTTTTGCGCCAATAAGGATATAAATCTCAGTTACAAGAATCCAGAGCTGCTCAAAGAGTTTACCACGGAGAGAGGAAAAATATTGGCCCGGAGAATCACCGGAACATGCGCCAAGCATCAGAGGCAACTCACCCGGGAGATCAAGCGTGCTAGAGAAATGGCCCTGCTGTACTATACCGCGACCCACAGTTCCGAGGTACGGAAAAAGACTGTGTAAGGAGATGGGAAATGCGCATAATATTAAGAGAAGATATAGATAACCTGGGAAGCCTGGGGGAGGTGGTCAATGTGCGGGCTGGTTATGGCCGCAACTACCTATTGCCTCAGGGCAAGGCCCTGCTTGCAACTGACGCCAACCTGCGGGCTTTTGAGAGCGAGCGCAAAAAATTGCAGCAAAGGATGGACGCTATCCGTTTTGCAGCAAAGGACCTCGCGGAGAAGATAAACGAATGCGAGCTTGTATTGCCGGTAAGAGTCGGGGAAAGCGGCAAGCTCTACGGATCCATTACCACAAAACATATTTCTGAAGCCTTGGAGGAGATGGGCATAAACCTGGATCGGAGAAAGATCGTCCTGGATTCTCCTATTAAGGCCTTGGGAGATTATGAGCTTGAAGTCAAGCTGCATCCAGAGGTAAAGGCCACATTGCACATAAAAGTGGTCAGACATGGATCAGAAGCAGAACAAGAATCAACCTAATCCCTCCTCCCACACGGGGAAAAAATCTCCGGGAAACAGTAGCGGAGGTCTTAATCGGACCTCCGCCGATCTGGTTCAAAGAATCCCTCCCCATAACCTGGAAGCCGAGCAGGCCGTCCTGGGGGGGGTTTTTTTGTCCAATGCGATCATGCACGAGCTGGTCGATATCCTGGACGAAGAGGATTTCTATTCTCCGGCCCATCGCCTAATATTCCAAACTTTCCTGGAACTTTACCGCAAAAATGCCCCGATTGACCTTTTGACCTCCACTGATCTCTTGGAGGGCAAGGAAAGACTGGAAAGTGTGGGCGGAGCGGCATATCTGGGTGAATTGGCCAACTCCGTGGCCGTAAGCTCTAGTGCCCTTCACTACGCCCAGATAGTCAAGGATAGGTCTTTGCGCCGCAATCTGATCCATTCTGCGTCGAATATAATAAGCGACAGCTTCAGTACGGCCACTGATGTGGAAGAGCTCTTGGATCTCTCCGAAAAGAATATTTTTGCGGTAACCGATGCCAAGAGTAAGCCTGTATTCCGTTCCAGCAAGGAATTGATACAGGATGTATTCCATTTGCTGGAGCAACGGGTGGAGCGCCAAGAGCTGGTAACCGGAGTTCCTACCGGGTATGCCGACCTGGATGAAATAACCGCCGGGTTGCAGCCCACGGATATGCTTATTGTAGCCGGTCGGCCCTCCATGGGCAAAACCGCTTTTGGGCTGAATATGGGCATGCGTTCGGCAACAACCAACGGCTCGAGGATCGCGGTATTTTCTTTGGAAATGTCCCGTGACCAGTTGATGATGCGCATGCTGTGTTCCTATGGAAAAGTGGACTTGAAGAAAATGCGTACCGGATTTCTGGACGATGAGGACTGGACAAGGCTGTATCATGCGGCTGATGATCTTTCCCGGGCACCGATCTATATTGACGACACCCCGGCCCTGTCCTCCATGGAGCTGCGCGCGCGTTGCCGCAGGCTGAAGGCGGAAAAGGGCCTGGATATGGTCCTTGTGGATTACCTGCAGCTTATGCGGGGTATGAGTTCGGAGTCCAGGGAACAGGAAATATCCGAGATTTCCCGGTCACTCAAGTCCCTGGCCAAGGAGATGGACGTGCCGGTTGTGGCTCTTTCCCAGCTTAACCGCAAGGTGGAGGAGAGGACCAATCGCAGGCCCATGCTCTCCGATCTCCGGGAATCCGGGGCTATTGAACAGGATGCGGATGTCATTATTTTTCTGTATCGGGACGAAGTCTACAATAAAAAGGAAGATAATCCGAAAAAGGGGATTGCCGAAATAATTGTGGGCAAGCAGCGCAACGGCCCGGTGGGAGTGGTGGAACTAGCCTATATTGATCGATTCACTTCTTTTGAAAATTTGGCCGATCCGCCTGTCCCCTCGGAAGAAGAGGCGCAGGTGCTGTAAACCTCCCCCGCACTCAGCGGGGAATCACCAATCAAGGAGCAGGGCATGCAAGCGTACGATGCGAACGAGTTCTTGAGCCGGGAGGAGATCGAAAAATTGCAGTCAGTCCGGCTGCAGAACACTGTCCATATAGCTACCCGTTCCAGGTTTTACCGCAATAGTTTTGTCCGTGCCGGGGTGCGGGTGGGTGACATCCAGGACTCTTCGGATATCCGCGAGCTTCCGGTGACCACCAAGGATGATCTGCGCCGCGAGTATCCCGACGGATTTCTAGCACGGCCGGTTGGGGAGATGGTCCGCTTGCATGCTTCTTCCGGGACTACAGGAGCACCCACCGTAATCATGCATACCCAAAACGATTTGAATACATGGGCCGATCTAGTGGCCCGGTGCATGCATATGGTTGGCGCCCGCTGCGGGGATGTGTTCCAGAATATGAGCGGATATGGCTTGTTTACCGGCGGGCTGGGCATCCACTACGGCGCAGAGAGGCTGGGGTGTATGACTATCCCGGCCGGTGCGGGGAACAGTAAAAGGCAGATGAAGTTTTTGCATGATTTCCGAGTGGACGTTGCCCATATCATACCTTCTTACGCCCTGCATCTGGCGGATGTTTTCGCCCGGCACGGCGTTGATCCTAGCGGTTTACCTTTGCGCCTCCTGCTAATAGGTGCGGAGCCGCACACTGACGAGATCCGGGATAGAGTGGAAAAACTCTACGGTGTGCGCGCGTATAATTCCTATGGATTGTCCGAGATGAACGGTCCCGGCGTTGCCTTTGAATGTGAATATCAGCAGGGGATGCATGTCTGGGAGGATGCTTTTTTGCCGGAAATTGTCGATCCCCGCACTCTGGAACCCCTCCCGGAGGGGGAAGTGGGAGAGCTGGTTTTGACTACTCTGGCCCGGGAGGGTATGCCCGTGATTCGTTACCGGAGCAAGGATTTGACGCGTTTTATACCCGGGGAGTGCCCCTGCGGGCGGAAACACAGGCGAATCGACCGTATAATGGGCCGGGCGGATGACATGATCATTATAAAGGGGGTCAATATATATCCTATGCAGATCGAAAGGGTCCTCATGTCCCTTCCCGAAGTGGGACAGAATTATGTCATTGAGCTGGAGCGCGAGGGGTATTTGGACCAGATGCGCATAAAGGTGGAAGTCAAGGACGAGTATTTCGAGGAGGATATGCGCCGCTTGAAAGGCCTGCAGCAAAAAATTTCCAAGTATCTGCAGGAAGAGATTCTGATAACTCCTCGCGTGGATCTGGTGGAACACAATACTTTGCCCCGCAGTGAAGGCAAGGCCACGCGTGTTGTAGACAAGAGGTAAGCGCAGCCGAAAAAGGAGCATATATGAGCAAGGTGGTTATTCTTATGGGCAGCAAGTCCGATTTGCCCAAAATCCAGCCCTGTGCACAAGTCCTGGAAGACTTGGGCGTGCAATACACACTTACAGTCTCTTCCGCCCACCGTACTCCGGAAAGGACAGCCCAACTGGTCCGGGATGCAGAAGAAAAAGGCTGCCGCGTGTTCATCTGCGCCGCTGGCATGGCAGCCCATCTGGCCGGTGCGGTTGCCGCGCAGACAATACGTCCGGTATTAGGAATCCCTGTGGATGCTTCGCCTTTAAGCGGCTGGGATGCTTTGCTCTCCACCGTGCAGATGCCTCCGGGGTTCCCTGTGGGTACCTTGGCAGTGGACAAGGCCGGAGCCAAGAATGCTGCCTGGATGGCGGCCCAGATACTGGCCCTGGAGGATGAGGAATTGGGTAATAAGATCCAAAAAGCGCGCCGGAAGATGAAAGCTGAAGTAGAGAGCGCCGCCGAAGAAATCTCCAACTGATTTTGATATAAAAGCCAATGAAAGATGACTTTCCTCTGATACTGCTCACCTGCGCTTTTGCCGGAAGTCTGGTAATCGCTTCGGTCCTGGCGGCGAAGATAATCGTTATCTGGGGACTTGCGGTCCCGGCCGGAGTGCTGGCTTACAGTGTAACCTTTATTACTACAGATGTTATAAGCGAGCTTTGGGGGAAAAGGCAGGCCAAGATGACGATTATGGGCGGATTTTTGGCCCTTTTTGTTTGCATGCTGTTTATATATCTGAGTCTGATTTGGCCTCCCGCTCCATTTTGGGAGGGTGAAGGGAGCTTCCAGGCCGTACTCGGAATGACACCGCGCATAATTGTGGCCTCTTTCGCCGCTTATCTGATAAGCCAGACTCATGATGTATGGGCTTTTCACTTTTGGAAAAGGCTGTTCCGGGGAAGGCATTTGTGGCTGCGGAACAATATATCCACCGCTTCCTCTCAGCTTTTGGATACCGTGGTTTTTATCCTGGTTGCCTTTTTGGGGACAATGCCCGTGGGACAGCTTATCGGCGGCCAGTATATAGTCAAACTGGGCATTGCCCTGTTGGATACTCCAATCGTCTACCTCCTGGTGTGGATGATCCGCCGTAGCAACCTGGCCGGGATTTCTTCACCGGATCCGTGAACTTTCACGGCATTTTAAATATCAGGAGCAAGTGTCATGTTCGAGGTACTGGCATTTTTCTTTGTTTTGCTCATGCTTGTCAGTCTCGGGCTGAATATTACCGGCCTTCCCGGAAATTGGATTATCCTGATTTTGGCCGGCACCTGGAAATTGATTTTTCCGGAAATGGCCATGGGATGGTGGCTTTTCGGCGCGGTCATGTCCCTGATGTTGATAGGGGAAATACTGGAGTGGGTGGCCCAGATTTGGAGCGGCAAACGCTATGGTGGGTCCAAAAGGGGAAATATTTCGGCTGTTATCGGGGCCGTAGCCGGATCCATAATCTTCGCCCCCTTCCTTTTCGGGATTGGGGCACTACTCGGAGCCTTTGCCGGTGCTTATGCCGGTAGTTTTATAGTGGAGAAACTACAGGGCCGCAGTCTTGGTGAAGCAAACCTAGCCGCCCTGGGGTCCTTTTGGGGCAAGGTTTTTGGTGTAGTGGCCAAGATTGGGCTGGGCGCCTTTTCCCTTTTTATTATTGTCCCCCGCATGTGGGGATGAATGGGCGCTTTTGGTAACAGTAATTATTGGGAACACGGAATCCGCAGGAACCTCCTTAATTTGATTCTCGGAAGGCCCCCCGGAAATACAGGTCTTCGACGAAGAGCCCGGATTAGCCTTATTCTCCTAATCCTTTTGATGCTGAACTTTCGGTTCGGTGTTTTCCAAGCCCCGCCAAAGGGGGATGCTTGCCCCCTCCGGACTCTTATTTTTTAGGGACAATATTTAACGGTGTTTACGGTTTGTTTGCCACTGTTTTGCACCACTTCGCGGTCCGGTTTCCCCCTTTTGGCAGGGCAAAAAAACATGCGAACCTTTCGTTACAAGGATCATAAAGGACCACGCGAATAAAATCCACATGTAACGTCAAGGGACCGGAACTATTTAGTTAAGACCGCTTTTGCCGATATCCTGGCGGTAATACATATTATTGAAGCGGATTTTTTCCGCGGCACGGTAAACCTTGTTCCTCGCTTCCGTTAGATCTGTTCCCAAAGCGGTTACGCCCAGCACCCGTCCACCATTGGTGACCAGCTTACCCTCCTGGACAGCGGTACCCGCATGGAAAACCTCCAGATCTGAAAAGGTGTCTTTTGCCTCCTCAATACCGGTGATCACATCTCCCTTGTCGTACTTTCCCGGATATCCGCCGGCGGAAAGGACCACACACATACTGCTTTGGGGGGCAACCCGTACTTGTTTGTCTCTGAGTCCTCCCTCCACGCAGGCAAGCATTATCTCCACCAAATCGCAATCCAGACGCATGAGCAGTGGCTGGCACTCGGGGTCTCCAAACCGGACGTTGTATTCCAGGACTTTAGGGCCGGCGCTGGTCATTATCAGCCCGGCGTATATTACCCCCTGAAAAGGGCGATCCATTGCCTCCAGGTGTTGGATGATAGGTCGGATAGTCAAATCTGCGGTTTCCTGGAATTTTTCCGAAGGCAGCACTGACGCCGGGCTATAGGCGCCCATTCCTCCGGTATTGGCTCCGGTATCCCCCTCTCCGATCCGCTTGTGGTCCTGGGAGGAAGGGAGGAAGGCTATATCGTGGCCGTCGCAAAAGGCCAAAAAGGAAGCTTCCTCCCCTTCCAAGGCTTCCTCTATGATTACCCTGTTTCCGGCGGAGCCAAATACCTGCTGGACTATCATTTCCCGGACGACTTCCACGGCTTCTTCCCGGGTCTGGGCCAAGACAACTCCTTTCCCGGCCGCGAGTCCGTCTGCTTTGATTACCATGGGCGGCTCTTTTTCCTGGATGTATCTTTGCGCCGTATCGAATTCGTCGAACACCGCGTAATCAGCCGTGGGGACCTCTGCTTCATGCATCAATGACTTGGCGAATGCCTTGCTTCCTTCCAGTTGGGCACTGAAGGCCCCTGGGCCAAAACAGGGTATCCCCTCTTTGCCTAAGGAGTTCTTCAAGCCGAGGACAAGGGGTAACTCCGGACCGACCACCACCAAATCAATCTTCTTTTCCTTGCACAGCTTCAAAATGTTGGGGATATCTTCCGTTTCTACCGGAATATTTTCCCCCAGAGCTGCTGTCCCCCCGTTGCCCGGGGCAAAATAGATCTCCCGGACCAGGGGGCTTTGATTTATCTTCCAGCCCAGGGCATGCTCCCGTCCCCCGGAACCGACTATGAGAATGCGCATACTTTGATCCCTCCCAATTTTATCCAACATACTACCCCCGGCTGTATCCCTGCCAACTCAGCAGGTTGGACAGTCCTCTTCGCGGCCGGGGGCGCTATCAGCCTATAGTTTGCTTCTTGTCCGGAAATTCAAAGATTTCCGGGTTTAGAAATATCACGTTTCCAATTCGGAAATGAGGTTTTATGTCTGGCACAAAATCGATTAAGGTGTCGAGGACCCTTTTTATTTCCCCCTTTTGAAAAGCTTTTCCAGACTGCTTTCTTCCCACACCGATGCTACTGGGCGGCCATGTGGACAGAAATCTTTGTTCGGACATTGAAACCACTGCTGAATGAGGGCCAGGGCCTCATCATTGGTCAGCTGTTGTCCGGCTTTTATTGCCGATCTGCAGGAGAAAGTAATCCACACACGTTCCTTGTCCGGAGTACGGTCGGAAAGTATATCTTGCACATATTCCTTGCCTTTTTCCGGTGAGAGCCACTCCGGTACGGCGTTTAAAACCAAAGTCTTTTCCCCGGTTTTAAAACCGAAGCCCATTTCCTCAAGTTCTGTACGTATCTCGGCAAGGACTGTCTGCTCAGCTTCGCCCAGGAAAATTTCCAGAGGGAGAAGGAGCGTTTTCTGCCGGGCTTTTTCCTGTTTCTGACGTACCCGTTCATAGAGTATACGTTCGTGTACCGCGTGTTGGTCAAGGAGAATAAATTCTTTTGTGTTGTACAAAAGGAGATAAGTGGCAAAAATCTGTCCCATGTACTGAAATCCTCCCGGCACGCGAGTCTTTTCCGGAGAAGTGGGAACCTGGCTTGATCCTGTCTCGGGTTCGGTGCGGAAGGCCGTCGGGGTGTCAGAGAAATACTGCTTGTCTGCAGGCTCCTGGATAAGATTGATAGTCTTTTCCGTAGCGCGGGTGGAGGACTCCGGTTTTTGCTCCGGGTAGGAAAGCGACTTTTCTTTTCCCTGGGAGAAAATTTGCTGCACGGCTCTTTTAACCAGGGTAAATACTTCGCTTTCATTGTGGAAGCGGACCTCGTTTTTGGTCGGGTGGGTGTTTACATCCACTTCCTCGGGAGGGAGCCGGAGAAAGATAATGGCCTGTGGGTATTCACGGCTTAAAAGACTGCCTTTATAAGCTGAGCGCAGGGCGGATAAAAGCATCCGGTCCGAAACAGGGCGATTATTTACATAAAAGTATATGCGATCCGCTCTGCCCTGGGCGGTATCCGGGCTTCCGGTCAGCCCCCACACCTCTCCGCAGGATTCCGCGAGTTCAATTTCCTGGAGGCCGGCGGTGACTTTGCGGGGCCATATCTCTTTTAAACGGGTCAAAATTTCCTGTCCGCAAAAGAATCTTTTAACGGATTTGTCCTGGACGAAAAATTCGAAATCCACCTCCGGATGGGCTAGGGCAAGGCGGTAGAAGACCTCCTGGCATTTCTTGTGCTCTGTGGCGCTGGTCTTGAGGAATTTCAAGCGGGCGGGTACATTGGCCAAAAGGTTGTGTACGGCTACGCTGGTCCCCTTGTCCAGTGCAACAGGCCACTGCTCAACCAGACGACCCTGGTCCACTTCCGCGCAGAATCCCTCCTCTGCCTCGCTGGTTATGGAACAGAGCCTTAATCTGCTTACAGAAGCGATACTGGGAAGGGCCTCCCCGCGGAATCCGAAGCTAATGAGACTATTCAGATCCTGGAGGGTGTACAGTTTGCTCGTGGCATGCCGGGTCAAAGCGAGGGGGATTTCCTCTGGAGTCATCCCTGTCCCGTCGTCCTTGACCTGAACCAAGCTTTGCCCGCCTTCGCTTATGCGCACCTGAACAGTGGCAGCTCGGGCATCCAGACTGTTTTCCATAAGTTCCTTGACCACACTGGACGGCCGTTCCACTACCTCGCCGGCAGCGATCTGGTTCTGCAACGCCGGGGGGAGGACTTCAATACCGGGCATTTCTATTCTCCGATACTCCCTAGATTCATTAGATTTATGCGCATCTCGTACCTGTTGTCATAGTCCTTGCGGGAGACAATAAAATCCAGGGAAAAACATTGGTGCAGGTAACTTACGGTAAATCCGCGTTCCAGATATTCGTTCCCGGCGATATCTTTGCGCATTATACCGCTAATCCGCCAATTGGGTATGGCCTCAACCTGGGCGCGCAACTCCATTATTTCCAGTTCCTCGTCCCATTGCCGTTTATATTCATGGACCTCGTCCCGGAAGTCCATGCCGAAAGTGAGAGAGGCCTTGCCACTCCAGAAAAGGCGGGCTTTATGTTCGTGTTCGGTTATTTCATCCAGGTAAGGCGAATACCAGGTTTTGCTCTTCAGGCTTATCCATTCCCCGGGTTTAAGGGTGAGATCCGCAAGGACATCGGAAAAGGGACGCCGTGGGTACTCACTGCGTTGTTCCTTCCTGTTGCTTTCCCGGAAGTCGTAGCTCTGTTCCAGTTTCAGGCGGACAAAGTCCAGATAATTTTTTTTCAATTTTGTGGAGTTTTTGTCTGCTTCGGGAACCAGAGAGTCCTTGCGGCGGGTGAAAACATTGGTCAAGGAGTATGTGAGCTCATTTTTTGCCTGGAGGCGGTCCACGGAATCGAAATAGGGGAGTTCCGATTGGTCTTCCCGGGGGAGGTAGGAATATTCGACCTCCGGCTGTAAACTGTGTTTCACCTTGGTCCATCTCGCTTTTTCCGCGGTGGTGTTTCCGGCTTTTGGCGGGGCATCGAGATCGTATACGTGGTACAGTTGGGAATATGCGTTTACGGAGAAATCGTATATTCCCCGCGTTTGTATCTTGTCTTCAGTATCCCTTTTTGCCGGGTCATCCTGGAAACGGTCAATTATATATACCGTTTCCCGCCATCCGGCTTGGGGAGTCAGGGTGAACCACTCCGTGTTCCAGGGGAGGCTCAGACGGGGGTGCAGGTCTAAACGAGAGCCCATTGTTCCCCGTTCCCGCCAGAAATACACAGCCTGATTGTTCGATTCGATTTCCAGCGGGGTACTTGGAAGAGGAGTCCGGTACAAGTCGAAATTTATCTCCGGGAGGCGCTGCACAGTAGGGTTATCTTCTGCCGGGCGATTGTCGTTCCTGTATTCCAGGTTTTCCTTGTACACTAGGCGGGCATCCAACCCGGTATTGGCCCAGTTGCGGCTCAGACTCAAAATATTTTTTCGGAGGAGGTCGTCATTGTCATTGATGTCCCTGCCGAATTTTTCCAGAAACTGTTTTCGGGTCTCCTCGAAACCGGTATATCCGGCGTCGAATTCCCGCAGATAATTCTGGTCCGATACATAATCCACATCCAGCTTAGCCTGCCAGTCGTGCATAAAAGTGGCGTCGTACTTTCCCCGGACCCAGAATCTGTTTTTGTTGGGGCGGATAAGCCCATCGGAATCGAATTGGGAATCCTCTTCGGATTCATCTCCCGCGGTCTTCTTGTCCCGCATCCAGTTTCCCTGGAAGATCGCCTTGTCCTGCAGATCCGGAGTGCTCCGGAATTCCAGGCCCTGCATAAGGCCGCGGTGCGAATAATAGTCCTCATAAATAGTGATGTCGTTTTCTTCGTCCAGGACCTGGAAGTAAGGCTGACTGACAAAGGTCCCCAGACGATCGCTCATGCCGATCTGCGGGCGTAAAAAGCCGCTTTGCCGTTTGGTCTTGACCGGGAGTACAAGAAAAGGGGAGTATAAAACCGGTGCCCCCTTCACCTGGAATCGGGGATGCCAGATATCGGCGTACCCTTCTATCGTCAGGCTCCCGTGGGAAGTCTTTAGGGACCAGGCCGGATTTTTCCCGTCGCAGGCAGTGACCGTGGCTTCCTCGAACTTATAGGTGTGAGGTCCGGTTTTTTTTAATTTTTCTCCACGGAAATACATGTGTTCCCGTTTCAAAAAAACCCGTCCGTTCTTGATCCAGCCCACTTTATTCTGCAAGTCGAACTCCCCGCTCTTTGCTTCCATGAAATCCTGGTCCCATTTGGCCCGGACGTTTCCGCGCAGGTAGACCCATTTGGTTTCCGGGTAGTAGCGGGCATAATCCGCCTCCAGATAGTCTTCTCCGCGATTTAACACCACGTTTCCCCATGCCTCGACTATCCCGGCAGTTTTATCTCCCTTGAGCCTGTCCGCCTTGAGCTTCCAGGGGTTTTTCTCCGACGCGCCGGCTATGTTCAAGGGGAAAATTATAAGGCCGGTAAGCACTAAGAGTAAAAAAAGAAAGAAAATGGTGTTGCAGCGGTCGAGGGAGATATATTTAAAGCAAATCGGCATTTTGGTTGCGTCCCTGTAACTATCCGGATTTATATCTTTTCAAAAAACATGAGCATTCCTATAACGATAAAGCCGGCCGCAGCCAATTTTTTAATTATTTCTCCGGGAATATAGTTGTATAGTATCTGGGCGAACAGGACTCCGAGCAAGGAAACCGAGACCAGAGCAAGGGAGGACCCGATAAACACTGTCCACGGGTTTTTGGTCTTGGCCGCAAGCATGATACAGGCCAGCTGGGTCTTATCTCCCAGTTCAGCCAAAAATAAAGTAAAAAAGGTGGTCCAGAGTAGTTTTAAGTCCATATGGCAATTGATTTTATTTTGTTTTTTATGGGAATATCCCTTATAATGGGGTTGCCTTTCGCCCCTTGTTACCGGTATTGGACAAAAAGCAATTTGCATTTAACCAAAATATAAAATTTTTTCCAGGAGGAATTTTCCGGGGGTCCTGCGGGAGCCCTTTTTATTTAAATATGTCCGGCACTGAAAATATCCAAAAAGAGCTTACTTTCGAGGACGGCGCTTTGCTTCAGGAGCTTTGCGGTCCGCAGGGAGAGAACCTGGACATTATATCCAGGGCGACTGATGTGCGTTGCAATATCCGGGGGAATACCGTGTATTTGATTTCCTCCGATCCTTCTGAACTGGAAGTTGTCCATAATCTTTTCACCCAGCTGAGTGAACTTTTACGTTCCGGGTACAGTCTGGATTCCCGGGACATCGAGGCGGGAATGCGAGTTTTGGCCCGTGATCCGACCGCCTCCCTGAAAAAGATGTATCGCAAGGATTCCTGCGTGGCCACTCCCAGGCGCACGGTGGTGCCCAAGACGTTAAGCCAGCGTGATTATTTGGAATCCATCAAGGAACATGATTTGGTATTCGGGATTGGTCCGGCCGGAACAGGAAAGACTTATTTGGCTATTTCCCTGGCCGTAGCCCATCTTATGCAGAAAAGGTCCACCCGCCTGATATTGACCAGGCCAGCAGTGGAGGCTGGAGAAAGACTGGGATTTTTGCCCGGGGACATGATGGAAAAGGTTAATCCTTATCTTCGTCCCTTATATGACGCCCTGCGGGAGATGCTCGAGTTCAAAAAAGTCCAGGAGATGATTGAGACAGGGATAATCGAGGTAGCCCCCTTGGCTTTTATGCGGGGGCGGACCCTGAATGACGCATTTATCATCCTGGATGAGGCTCAAAATACCACACCGGAACAGATGAAAATGTTTTTGACCCGGATGGGGTTCGGTTCCAAAGTGGTGGTTACCGGGGATGTGACCCAGATTGACCTCCCGAACGGAGCTAGCTCCGGGCTGGTGCAAAGTGCACGCATACTGGAGAAGGTAAAGGGCGTGGATATCGTCCATTTTGACGACCGGGACGTTATCCGCCACGATCTGGTCGCCCGGATAATCAAGGCCTATGAGCAAAATCAAAAGGGAGATCAAAACTAATTTGTGGCCCCGGCACAAGGGGAAAGCAGTCTTTATTCTCGGCCTTGCGGTCCTTTCCGTTTTGGCCGGGATAAATTTTCGTCCCGGCGTTGCGGTATATTTGGCCGGGGAAGTTGCGGACAGGGACGTTACCGCCAACCAGCCCCTGCTAATAGAAGACGAGGAGTCCACCGAGGCCCGAAAAAAAGAGGTGGCCAGCAATCAGCCCCCTGTTTTTGACTTAAGCTCCAAGCCTCTGCAGTCTATTTTGGGGGAAGTAAACCGTTTTTTGACTGCTGTGCAAAAGGCGCAAAGCGCAGAAGTGGATAAACTGAGCCGCAGCCTTGGCTCCGATCTGGGCATTGATCTTGACTCGAGCACTGTCGATGCTTGGCGTAATCAGGAACTGCGCAAGATATACAGGGGGAAAATAAAGTCCTGGCTCCGGAAAAAATATGCCAAAGGGGTGGTTGCGGATAACGACCTCTTGAAGCGCTACGATTCCGGCATATTGGTCCGCACCCTCTCCGACGGCCTAGAGACCCTGAGAATGGACACCCAGAAAGTCCGGGACGTTGGAGAGATTAAGCAGTCCCTGCGCACCTTTCTACAGGATGGACTAAATTTGCGGCTGCGTTCCCGAAAAGCGGTCCAGGACCTTCTTTTCCCCTTGCTGAGGCCTAATCTGGTATTGAACCAGGAAAGCACCCAGAAGCGTCTTGAACAGGTACTGAACCAAGTGGACCCGGTATACTACCGGGTGGCCAAGGGGGAAGTCCTTGTGCGGAAAGGGGAACGGGTCTCTCCGGAGCAGCAGAAAAAACTCCAGGCACTCTTCCGAAACAAGCCCGACGCTTTCAGTCCTGGAATTAGTCTGGGGATTTTTACTCTTTTTATGGCCATGTCCGGGGTGTTTTTTTTCGTAAGTTCAACCTGGAGCAATAAATCACGCACAGCGGAAAGGGATATTTCCTTTGTGGCTGTAGTGGTTCTGGTCTTGGGCAGCTGTGCCAAATTCCTGAGCCTGCTGAGTCCCCCTCTTTCCTCCTCTCTCGCCACCATAAATCCCGCTCTTTTCGCTTATTCCCTCCCGGTGATGGGAGGGACAGGTCTTTTATCCCTTTTCCTTCGTCAGCGCACAACACTCCTTAGCGGGATTGTCCTGGTCACGGTGTGTACTGTGCTGTTGGACATGGGGATAGATGTTTTTATTTATTTTTTGACCGGTTCCTTTTTTTATTTTTATCTCTTGAAATACGCCCATACACGTTTACAGTTGCTTAAGAGCATCTTCCCGCTCGCAGCGCTGTTGGTGGCTCTATGGCTGGGGATAAATCTGGTGCACTGGAAATCCTGGACCCATTTGGGGGCCGGTACGGTTTTCGTGTGCGCCGGGGCCTTTTTTTCCCTGATTGTTATTCTGGCCTTTAGTCCTATGGTGGAATATGTCCTGGGTTATACCTCGGTTTTCCGGCTCATGGATTTGATGAATCTGGAACAACCTTTGCTCCAGAGGCTTATGATCGAGGCGCCGGGGAGTTATCACCACAGTCTCGTGGTCTCCAACATGGTGGAAGCCGGTGCAAGGAGGATAGGAGCCGATTCGCTCCTGGCCAAGATAGCTGCCCTGTATCATGATATAGGCAAGCTGGCCAATCCGGAGTATTTCATAGAGAACCAGCGTGGAGGGAAAAACAAGCACGACAAACTGTCTCCGTCCATGAGCGCGCTTATTCTTATTTCCCATGTGAAAAAAGGGGTGGAGATGGGGCGACGCTATAATCTGGGAGAAGAGATCGTGGATCTTATCCGCCAGCATCACGGGACCACACTGATTTCTTGGTTCTATAACAAGGCTGTGGAGCAGGCCGGATCCAAGGGTGTAAAACAGATCCGTGAAGAGGCTTTCCGCTATCCCGGACCCAAGCCGCAGACCAAGGAGGCGGGGATACTGCTGCTTGCCGATGTTATCGAAGCCTCCAGCCGGACACTTGTCGATCCCACGCCTAGCCGGATAAAGGGACATATCCAGAATACCATCCGCAAGATATATACGCAGGGAGAGCTGGATGAATCCGAGTTGACCCTGAAGGAACTATACGTGTTGGGAGAGGTCTTTTTGAAGATACTCCTCGGTATATTCCATCAGCGTATTGAATATCCCGGAGAAAAGAAAAAGATGGACTCCCGAGGGGAGAGTCGCGCGAGGGATACGCAAAAAAAACCGGCGGGCAAGCCGGAAAAGACCGTCCATTAAACGAACTAGTTCTTATCCGGAAATTCAAAAATTTCCGGGTTTAAAAATATCACGTTAGGGAAACGAACTGGGCTCCGCACCGAAAAGTGAGCCTGGATATATTTTTTCAATTGGTTTAGGGTAAAAAACGAGGACGGCTGATGCAGTTTTTTTTACAACCAGAATCTTTTTCCCTGGTTTTTTTGGATCTGGATAAACGCCTTGTATCTTTTTTGCTGCAAAGCCTGGTTAAAAGCGCAGGACTGAAAGGAGGTGAAGTGGAGGTCCTGGTATGCGGGGACGGGAGGATCGCTGAGCTGAATGGGCATTTTCTGGGACGCCCGGGGCCGACCAATGTGCTTAGTTTCCCGGACGGCCAAGGGGGAGGCCAGTTGGCCATAAGCTGGGAGACCACCTTGCGCGAAGCCCATCTTTATGGGTGCGGAAAGGTGGAGCATTTTTTGCGCCTCGTGGCGCACGGCCTTTTACATCTCTCCGGACATGAGCACAGTGAACAGATGTTTGAGCTGACTGAACAGGCTGTGGACCAGGCCTTGGGTATGGCCGAGAAAAACTGGATTTTAGCGTAAAGGGAGCCGGTTCATGAAAATCCTTGTCGTACTCCCCATGTACGGGGGGTCGCTTCCAATTGGCCGTTACTGCGCCCGGGGTCTGGAGAGACAGGGGCACTTGGTGGACGTGTTTGAGTCTCCCCTTTTTATGCCAGCCTTTGACGGGCTGAAGCAACTGAACATATCTTCTTCCGGCTTGGATTATCTGGAAAACAGCTTTTTACAGGTGGTTTCCTCCGCGGTCCTGGCCAAAGTGGAAACCATGCAGCCGGATTTGGTCCTGGCCCTGGCCCAGGCGCCTCTTAGCCGGCAAACCCTGGGCAGGCTGAGGCAGGACGGCATACCCACAGCCATGTGGTTTGTGGAAGATTTTCGGCTGTTTCAATACTGGAGGGGCTTCGCTCCCTACTACGATTTTTTTGCTGTCATCCAAAAGGAGCCGTTCATTACCGAGCTGAACAAAATCGGAGTGCACAATGTTCTCTATCTTCCCCTGGCCGCGGATGATCATTTCCATCGACCGCTACAGCTGGATACGGTGGACAGACGTCGCTACGGCAGTGATGTTTCCTTTTTGGGTGCTGGATACCCCAACCGGCGCAGGGCGTTTAAGTCGCTCATGGGCTATGATTTCAAGATATGGGGAACGGAATGGGACGGCTGCGAGGAACTGAAGTCTCTGGTCCAGATGGAAGGTAGACGTGTGACTCCAGAGGAAGGGGTGAAGATATTCAATGCCTCCGCAATAAATTTGAATTTACATTCCAGCGTAAATGCGGAGCAGGAGGTTGTTCAGGGGGATTTCGTCAATCCCAGGACCTTTGAGCTTGCCGCCTGCGGAGCCTTTCAGTTGGTGGACAGAAGGGGGCTCTTGCCGGAGTTGTTCGCCGCGGACGAAATAGTCACCTTCGAAGATTTAGATGAACTAAAGCAAAAAATAGATTATTTTTTGTCCCGGCCCCGGGAGAGGGAAGAGATAGCCCGACGTTCCAGACAACGGGTGCTTTCCGAGCATACATACGAACAGCGCATGAAGGACCTTTTGTCCACTATGCAGCAGTGGGGTCTGTTGGTGCAAAAGAGTGCGTCCGAGTTTAATCCCTTGCAGGATCTGCAGCCGGATTTGCGGGAGCGTGTTGAAGAATTGCTGCAAAAATACAAATTGTCTCCGACAGTGGATTTTCAGGACCTTATATTCAATATCCGCAAGGCTGAGGGTCAGCTGGACGAATTGGAAACCAGCCTTCTGTTTCTGGATGAATGGCGTAGACAATACAGTAAATAAGAGAAGTATCTTCAGGTGCTTGGGGAAAAGTTGCCCGTATCTTAAAAACATGAAAGGGCAATATCAGGGAAATTCAATATTCAGTGGGGAAAAGCTATGCGCAAAAGAGGACCGGGATTGTGCCCGGAGGGCGGGCCGGCGATATTCGGATGTACGATACTGGCCCTGGTATTTGCTTTTTTAGACTGGGAAATAATGGCGCTTGTTGCCCTGGCGGGCCTGTTCTTTTCCCTTAATTTCTTCCGAGATCCGGAACGTATACCTCCCGCAGCTTCCGGATTGGCTACAGCCCCGGCCGATGGCAAGGTGGTGCGTATCGCCAACGAAGCGGATCCTTTTAGCGGAGAGAGGCGCAGTGTTGTTTGTGTTTTTATGAATGTGTTTGATGTGCATGTTAACCGAGTGCCCTGCTCTGGGAATGTTCGTCAATTTGAATACATCCCCGGAAAATTCATCAATGCTTCGCGGGACAAGGCCTCCAAGGACAACGAACGCTGCGCCACGCTTATCGAGGATGAAAGTGGGGATGAGTGGTCCGTGGTCCAGATTGCCGGTTTGGTGGCTCGGCGTATTGTGGTTTGGGCGGAGACAAATGATTTTTTGTATAAAGGGGAACGTTTGGGCATGATAAAGTTCGGGTCCAGGGTTGACCTTTATTTACCTCCTGGTTATACTCCACAAATAAATATTGGAGATAGGACTTTGGCCGGACAGACGATCATAGCCAAAAGACAGGGATAGGATGGAAAATGTAACTGGGCCCAAATACAAAGGGTTTTTTATATTGCCCAATATGTTGACAACGGCTAGCATGTTCTCCGGATTCTGGGGGATTCTGGCTGCCGTGGAGGGCCGGTTCGAGTTTTGCGCTGCCTGTATTTTGGTTAGCTGTTTTTTTGACGCAATGGATGGTACAGTGGCCCGGTTGACCAAGACGGGGTCGGATTTTGGAGTACAGTTCGATTCCCTTGCGGATCTGTTGGCCTTTGGCGTTACTCCGGCTTTGATGATTTTTTTGTGGCAGACCAGCCAGTTTGGACGCCTGGGTGTGGCCATAAGTTTTCTCTTGGTGGCCTGTGGCGCTTTGCGCTTGGCTCGGTTTAATATCCAGACCGGGGCCTCCAAAAAATATTTTGTCGGTTTGCCTATCCCTGCTGCAGCCTGTACTCTGGCTACCCTGGTTTTGTTCAGCAGTTATCTCCCCGCCTCATTTGCCCAGATGGTTTTGCCGTGGTTTACTCTTGTCATGGCCCTTTCCCTGGCTCTTTTGATGGTCAGTCAGATAAAATATGTTTCCTTCAAGGAAATCGAGATCGTGCGGGCTCATCCCTTTAGCTGCACAGCGACGATAATTTTTGTCTTTGTCTTGGTAATATCCGAGCCGAAGCTCTTTGCCTTTCTCTTTTTTGCCGGTTACTTGCTTTCCGGTGTAATCTATTCCCTCCTCTCCCTACGCAGAAATACCAATCTACGGGAGTTCCCTGAGGAACTCTCGTAATTAGTCAAAATCCCATATAACACATATTATGTGCCTTTCCCGGCCCGGGGAGATTTTCGAGAAGACCTGATCTCTCCGGGGGACAATTTCGGGATGGAGCGGTGCGGCCCAAAATGTTTCTTTTCAGGACATTAGATTGTTCTTAGCCGGAAATTCAAAAATTTCCGGATGGAAACTAGATTGCTGCACCCGCATGGTGAGACAATGTATTGGAAAATTTTTGCAATAAGGAGATTACACATGTCGGATAAAGTCTATATCTTTGACACTACTTTGCGCGATGGGGAACAGTCTCCCGGAGCAACCATGAATATCCGGGAAAAGGTACGCCTGGCCAGGCAGATAGAACAGCTGGGAGTGGATGTGATAGAGGCCGGTTTCCCCGCCTCGAGTGAAGGAGATTTTGAAGCGGTGCAAAAGATCGCTTCCACGGTCGAGGGATGTCAGATCGCTGGGTTATGCCGCTGTACCCTTGCGGATATTGACCGTGCCTGGGAGGCTGTCAAGCATGCCAAGTATCCCCGTATTCACGCCTTTCTGGCTACTTCGGATATCCATCTGGAGTACAAATTGAACAAAACCAGGGAACAGGTGCTGCAAATGGCCAAAGAGGGCGTTGCCCGGGCTACGGAGCTCTGTTCCAGTGTGGAGTTTTCCGCGGAGGACGCATCGCGCACTGACCCCGATTTTCTCGTTCAGGTTGTTCAAGCCGCAGTGGATGCCGGTGCAAGTGTGGTCAACATCCCGGATACAGTGGGTTATTCCCATCCCGAGGAGTTTGCCGGATTGATCCGACACTTGCAGGATAATGTGCTGGGATCCAACGACATAGTTTTCAGTGTGCACTGCCACAATGATCTGGGACTGGCGGTGGCCAACACCCTGGCCGCCCTCAAGGCTGGGGCGAGGCAAGCCGAGGTTACCTTGAGCGGAATCGGTGAAAGGGCCGGGAATGCCGCGCTGGAAGAAGTGGTTATGGCCCTGGAGGTGCGCAAGGATTACAATCAGATGCATACGAATGTGGACACTACCCAACTTTATCCGGCCTGCAGGTTGCTGTCCATGATTATAGGCCAACCTATCCCCTCGAATAAGGCCGTTATAGGGACCAATGCCTTTGCCCATGAAGCGGGAATACATCAGGCAGGCATGCTTAAAAATCGGCAGACTTATGAGATAATGACTCCGGAGAGTGTGGGCAAGGTGTCCAACGAGCTGGTCATCGGCAAACACTCCGGCCGTCATGCCGTGGAGGGAAAGCTCCAGGAGCTGGGATACCGCCTGAACGAAGATAATCTGCAGCATGTGATGCAGGTATTGAAGGAACTCGCGGACCGTAAGAAGAATATTTATGTTGAGGACCTGGAAGCTGTGGTCCTGGAAGAGGTTTTTCGCATCCCGGATAAATACAAGCTTATTTACCTGAGTTCCACTTCGGGGAATATGGCCATACCTACTGCTGTAATCCGGATGGAGGTGTACGAGGAGGAGAAGCAATTGGCCCATTTCGGGGCTGGACCCATTGACGCGGTTTTTAATACCATTAACCAAATGGTAAACCGCCAACCACAGCTCGTGCGCTATTCAGTGAACGCCATTACCGGTGGAGCTGACGCTCAAGGCGAAGTCACCGTCCGGTTGGAGGAAAACGGTATGAATGCGGTAGGCCGGGCAGCGGATGCGGATATAATCATCTCCAGCGCCAAGGCCTACATCAATGCCTTGAATAGGCTGGCCAAAAAGGAGGAAGAGAGTTCATGCCCCAAAGCTTAACGGAAAAGATCCTGCAAAGACACAGTCCGGAAAAAATATCCGGACCGGGACAGATAGTGCAATGCCGGGTTTCCCTTGTCCTGGCCAACGACATAACCGCACCGTTGGCCATTCGTTCTTTTGAGAAGATGGGCGCTTTAGAGGTCTTTGACAGGAAACGGGTGGCTCTGGTTTGCGATCATTTTACCCCCAACCGGGATATAGATTCCGCCCAACAGGTCAAAGAAGTGCGGGATTTCGCACGAAAACACAACACACTCCACTTTTACGAGGGTGGGGAAGTCGGGGTGGAGCACGCCCTTTTGCCGGAAAAAGGACTGGTTGCACCGGGAGATATCATTGTCGGTGCAGACAGCCATACCTGTACCTACGGGGCACTAGGGGCCTTCGCCACGGGATTGGGCAGTACCGATGTCGCCGGTGCCATGGCCCTTGGGGAAACCTGGTTCAAGGTCCCGGAGAGCATCCGGGTGGAAGTCAACGGGGAAATGCCCCATGGAGTTTGTTCCAAGGATGTTATCCTTAAAGTTATAGGTGAACTCGGAGTAGACGGGGCCCTTTACCGGGCCCTGGAATTCTCCGGCAATGCCGTGGAGGAAATGGATCTCGAGGCCCGGATGACAATGGCCAATATGGCTATTGAAGCCGGCGGAAAGGCCGGGGTGTTTGAGGCGGACAGAAAAACCGTGGGATATTGTCGGGAACGCGGCCGAGCAGAAGCCGCGGAGTTGTCTGCGGACCCGGGTGCGGTCTATTCCTCAGAAGTGAATATACGTGCTGCGGAACTTGTTCCCCAGGTAGCCTGCCCCCATCTTCCGGAAAACGTGCGTCCCGCATCCGATCTGGCGGATGTAAACGTGGATCAGGTGGTTTTGGGCTCATGTACTAACGGCCGGATAAGCGATCTGCGGCAGGCGGCCGATATCCTCCGAGGCAGTCGGGTCGCTCCGGGAGTGCGTTTCATAGTCCTCCCGGCCACACCCGGTGTATATCACCAGGCCCTCCGTGAAGGTCTACTGGATATCTTTATGCAGGCCGGGGCGGTAATCGGTCCGCCCACCTGCGGCCCTTGTCTGGGTGGACATATGGGTGTGTTGGCAGATGGAGAGGTCTGTCTGGCCACCACCAACCGCAATTTTCAAGGCCGTATGGGCAGCCTGGAGAGTTATGTATATTTGGCCGGACCAAAAGTAGCCGCGGCTAGCGCCATTGCCGGGCACATAGCCGTACCAAAGTGATTTTAAAACCAACGCATGTCTTTACGTTAATGAGGTGGTTAAATGCAGTATAATGGAAAAGCCCGGCGAGTCGGGAACCATATAGATACGGACGCCATTATCCCGGCCCGTTTTCTGGTGACGAGCGATCCCGGGGAACTGGGAAAAAATTGTTTCGCCGGGCTGCAGGAGGACTGGATAAGCCGGGTGACCCCGGGGGATATACTGGTGGCAGGGAAAAATTTTGGATGCGGATCTTCCCGGGAGCATGCCCCCTTGGCGATTTTGGGGGCCGGAATTCCCGTGGTTGTAGCGCACAGTTTTGCCCGAATTTTTTATCGCAATGGCTTCAATATGGGGCTTTTGCTTATGGAAGTCGGGGACCCGGTTGAGGAGATCAACGAGGGGGATGATCTGGAAGTGGATCCGGTGCAGGGCCTGGTCCGAGTCGGAGAAGGGGAAAAAGAGTTTCCTGCTCGCCCTGTGCCGGAGTTTATGCGGGGGTTGCTCCAATCCGGAGGGCTTATCCCCTATGTACGGGAAAAGCTGAGGAAAAGAGGTGCACATGAGCTATAAAATCGCGGTTTTGCCCGGAGACGGGATCGGCCCGGAAATAACCGAACAGGCCCTCAAGGTCATGCGGCTAGTGGCGGAAAAATCCGGCTCTTCAGTGCAGACTGAAAAAGCCTTGATCGGGGGGGGGGCTCTGGATGAGCGCGGTGTTCCCCTTCCCAAGGACACAGTGCAGCTTTGTCAGGAGAGTGACGCCGTGCTTCTGGGAGCTGTGGGCGGTCCGAAATGGGACGAGGTCCAGCCTGAATTGCGCCCGGAAAAAGGGCTTTTGGGTATACGCAAGGAGTTGGAGCTTTTCGCTAATCTCCGTCCGGCCATGGTGTTCCCTCAATTGGCGGGTGCTTCCCTCTTGCGGGAGGATATTGCCGAGAAAGGGATCGATCTGCTGGTGGTCCGGGAGCTCACCGGCGGTATATATTTCGGGGAACCGCGAGGCATCGATTCCCGGCAACTGGGCCGCACCGCTTATAATACCATGATCTATTCCGAAAATGAGGTGCGCAGGATCGCCCGGATTGCTTTTGAGGCGGCTCGCAAACGGGGTAAAAGGCTCTGTTCAGTGGACAAGGCCAATGTCCTTGAAGTTTCCCGGATGTGGCGCGAAGTGCTTAGGGAAGTTTCCGAGGAGTACGCGGATGTGGAACTGGAGCATATGTACGTGGACAATGCAGCCATGCAGCTAGTCCGCGACCCTTCGCAGTTTGATGTACTGGTAACCGGCAATCTTTTCGGGGATATTCTTTCGGATGAGTCCGCGGCGATTACCGGGTCTATCGGGATGCTTTCCTCGGCTTCCCTGGGCAGGAGCAATCCGGGACTGTTCGAGCCCGTTCACGGTTCCGCCCCGGATATTGCCGGCCGGGATGTGGCCAATCCGTTGGCAACCATACTTTCCGCGGCGATGCTTTTTCGCTTCGGTCTGGGGCTGGAGCGGGAAGCGGAAGCGATAGAGAAGGCTGTAGACCAGGTCTTACGGGACGGGTATCGTACAAAGGATATTATGCGCCCCGGACAAATTGCGGTAGGATGCGAGGAAATGGGGGAAAAGGTTTGTGCTGTCTTGGACAGCGGCGGATGATGGTGCATATCTTTTCAGTATGCTGAGACACGTGTTTCCCGTTTCCAGATGATTACTTGCATGTTGGCTGCAGGGAATTCTTGATGCGGCATACACTGCATATTTCACCGGAGGTGGGATAACCGCATATCCGGCAATTGTTGAGCTGGATATCTTTAACTCCGGTATTTGCATTCAGAAGGGGGCGGGCTTTTTTTAAAAATCCCTCGTAAAAGTCCAGCTTCCTCCCGGGCTGTTTTTTTTCCAGATCATGCAAAAGGGCCTTGTAGATATTAAAACTGGCCCCTTGGCTATAAGGACAGGGGTACATGTTGTATTCAATGCCGTTCAGGAAGCAATAATTGGCGGTTTCGAACTCGGTGAGTCGATAAAGTGGCTTTATCCGGCGCACAAATCCAGATGTGGCCTCCAGCACCGGCCCTACATCGCATAGATAGTCCGTGTCCCAGCGCAGGGTATTGGCCATTAGCCGGGCGGCTTCGTCGTCTAGATTATGCCCGGTGGCCAGGAGTTTGTATCCATTGTCCACAGCAAACTTGTTGAACAGGTAGCGTTTTATCTTACCGCAAGAGGAACATATCGGACCTTTTAATTGGCCGCGGACTGTAGGAATACTCAATCCCTGTTCTTTTGCAGTGAGGATATATACAAAAACCTTTTGCCGTTCGCAGAAATTCTGCACGTATTCCCGGGCCGTGGGGGAGTACTCCGGAATATCCAGGTCAATATGCAGGGCATGGGGATGATAACCCAAAACCTGCAACTGATGGACAAGGGCCATGGAATCCTTCCCTCCGCTCAAAGCCACCAGGGGGGTATCCCCACCTGTAAGCATGCGATGCTTTTTTATCGCTTTTCCGGCCTGGCGGTGGAAAAAGAGGTTGTAGCAGTAGGCGCAGAACCCGGAATGGTGACTGGGCAGGGAAACTACGGCTTGCTTGCGACACCGTGTGCATTTCATATTGATTTATCCCCGGGAGCGGACTTTGCGCACCCTTAAACACGCCCCGATCGAAATGAGCCGGTCCGGGGTGAGCAGGTTGTCCTCCTCATCGATGATCAGTGCCTGTCCTTCGTCCAGGCCCAGTCGGTTGAGAACTGCACGGGCGGATTTACCCTTATGCACGGTCACCCATTCCCTCTCTGGTTCCAAAAAGACATGGATCATGGTTTTTCCCTGTTTATGGAATACAAAAAAAATTGTCCCAAGGTCTTTGGAGAGTCGTCGGAAAATACGGGTGCTTTACCACTTCATTTTTGGGGTTTTATTTAGTTTCCAATTCGGAAATGGCCCTTTTCCATTTTAACGGCGTCAATTTTCGTAATTATTGGATCACGTATTAGGGTACGCTCGCTCCTAATTACCTAATCTCCTTGTTAAACAGGAAAAAATCGCATTTCCGAATTGGAAACGCGATATTTCTAAACCCGGAAATTTTTGAATTTCCGGATAAGAACTATTTAACACACGTTTTTGGCTCCCGGATTTCCGGGGAGCCTTCCTGAGAAACAGCGTTTTTTGTAGAAATGCAAAGATATTTATGTGTTCACCTCGGGATTGTCTTTAAATTTCAGAATATTAATTTGTTGCTCGTTTGTCCATCCCAGACTTGCAAAAGCGGACCCCCGGTTGCCTGAGATCCAAATGATTTTTGGGGGAGGATATTTGCAATGCGTGTCCTGTCTGGTCATTAGAAAAGAGGGCAACTATAAAATAGTATTGTCATGGATGAGGAAAAATGTTTAATTGAGGTTGACACTAAGCCGCAAGTCTTTGCGATCCTTTGCAGTTTATTGTGGATTTTTTAACAAAAAAAATATCAGGCAGGGGATAAAACAAAGGGGGCGAGTATGAGCCGAACTATTCTCGTTATAGATGATGAAAAGCATATCCGGATGCTTTACCGGGAAGAGCTCGAGGACAAGGGGTACGAGGTGGTTACTTCGGATGGAAACGACGAGGTGGCTGATCTACTGGTGCGCTCCGAACCGGATGCGGTAGTTCTGGACATCAAGCTGGGAGTAAACAAGTCCGGGCTGGATATCCTTCAGGAAATTCGGGCTAGGGGGAGTAATCTCCCGGTTATTCTGTGTACTGCATATGACAGTTTCCAGCACGATCTGAAATCGATTGCCGCGGATTATTATGTGGTTAAATCCGTGGATTTGAGCGAGCTTATGGACAAGGTGGAAAAGGCGGTTTCTCCGGTGCAAAAATGACCAATGCTCCACTCCGGCTGGCAACAAGGAGAAATGAGCACTGCAAGCACCTCTGTCGAAGCCTGTCTCCTGCAGTGGACTGCAGCAATGGAAACAGGCTTCGCAGTGCCTTCCCAGGTAAGGTCTTTCTTTTTGCCCCAAAGATATCCTTGTACCTTACAGCGTCCGGAACTCCCTACCTTCGCCACTCTTGACCCTCCTGTTTTTCTGGACCGCACCCCGTGATTGCCAAAAGATGGTTTTCAATATCCGGAATTATCTATGTGCTGTAAATCCCTCCCCTAAGGACATGGAGCCAGACAGGTCCCCTCCAGGGAATATGGTTTGTATTGATTTTTTTGGCCTGAAAAGTTAGGTAGGCTCAGTTTGTCTCGGTTTAATTTTTAACCAGTTTTAAGGAGAAAGGGATGCTTAAGAGATCTTTTATGTTAGCCTTCCTGGCTTTGATGATACTAGCCTTCGGATGCCAGGAGGCCCCGGAGGAAAAGGCCAAGGATAAGGAAAAGGCGGAAAAGGAAAAAGTGGAGAAAAAAGAGGCGGAGGAAGCCAAGGGAAAAACCCTGCGTATCTCCTTGGATGCTGATCCCGTGTCTCTTGATCCGCATTGCCAGCTTTCCGGGGGGATGCTCCAATATTCGCATCTAGTGTTTGATCCTTTGATCCGCTGGACCAAGGATATGGACTTTGAAGCCAGGCTGGCCAAGGATTGGGAACGTATCGACCCCACAACCATGCGTTTCCACTTGCGTAAAGGTGTTACTTTTCATTCCGGGAACAAATTCACCGCCGAAGATGTGGCCTGGACCGTGGACAGACTGAAAAAAAGCCCGGATTACAAGGGACTGTTCGAACCTTTTAAAGAGGCGAAGGTGGTGGATAAGCACACGGTGGATCTTATAACCAAGGAACCATATCCGTTGGTTTTGAATATGGCCACCTATATTTTCCCCATGGACAAGGATTTTTATACGGGCAAGGACAAGAACGGCGAACCCAAGGATCAAATCAAGAAAGTCGGGTATTCTTTCGCCAATACGCATGAGTCCGGAACTGGAAAATATAAGGTGGTGGAAAGGCAGCAGGGTGTAAAAGTTGTTTTCCAAGAATATGAAGACTATTGGGATCCGGATACAGGCAATGTATCCAAGATCATTCTTACCCCGATCAAGAAGGATTCCACCCGCGTAGCGGCTTTGCTTTCCGGGGACGTGGACTTTATCATGCCAGTGGCCCCGCAGGACTACAGCCGTGTGGACAGCCACGAGGGAACCAAGCTGGTGACCATGCCCGGCAGCCGGATTATCACTTTTCAGCTGAACCAAGAGCGCAGGCCGGAATTCAAGGATAAAAAGGTGCGCAGGGCAATAGTCCATGCAATCAATAATCCCGGCATCGTGGAAAAGATCATGGAAAACAGGGCCACTGCCGCCGGTCAGCAGTCTCCGGAAGGCTTTCTCAGCTACCAGCCGGAGCTGGAACCCCGCTATGATCTGGAAAAGGCCAAGAGGCTCATGAAGGAAGCTGGGTACCCTGACGGTTTTGAGTGTTCCATGATCGCCCCGAACAACAGGTACGTTAAGGACGATAAAATCGCTCAGGCCGTGGCTGCCATGCTTTCCAAAATCAATATCGATGTCAATCTGACAACAATGCCCAAGGCACAGTACTGGACCAAGTTCGACGAGCAGAGTGCGGATATGCAGATGATCGGTTGGCATCCAGATACCGAGGATTCGGCCAATTACTTTGAATTCTTGCTTATGTGCAAGGACAAGGAAACCGGCTTCGGGCAGTACAACAGCGGAAACTACTGCAACCAAAAGCTGGACAAGCTGATCAAGGCTTCCCAGAGCGAGACAGACCCGGCCAAGCGGAAGGAGCTTCTGCAGAAGGCGGCGCGATTCGTTTATAAGGATGCCGCATATGTGCCCTTGCACTGGCAGCACCTTTCCTGGGCGGGCAAGGACAAGCTGAAGATAAAGCCTATTGTCAACAAGCAGAACTTCCCCTATTTCGGCGATCTGGTAATAAAGTAGAAAAATAATCGGCCATAGGCTGTTTGCACAAGAGCGGACTCTTTGTGGGTCCGCTCTTGTGGGCTTAAAAGGTTTTTATCCAGGCAAACGGTACAGCGATATGTTAGCTTTTATCGTCAGAAGGGTGGCTCAAGCATTGGTGGTTTTGTTTATCATCAGCATCATCGGCTTTGCCATCAAGCACAATGTCGGGGATCCGGTGCGGATGATAACCGGTATTTCCGTCTCGGAAGCGGAAAGGGAAGAGCTTCGGGAAGAGATGGGGCTAAATGATCCGGTCTGGGATCAGTACTGGCGATTTTTACAAAACGCCGCCCATGGGGATTTGGGCACTTCCTATTTCTATCACAAACCGGCCACTCAGGTTATTCTGGAGAAGGCTCCGGCAACTATTGAGCTGGTCTTGGTCAGTAGTGTGATTATAGTCTTTTTTTCCGTCCCTTTAGGTGTTTTTGCAGCTATAAAACCCAGAAACTGGCTTGCCCGGCTCATAATGGGCGGGAGCATTGTCGGCGTATCCATACCGGTATTCCTTACGGCGATAGTATTGGTGTACATATTTTCCGTGGAGCTGGGCTGGCTACCTTCATTCGGACGCGGCCAGACGGTTTCCGTGTATGGCTGGGAATCCGGGCTCTTGACCTGGGACGGGATCAAACACCTTATTTTGCCAGCAGTCTCCCTTTCTTCCATAATGCTTCCGTTGTTTATCCGGCTTATACGTTCGGAGATGATGGAGGTGCTGGAAGCGGAATATATAAAATTCGCCTGGGCCAAGGGACTTAAGCGTTCACGGATATGGATGGTTCATGCCTTTAAAAACACCTTGCTTCCGGTAATAACCGTAGGCGGAGTGCAATTGGGGATAACCATTGCTTTTACCATTTTAACCGAGACTGTTTTTCAGTGGCAGGGACTGGGGTATATTTTTATGGAGGCGGTGGAGAGAAGCGATACCTCCCTTCTTGTGGCTTATCTGATGTTTGTGGGACTGGTTATGGTCGTGGTGAATACTCTCGTGGATATAGTCTACGGCTGGATTAACCCCCAGGTACGGATAACAGGTGCCAAATGAAAACTAGAAGCAAATGGAAGTCCTTCCGGGATTCATATTTTTTGTACAGTTTTTTCCGGGATCCGATCGCCATGGTCAGTTTTGCTGTCTTGGTTGTCCTCACTGTGGTGGCCCTTGCCGCGCCTGTGTTCGCCCCTTATGACCCCTATGACACTTCCCAGATAAATGTGCTGGACGCGGAAATGCCTCCCATGTGGGAAGATGGCGGTAGCCCGGAGTTCATTCTGGGGACTGATGATCAGGGACGGGACCTTTTGTCCACCATGATCTACGGGATGCGTATCTCCATTATCATAGGGTTGGCTGCGGTGGCCCTGCAGGCGATCCTGGGAGTGATAATTGGGCTGATTTCCGGGTATTTCGGGGGGGAAATAGATTCTTTTTTCATGCGCCTTGCAGACGTCCAGCTGTCCTTTTCCTATTTAATGGTAGCTATTTTTGTAAGTGCAGTGCTCCAGGCAGCGATCGGCGTGGGGCGGTTCGGAGAAATCGCCGTACCTTTCCTTATAGTTGTTATCGGTCTGGCCCAGTGGCCGCAATACGCGCGCACTGTACGCGCATCCGTATTGGCGGAAAAGAAAAAGGAATACGTGGAGGCTGCCCGGGTCATTGGTTTCCGCTCCGGGCGGATAATGTGGAGGCATATACTTCCCAACTGCCTCTCCCCCATATTTGTGCTTTCCACTATTCAAGTAGCCAATGCAATAATGAGCGAGGCAGCTCTGTCTTTTCTGGGCCTGGGCATGCCTCCGCACAAGCCTTCCTTGGGTTCTCTGATAAACATCGGCTTTGAGTATATGCTCAGCGGTTCGTGGTGGATCACTTTGTTTCCGGGGATATTGCTTGTTGTCCTTATTTTGGTGATTAATCTTCTCGGGGATTGGGTACGGGACGTGCTGAATCCCAAACTGTACAAGGGATGAGCTATGGGCAAACTTCTTGAGGTCCAGGACCTGGTGGTCAATTTTGGCTTGCGTTTTGGGGATTTGACCGCCTTGAACGGCGTTAGCTTTGATCTGGATAAAGGGGAGCGTTTGGGTTTGGTGGGTGAAAGTGGTGCTGGGAAATCAGTAGCCGGTTTTGCCATAATAAATCTTATAAGCATCCCCGGATACATAGCCCAGGGCAGGGTCCTTTTCGAGGACAGGGACATTAGCCGCTATACGCCGAAAGGGCTGCGGCATATACGGGGGGATCGGATTAGCATGATCTTTCAGGATCCCATGATGACCCTCAATCCGGTCCTTACTATAGGAACGCAAATGATCGAAACCCTTTTGGCTCACAGACCGGGTATGTCCAACCGAAAGGCAAAAGAGATAGCATTGCAGAAATTGGATCAGGTGTATATTCCCTCTCCCCGCGAGAGGCTTGCCCAGTATCCGCATGAATTTTCCGGCGGAATGCGCCAGAGGATAGTCATCGCCATTTCCTTACTCACTGATCCGGCGCTTATTATAGCTGATGAACCGACAACCGCACTGGATGTAACCATTCAGGCAGAGATTATGGATCTTTTGACCGAGTTGTGCGTTACCCAAAAGATGGGCCTGATTCTTATAACCCATGATTTGGGTGTAGTCTCCCAGACAACCCAAAAGGTAGCCGTCCTGTATGCGGGAGAGGTCGTGGAGAGCGGATCCACCCGGCACATAGTGGACAATCCGCAGCATCCCTATACACAGGGTCTTTTGAGTGCTCTTCCCCAGTCCGCGCATAGCGGAAAGCGCTTGAACCAGATCCCCGGAACTATGCCCAATCTGACTTCCATACCCCAGGGATGTTCCTTTCATCCCCGCTGTACCCGGGCCCAGGACATATGTTCCCGGGTGGCTCCTGAACTTAAGGAAAACCCGAATAAAACAGGCCGGGTGGCTTGCCATCTGTTTGCATAGGACTGGAGAAGATGCGCAATAAGATATCTGTATCCTTGGACAAAGTGTTGCGGGTGGAAAACCTGGTCAAGCACTTCGATATATCCGGTGGTTTTCTGGATCAACTGCAATGGGAAAATGGCCGCCTGCGTCGAGTGAAAACAACGGTGAAGGCGTTGAACGATCTCCGTTTTTCTATTTTTCCCGGAGAAACCTTCAGTGTTGTAGGGGAAAGCGGATGCGGGAAGTCCACGTTGGGGAGAACTGTAGTAGGCCTGCACCCCCCCTCCTCGGGCAAGGTTTTTTTTCAGGGGGAGAGGGTGGATAATCTTTCCCCAAAGGAGATGCTTCCCTACCGGCGCCGGATGCAGATGGTCTTTCAGGATCCGTATGCCTCATTGAATCCGCGTATGACCGTACAGCAGATCTTGGAGGAGCCTGTGGTTTTTCACAATCCGGATATGCCGCCCAAACAGGTCCGGGAAAAAGTGGCCGGCATAATGGATCAGGTGGGCGTGAATCCCTCCTGGTCCTACCGTTATCCACACGAGTTTTCCGGCGGCCAGAGACAGCGCATCAGTATTGCCCGGGCTTTAATGGTCGAGCCGGAGTTCATTGTTGCAGATGAGCCCATTTCCGCCCTGGATGTTTCCATTCAGGCCCAGATCCTGAATCTGCTTATGGACGCTCAGGAGGAGTACGGACTGACCTACATGTTTATTACCCACGATCTGGCCGTGGTTGAACATTTCAGTACTCGGGTAGCGGTTATGTATCTGGGTACTTTGTGTGAACTGGCCCGGACCGAGGATTTGTTCGGATCTCCGCGTCACCCCTATACCCAAGCCCTTTTAAGCGCTATTCCCCGCTTGGGTGAGGCCGGATCAAAGCATGTCAAGCTCAGCGGCGAGGTCCCCACCCCCATACACCTCCCGCCGGGTTGCGTTTTCCATGGGCGCTGTCCCTATGCAGAGGACCGCTGTCGGCAAGAAGTCCCCAAGCTTTTGGATCTGGAGGATGGCCGTCGTATAGCGTGTCATGCCGTGGAGGAAAAAAGGATTTAAGAGATTTATCGTCGGAGCAGATAGCGGCGCACCGCTCGGTTGTGCTCTCTCAGGGTGCGGCTGAATTTGTGTGTACCGTTGCCTTGGGAAACATAATAGAGGTACTTGTGCTCCTGCGGATCCATTGCGGCCTTGAGAGACTTCAGTCCCGGCGAGCATATAGGGCCGGGGGGCCGGCCGGAATGTCTGTACGTGTTATATGGATTGGAGCGGTCCAAAAGATGCTTTTTGCGTAGATTGCCGCCAAATTCGGGGCCTATTCCGTAGATGACTGTAGGGTCGCATTGCAGGCGCATTCCCTTTTGTAATCGGTTTTTAAGTACCCCGGCTATCTTTCTTCTCTCCCCTTCCTGGCTGGTTTCTTTTTCCACCATTGAGGCCAGGGTTACCTTGGCCCGAATATCCGAGAAGTCCATTCCTTCCCACATGCCTTCGGTGGTCTCCCAGAAGCGCCGGATTAGAGTGCTCAGTACCAGCCGCGCATTGTTTTCTTTTCTTTTGGGCAACAGGTAGGTGTCCGGGAAAAGGAAGCCTTCCGGGGTCGAAGCATGGATATCCAGTTCCCTAAGGAAGTTGGTGTCCGTAATTGCCTGTGTAAATTTTTTGGAGGAGCAGAGACCGGATTCTTCGACTATATCCGCGGTTTCCCACCAAGTATACCCTTCCGGGATGCGTAACTTGTATAAGACTTCCTGACCGGAGACAAGGTGGTCCAGTATCCTGGTCTGGGACCAGGTGGTGCTTAGACGGAATTCTCCAGCTTGGATTCGGGAGGATTTACCGGTTATCTGGGCCCAGAGGGAAAAGAGATATGGAGAGTGCAAAAGTCCTTTTTTTTGGAGTTTGTTTTTAATCTCCGCAAACTCCGTGCCTGGAGCTATTTTCACCATCACTTCCTTTTTTTGACTCTCTTTTTGGGGGCGGTTCATCTGGTAATGGACATATCCGGCCAAAACCAGAAAAAGACTCCCCAAAAATAGAGCAATCAGGATGGCGGTTTTTTTCTTGGACATGGGAAAAGATGTCTAATCCGCGTCTGGCGGGAGGTCAAGAAACCTTTGCAGGATAACGGCCGCAGCTAGATGGTCCAGGTGATCCCCGTAAGGGACTTTTTTCCCAGTTTCGCGGTACAATTCAGCAGCTTCTGCGGTGGATAAGACTTCGTTCAAAGTGAAGACGGGACAATCCGTACGGCGCTGGAGACTGTTCCGGAAATTCAGGGCTTGCCTGGTACTCTCGGTTTCCCGGCCTTCAATGTCGTAGGGTAGGCCCAAGACTATTGCTTCTACCTTTTCTTGTTCCAGTATCTGCAAAAGTTCTTGGAACATTTTTTTGCGCGTGGTCCGGACAAGGGTACTATAAGGGAAAGCAAGACTGCCTTCCCCATCGCTGACCGCTAAACCAATGCGCTTCACTCCGAAGTCTATGCCTAAATAACGCATTCTTTGACTATGTGTATTTTAAGATTTTTATTGAGGGTATGCGAAAATTTATGGGGCCTCGAGGTTGTGGATGGGGTATTTCTTTTACAGAAAGTGCCAACATCCTGAATTTATTTATTGTTTATCATCCGGTTCAGTTCTTTTTTCCATGTCTTGCCACCGATCAGGCCAGCTAGGAATTCCACGGAATGCAGGACCTTGTGGTTGTCCTTGAGTTGGATCAGGCTCCGCTTGATGCCTATTTTACAAGAGGGGCAGCCCACGAGTATTGGCCGATCTTCCGGATATGCGGCCATTTCCGAATGCAGCCTTTCCTTTTTGCGTTTACGTATAACATTGTATATTTCCGGAGAGCTGAGGGCGCCGAGACCACTTTCACCGCAACAGCCCGGAGATATTTGGATCTTTGTCCCCAGTCTGTCCTCCAGTTTGCCGGCGTATATCTCCCCGGATTCAGCCGGATTCACTCCAGCCCACTCCGCATGGCAGGCGGCGTGATATACCAGTGGACGGGAGTCGTAGTCACGGATTTCCGGGAGTCGAGGCAGTAGGTACTGCATTACATCCAGATGCTTTATTTCCCCTCGGGGAGTGGTCAACTGGTAGTCGGCTATTCCTTCCCGGCAGGTGCCGCAGGCGGTAAGTATGGTGTCCGGACGGAACCCATTTTCCCAGGTGGAAGTGAGCAGATCCTGCAATGTATTCCGGTTGTCCGTTTGTATCCGGGAAAAGGCCTGTTTTGCCCCTGCCGCCAGGAGGGGGTAGCCGCAGCACATATGCCTTGGCGGCAGTATAACGCAGGTGTCCGTGCTCAGGAGAAGGAAAATGGTGGCCAAGGCTATATCCCGGTAAAACAGACCGCCTCCGCAGCCGGGAAAATACATGACTGTCCTTTGTGTCTCCTTTTGCGGGGTCAATACGTTCCCTTCCCGAGAGTTCAGGGTATCGTAGATGTTCAGTATTCCTGTCTGCGGACCGGGTGAGCGCCAGAGGGGGTTTTTTATCCGCGAGCGCCAGGATGCGGGTATAATACCGGTTACCCGGTTTTGGAGCATTTGCCCGGCCCCGGCCACCCGGGCGGCCCGGGGCACGGATTTTTCCGGGCTGCGGCTCAAATAGTTTAGTACGCGGTTTTTGATCGGATGTCCCCCGGCGTCCCTTTCATCCAGAAAGGCGCGCATTCGTAAGGTCACCTCCGCATTGTCTATCTTTACTGGACAGACCTGCATGCATTTGCCGCAGGCCGTACAATGCTCCATGTATTCCCGCAGTGTTCCCAAAAGTTTGGGGTCTGGTTCTCCAAAGAGGAGTTGGCTGTAGTAGATAGCCTCAATAAGGGCTCCCAGAACCAGATTTTTGTTTCGGGGATGGAAAAGGAAACCTTCCTGGGGCAGGAACATGGGACAGACCTGTTTGCATTTGCCGCAACGGGTGCATGTCTGGATATGGCGCAGTATCTCGGTCAAGTTCTCTTTGTCCCGGATACCCGTGCGCATGATGTCCTCGATCAGCTGATTGAAGGAAAATGTGTACGAGGTTACCGGTGCTTGCCTTTGGGTAAGCTTGGTCGGGTTGAATATGTTTCCGGGGTCCACCTTTTCCTTGTAGGATTTGAGTGCCTTTATTTTGGAGTCTTCCAGGTGCTCTATCTTGGTTATCCCTATGCCGTGTTCTCCGGAAATCTGTCCTCCCAGTTCCAGGACACGGCCAAACACGGTTTCCGCGGCTTCCTCTGCCTGGCGCATCATTTCCGGATCATTGGAATTGACCGGAAGGTTTACATGACAGTTCCCATCCCCGGCGTGCATGTGGTTGGCTATCACAATCCGGGTGTTTTTGAGCTTTTCCAGGATAGCAGACAATTCTTCGGACCTGTCCGGATAACGATTTTTTAAATCCAGGAAGAAGAATTCTATCTGCAGTTCCAGCTCCTGTTCCGAGATTTCCTCGCGGGAGATCTCTTTTTGCAGGATGGATTTGGCCACACCCGTCTCCATATCTATGAATTCATCCCCGACATCTGTGACCTCAAGCTCCAATACTTCATTCAGGGCCTTGCGATAGGATCGGGCCAGGTAATGCAGGTTGAGTTCCTCGATAAAGTCCGAAAATTCCGGAATGACGTCCAAGGGGATAACCACGTCCTCGTTTACTTTGAAACCACTGGTACGTTTGGCAATGGCCGACAATTTGTGCCTGTCTTCCCAGAAAAGTTCCGCTTCCTGGGAGTCCCGGGCCACGTAGATGTCCACCTGGTCGTAAGGTGTGGCTATGTCCACGATATTTTGTACCGCTTCGTTGAGGGCTTGTTCATGGTCGGAATCCAATTGGACTATAAGAACGGAGATGGGGTCACCTTCATATTGATCCGACTTTTTCTGGTACTCGATGGCCTGGACATACTTTGCTCCGAATTCTTCCAGGGCGGAGATCTTGACCAGATCCCCCTCCTTGCGGATTTTGTCCCGCAGCCCGACGATGTCCCGGATAACGTACATGGCGTTGCGCATGGAGGCCCCGAAGAATTCCAAACACAAAACCCGAGAAGTGGACATCCGGGCATGAAGGGTAAAGCAAATGTCCGTGATGACTCCGTCCACGCCTTCTTTCTGGATACCGGGAAGCCCTCCCAGATGCTTATTGGTAACGTCCTTCCCCAGACCCCGAGTACGGATTTCCTCTCCGTTCAAGGTGATGGTTTCCAAAAGGTCGCCTTGTGCATCCAGGATCTCGAATACAGGGCATTCTTCGGGCATAATTTTGTGCCTGGGGTGCTCCCTGCGTCTAACTTCTATAACGGATCCTTCCGGGCGGACCATCTTGTAGCTGAGCACATTGTCGATGGTTGTCCCGTATTCAAAGGCGAAAGGCCCTCCTGCGTTTTCCGAAACGTTCCCACCCACAGAGGAAGCCGACTTGGAAGCCGGGTCCACAGTGAAAAGGAGTCCCTGTTTTTCCACAGCCCTAATGGCGTCCAGCGTGGTCGTGCCGGATTGGCAGCAAAGGGTCATGTCCTCCTTGTCGATGGAAAATATTTCTTTCATCCGGCTCAGGCTGAGTATTGCACAGTGCCTTCCTCCGGGGACCGCTCCTCCGGTAAGCCCGGACCCCCCTCCGCGGGGGATCAGGCTGAATTCAAACCTGTTGGCCAATTGCACGATCTGTTGTACTTGGGGAGTACTGTTGGGAAAAAGAACCAGAATGGGCAGTTCCATGCGCAAATCCGTGGCATCTGTGGAGCAGGCAACCAGGATGTGCGGATCAGTGGAGAAGTTCTCCTCCGGAAGGAACTTCTTTAGTTCCCGGACAACACTGTCCCTGAAGTCCTGATCCCGCTCGAAACGCTGGATATAATTCTCCAGACGATCCCGAAGCTGCTGGTAATGTTCTTCGGAGATTGCGGAACGCTCGTTCTTCAGGCGGGACCAGACACTTTTTATGACCAGGTCGGTATCAATGAATGGGTTGTAGCGGATGATAAAGAGCTCCGCCGCCAGGCTCAAAGCCAGTTCCCGCACGGACTCCGGCCAGGAAGAGAATTCCTGGGCCTGCATACCCAACACCCGACGGACCAATTGCTTGGATGGAAGAGAAATATGCGGTTTTTTTTGAGGCATAAAACCTCCTTATTTGCTATTACTTATATTTCGTATATCCCGATCGCGACGAAAGCGGCAATAGCACCTTGTTTCGTCACTTGCTTAGTGCCCCCGGATCGGGCTTGCGTTATCCGTTTCTGGAGATTGACTTTATGGGGCTGTATACGGACAGGGGCAAGAGGTAAATTGGAGACGGCCAACATTAATTATTGTCCATCCGGGTGAACCAAAAGAAAGATAACTAACCAGAAATTGTTCAATATGCAAGTCTTGGTATTACTATAGGGTAAATCCTTTTATTCCAAGGTGTTGGCTATGCATTTGTTTGTTTTTTTAAAAATGTGTCTTGTTTTTAGTTTTATCGGGTATTTTATAATAGATGAAAATTGGGTAAAAGGGGGGGTGTATGGGCTTTGGAAGCGGCATTGCACGGATGCTTTCCTTTTGGGCATTTGTCCGGATCCGCCTTTCCCATGAGGACTGCGGGTCTTTTGTATTCCGATTTGTATTTTCTTTTGGGGAACTGCGGGATAGATGCATAGGGGGAACGGAGCTTGTATGAAAATTCTTTTGATTGAGGATGATACCGCTTTGGGCGCTAGTCTGGAGGAATACCTTGCCTCTAGAGGCTTTCAGGTACAGTGGATAGTGGATGAACTCAAATTTGAAACCTTTCAGGTTCAGGACTTTGATGTTCTAGTGCTGGATCTTATTCTCAAACACAGCCGGGGGGAGGATCTATTAAAAAGACTTCGGGAAGAAGGGTATAAAGTGCCTGTGCTTATTTTGACCGCCAAGTCCGGATTGAAGGATAAACAGGAGTGTTTTGGGCTGGGGGCGGATGATTACCTGACGAAACCGTTTGAGCCCCTGGAGTTGGATTTGCGGCTAAAGGCTCTTTTGCGCCGGGGGGCAGTCACGGAGCAAAAGGTGGATATAGGTAGTATACGAGTGGATTTACAAGCCCGGAAAATCACCCGGGACGGAGAGGAAGTGAACATCTCGGCTAAGACGTGGGATGTGCTGAAATTATTGATAGACCGCAGGGGAACACTGGTGACCAAGGAGGAAATCCTGGAAGAGGTGTGGCCGGATATAACTGTGGGCGACGATGTTGTTCGCCATTATATAGGAGAAATCCGTAAACTTGTTCCCCCCGAGAGCATTGTCACTTATAAAGCCCGGGGATACCGGCTGGATATCTGATCTACACTTGCTGCGGCCCTAATATGCAAGAAATAGCAAATATAAAAAAAAAGGTATAATATGTTGAAATCGTTTCGAGAATAGAGTAATGCACTTTTTCAGGAGACAGAAGAGGGTGGCTGGGAATTTTCTAAATCCTGGCTGTCTATGGAAAAATATACTTATTATTTATGTCTTGTTGTGCAGGGTGTTTTCGGAGAGTACATGGTTCTGCAAGGGCATGAAAGGAGGAAGGCTATGCTGTTTTTGCGGGATATGGATGTTCAGGGCAAGGTCTTGTTGGTGCGCGTAGATTATAACGTCCCTTTGCAAAATGGCCGGATAATGGATGATAGTCGCATAAAAGCCAACTTGCCTACTTTGGAGTATGCTTTGGAAAACGGAGCAGCATTGGTCCTATGTTCCCATATGGGTAAGCCCAAGGGGAAACGCGTAGAAGAGCTTTCCCTGGCCCCTGTTGCGGAAAGACTCTCCGAAATGCTTAGACGAAATGTGCGTATGGCTCCGGACTGCGTGGGAGAGGAAGTCCAGAAAATGGCCGGTGAATTGCAATCGGGTGAAGTCATGCTCTTGGAAAATCTGCGTTTTAATCCCGGGGAGAAAAAGAATGATCCGGATTTTTCCGCATCTCTGGCCGGTTTGGCGGATATATATGTCAATGACGCTTTTGGCGTTGCTCACAGGGCGCATGCATCCGTGCTCGGCGTGGCGGAAAAAAGCAAAAAATGTTGCGCAGGGCTTTTGATGCAAAAGGAATGGGAATATCTGGGAACGGCCTTGGAGTCCCCGAAACGCCCTTTTGTGGCCATTTCCGGAGGGAGTAAAGTCTCTTCCAAGCTGGGCATACTGAAAAACCTATTAAGCAAGGTGGACCGCTTGGTGATCGGCGGAGCCATGGCCAACACTTTCCTCCGGGCCCAGGGCTATTCCTTGGGTGGTTCCCGGGTGGAAAACGATTTGTTCGAGGAAGCCAAAGATATTTTAAAGGAGGCCAAAGACAAGAAGGTGCAGATTTATCTCCCGGTGGATTTTATTTGCGGCAAGTCCCCGGATGACGAATTGGGTTCCGGTGTGCGTCCTTATCAGGACGTGCCCGCAGAGGAAATGGCTCTGGATATCGGGCCCGCATCCTATACCTTGTTCGCGGAGGTCATAAAGGATGCCCGCACGATTGTATGGAACGGTCCGTTAGGGGCTTTTGAAAATCCGCAATTCGCCCAGGGATCCAGGAATATGGCCCAGAGTATTGCCTTGTCCGATGCCTTGACCATTGTCGGAGGCGGGGATACCAATTCCCTTATTTATGGGACTGAACACGCAGAGCAGGTAGATTTTATTTCCACCGGCGGAGGTTCATTTCTGGAGTTTTTGGAGGGCAAGGAACTGCCTGCTTTCAAGGCCTTGAAGGAGTGTGCGTGATGAAAAAATTGATGGCCGCCAACTGGAAAATGTTCAAAAATTGGGAAGAGGCGGTAAATACTGCCCGGGAGATCGTGGCCGGAGTGGGTCCGGTGCCCGAGGACCGGGAAGTACTTATAATTCCTCCTTTCACCGCACTGAAAGGGGTTGCGGAATCTGTAAACGGGAAAGAAGGTATCTCTGTGGGCGCCCAGAATTTCTATCCGGATGAACAGGGCGCGTATACCGGGGAGATTTGCCCGGAACAGATAGTCGACTTGGGCGGTTTGTACGCCCTTGTGGGGCATTCGGAACGTAGACATATTTTGGGAGAAGAAGACGAGTTCCTCGGTTCCAAGGTGGAGTTTGGCCTGCGGTCTGGTTTGCGCATAATTCTGTGTATAGGGGAAACCCTGGAGGAGCGCAAACAAGGGCTCGTACAGGAGGTGTTGGGCCGCCAGCTGGAAAAGGGTCTGGACGGTGTGGATAGGGATCTTCCCGTAGACAGCCTGGCTGTAGCCTACGAGCCTGTCTGGGCGATCGGCACGGGAGAGGTCGCCGAGAACGAGGATATCGAATACGCCCACGGATTTGTTCGGGAAAAGATGGGTGAATTCTTGGACTATTACCGCCAAATGCGCATTTTGTATGGAGGCAGTGTCAAGCCCAAGAATTGTTCCCAGATTATTTCTCTTGACAATGTGGACGGAGTGCTGGTAGGTGGCGCAAGCTTGAGAGGTGATAGCTTTACCCAAATCGCCTTGGCATGATCATGGAGGAAATGCTTTGCAGACATTGATAATAACCATACATATAATCGCCTGTATTGCCCTTGTTGTTCTGGTACTCTTGCAGTCCGGAAAAGAGGGCATGGGGGTTATCTTCGGCGGCGGCGGCCAGAGCCTTTTCGGCGGCGGCGGCGCCGGAGGGCTTTTGACCAAAATTACCGCCGGCGTAGCAGCGGTTTTTTTGTGTACTTCCCTTACCTTTACCTATATGAGTGCGCAGAAGACCGACGTGGAAAAAGAGTCGGTGGTTCTGGATGC
Source organism: uncultured Desulfovibrionales bacterium (assembly GCA_964398785.1). Lineage (GTDB taxonomy): Bacteria > Desulfobacterota > Desulfovibrionia > Desulfovibrionales > Desulfonatronovibrionaceae > CAYNNQ01. Next base: position 7,650 of record CAYNNQ010000003.1, on the reverse strand, counting down.
GCCCGCATCCCCGGGCAAAAGCGAAGCCGCCGGTTCCAAGGGGGCTCCAGCCGTTCCTGGGAATAATGCCGAGGACGGATCCTCAGAATAGCCTGCCGTAAGCCGAAGTGGTGGAAATGGTAGACACGCAGTGTTGAGGGCGCTGTGGGCAAGGCCCGTGAGGGTTCGAATCCCTCCTTCGGCACCATTTGAATTTAAGGCCTTAAAATGATTAAATCCATTTTAAGGCCTTTTTTGATGCCTAGACACATTGAGCTGATTTCCCCTTGTAAAGGATAAAGTCCATGCAAGCAGACAAGGCTGTTTTTTTCTTGGTTTTTTTCTGTCTTGCGCAAGCGGTTTTTTCGGGTTGCGTTCCCGGACCTGGCGGTAAAATCCGCGATCTGGAGAGGCTGCCGCAAAACAGCGAATATTATGCCTCTTTTTCGGGGAAGGACAAGATTCTCATTAACAGAAAAAAGCAGCGGCAGCGGTTTACAAACTTCCGTCGCCGGTGGTTTTCCCCGTGGCACACTTCGGGAAACATGTACTCTCGGGAGGAAATATACTGGGGTGTGGACATGTTGGGAAAAAAGACGTTTTTCGGGGAAAACAGACAGCCCCATTCCGGGAAATGGAAACAGGAATTGATTAACAATTCCGCTCCCGGTTCTTTCCCTTCCCTGGATATGCCGGGAATAATCCTGCGTTCCTCCGCTTTGCGGGTTCTGCCTACGCAAAAGCCGGCATTCCGGGATTTTTCCCGGGCCGGAGAGGGTTATCCCTTTGACTATATGCAAAACTCCGCTATCCGGGCCGGTACTCCGGTGCACGTCGTCCATGTTTCCCGGGATGGGGCTTGGCTCCTGGTGGAGACGGAGTGGGTGCACGGATGGATAAAACGCTTTAATCTAGGCTTGGTGGACGAGGAATTTATTTCTGCGTTTGAGGAGAAAGAACTGGTTGCGATTGTCCGGGACCGCTTTCCAGTCTCCAATATACATGGGGATTTTTTGTTCTTCGGCCGGGTGGGCATGCTTTTGCCAGTATCTGACAGGGACGAAAGAGGCTTATCTTGCCTGGCTCCGGACGCCGGGAGTAACGGATATGCTCAAAAGCAAACTGTTCGGCTGGGCAAGGACAAAATCTCTTTGGCCCCACTGGAGTTTACCCCGGGGAATGTAGCCCGGGTGGCCGGGCAAATGCTCGCTCAACCTTACGGTTGGGGAGGAATGTACGGTAATCGCGACTGCTCGGCCTTGATGCGCGATATTTTTGTGCCTTTCGGGATCTGGCTCCCGCGCAATTCCAGTAAACAGGCCGAAACTGGGAGAATGATATCTCTTGATGGCATGTCCGGACAAGAAAAAAAAGCCGTTATCCGTAAACATGGGGTCCCTTTTGCAACGCTCATTTGCATGCCCGGGCACGTGGGTCTTTATCTGGGAAATTATAATGGGGAGCCGGTGATGCTGCACAATATGTGGGGGGTAAAGACAGAAAATTTTTTGGGGGAAGAAGGGAGGCACGTGATTGGCAAAACCGTGATTACCACGCTTGAGCCTGGAGCGGGGCTCTCTAACGTGGACGGATCAGGACTTCTAATCAACAGAATAACCGGTATGAATATTTTGAAATGACTCGGAGCCAAAACAATTTTTTTTTATTAGCTTATGGGGGGGCAGTCACGAGAATTCTAAGGCCCTGCAGAGGGCCTTTCTAAATCGGGCCAGGTGGTTGCTTAAATCCGGTCAACCCATTGATGTACCGGCCGGGATCCGGAAGTCTTTTAAAGCCGCACAGGTTGTCCGTACGGCCGAATAGCGATCACTCCCGGTTCCCGGCGGATTGTTAGCTGTTTTTCATCTTCTCTATCAAGGACTTAAGTTCTCCCGCCTGCCCGGTCAGCTCATTTATGGCCCGGGTGGACTCTCCCATCGCGTCCGCGGTGTCACCGGCAATGCGGTTTATTTCCTCAATGCTCCGGTTAACCTGTTCACTGGTGGAGGATTGCTCCTCCGTGGACGTGGCGATTGAATTTATTTGGTCAGCAACCTCCTGGGAGAGCTGGACGATATTTTCCAGTGCCTCTCCGGACCTGTTAACCAGTTGAGTGGCTTCCTCCACCGCCTGGACAGCTTTGTCCATGCCCTGGATATTATCCTTGGTCCCCTGCTGGATGGTAGTAATGGACTCCCCTACCTCCTTGGTGGCGCTCATGGTCTTTTCAGCCAGTTTGCGCACTTCATCGGCAACCACGGCAAAGCCCCGTCCGGCGTCCCCGGCGCGGGCGGCTTCAATGGCGGCGTTGAGCGCAAGCAGATTGGTTTGATCCGCAATGTCGTCGATAACATTCATGATGCTGTCGATCTGTTGGGCCCGGTCTCCAAGACCGTCCAGGCTCTCCTTGACTGTAGAGGACATCTCCTGGACCCGGGCGATGGACTTGATTGACTCATCCACAATCCTGGCTCCTTCCCCGGCTTCATTCTTGGCTTTGTTGGCCCCGTCCGCAGCATTGGAGGCATTCTTGGCCACTTCCAGGACTGTGGCGTTCATCTGCTCCATGGCCGTGGCTGTTTCCGTGATCCGCTGCTTTTGATCCTCCGCGCCCTGGGTGGAATGCTTCACCTGGGAGGACAATTCTTCCGAGGCCGACCCCACTTTGCCGACAATGCCTTCAAGTTGCGCCGCCGCCTGGGTTTGGCCTTCGGTCCGGGCCGTTTCGGCCTGCTCCCTGGCTTCGTTGGCCTCTTTGGTAGCCCGACTTGCTTTTTCCGATTCGCGCACTGCTTCAGCGGTCTTGGCTTCACTTTCTTTGATCATTTTTTTCAGATTGGCCACCATCTTATTCAAGGACTCGGCCAACACCCCGGTTTCATCGGTACTTTTTATGTTCAGGGTTTCATCCAGATTCCCATCCGCGACGCTGGAAGCAAAGGTTGTGGCCGCGACTATACGGCGGGCCAGAGTCCTGGCCAGGAAAAAGCCGATCAGCAGCATAAGGCCGCCAATAAGCAGGGTAACCCACAGGATGGAGTAAAGGACCGCATTCTGGGCACTTTCGATTATTTCCCGGTCCGTTCCCAGAAAATACATGCCCGCGGTTTCTCCCTGCAGATCAACAAGGGGCCAGTAGGCGGTGTCATACCAGCGGCCGAGAATTTTATTTCTGTCCAGAAAGGTTTTTGAGTTGGTAAGTACGGTTTTCGTAACCTCGGGATTGGTCATCTCCGTACCCACGACCCTTTGTCCATCGCGCCTGATGGTTGTGGAGAGCCTGGTATCTCCCTGAAATATGGTGGCCTCAACCCCGAGTTTTTCCCGGATGGCATCCACAAATATATTGGATTCAAAGCTCATTCCCAGGGTGATTACGCCCGCGACTCTTTCAAAAATCCTTACAGGATGCCCGGCCAGCAGGCTCAATCCCGCCTCAGCAAGGTCTTCCACCCCGGCAACGGATTCCCCTTCCAGGGCGCGGCTGACATTTTGCTGGGACAAGACGGTGTCTCCGCTGACCTCGGAATGTCCCCGGAATATCACCTCGCCATTTTTGTCGGTAAAGAGTACGAGATTGATGTCTCCGGCCTTCATCAGCTCCTCGGCATATTTGGCAAGTTCTTTTGCATTGCCGGAATAAACGGCTGAAGCAAGCTGGGGGTTCTTGGCCGCGCGGGCGGTTGTTTCCAGGTAATAGGCCTTTTTGTCTTTTATTTCGTCCATCATGGCCGACTGGAAATTTTCAATATTCTTTACAGACTCCTGATCAAAACCATTGCTCACAAAGTGTTTGGTAGTAAAAAATACCGTTATACCCAGCAGCAGCACGCTTGCTGCTACCATACCCAATAATTTCCAAAAGATTGAAATGCGCATTGTCCTCTCAACTGGTTATAATGATTGAATGTTGGTTTTATTAAGTACTGCACTTGCTCCGTTTACAGATTCCACGCCCCGGGCAATCCCCTGGGCCAGCTTTTGGGTGTTACCTGATTGGGAATAATATAAAACCAGTATCTGCATAGTAATAACCTCCAAAAACATCATTTTTATCCGGCGTCCCGTTGCCCGTATCCGAAACCGCTAGGAACAGCCGAGCTTCCTTGCCATAGCGGTGCTGCGGATGCAAGTTTACGCCCATACCTTCCCTGATGCCGGATGCGGTCAGTCCCGAAGCGCCCGAGAAAAGGAATCTGTAGGCGGTCGGTTAAACAAGAGGTTTGAACTTTTCCTTCCGGGTTGCTACTAAAAACTCAAGGATAAAGGAGGAAGAGTGAACAAGAAAATTGCCTTGAGCCTCGTGGCCGGGCTGGCTTTTGTCCTGGCCGTTGGCGGGTATTACTATTTTCGGGCCGAGTCCGAGCAAGTCTCCAGGCCCGCGGAAAAAGCACGGGACAGGGCGCACCGTCTTCCCCTGGACGCGCATATGGCCGAGTCCTACACGGATGATCTGCCGGGACTTTTGCAAAAAAGATATATTCGGGTTTTGACAACGCTTAACCGGACCAATTTTTTCGTCTCCGACGGGCATCTGGTCGGTTTTGAGTATTCACTGCTCAAAGGGTACGAAAAATTTCTCAACTCCGATATCCACAAGAAAAATCTGCAGGTGGTTCTGGAATTCATCCCCGTGGCCAGGGACGAGCTTATTCCCAAGCTGCAAAACGGCTACGGGGATATTGCCGCAGCCGGGCTGACCATAACCCCGCGCAGACAAAAGCGGGTCGATTTCACCGACCCTTACTTGCGGGGTGTTTCCGAGGTCGTGGTTACCCGGGCCAAGGGTTCATCCCTGAAAGATATCCGGGACTTGAGCGGCAAACGGGTCGCGGTGCGCGAAAGCAGCAGCTATTATCAGAGCCTGAAGCGTCTGAACGATGAATTCCGGGAGCAGGATCTGGATCCGGTTGAAATTGTTACCTTGAGCGAGGAGCTGGAAACCGAGGATATCCTGGAGATGGTCAATTCCGGGGCTCTTGAAATCACGGTGGCGGACAGACATATCGCCGAGGCCTGGAAAGAGGTGCTGGAAAATATCGCGGTGCATGAGGATCTGCAGCTGCGCAAAGGGGGCGAGATCGCCTGGATGGTCCGCAAGGATAACCCCAAGCTCAAAAAAAGTCTGAACCGGTTTCTGCACACGCACAAGGAAGGCACTCTGCTCGGGAATATCTATTTCCGCCGTCACTATAAGAATGCCGACGCCTTGAGGGACCCCACCGATCTGGAAAATTGGGATAAACTGCGCAAATACGAAAATATCATCCGCAAATACGCGGATGAGTATGATTTTGACTGGCTGCTTATTCTGGCCCTGGCTTTTCAGGAGTCCGGGCTGGACAATTCCAAAAGAAGTCATGCCGGAGCGGTGGGGGTAATGCAGATCCGTCCCTCAACCGCCGGGGATCCCAATGTCGGAATTGAAAATGTTCACGATGTGGAAAACAATATCCATGCCGGAGTAAAGTATCTTGACTTCCTGCGCGACCGTTATTTCAGCGCGGAGGATATCCGGCCCCGGGACAGGGTGCGTCTGGCCCTGGCCGCCTACAACGCCGGCCCGGCCAGAATACGCCGGGTGAGGGATTTGGCCGGAGAGATGGGGCTTGATCCCAACAAATGGTTCAGGAACGTGGAGCTCGCGGCCTTGCGGGATATCGGCCAGGAAACCGTGCGCTACGTGAGCAATATAAACAAGTATTACGTCCTGTATCAGTCCCTTGTGCGCTAGCTGGTTTCCATCCGTAAATGGCCCTTTTTCGGTTTAACTGCGTCAATTTTTGTAATTATTCGATCCCGATAGCGATAGCAATTTGGATAATCCCAACGGCTAGTCAACTCAACAGTTTTTAATAAAAACCTTTAAGTTCAGGTGGTTAAGTGCTGCTAGTAGGTTTTTAACAACAAACTTTTGCACAGATTTGTACGAGGAACCGATTTATGTAAGTCTTGACTGTGTGTCTCGTTTGGGCTACATTTTTTTGCAAGTCAAATGGAGGTGAAGCATGAGTAAAACATCCACGGTCAGAGCCAGGATTGAACCCGATTTAAAGAGCAGAGCTGAGCATATATTTCATGAGCTTGGGTTGACTACAACTCAAGCGATTACCTTGTTTTACAAACAGGTCGAATTAAAAAAAGGGCTGCCTTTTGACGTAGCCATTCCTAACGAGGTCACTTGCAGGACATTTACCGACACTGATGCGGGACGTGATTTGACTGTTTGCAATGACGCTGAGGATATGTTCAATAAATTAGGTATCTAGTCTCCCTCCGGAAAAGGCCCCCTTATCTGGTTTAAGGGCGTCAATTTTGTAATTATTCAATTGCGTATCAGTGCGGGGTCGCTCATAATTACTTTATTTTTTTGTTAATCCGAATAAGAACTATCTAATGCTTACCCCCGTATACACAAAGCAACTTGAACGTGATCTTAAACGGATGAAAAGACGCGGTAAAGATCCAGAAAAGTTAAAAATAATCATTCGTTCACTAGTGGCCCGGGAACCGCTTGATGACATTCATCGCGATCATAAGCTGGTTGGTAATTGGAAGGGCCGGCGGGAGTGTCACGTTGAATCCGACTGGCTGTTGATTTATGTGCTTGAGTCTAGCCGCGTTGTATTCGAGCGGACTGGAACCCACTCTGATTTATTCCAAAAATAAAGGAAGCCACTAAAAAAATACCCGCTGATTTTTCCGTATCCCGTCCTTTGGCCCGCGCTAGTTCTTATCCGGGAATTCAACAAACAAGCCCAAAATATGGGCAAGGCCGTTTTTTAATTGCCAATAAAATTGGCAATCCCGTCTTGCTTCTTAATTCAAAAACTTATATTTCAGGTACTTATGTTTTTGGTATGCAAGTTGCTGATCTGTGGTCGAAAGCTTGGCATCCAGTCCAGCGTTGGGTTGATTGTGCACAAAACCGGGGTTATTATTACCGCCAATGCGAATTTTTAACTGTTTTTTGGGGGATGTTATGAAGGCTTTGATCTTTATGTTAGTAAGCGGATTTATTTTGTGCCTGCCGCATGCGCAAGGGATTGCCGCAAATTCCGTTTGTCAAAAGGTTTGTGCCAGCGGTGACCAAAAATGTCTTGATTGTTGCGCTGAGAATTATGGGCCCGTAAAGCAAAGGTTTTACAGTGAAGTAAAATATCCTTGTGTGGATGAATGTAATGATGAGACCAACACTGTTAACACTTCTATTTATGAAAATCCACTAGATGAACAGAGAAATAATTTAGAATGCTTGCAAGAGTGTAGAGATTTTATGGAAGAAATTTTTGTTGCGAACCTTAAGTATGAGTGTAATCAGAATGTAAATTATTCAGACGAAGATAATGAATCGGACGAAGATAGGTATAGAATACCTTATGATGTATGTGTGCGTCGATGCCGTTATGTTAGTAAACTTGAAATTAATTTTGATAGCTGCCTTGAACGCTGCGAGAGATGGCTCAAATAATAAATCCTTTTTATTAAAAATCATTGGGTTGCCCAAGCGTTGGGATAATCCAAATCGAAATCAAGATCGCTGTCGAAATCGAAAGAATAAAGAATATGTCATTCATTGCGGGAGGAATCCCCGGCTTATAGGATTGATCCCGGTCCTGATAGCGATTTCGATAATATAAAATGTGTCGCACGGATTCTTGAGACTAACCA
>CAYNNQ010000002.1:0-157526 GCA_964398785.1 uncultured Desulfovibrionales bacterium | reverse complement strand
ATATCACGTTTTTAATTCGGAAAGGAGATCTTTTTCTGTTTAACAAGGAAATTAAATAATTAGGAGCGAGCGTATCTTAATACGTGGTCGAATAATTACGAAAATTGACGCCGTTAAAATGGAAAAGAGCCATTTCCGGATGGAAACTCGTTAAAAGCATCCAAAAAGATCAGGCGGAAAAAATACAAAAAATCCACACGCTGTGTCCAAGAGCCATATTTTCCATGCCAATATCCAAAAAGGGAAAAACTACAAATTACAATATATTCCGAGAAGATATTTTTCCCGGTATTTATAAATGACTAAAGTTAGACCTAACGTAATTTTTAACTGCAAGCAATTAAATTAAGGGGAGCGATATGAGCAAGAACGGGGTAGCCAATTTCGGAGGAAACGAGGACGTAGCTGGCTTTTTGCGTCTTTTAGCAGATAGCATTGAAAAAGGCGATTCCGAACTTCCCAAGTACAAAATCCCTCTTGAAGATTTCCAGAAATTGAAGGTGGGAATAAAGAAAAGAGGAGAATTGTACAAGCTCAAGTTCAAGGTCTCATACCCCGAAGGGGAGACGGACACTCTAGATGAAGAACTGGAATACAGCAACTTGAAAAAACGGATGAAAGTGTATTTCAAGGAAATAAAAAAGGCCCTGGACCGCGATATCCTCCCTTCATCAGAGATCGTGGCCGTATTCTTGGAGGATTCCCGGAGAATGACCGGTTTCACGGGGGGAATGGGCGAAGAGTTCTATGAAAGATATCTTGCCGCCTGTGACACTCTGGAATATGCTTACGAACTTCGGGACATCAACGCCCTTAAATCCGCTTGGCAGGAACTTAATAACCAGAAAGAAGCCTGTCATAATAAATACAAATAAAGGTAATGGAATTGGCATGCAGGCAAAACAAAACAGGATTAAACAGGTATATAACCTTGCTCCGGAAAAGATCCCCGAGGAAATCACCGAAGAAGAGGAAAACATATTTTTCTCTATTATTTCAGAAAAATTAACTGAAGAGCAAAAAAAGCAAGTAACCATCCCGGAAGCAAGCTATCCGCATCAAAAGGTGGTACTCGCTACTCACTGGCATCCGGAACATGTCCCCATAGAAATGGCGGTACAGAGAATGCACGCCATGTTTCCCAACGTGGAAAAAGAATTGGTTATCCCCACTCAACACAACGAATTGTGGGAGTATAAAGGATATAGTGGAGTGGAAGTAGATTGCTATTCCCGGGGATTTAACCAGAAAGTACAGCTACTTTTACATTTCGAAAAAGAAAAAGTGGAAAATGCGGATGTACTTCGGGCCATGCTGGAGCATACCCGTAGGTATCGGGCATCCCAACTCTTTGAATTCATCCATGCCGTAACCAACAAAAGTTCGCCAAAAGTGGAAGAAGCCGCCCGTAAAACCGGTACAACCAAGGAAATACTCAATTTTGCGCAGGCTTATGTCCGGAAAATAGAGGTGCTGATTGACAAGCATTATTCTTCCCTACCCCCTAACAGTATAAAAAATAAAGTACTGCGGGACTTTTTCTTCTGCCTGCGGGGTAACTATCCGGAACAACTCCTGGATAGGACCTTGGCTTTTCTCAAAGAGGTAAAAGAGGGAGTCAAGGCGGATTTCAGCCTGAACTACTTCTACCGGACCACGGAAATAATTGAAGAAGCTCGCCTGCACGGAGGAGGCATAGTAGTTCCCCATCCGGAACAATTCTGGCCCATCCTCTTGGCCGACTACGACGTGGACGGTTACGAGGTATGGAACCCACAATCCCAGAGATACACGGATTTTCTGATCTCCGTGGTAAACCGCAAAAACCGCGACAGATCCGCCTCTAACAGGGAAATCCTGATTTTCATGGGCGATGACACTCATATGGGAGAAAAAGCCAAGAAAGCAGAAAACATGGACAAGGAAAAAGCCAAAAGGGAAATTGGATATCAGCCGGCCTGGGACGATCTGAAAATCCAAAAAAAGCTGGTCACTTCCCAGGTAAACCGAAGCAACATCATCGATGCCTATAAAAAACGCCTCGCCGGATAAAGCCACATACGGGAGCAAGTAATCAAAACCCAAAAAGCTTAAAGACAAGAGAGGAACAAAACATGTCCCATGATCAAAAATTTTCCCACGAATCCATTCAAGATGGGCAATCCATCAAGCAATTTCTGCAGGCTCTGGAAGACGGACTGGAAAGAGGGAGCTTCCACCTATCCAATAATTCGGAGAGCATCGACCTTCTTCCCCAAGGACTATTGAAATTTTCCATAAAAGCAAAAAAAAAGGATGACGTGAACAGGATATCCCTCAAAATAGAATGGAAAGACGACCGCTCCAGCGAACTTATCTCCACCGCTCCGGTAAACATATCCACATAGCCAGAGACATCCGCAAAAAACCGTAGCTTGAGTTTAAACGTATGGACTAAACGCAGCAAATATTTGATCTCTCTTAACACTTTTAACTTAAAGCTGCCTGCAAAAGTATATTTCTCGCAGGCGAATCCGGGCATGCAAAGTGCGCAGTCTTTACGGGTTACATTTTCACCTAACCCTGCTTTGTCCAAAACTAAACCGTGGAATCAAAGAAAAGGTATTTTACCCTTAATGGCGGTGAGCTATTTCCGGGGTCGCAAAACCACAACGAACAGACCTTATTTTGGGAACTTATGATCTCTTTTGAAACTATCGAGGAAAATTTCTATTTCATGGTTTTGGAAGTAAAAAACCAAGTATATAACACTTTTGACTTCCTCAACTCTCCGGAACCGGATCTTTATGAAAAGATTATCAACAAGGACGACTATATTGATAATCTGAAAAACGTTATCGAGAACAAGTGTTTCTCCAAGATCCTTCCCGCTTCCGGGCTATTAAAACAGGAAATAAACAAAATTAGGGCAATCCACATAATAACCGTGAACCTGGAAAGGATAGGCGATTTCTGCGTAAACATCACAGAACAAATGAAATACCTGAGTAATTATAAGGTCTTGTATGGATTCAATTACGAAGAGATGCTCACGGAAATCGTCCAGGCCCTGGCCAGTATCAACTCTGCGATGCGTAAAGACGACCTTTCCCTGGCTCTGGATATCTGCCGCTCGGAAAACAAATTGGATAAGATGTACGAAGTCCATTTCAAACGCATTTTAAGGGAGATGTCTGAGTATCAAGCCAATCACGCGGACTATATAACTATTTTATTCATAGTACGTTATTTGGAAAGAATCGGGGATTCCCTGCTCAACGTGGGAGAGGCCATAATATTCAATATTATAGGGGAAAAAATAAAGATCAATCAGTTTCAGGCCCTGCAGCAGAACTTGGATCAGACCGGATTCGAAGGCCCCATCTCCGAGGTGGATTTCCAGGGCATATGGGGTACTAGATCCGGATGTCGCATAGGTCGGGTGGAAGATAAACAACATAACCTGGAAAGCGCCCAAGGTAGTATATTCAAGGAAGGATCGGCGGCCAAAATTTCCGGGGAAAAAATTAACCTGGAAAAATGGCAGGAAATGTTTCCCGGTCTGGTCCCCAAAGTGTTCAGCCACCAAAAGGATGAAAAGGAAGACAAGGCCTCCATGCTTTTGGAGTTTCTTCCCGGCTGCACACTGGACGAAGAAATCCTGACAGCAGAATTAAGCACTTTGCGGGATATTTACTTCAAACTGGAAGAAACCTTGAGCTGGATATGGAACAGCACTTTACAAAAGGAAAAGACCCCTACCGACTATCTAAAACAGCTAAATGCCAGAAGAGAAAGCGTAATCCAGGTACACCCGGAATTCAAGGGCGACGAACAGCTAGTACATAATTTGCGGATAAATTCACTTAATACCCTTTTAGAAAAAGCAGCAGAATTTGAAAAGGACCATCCCTCCACACTAACCATCTTTATCCACGGTGATTTCAACATAAACAACATTGTTTACTATCACAACAATAATGACATTTACTTCATTGACCTGCACCGCTCCAGACAATTCGACTACCTGCAGGATGTGTCCGTATTTCTGGTTTCCAATTTCCGCACACCAGTATTCGATCCCCACTTGCGCAAGCGTCTGAACTGGATAACGGAACAATTTTACGGCTTTGCCCGAAAATTTGCTGAAAGACATGGAGACGATTATTTCGAACCCCGGTTGGCAATAGCTCTGGCCAGGTCATTTTATACATCCACCCGTTTTGAACTTAATTATGAGTTCGCCAAGGAAATGTTTTTAAGGGCCCATTATCTTTTGGTTAAGCTATACGAATATAAAGGCAGATGGGAAGACTTTCAACTGCCCCGGGAAGTGCTTTTGTATTAAACGAGCAAAAATCTGTTCAAAACCATAAAAGGATCCTCTAATATGCGTATAGGTGTTGTAGGAACCCGCAACGGTTGGTCTTCGGAAAAGCTCGCGGATACCGTGGAACAATTCACCGGTTTCCGTCTGCTGGTAGATATGGACAAGGTTTGCGTACACTTGAACATAAACAAAGCCTATTTTGAAGATATTGATTTAAGCAAACTAGACGCTTTGATAATAAAAAAAATCGGGGCGAAATACTCTCCAGATCTCCTGGATCGCTTGGAATGCTTGCGTTTTCTCCATGAAACGGGGTTGCCCATATTTTCCGCTCCAGGAAATATAATGCGGGTCCTGGACCGTTTGAGCTGCACTGTAACCTTGCAACAGGCGGGTATCCCCATGCCGGAGACGACCATCACCGAAGACATAGACCAGGCCCTGGAGGCGGTAAAAGCCTATGGAGAAGCGGTCTTCAAGCCACTTTATTCAACCAAGGCCAGAGGGATGAGTCTAATCCGGGCCGACAGCGGAACCCGGGAAGAAATCGCCGCTTTTAAACGGGAAAACCCGATTATGTATATCCAGAAGAAAATCGACCTGAACGGCAAGGATCTTGGACTGGCTTTCCTGGGCGGGGAATATATTAGCACTTATGCGCGTTGTTCCCAAAACGGTTCCTGGAACACTACAACGGCCAACGGAGGAAAATACGCTCCATACACGCCTTCTTCGGAAAGTATATCTGTGGCCCAAAAGGCTCAAGCTCTTTTTTCCCTGGATTTTACCTGTGTCGATGTTGCGGAAACTGCTTCGGGACCTATTGTCTTTGAAGTTTCCGCATTCGGGGGGTTCCGGGGCATACAGGAAGCCAGCGGGAAGGATGCCGCCAAGCTCTATGTCCAACACGTAATGGAGAGATTGCAAAATGGTTGAAAAATCATGCAAGGAAATATTACAAGAGCATGTCCCTCCTGTGGAGTGTCCCTTGGAATTTTTTCTAGATCTTTCCGGACAAGCAATTGAAATCCACACTAATTCTTTCGATCTATATTCCGGTCTAAAGCACTATTTCCGGTATTTCCCGGGAATGAAAACGGATGACCCCATTGTAGTCCACGCCCTGGAGACAGATCACTTCCTCCTCTCCGGAGGATATACACAAAAACTGCCGGAACGGGGTAAAAACAAAATCAAGGAGGAGTTCATTGAACTCCGGGACGGCAGGATAATCCGCAAAAAGAACAGTGGCATGGTTTTTATCGTGGGCCTGGAGCACAACTTGGCGATTGGTCCCTGTTCCCGAAACATGAACCAGGTAATAAATTTTATAAACAGCCGATATATGGAAAGCATGCTCAATAAGAATATGATTCTGGGCCACGCTGCCGGAGTAAAGTATGGAGACGGGGGACTGGCTCTCGCAGGCTTTTCCGGAAAGGGGAAATCCACCCTGGCTCTGCACATCATGCGGGAGGGCAGCACTTTTGTAAGCAACGACCGTCTGCTTATCGGGGCCAACGGGCGGAAACAAAGGATGCACGGGACCCCTAAGCTGCCGCGTATAAACCCGGGCACAGCTTTAAATAACGATCGCCTCCAACAAATTGTTCCCCGCAAAGACCGAAAAAGATATTCCGAGTTACCCCCGCATAAACTGTGGACTTTGGAAGACAAATACGATGTATATATAGATCAGTGTTTCGGCTCCGACCAATTTGAACTTTGCTCCGACTACGAGGGTCTGGTAATCCTCAACTGGGAACTAAACGGGGGGAAGATGGACTTTCACCAAGTGGACATAAAGAAGCGCCGCGATCTTCTCCCGGCCTTCATGAAAGACCCGGGTCTTTTCTTTTTTCCGGACAATCCGGGTATACCGGACTTAAGCCCCAAGGCATACATAAACATGCTCTCCTGCCGTCCGGTATTCGAAATAAGCGGCGGGATAGATTTCACCGCAGCCTCAAAAAAGTGCATGCAATTTCTGAAAGGCTAAGAATATGCGCATCCAAATCACTAGGGAAATTGAAATCCCGGACAAATACAAACTGGCTCGTTTCCAGCATTCCCCCGCCCTTGGACCAAAAGTGCTTTTTTTCAGCGGAGGCACGGCACTTAAGAAAGTCAGTCAAAATATAGTCGATTACACACATAACAGCATCCACATAATCACCCCTTTTGATTCCGGAGGAAGCTCAGCAGTGCTGCGTCGCACCTTTGGAATGCCGGCAGTCGGAGATATCCGAAACAGACTTATGGCCCTGGCGGACCAAAGCATAAAGGGCAACCCGGAGATATATTCCCTTTTCGCCCACAGGCTACCCCAAAAAGAAGACAAGCAAAAGCTGCACGAAGAACTGTGGAAGATAGTCATGGGGAAACACGAGCTTATGGCTTCCGTGCCAGATCCCATGCGCAAAATAATACGCCACCACATGGAAGTATTCGCGGAAAACATGCCCGACGGTTTCGATCTGCGCGGTGCAAGCATAGGTAATCTGGTACTTACCGCCGGGTATCTGGAGAACAAAAGACACCTGGATCCGGTAATATACATATACTCCAAACTGGTAGAGGTACGCGGAGTTGTTCGGCCGGCCATAAATAAAGATCTACATCTGGCCGCCCATCTGGACAACGGGGAAACGGTATGCGGACAGCATATGATAACCGGCAAGGAAGTCCCCAGGATTAAACACAGCATAAAAAGGTTATTTCTTATTCCGGACCTAGATGATCCTCGACCTGTAGAGACCGAAATAAGAGAAAAAGTCAAAAAGAAAATCCGCAAGGCGGACATAATTTGCTATCCCATGGGCAGCTTTTTCACCAGCATCCTGGCCAACCTTCTGCCCATAGGAGTCAGCGAAGCTATAGGTCAGGCCAAATGCCCCAAGGTATTTATTCCCAATACAGTACCGGATCCGGAGTGCCACGGACTGACTCTGAACATGCAGTTGCAGACGCTTATGCACTTCCTTTTGCAAAATGCGGGCTCTGAATTCAGTAATGGGGATATGTTGAATTTTATTCTTTTGGATAAAGATATTTCCCTGTATCCGGGAAAGATAAACAAAAGCATGCTTATGCAATTCGGGGTGGATATCCTGGAATGCGAATTGGTAACCAAGGATTCCCGGCCTTATGTCGACCCGGAAAAACTCTGTGAGGCCCTACTCTCTCTTTGCTGATCCCCAAAAGACGCAACTGCAAAAAGTCGAAAACTGGAAAGAAACGCACAGATTAAATTTTGTAACTCTTTGGCTTTACTTAACCTTAAACACTTAAAACTTAACACTGCCTGCAAAAAATTATTTTTTGCAGGCGTATCCCAAAAGAGGGAATCACCCTGATATCCGGAATCTTTCGAATAAAACGGCATATAAATCTTGAAAATGCAAATAATAATTTTTCCAATGCATGTATGTTAATGGAAAAACAAAAAAAGGAGGCAGACATGAATGAAAAAAACAAGATCGAAACCAAAACTCAAATGCAGTTGCAGGAGGTAATTACTTACCTGGAGGAATTGACCAAAGGATTCAAAGAGGGCAAAGTTGTAGTCCAGCAAGGGGAGGAATACCTTACCATGCTCCCCCCGGATTCCATCAATGTGGCAGTTGAGGCCAAGCAAAAGGGAAAGGAAAAATTCTCCCTGGAGCTCAGCTGGGTACCTGCGGCATCTTCTGAAGAAAGTGAAAGCAAAATTACCATCTCCCAAAAAGAGCCCGAAACAACTACTTCCTCAGGGGAGAGCGGAACAGAAGCCACTGAGGAAAAGAAAGAAGCTTCCACCTCTTCGGCATCTTCAGAAAGTCCCGCAACCTCTCAAACGGGAAGCAAGACACAGACAAGCCAATCAAAGCCCCAAACAGGGAAAAAGGGTGGAGCCAGCAAGCCCACCACCTAAAGTCAAAAAATGAATACACCCCCCATGCATAACCAGAAAAAAGCGTACTTGTATGGGGGGCTCACGGTTCTTATTTGGTCCACTGTTGCCTCCGCCTTCAAATTAAGTCTTGTTTATCTGGATTTTGTTCAGCTTTTATTTTTCTCCAGCCTTGCCTCATTATTGTGCCTTTTTTTTCTGGCGCTGGCCTTTCACGGACCCCGCTTCTACCAACAGATCACCCAAAAACATCTTTTCTCTTCCGCATATCTGGGTTTTTTAAACCCCTTTCTTTACTACCTGATACTTTTTAAGGCCTACGAGTTGCTTCCGGCCCAGGAAGCCCAGCCCCTCAACTACACCTGGGGAATAACCATAGCCATTTTATCCGTACCCCTGCTGGGACAAAAAATCACCAAACACAGGATCGCGGCCATTATCATCAGTTATCTGGGGGTAGTGCTAATCTCCACTCACGGCAAACCGTGGACCCTGAATTTTTCCGACCCCCTAGGGGTTTTCCTGGCCCTTTTCAGTACCATAGTCTGGGGCCTGTACTGGATAGCCAATATTAAGGACGATCTTCCCCCCATACTGCGTTTGCTCCTCAATTTTCTTCTGGGTACAGTATACCTTTCCATCTTAACTCCCTTTGTTTCCACTTTCCTCATCACTTCGAACAAAGGGCTTTTAGGAGCAATTTACGTGGGGCTGTTTGAGATGGGCATAACTTTCGTATTCTGGCTCCAGGCCCTTAGATTCTCCCGAACAACTGCCCAAGTGAGTAATCTGATATATCTGTCCCCATTTCTGTCCTTGGTGTTTATACATTTTCTGGTTGGAGAAAAAATACTGCCCTCCACTGTTTTCGGGCTGTTTTTAATTTTGGCCGGACTTATTTTACAAAACAAAAAAACCTTAAATTGATTTCCTTTGTTGCGGGAGCTGAGCTCGTTCACAATTTGTGCAATCCTTTAATCCCTCAAAAATCCGTTTAGATAATGCATATCCAATACAATATTTTGCCCTCCCTACCCTTGTAAAAAACCCTTGATATATTTAATATCCATATAAGCTTCTGATTGTATAGTCCACAAATCACCCCAATCTATGCAGACCCTTCATGAGGATATCCGTATGAAACAAAATATTGTGGAAAAATTGATAGAAACGATTGAAAATGTATCCAGAGGGATATACACGAATGAAATAATGGAATTCACTAAGCCGGACTATGATCGGAATGTCCAGCGAATTGCCGAAGCCATGGGCATGATGATGGTCAAAATCGAAGCCCGGGAGATGCGCCTCGAAGAATTGGTTACGGAACTACGCAAGGCCAACCAGCAACTTAAAGATAATATACTGGAGACCGTTTCCACAATTGCCAATGCCCTGGAAGCCAGGGATGAATACACACGGGGACATTCCCAGCGCGTTTCCGCTTACAGCGAACGGCTAAGCCACAGGCTTCAATTGAATCAGGAGGAAGTCATCAACATAAAGCTTGGTGGCATGCTCCACGACATAGGCAAGATAGGTTTCAGCGACTGCCTCTTTGCCAATAATGAAAACAAACCGGACCAGACAATGCAGGAGGAGATAAAACAACATCCCTTAATCGGGGAAAGGATACTCAAAGATCTGCATTTTCTAGGGCCTGTACTAAAATACGTGCGTTATCACCACGAACGGATAGACGGACAGGGCTACCCATACGGACTGCGTGGATCGCAGATTCCCACTGGAGCCAGGATAATTAGCGTGGCCGACTGCTTCGACGCCATGACCACCAACAGGCCTTATCAAAACAAACGTCCTCCATCCGAAGTATTCAAAATACTACGTGAAATGGAAGGCTATGCTCTGGACAAGGAATTAGTGGAAAAGTTCATAGCCGAAGTGCAGGAAAACGGAATCGAAAATTGAATATAAAAGACGCAACTGCAAAAAGTCAAAGGCTGGGGTAAGTGCTCGGATTAAATTTTGCAACTCTCTGATTCTACTTAAAACTTAACACTGCCTGCAAAAACATATTTTTTGCAGGCGTATCATAAAAAACAAAGGCAAAGCGAGGACTTTAATTCATGCATGGAGATAAAAACGGGGAAAAAGACCAATTAAGGCAGGAAATTGAAGCTTTACGCCGTGAGAACTCCAAATTGCAGGAGACACTAACCCAAAGGGAAAAATACTTACAAAAAGAAATAAACAGACAGAAAAGACGATTTGAAGATATCAGTGCAGCTGCCGGCGAATACATATGGGAAGTGGATAACAATGGCCATTACACGTTTTTATCCGATTTAGTGCAACAGGTCCTCGGATACTCCAAAGAAGAACTTTTGGGCAGGACACCGTTTGAATTTATACCTGAAGAAGATAAACCGGAAGTAATTGAAAAATTTGCTGAGGCCAAGGACAATTATACTCCGTTCAACAATCTACAGCACAGAAGCATCACTAAAGACAACAAGATTATCTGGCAAAATGTTACCGGCTTACCCCTTTTAGGAGAAAAAGGTGAGCTGACTGGCTACAGGGGAACCGCTCAGGATATCACGGAAAAAAAAGTAGCCTTGGACCGTTTAGCGGAGGACGAAAAAAAAAGCCGGGCAATGAGCGAGGCTTCCTACGACGCCGTTATCGGCATAGACAGTTATGGAACCATTGAGTTCTGGAACCCTGCGGCCAAGGACATGTTTGGGTACTCAGAAAAAGAAGCCATGGGCCAGGACCTCCATGACTTGATTGCCACACCGGCAGACCGAAACAAAGCGAAACAAGGACTCCCTTCATTTGCCAAAAGCGGCAAGGGAAAAGTGGTAAACAGCATTATGGAAATGACTGGGGCACACAAAAACGGCAAAACTTTTCCTGTGGAACGTTCGGTTACTTCCTACAAGATCAGGGACATATGGCATGCAGTTGGTATTGTCCGGGATATTACTGCTCGTAAAGAATCCGAGAAGCAGCTTAAATTTTTAGCCACAACTGACGGCCTGACTACTTTATGGAACAGGAGACACTTTATGGAGCTAGCTGAAAAGGAACTGCAGCGGTGTATTAGATATCAACGTCCACTAAGCCTTATCATGCTGGATATTGACCATTTTAAATTTGTAAATGATACCTATGGTCACGATACCGGAGATATAGTACTTAAATATTTGGCCGGAATTCTAAAGCCTTTTGTACGCGAACAGGATATTCTTGCCCGTCTAGGCGGGGAGGAATTCGTTTGCTTCCGGAAACCGAGCTTGCAGGGGCGAAAGCCATGGCTGAACGTATCCGCCAAAAAACTGCCGAAGAAAAAATAAAACACGGGGAAAAAGAATTAAATATAACCTTAAGCCTAGGAGTTGCGGGGACTTCAAACACAAACTGCCTCCTTGAAGAGCTGCTAAAACAAAGTGATATAGCTCTTTACCGGGCCAAAGACAAAGGCCGGGACAACGTCCAAACAACCCAAATTTAAAATTCCCTTCATTTTTTCTTGAATACGAAACCTATCAAGATCCTTTCCGCTCTTTCACCCTCCTGCATTCACTTCTCCCAACCGCTCTGCCAGAAGCTGCGCCAAGATGCGCGCGGGATCTTTGGGACGGCCAGGAGCACGATGCAAGGCTATCTCCACCCGGGGTAAGTAAGGTAGCTCGCCATCCGCCCCTAAATCCTGAAGTTCCTCGCCCAGCATACTGGAGATTGCTACTGTAACACCCAGTCCGGCTTTGACTGCGGAACGCAATCCGGCCATGCTCTGACTGGTATAGACTATCCGCCATCGCACCCCCTCTTCATTCAGTGCATTCAGCGCAGAGTCCCGAAATACACATATGCCCTGCGGGTACAAAGCCAAAGGCAGAGGCTCCCGCCTGTGCACGGCAAACTTTCCGCTCCCGGCCCAAACCAAAGACTCGCGGCGCAGGACCTCCCCACCCGGACTTCGGGGTTGCCTGGTCACCAGGGCCAAGTCCAGATTCCCGGTCTGTACCAAACGAACAAGATTCAAACTAAGCTCGCACCTTACCTCCATTTGTACATGCGGATATTGTTCGGCGAAATACTGAAGAATTTCGGGCAAATAAAAGCCATAATCCGCGGGTATTCCCAGACGAACCACGCCGCTCACCGGTTGACCGGTAATCTCCGACCAAGCGGCCTGATTTAAACGCAACATTTCCCGGGCATAGCCCAAAAGTCTTTCCCCGTCCTGCGTAAGAGCAAAATCCCGCCTAGACCTGTCTATAAGCGATGTCCCCGCCTGATTCTCCAGCCTGCGTATCTGCATGCTCACAGCAGACTGCGCATAACACAGGCTTTCCGCTGCCGCGGTAAAACTACGACAGTCCGCTACAGCTACCAGGGTCTGCAAAGAATTTAGATTAAATAGTTCCCCTTTCATCTACATCACCAATATTGATAAGCTTTATCATATAATTTCGTTTGCGTGATCCACTTCATAGTGTGAAATACAGGTCGAAAGCCAATTATTCTCATAGGAAAAATAAAAATTTAAGTCAATATCAGGAGGCATGTCATGTTTAAGAACACCTTGGAAATCAAGGGTATTATCTGCGGATTTTTCGCGGTTGTCTTGTGGTCCCTGTTACCTCTGCTGCGTCAAGCAACAGCATTGATTCCCCCCATGCAGTTGGCAGCTATGTCGTTGGGGATAGCGGCCTGTATAAGCACTCTTTGCTGGCTACCCCGGAAAGTTCATCCCCTGGAATATATACAGCTGCCAGTATCCGCCTGGATTGGAGCAGTGGGAGGACTAATCGGTGCCTTATTTTTCTATTTCCTGGCCCTGGTCCAGGCACCGGCCGCGGAAGTAACCCTGATCACCTATATCTGGCCTTTGGTATTCGCTTTGACCGCGGAGATACTCAATGGACAGACTCCCCGCCTGGAAACCTTGATTGGGGCAAGTATTGCATTTTCCGGCGCAGGATTGCTTATACTGGAAAGTTCCGGGGCGCATATGCCACTGGAACATTTGATCGGGTATCTGGCCGGAATAGGCAGCGGAGCCTGCTGGGTACTATATTCCCTTGTCATGCGTAAATACAAGGCAATAACCGGACCCGTCTTTCCCTGGATATTCGCAGTTTCTGCTTTGGTGGGATTTATTCTGCATATGCTATGGGAAAGCACGCTTTTAAACTTGAATCTTCCCGTTTTGATTGCTGCTGTGGGTATCGGGTGTGGACCATATGGCTTGGCATTTATCGCCTGGAGTTTCGGTGTCCGCGTAGGACCGCCGGGGATTATCGGGTCCATGGCCTATGCCACCCCCGTGCTTTCCACCCTGTTTCTGGTACTTTTAGGAAACGAACAGGCCGAATGGCAATTGGGAGTAGCCGCATTAACTATTGTTCTCGGAGCGGCAATAGCCGGCAAAAAAAGAAGGTCCCCCAAAGACGGAACTTGAATTTTTCTCCTCAAGCCGCGCAGGACCAGCCTTTTGACAAGGGAAAATGGGCGAAGGAAGACATGGAAAGATTTTGGAGGACCCAGCCTGAAATAGGTACTGGAGTCCGCAGCAGCGAGGTTGCAGCTTCAAATTTGTTCCGGGGAGAAAACCGGTTTTTCCCCCGTATGGTTTTTCTGGCGGGGTTTACCGTATATCTTTCGATAAAACAGATCCATATTGGACTGCGGCCCAATAGCAATCAATGTGTCCCCGACATGGATCATCTCCAAAGAAGAGGGATTATAAATACGTGCTCCGTCCCATCGCTTGATGGCCACAATTATCAGATCAAATTCGTTGCGGATATTGGATTCCTTTATGGAATGATCCACAAAAGGGGACCCTTTGGGAATTTCCAACTCTTCCAGTGCCAACTCAATTCCTTCACCGGAGAGCGCCAATTCCAGAAAATCGGTAACGGTTGGACGGAGGATGTTTTGAGTAATCCGCAGAGCCGCACTGGCATACGGGGAGACCACATGGTTGGCCCCCGCCCGGAAGAGTTTTTTCTCCACTCCCTTGCTGCTGGCCCGAGCACAGATAAATATATCCGGATTCAAGGCACGGGCGGTAAGGACAATAAAGACATTGTCCGCATCCCTGTTTACCACGGAGATAAGACCCTTGGCCCTTTCCACGCCAGCCTCTACTAGATTCTCTTCTTCCATGGCATCCCTTTCCAGATGAGGGATCCCCATCTCCTTACAATGCAATATGGCTTCCTCATCATTATCGATAACCACTATTGGTATATTCCTGCTATGCAATTCCTCTACTACCACATAACCCATCTGACCGTGACCGCATATAATATAATGCTTATCAAAACTGTCCAACATCTTGCGTACCTTCCGTCTCCGATAAAGTTCCACCCAATTTCCGTCCAAAAAAATAGTCCCAATATATGCAGCCGTGGCCGCTACCAATCCAAAACCGAATATAAGCAAAATTATGGTAAAAAAACGGCCTGCATAGGATAATTCAAAAGGGGCCACTGTCGTGAGTGTCCCGATGGTCAAATAAATAGCATCAATCGGGGATGCTCCTTCCAGAAATACATACCCCGCCATGCCGAACAAGAAAAGGCAAATGAGGGACAACAGCAAAATCCCCGAATATCGAGCCCTGCGGGACAAAAATGGGTGTCTCACGGTTCTATTTTAACTCTTTTCCGGATAAAAATTTATTATTGGGGATCTTACGCGCATACCAAATGGATTCCAGGGTATAAATGCCAATCCCTGACCAAATACAGGAAAAGGTAATCAGGTGGGCAGTAGTAAAAGGCTCTCCGAAGGCAAACACTCCGAGCAAAAACATACAGGTTGGCGCCAGATACTGCAAGATCCCCACCTCCACCAAGCGCAGCCTTCGGGCACAAAAAGCAAAAAGGAGCAAAGGAATAGCTGTAACCGCTCCCGCCCCGATAAGCAAGGCATCTATCCCGGTACTCCCTCCCCCCAGGGCCGCGCTGCCGGAAAATTGTAGCCAGGCAAGAAAAGCCAGGGCAGGTACGCTCATGAACAAAGACTCTACAAACAGACCGGGCAAAGATTCTACCCGGACCAACTTGCGTATAAGCCCGTAAAACCCGAAGGTAAATGCCAAAACCAAGGCGATCCAAGGAAAACGGCCATAATTTAAAACCAGGTTCAACACCCCTGCCGTGGCTAACAAGATAGCCAAAACCTGAAAACGGCGCAGGCGATCCTTAAAAAAAACAAATCCAAGCAGGACGTTGACCAAGGGATTTATATAATAGCCCATACTTGCGTCCAGGACAAATCCGGAGTTGACCCCCCATATATATGTCAGCCAGTTCACCGCCAAGAGACAACTGGTACCCAGAAAATACAAAAGATTCCTTCGAAAACGCAGTACATCCCAGACTTCCCCCCAGCGCCGCCACACAGTGATAAGCACTCCCACAAAGACCAAAGACCAGAACATGCGGTGACAAAGGATCTCTGGAGCAGGTACAGACTTAAGCGCCTTCCAGTAGCAAGGCAAAAGCCCCCAAAAAAGAAAAGCCCCGGCTCCGGCAGAGAGTCCGGGGAGATTGCGAGCAGAATCAGGTGTATTTCTATTCATCCATCCTAACCTTTTGATCAGTCAAAGGATAATATGGGAGAATCAAGAGCTTTGAAGACCGTTATTGTTGCCCCCAAAGGGAAGTTTCAGAATTGGACCACAAAGTGCTGGCTACTTGATCTACCGGGAACATTTTCTCATCCCCTTGCACCATTTAGAAACCTCTCCCCACTCCGGGCAATAATAATTTGCTCAAAGAGCCTTAATCAATCCTCCGGGGAAATCAAACCTCGGGAACCAAGGTATTCCTTTACCCGGTCCAGGGCCCCTATAAACATCTTACCCCCGGCATACAGACAGAATATATCTTCACTGTTACCGCAGAACCCGGCAAAAACCGGACCGATCATCTTGGCCGGCGATTCCTCATCCCCCTCTTTATTCAGGGCCTGGACATAAGCGTCCACCCTCTCCTTTATGACTTGGAAATAATCCACATCTTGGCCTATAAGCATCCCTGTACTCTGGGAAAGGTTGGCGCAAAAATCGCGGATGGCCTCCCAGTAGGCCCGGGACAAAAAATCCTTGGTTTGGGCATCCTGAATATAATAGGCAAAAGCCCAGCCCACACTTATAATCTTCAAAGTCTGCAGTTCGTATTCCAGAGTATTGTAATCGATTTCACTGTCTGACGGTAGGCTACTCAGGATCCATTTAGTGTCTTCCCTTTCCAGGGCATAATTAAAAAGATCCTCACCTGTTTCTACCAAAAACCGATTCTCCACGTTGTCCTCTTTTTCCTCGCTCATGTATAATTTCCTCTCAAGAGTTTCCTTATGTTCTACATCTTTTAAGACCATTCTAAATCACCGAGGTTGCCTGCGGCTGGCACTGTAGTACTCCGCAGATACGCACCAATGATTTTTTGTTTGTGCTCAAAACCGTCGATAGCGAACATTGCCTTTTTGTATCCAATCCGCGAACTTACGACGCAGAAACCTTTTTATCACCTGCCTAGAAGGCTTAAAAAGAACCAGTAAACCCAAAGCGTCGGTTATAAAACCGGGAGTCAAAAGTACCAGTCCGGCAACCAGGATAAGCAAAGCATCCAGAATGTCCTCGCCGGGCATGACAGCTTGATCCAGATTCGAGCGCACCCGAAACATAGCCTGAGTGCCCTCGGCGCGGGCCAGATAAGCCCCGGCCATTGCCGTGCCGATGACCAGAATCACCGTGTACCCCGCTCCGATCAATGAACCAACCTTTATAAGTAAATAAAGTTCCGCAAGGGGAACAAGTAGGAAAAGGAGAAATAGCCTGGCAAACATAATTCTAAACTCTCGTTTTTTTACGCATTGCAAACTTGGACCAGTCCTGGAACTGATATACGTAAATCATACTTGCCGCCTGCACAACCATGGACAAAAACATGGCCATCCATATGCCATTCGCTTCACCTATAACCAAGTGCCCCAGGATATAAGCCAGCGGAATACGCACTAGCCAAGCCGCCCCACCCATAACCAGCATTTGATATAAGGTGGCTCCCGCTCCGGTAAGAGCCCCTCCCAGAATCATGGCCGGGAGCAGGAAGGGTATGGCGGCCATATTGTACATCAAATAATCCACGGTTTCCGCCTGCACCTGGGGATCAGGGGCAATAAAAGCGGCTATGGGATCTATCACCAGCCACAAAAGTCCTGTAACCAAACTAACCAGGATCAATCCGGAAAACATAATCTGATACCCCGCCTTCCGCGCTCCGGCAACATCGCCCTCACCCAGTTTATGCCCGACAATTATCGAGGCTGTAAAGTTGAAAGCGGCTCCGGGGAGAAAAAGAAGAGATTCTACTCGTATACCTGCACTCATACCGGCCAGGGCCACCACGCTCCCCACCGGAAGAGCGGCAGTCAGCGCGTACAGGACCAAATAGGCGGAATGCCACACAAACTGACTCAATCCAGCCGGCCAGGATACCTTGAAGAGATAGGGCCAAGCCTTTTTTATCCATCTCCACGGGGGAAATGTACATTTCTCCAGAAAACCGGAACGGCGAAGTACCCAAAGATCAAACACCATTCCCGCAGCTACGGAAATAAATGTGCTCCAGGCCAGGCCTTTATACCCAACCGCCGGTATTCCGAACCAACCCAATCCCAACCCGAAATCACCTATGGTATTGAGCAGCATAACCAAGAGCATGGCAAATAGCGGACACATAACCTTTTTCTGGGCCCGGAAAAAGGCATTGCAAATAATGAATAAATAATAAGCGGGCACTATATAGATAAAGACCTGAAAAAGATATTTGGCTATAGGGAAAATCTCCTTAGGTATTTGCAAAAGAAAAAGGAAATATTCCCCCAAAAAAATTCCCGCCCCGAGAAAAATAATCCCGAAAACCACACCTACCTCCAGCCCCAGGCCAATGTATCTTTTGGCCCGAAGCACCATTCCCGCGCCCAGAGACTGGCTTATGGAAGCCACACTCCCATTGCCCAAGGCCACCGCTACCATAAGAAAAAAGAAAAGGGCGTGGCTTATCATTCCCATGCAGGCCTGAACATTTTTGCCCAGCCGTCCGGCTACCCAGACATCCACGAATCCGATCAGGAAATGAAAAAGCATCATCAATACCTGGGGCCAGGTAAGCTTCCAGATCGCTTTAAGGGAAGTACCGCTTCCCTCAAATGAAGAAGTTGAATCGGGTAAAGGGGCCTTGCTGGAGGTACGCATGGGAAAGCAGCGGGGTCTAACCATCTCTATGCACCAGCTCCGAAAAATGCTTATCCATCAAATCCTGTACATCCAGTGGCTGTCCCTTTTGCGGATCATGAACCAGATTAAGGGCCCCTTGGGGACAATTGTTTACACAGACCCCGCAGCCCATACATTTTTCTTCGTCCACCACAGCAACACCTTCTTCCAGGCAGATGGCCCCGAATTGACAACTCCGCATACAAAAGCCGCATCCGGAACACTCCTCGGGGCGTATTCGGGAGACATACCCAGAAGAAGCCAGCATAGGCACTCCGTTTTTCCGAGCCTGCATCGCACCACAACAGCAGGAACAGCAATTGCAGATAGCATAGAAACGTCCAAGCATGGCTTCCTTGAAAAAAGCGTGGTGCACGTGTCCCCGCCGATCCTCGGCTGAAAGGATTTCCAGGGCCTCCTGATAGGTAACCCATTTTGCCCTCCCCGGATGGTGCTCGACAATGAAACTGGCAAAAGGTTCCCCGATTATTATACACACATCCACAGGGTGACAGGGGTTTTTCCGGGAAACGCGGCAGGGACAGCGCAACACGGCAATGGCTTTCGGATTCTTGATTACAATATCTTTGGCCGTTGTATAAGGAATGACCTGTTCCAGATCCCGGAGTTCAACCTCCCGGTCCAAACGAATAAGCTGCTTGGCCCCGTCCAGGGAAACCACTTTTCCATGGTAGCTGTCGGCAAAAGACTTTTTCATCCCCTTATTTAAATCCCGGGAGGAATCCGCCCACAAGTTCAGTCTTTTTCCCAACCAGTCCAAAACAGGGGTAAAGACACGGGCCAGACGGTTCTCTCCGGTAGCTACAGAGATATAAAAATACGGCCAGCGGCCATATACATATGCATGCAACCTCTCCCCCCAGGGAAGGTTTTCCAGATCCGCCTCCCGCCAAAACCTGCGGGTGGATGGCATAACAAATCGTTTTACCCCTTTTAGTAAATCCATGCTTCCCTGTTTTGTTGCACCTGCAAAAAATATATTTTCACAGGCAATATCAAGTTTTAATCAGAAAATTACAAATAAAATCTTGAGTGCTGAAAAAGCTCGGGCAACGAAAAGTCACTCCCTGAGTCAAGGACCACCGGAATCCGGTAGTCCCAATTTCTCATCCAAGGGCCAAAAACCAAGAATAAACAAGCAAAAAAACAGTCCCCGCGGCCAGGAAAGAGGACATAACTCTTGCCCGAAGCAAGGGCAAGGGAAGAAAACGCAATACACTCCCTACGGCCATACCGCAAACAACTCCCCAGAAATGGGCCCCCAGATCGGTATTTTTTCCCCCGGAGCCCAGAAGGGCCAGCAAGGCCAAGGCCATTACCACGGCATCCAGACCATTTTTCAGTCCCCGTCTGTTGCGGTGGATACTCACCATAATTCCGGCCGCGGCAAATACGGCAGTGGAAAATCCGATACTGACGTGACCAGGCCCCTTAACCCAAGCGTTAACCATATTCCCCAGCCATCCGGAAAGGATAACGGCAGCCCATCCCGTAGCCATCCCCACCCGGGAACAGACCAGAACAACAAATGCCGTCCCGAAGACTACATTGCCCAGAACATGGGCGGGATCACCGTGCAGTGTAAGTGCTGTAATACTGCGCCACCATTCACCCTCAAGGATTTTTGAGGAATCAGCGGCTCCGGCTTTCACCCATATTTCCCGGGGGATCTCTCCCCCAAAAAAACCGGAGTTTAGAAAACTGAAAAACACAAGAAGACTACCCAGAACCAACAAATTAGGGCCCCAGGGCAGCGATCCTTTTTGTAGTTCCCCGCTTTCTCTTTTTTCTAAATTCTCAAACTCATAGGCTTGGAGATTTTCCCTTGCCCTAGGGAGACTTTTTTGGCTAACCAGAATTTCTGAACCGCGGAGTTGGAAGGGGATACCAATTGCCTCCAAAACAAGGGACCACTCTTCGAACTTTCCCCGGCATTCGAAGCCGGCATCCTGCATCAAGGAAATTATATCCGTATCGTGTGTTCCTCCGTTCCCGAAGGTTCTCTGCCCATCCACCCCATCTCTTTCCGGGTATTGAGAAGGTATATATATATCCTCTTCCATAAAAGATCTTACCAGTCTTTTTTTCCGCATTAAAAAACTTGGTTATATACCTCCCGCCATTTTATTTCCAACGCCCACAATTTTAAGGCCCTGTCTCGTTTGTCAATTAAAACAAAAAATACTAGGTATGGCCAGTTTTAAAAAATGGAGGAACACGGTGTTGCCAGGTTCCTTTTTCCATCCGGGACAAGGAAAACTCAACCGGAACAACAGGAGGATCTAATGCCCAAAGTTTTGGTAACCGGGGGAGCCGGATACATTGGTTCCCATACAGTTCTGGCTCTGAACGAGGCCGGATACGAAGTAGTGGTTTATGACAACCTGAGTACAGGCAAAGAAGAAGCTGTAATTCCTCCTGCCCGTCTGGAAACAGGAGACCTGAGCGAGACGGACAAGCTTGGGAAGATCATGCGCCGGGAAAATTTCAACGCCATAATCCATTTCGCAGCCAGCATAGTGGTTCCGGAATCGATCAGCCTGCCCCTAAAGTATTACCTGAATAACACCTCCAATACGGCAAGACTCATAAACTTAGCCACAAAACACGAGATCCCCCATTTCGTATTCTCTTCCACTGCCGCTGTTTACGGGCTACCTTCCCAAGTTCCGGTAGACGAGACAACCCCCCTAAATCCAATCAATCCCTACGGCCATAGCAAACTCATGAGCGAACAGATACTCCGGGATACAAACCACGCACAACCCGGATTCAAATACTTGAGCCTCAGATATTTCAATGTAGCCGGTGCGGATCCCGAAGGACGCATTGGACAGCAGACTCCGAATGCAACACATCTGATCAAGGTGGCCTGCCAGGCGGCACTGGGCAAAAGAAATTCACTAGCCATTTTCGGCACGGATTATCCTACTGAAGATGGGACCGGGATAAGAGACTATATCCATGTAGTGGACCTCGCAGATGTGCACCTCCGGGCCCTGCAGTACCTGGAAGAGGGCAATGGCCCGGAGATACTTAATTGCGGATACGGACGCGGCTATTCAGTACGGGAAATAATTGAAGCGGTACGCAAGGTGTCAGGAAAAGATTTCCCCGTTCAGGAAACAGACCGAAGACCGGGGGATCCCGCTCGGCTAGTCGCAGATCCGAGAAGGCTAAATTCCAAAATGGACTGGTATCCAGCCCACAAAGATATTGAAGAAATAGTGCGAAGCGCTTTGGAATGGGAAAAAAAACTCCCCTGAGATACACGCCGGTTTTCATCTGGGAAACTGCCCCTCTCAAAAGTAAAAACCGATAACAAACAAATTCAAACGACGGGATTCAACTTTCTTGACTTCAATCACTTGATGTTACATTTTTAGCGCTTACGTTTTGCAGACAAAAACAATCTTGGAGGATCGGATTCTGATGAGCGATTATAAAGAGACCCTGAACTTGCCCAAAACCAAATTTCCCATGCGGGCCAATCTGACCAAGAATGAACCCAAAATGCTGGAATTCTGGAAAAAAAACGACCCATACTCGGACATGGTCAACTCCAACTCCGAGAAAGAGACATTTGTCCTGCACGATGGTCCACCCTACGCCAACGGCAATATCCACCTGGGCACGGCCATGAACAAGATACTCAAGGATATAATAATAAAGTCCAAGAACTTGAACGGGTATAAAGCTGAATATGTGCCCGGATGGGACTGTCATGGTCTACCTATAGAACTCAAGGTGGAACAGGCCCTGGAAGAAGAAAAAGACCTGTCCATCCTGGACATCCGCAAGCGCTGCCGGGAATATGCCCTGAAGTACCTGGATGTTCAGCGTGAAGAGTTCAAGCGGCTGGGGGTATTCGGAGAATGGGACGAACCATACCTGACCATGAGCCCGGAATACGAGGCGGCTACCGCAGGAGAACTGGGTAAATTCATGGCCCGCGGCTCAGTTAAGAGGCATAAAAAGCCGATATATTGGTGCTGTTCATGCGAGACCGCTTTGGCCGAAGCCGAGGTGGAATACTCCGAGCACAGCTCACCTTCCATATACGTGGGCTTTCCCGTAAAAGATGAAAATGTAGTGTCCAGGATTCCGCAAGCCGATCCGCTCCGACTGTCCATTCTTATCTGGACCACTACCCCCTGGACCATCCCGGACAATCTAGCTGTGGCCCTGCATCCGGATGTGGACTATGTTATAGTGGAACACGAACAAAGACAATACATTCTGGCCGAGGACCTCCTTGGGGAATGCACAGAAAAATTCGGGTGGAGCACACCGGAGATCCGTGCCCGGTTCCGCGGGCAGAAACTGGAAGGGCTCCAGGCCGAACATCCCATATACGAACAGGTTTCCCATCTGGTACTAGCCGATTACGTAACTCTGGAGACGGGAACAGGTTGCGTGCATACCGCGCCGGGCCACGGGCGTGAAGACTATGAAACCGGATTGAAATATGGGCTGGAGATTCACTCCCCCTTGGATGACCAAGGCCGTTTTCTACCCACTGTGGAATTTTTCGCCGGAATGAATGTCTTCGAGGCCAACCCCCATATTGTTTCCAAACTCCAGGAAAAAGGCAATCTCCTGGCCCAAGAAAAACTCTCCCATTCCTATCCGCATTGCTGGAGATGTAAAAAACCGGTAATTTTCCGGGCCACAACCCAGTGGTTTATTTCCATGGAGGAGAACAACCTGCGGGAAAAGGCCCTGGAGGCTATCAACAACGACGTCCGCTGGATCCCGCCGTGGGGACGGGAGAGGATATACAGCATGATTGAAAACCGTCCGGACTGGTGCATATCGAGGCAAAGGAACTGGGGAGTGCCTATCATTGCCCTCATATGCCAAGACTGCGGGCAGGCATGGTATACGCCGGAATGGGTGCAGGAAATCGTGGATAAATTTGCCGAACATCCTGCTGGAGCCGATTACTGGTTTGAAAAATCCGTGGATGAACTTTCTCCCGTTAATCTGTCTTGCCCCCATTGCGGAGGGGACAATTGGGGAAAGGAAAACAACATCCTGGACGTATGGTTCGACTCCGGGACAAGTTTTGCCGCAGTGGTGGAAAAAAGAAAAGAATGCGGATATCCCGCCAATCTCTATCTGGAAGGGACCGACCAGCATCGGGGATGGTTTCACAGTTCCCTGCTGGCCAGTGTGGGTACCCGTGACATGCCCCCATACAAAAGTGTTCTTACCCACGGATTTGTGGTGGACGGATACGGACGCAAAATGTCCAAATCCGTGGGCAATGTTGTAGCCCCTCAAGAGATAATAGAGAAGTATGGTGCGGAGATCCTGCGTATGTGGGCTTCCTCGGAAAATTACCAGGAAGATCTGCGCATATCTGAAGAAATCCTCACCCGATTGGTGGATGCCTATAGACGTATCCGCAACACCTGTCGCTTTGTTTTGGGCAATCTATATGATTTCCATCCGGAAAGAGATGCGCTTGGGGCTGCGGAGATGCTACCCTTGGACAGATATGTCCTGGATCTTATTCTGGAACGTAATAAGAGAATGCTCCAGGCTTTTGAGGATTACGAATTCCACAAGGTCTTCCATATCCTGCACAACCTGTGCGTAACCGAGCTTTCGGCATTTTATTTGGATATCCTCAAGGACCGCGTTTACGTCAATCCAGCGGACAGCAAAGAGCGCCGTTCTGCCCAGACCGTGTTGCACCACATCGCCATGGTCCTTTTGCGCAACATGGCTCCTATACTCAGTTTCACCGCGGAAGAAGCCTACCAGTACCTTCCGGAACAATTACGCAAATATACCTCGGTATTCAGTCTCCACCATGATTTCCCTTCCTCCCCGGTAATCCAGGAAAACGAGAAATGGCGGTGGGACATGATTGTCAAATTACGCAATGAAGTCACCAAGGCAATCGAACCGGAACGTAAAGAGGGTAACCTGGGGCATTCACTGGAATCCCGGGTCACAGTCTTTGCTCCGGAACGGATCCTGTCCGAGCTGGAAATTGAAAAAGAACACCTACGGGAGACCTTGATAGTCTCCCAGCTCCGCCTGGAAGGCCTGGAAAATGCTCCTGACTCCTCTTATGCAGGCCAGGAGATGGAAGACATACGGATATTGGTGGAATCCGCCCGCGGAGAGAAATGTGCGCGGTGTTGGACATTCAGCGAAGAATTGGGAACAGACCCGGAGCACCCGCAGGCCTGTCCCCGTTGCACCCGGATTTTGAAAAAACTGCAAGCCCAAGAATAAAATGGAAGCGAAATACAAATCAGTTACCGGATGGGGAACTCTAGTGCTCGTGCTGGATCAGGCCAGCAAGCTCTGGATACAGAACACCTTCTCCTTTTGGGACTCCATTCAGGTGATTCCGGGGATGTTTAAACTGGTTTACGTACTTAATCGTGGAGCGGCTTTCGGTTTTTTGAACAACACCAGCGGAACATGGCAGACATATTTTTTTATAGCAGTTACCGCCTTGGCTGTTGTCCTTATCTTCCATCTGGTCCGCTCGGTAAATCGCAGGGACCCCTTCCTTTTTAACGGATTGGGCCTGGTTCTTGGCGGTGCCGTGGGTAATCTAGTGGACAGGATACGTTTGGGACACGTAATCGATTTTTTAGATTTCTATTGGGGACGCTATCACTGGCCGGCCTTCAATATAGCGGATGTCGCCATCAGCATTGGTGTGCTCTGTCTTATCATCTCTTTTTATATAAGGAAAAAAAATGCATCCAATACTCCTTGAACTCGGGCCCATTACAATACATAGTTACGGCTTTTTCATTGCCCTGGCTTTTTTGGGGGGTATGTTCTGGACCATGCACGAAGCCCGGTTAAAAGGGCTTTACTCCCAGTATGTTCCCGATCTCTTATTTTATCTTATATTGGGGAGTATTATTGGATCGCGCATCCTTTATGTCCTTATAAACCCCTCATACTTCCTGAAAAACCCCCTGGAAATTCTCATGTTCTGGAAAGGGGGACTGGTTTTTCTGGGCGGAGCTATAATTGCGGCCATACTCGGATATATATTCCTAAAGCGCAGGCAACAGCCGATATGGCCCTGGCTGGACGCACTAGCACCCGGCCTGGCCCTGGGCCAGGCCATTGGAAGACTGGGTTGTCTCTCAGCGGGATGCTGCTATGGTAAATCCTGCGATTTGCCATGGGCGCTTACTTTCACCTCACCGAACAGCTTAGCGCCCTTGCATACTCCGCTGCATCCAACCCAAGTCTACCATTCCCTGGCCGGTTTAGTAACTTTCATCGTCCTGCTTTTTCTAAAAAAGTACCTGACTGGCTCAGGGCGGTTGATGGGGGCCTTGCTCATCTTGTATGCAATATTCAGATTCGGTATCGAGTTCTTTCGCGGGGACTACCGCGGGGATTTGGGCCTCCTTAGTATCACCCAATTGTTGGCTATAGGAATGATGCTTCTGGGAACATATATCCTTGTATCAAGGAAAAAACAATGAGCCTATTATCCCTGTTTGATTCACCTTTTCTGTTATTTTTGCTCATAATTCCCATCTTGCCCAATTTGTGGGCCATTTGGCATATTTTTCGCTGTGATTTCACAACCCCGCAGGAAAAAATGGCCTGGCTGGCAGCAGCCGTTTTTTTGCCGGTACTGGGCGGAATTATATACATATTATGGGGGCGTCGCCGTGGACAAAAAGTCATTTAACAAAGCAACTCTTCTCCCGATACTTTTTCTGGGGCTATTCTTTGTCTGTGCCTGTGCGAGTAAATCAAACCTGCAGACAGTACAAAGCCGGCTAGACTCTCAAGACCAAAAATTACAACAAAGAAATCAAAAACTTAAAAAAGAAATCCAAGAACTGGGGAAAAAACTGGAGCAGCGCACCACGCAGCTGGAAAAGAAAATTAAAAACTCCAGCTTCCCGGTACAGTCCAAACTGGCCGATATGTGGGCCCAGATGGAATCTATACAAGTGCAGCAGGCCAAGCTCACTGGGCGCATTGATTCCCTGGAGCGCAGATTAAGCCAGAAAAACAGCACTAAAGGTAAGGATTCCCCTCCCGAGAAGTGGGCAAGATTAGAAAACCAAGTACAAAAACATAAAAATTACTGGAGACAAATCCGGCAGGAATTGGATATCGACCTTGGGGGAAAAAAGGAAAGTTCTTCTAAGGATAAAAAAGATACTTCCCCAAAAAATGCTTCAAAAAAACAACAAGAAAAAGAATTTGATTTCGAAACCCCGGAGAAGCTATATAAACAGGCACTGCAATCTTTTTACGAACGTAAGTACGAGAAGGCCCAGAAAATGTGGCAACAATTCACTCAGGAGCACTCCGGTCACTCCCTTTGCCCCAATGCATGGTTCTGGCAGGGGGAAGCTTATTACCAGATGCAGGACTACGCCCATGCCGTACTCAATTATCAGAAAGTCATTGCTGATTACCCCAAAAGCAACAAGATTAAGCCCAGCATGCTCAAGCAGGGAATGTCCTTTTTCAAGATAGGCAAAAAAAAGGCAGGCAGGCTTATTTTAAAGGAACTAACAAAAAAATATCCAAATTCCACAGAAGCCAGAAGAGCCAAAGGGTTCCTGGCAGACAAAAAGTAGATCACAAACAATGACGCAACTGCAAAAAAGCAAAGGCTGTAGTTGGTTTTATCCGGAAATCCAAAATTTCCGGGTTTAGAAATATCACGTTCTTAATTCGGAAATGAAATTTTTCCCCGTTTAACAAGGAAATTAAGTAATCAGGACCGAGCGTATCTTAATACGTGATCGAATAATTACCAAAATTGACGCCGTTAAAATGGAAAAGGGCCATTTCCGGATGGAAACCAGTTAAATGCACAGATTAAACCTTGCACCTTAACACTGCCTGCAAAAACATATTTTTTGCGGGCACATCAGCAATGCGAACCGAACAAAATCCAATTTACAGGGAAAATACTATGATGGCTTCACCCAAGCAGTATTCTAAATTCATAATTCTCCATTTCGCCCCGGAAATTGCACGGAGCCCCATGATGTATAATCTGGCCAAAAATTTCGATCTCACATTCAACATCCTTAAGGCCAGGATCAATCCCCGGGAAGAAGGTCATTTGATACTTGAACTTTCCGGAGCGGAAGACGATTTCCAACGGGGTATATCCTATCTGCAGGAACACGGTATATCTGTTCAGGAAGTAGCTCAGCACATATCCCGAGACGAAAAAAAATGTATGCACTGCGGCGTTTGTACTGCGGTGTGCGCAACTAAAGCACTGTATCTGGATCTGGAATCACGGGAAATACGTTTCGACTCCAACAAATGCACTGCTTGCGGTATGTGTACAGTCGTCTGTCCAGTAGATGCCATGCATGTGGAAGTAAATGATGATCTGTAGACCGTCTTTGGGGACTTCTACGGAGCGGACGGGGAACAAATCTGCTTCTAGCTCTCAAAAAAAGCATTAAACGATATATAAATATTGTGGGGAAGGACACATTTCCCGGGCACCCCACAGAGGAGGCGAAATATGGGAGAACAAAACCGCAATTTCATGCGGATTAGCACCCGCATAAACGCTTATGTGAACCGTTTGTCCTCCGCAGATACCCGTCCCATGTACTCCGGGCAAGCTTCCACCTACTCTGAATCCGCTCCCAAAAATCTCCAAGGATCGCAGATACCCGCGGATCTCTTCAAGTTTCTAAAAGAGATGGATTCCAAGCTGAACACTATACTCAGTCTTTTAAGCCGGGACTACTTACAGGACCAGTTCGAGCATACCTGCATAGTCACGGAGATAAGCGGGGCCGGACTACAATTTACTTCAAAGGAAGAATTCAAGGAAGGCCAAGCCGTGGAAATGGCGGTAATCGTCTCTCAAATGCCCTTCCGTATAGTGGGATTAGTGGGAGCCATCCAGAGGATAGAGCAGGAAAAGGAAGAAAAAATATACGTAGTGGAATATACCTCCATCCGCGAGGAGGACCGGGAGGCCATAGTCCAGTTTGTCTTCCAGGAACAACGCGAGCTGATAAGGAGACAACACAATGATTAATGACATCTCCTGGCGCACCTGGGTACCTATTTATCTCCAAATGTATGCCGGAATGAAGCTACCGGGGGTGACGCATAACCTGAACAATTATGTGCATATCCTGGATATGCAGTTCTCGCTTATAAATTCCAAGATGAACTCCAGTCCGGAAACCCCTTTGTCCGAATTCGGATCCCGCATGCAAAAAATCAATGACAATACCAACGGACTGATGGATTTCATGCATATAAACAGCCAGTGGTCCTTCTATACCCAAAAAGAATTGATCCAGACCAGTGTTCCCGATTTCCTGAACTGGCTTCAGCGCTTTTGGACCAATGACCTCTACTGCAAGCACAAAACGCACATAGACCTGAATATATCCGAATCCTTACCCAACCTGGAACTACCGGCCTACGCACTAACCTTCTGCCTGGAACAGCCCTTGGCCAACGCTGTGGAGGGTTGCCAGCAAAAGGACCCGGAGGGGGATCATCATGTCACGCTTCAGGCTGTCCCGGAAAACAATGGTATAAGGTTTAATCTCCATTCCCCCACGGAAATATGCGTCGATTCCCCCTGGGAAGCGGGCACTTCCACAAAAAAAGGACACCTGGGACTGGGACTGTTTTTGCTGGAAGAACTTTGCCGGGAACTTAACTGGGAACCAACCCTCAATCGAGGGAATGGATCTACAGAATACCAGTTGTTTATCCCGAACAAAAGGACTGGAGCGAAAGACGTCTAAAATTGCGGATCTGTAAAGGCCCTTGGCTCCCCGACACCTTAAAATACTGGGGAGAGAAAAGGCTATTTCTTGTTGCTAGAACGAGGATGGGATTTATCGTAGATCCGCGAAATGTTGTCCAGATCGAGGTGGGTATAGCGCTGAGTAGTACTGATCCGCTCATGCCCCAGAAGCTCCTGTACGCTCCTTAAATCAGCTCCTCCCTGCAATATGTGGGTCGCAAAGCTATGCCGCAAATCATGCGGGCTTACGGCGGCCGGGAGCCCTGCCTGCAAACACATACTCTCCAGTATGCGCCGCACTTGGCGTCGATTCAACCTCTTCCCCCTTACGCCAAGAAAGACCGCTTCCTCTCGGTGGTGGGGAGCAAAAGCGGCTCTATGCTCCAGATAAGCTGACAGGGAACGTACTGCTGGATTGGTTAAAGGGCTCAGGCGTTCTTTCTGTCCTTTCCCCCGCACCCGGGATATCCCCTGCTTCAAATCCAAATCCTCCAGGTTCAGCCCTGTAGCTTCGCTCACCCGAAGCCCAGAGCCGTACATAACTTCGGCTAGAGCCAAATCCCGGAGGGATCGAGGATCAGGGGCACTGTTTTCCCGGAGAAGGGTTAATACTTGATCCACATTCAGGGTATCCGGCTGGGCTTTGACCTGTTTGGGATTGTGCATGCCACGGCAGGGGTCTTCCCGTATCCTGTCCCTGCGCAAAAGAAAACGGAAAAAGGAGCGCAAAGAAGAGAGCTTACGGGCCATGGATGATTTGGCAATCCCTTTCTCATGGAGGGCCCCCAAAAACATGCGGATCTCGCGACCCTGCACCTGTTCCGGGGCATCCAGACCCTTTCCCACTTCCCCCAGAAAGGAGTGGAATTGATCCAGATCCCGGCAATAAGCAGCTTGAGTGGCCGAAGCATAGCCCTTCTCAATATCCAGATATGCCAGGAAAAGCTGAACCGGCTCAGGTGGATTTGCGTCTATCCAGGACATATGTGCTCTGCGGATCCTTTTTTGCCTTCTTTTTCAAATTCATGGCCCGCTGCGAGGCCTGTCCATAGTGAGTGAGTTGTCCGTCCAAATTGAACACAACAGCCAAAGAGATGGCCATCAGGGAATAATTCCGCACATTGCCCTGACGATCCGTGGAGACAATCCCTCCCTGTTCCCGATCCTCCTGATCATAAAAATTGGGCACGATGCTGTCGAAGCTTTGAATCACCATCCGGCATACCTGCTCCGCCAAGTCCACAGGGACAATGAATACAAAATCGTCCCCGCCGATATGCCCGACAAAGGAATCCATTCCCCCGAAGGCACGGATAGTGTTTACTATAACCCGGGAAGTCATCATGAGGATCTCGTCTCCACGAGAGAAACCGTACTTGTCGTTGAATGACTTAAAATGATCCAAATCTGCATAAGCCAAAGCGAACTCTTCTTTCTTATCTATGAGATCCTGTATTTTATGGATTATTGAAGTATTCCCGGGTAGTTTGGTTAATGGATTGGCGTCCAGGGCACGGGCGGAACGGGCCAAAACCAAATTGAGCCTGGCCTCCGCCTCTATTCTGCCCAAAGGGGAAAGCAGAAAATCATCCGCCTCAACAGTGCTAAAATCGATACCTTGAGAAAGGTCAGACTGGGAAATGCATAAAACCACAGGGACCTGCCGATAAACATTTTCACTTTTGAGGATCCGGACGAGTTCCTGTCCTCCAAAATCGGGGAGTGCATTGTCCACTACCAGAAGCTCCGGAGGATCATTGAATATATGTTCTATTGCTCCGGCACCCCGCTCGAATACCGACCATTCCGCCCGGGGCATTATCTCCTTGAGTACCTGATATTTATCCGGATCATCCGAGACCAGAAAAAAATGATAACGTTCAAAAAGAGGCATCTACACACCCGTTCCCCCAAGCTTTCCCAGAGAAAGAAGGAATGTCCACTCCTATACCCGGCTTTCCCGGACAGGATATGGATTTTTTATATTCCCTCCGCTTGACCTTTTTGGATGCCACACATATCAAGTCCGACTCATGTGTCCAGGCCAAGTATACTTTTTCCCTATTCATCAGGTCGAAAGCTAGATATTTCCATAAATTGCTCGCCCAGGTCGTCCATGACCTTTTCCATATCGGACAACTGGACATCCAAGGTGTTCAAGGCATACTGACGCAGATAACTCACATTGTCATCTCCGCTGTTACCCACCTCATAAAGACGGGCCAAGAAATCGGCTAAATGAACAACGCAGCCCATTTCCGGATACATCTGGGCTGAGCGGGGACGGTGATGCCACACCAATCCCTCCCGGATTTTCTTGGGAAGGTTCCAGTGATCGGCGAGCCAAGCATTAACCCGGTCATGTCCGAATCCCAGGACCTTGTTTTCGGCATCTACATAGAGCAGGTCCTCCTCCCGGACCAGAGTATCCACCTCTTCCTTTAATTCAGGCAACTGCAAGGCAATAACCACCTTGCCCAGGTCATGCAGTAAACCGGCTACGGAATATTCCTCCGGGTCCTTGAATCCGGCCATTTTGGCCACACTGGAACAAGCCAGGGCACAGCCCAGACTATGTTCCCACAAGCCGAACATACTTTTGGCCATAACATCAAAAACAGAAGTGCTTATTATCAGGCCGCGAATCACATTGAACCCCAAAAGGACCAGGGCATGCTGTATCGATCCGATGCGCCGTGGGAATCCGTATATAGGGGAATTAACCATTTTGAGTACCTTAGCCGAGAGGACCTGATCCCTGGAAATAACTGCAGCTACCTGCTCAGTAGAGGAATTGGGGTCCTGGACCAGTTTGGTCACCTCGTCCAAGACCGTGGGTAAGGTCGGCAAGTCCTTGACCGCCAGAATCTGACCCTTTCTTTCCACACGCAAATCTTCCATAAAACGGCTACTCCTATTCCCCTGTGGATTCAGAAAAGGCGGCTTCTTCGGCCGCCTTTTGCTGGAAATAACTCCTAACGAACTCTTTTACCTGCTGCATCCACTCGTCTTCGGAGAACTGACGAAAAAGATGATCCAGTCTTTCCGCCCTCTTGGAAAATGAAGTCCCGCCGGCCATGCCTTCCATATCTACAGGCTCGCCCTTGACCACGATTTTGGATATCCCCATGTTTTCCAGACGCTGGACAAGCTTTGGAGTAATCTCTGTACCTTCCCCGACCAGGACC
This sequence comes from uncultured Desulfovibrionales bacterium, assembly GCA_964398785.1. Taxonomy (GTDB): domain Bacteria; phylum Desulfobacterota; class Desulfovibrionia; order Desulfovibrionales; family Desulfonatronovibrionaceae; genus CAYNNQ01. The sequence continues at coordinate 125,084 of CAYNNQ010000002.1, read as the reverse complement.
ATTCCGTTATCCCGCATTACCGGTTTTTCCAGAACCATTCCCTCTCGGGCCAAATTGATAGGTATTTTTTGCATTTATCTAACGCTCCTCTCTCTCCGTTCTAAAGGGCCAAACTATAATACATACCCGGAGCCCTGCGGACAATCCCCCGGATCTCCAAACCGGTTACTATTCGGGAAATATCTGCACTATCAAGGCCCGTATTTCGGGTAAGGACATCAATGTGCACTTCATTTTCCCGGAAAATCAGATCCACTATCTGCCTCTCCCCTTCGTTGAGGTCCAAAGAAGAAAAATCAATCCCCGAGGAAAGCTCTGTTTCCGGAGCCGGAGGCTGGACTCCACATTCCAGGACTTCCAGTATATCCCGGGCATTGCGTACAAGATAAGCTCCGTCCCTGATTAGCTGATTGCAGCCTTCGTATCCCGGCATATTGACAGCACCGGGAACAGCGAAAACTTCCCTGCCCTGATCCAGAGCCAGCGAAGCGGTGATCATGCTCCCACTCTGGAGTTCTCCCTGGGTCACCAAAACCCCGCGGGACAAACCGGAAATTATCCGATTGCGATGCGGGAAATTGTGGCCCTCTGGTTCCGTCCCCGGCGAAAACTCCGTAAGGACAAGACCGGACTTCTCCATTTCCTGCCACAAATCGCGGTTTCCGGCGGGATAAATCAGGTCTATGCCCGTGCCTAAAACGGCTATGGACCTCCCGGCGCCAGACAGACCGGCAAAATGGGCCTCTCGGTCAATTCCGGAGGCGAAACCGGAAACTATGCTCACGCCCTCAGCGGATAATTCAGAGCAGATACTTTTGGTCATATCCAGTCCGTAACGGGAACACTTGCGGGAGCCCACCACTGCTATGCAGTCCTTGTTCAATATGCCCGGATCTCCGCGGTAATAGAGAAGGATGGGGGGAGTGGATATGTGGCTCAAGATCTCCGGATATTCCGGGTCGGTCCAAAGAAGTGTCCTGTGGCCTTTCCGAAGTATACGCTCCTGAACTGCCTCGGCTTTTTCATAAGCCTCCCCTTTTTTCAGGGAACGGACCTGGCGTTCAGTGGCCAAGGAGTCTTCCAGCCACTGCCTGTATCCGGTCTCCAGAGCAGCTGCCGGGCTGCCGTATGTCCGGACAAGTCCTGTCCAAGTCTTGGGGCCTAAATAACGGCAACAGTTCAAAACAAGGCCGGCCCAAAGTTCCCGCTCCCGGCTATATTTGGTGCTGCTTCCCTCAATGTCCGGCATTCCGCTCGCTAACATATTCATCATTTCAGTTTAGATGCTGCCCGTGAATCCGGATAATCCTCTTTCAGGATCCGTCTATAAAAGCGGGCATTTTGCTTGTCTCCGAGCTGTTCATAACTGTAGGCAATTTTGAAAAGGGCATCTGGGGCTTTGGCACTGTCCGGATAATTCTGGGTGACCTGTTTAAAACTGAGAATTGCCTGTGCATAACGCTCCTGATTATAATAGGTTTCCCCTATCCAGTATTGGGCGTTAGGTTGCAAGGGGCTTTCGGGGTAATTCTCCTGGAAACGCAACAATCCTTCCCGAGCCAGGGAAGGCTTGTCGTTATTTAAAAGTTGCAGTGCCTGTTTATAAACCTTTTGGGGCGAAGTTTTTTTTGAGGAAGCCTGTTTTGACTCTGGGTGTTCTTTTTTTGTCTTTTTTGGAACCTGTTTGGGCTTTGAGACAGACCTATTCTTTTTTTTATTTGGCTGTTCCGCTGAAGTATCAGCGGAGGCCTTGGAAACAGAGGAATTAACCTGGGCCTTTTCCCCGGGGCGCGGCCCCTTAACAAAACCCCTTTTTTCCTCTCTTAACTCCCGCTCCATCAACTGTTTGCTTTGAGCCTCTTTTAACTTGGCTAATCCCTCTTCCAGCTTTTCAACTCTATTATCAAGGTTGGCTATCCTTTCTTGCTGGGCCTTTTGCTTCTCTTGCATTGAATACAAACCCTTCTCCGCCTTCTGCAGACGCCAGGCATCGCTTTCTGAAAAATGTTGGGCACAGCCCAAGTTCAACAGCAAAAACACCATACAAAGAAACGGAACAAATCTGTGCATAGGATAACCACCCCGTTTTAAATCCTTTCAATTTCTAAGGTAGCCTAGGCCAGGGAAAAAAAATTTTCAAGGAACTTTGACAGCCTACCCAATTTGAAAAAAAGTCTTCCCCTTTCATCTCAAGGAAAGAATATATCAAACTACTTCTTATCCGGAAATTCAAAAATTTCCGGGTTTAGAAATATCACCTTTCCAATTCGGAAATGAGGTTGGTTTAAAATCTTGCCATGGGCAAAAATATAAGGCAAAAGATTTTCGTTTCCCGTAAGCTGGTAGCGGATTACTAAACCGATTAGAAAAGAGAACAAGCGCAAAGAACAGGAGTGCGCAGATGATATTTCAATACACATGGAGTCTGGGTATTCTGGCCCCACTTGCTCTGATTTTCCTTCTTTCCCCTTTAGGCATTTCAGTGCTGGCCTTGGGTAGTGAACTTACAGGACAATGCGGAAACAAACTCGCGGACAAATTCGCCCAGCAAATGGCCCGGATGGGTATAGTCATCGCCTCAGCCATAACCTTGGCTTTTTTAATACTCTTTCTGTGGCAAATGACAACATCTATTTACCTGATTAGCCCCATTTTTATACTTTTTCGCCTTGGCCCTCCCCTTTTATTGGGGGTGGTTTTACTTACTGTTTACTGGGGTAGCTGGAAAAAAATGAAAAGCAACAAACCTACTCATGCAACTCTTGGGGCCATGTCGGCCGTTCTTTTCGCAATCTTCTCCTTTTTTCTTCTAACCTCGGCATTAACCAGGAAACCGATCCTTGACCTGCAACACCTCCCTTCCGCCGGGTCTCTTATCTATCCCTTGGTATTGCAGTGGCTTTTCTTCTCAGTGCTAGCTTCTGGGATATTGGGAAGTGCATATCTATTAATCCGGCGCAACCGTGATGATTTCGGCCGGGACTACTATCGCTATGCTCTTAAGCTTTCCTGTAAATGGACTCTGGCCGGAATAATACTCGGCTTTGCCACATGCATCTGGATTGCTGTCCTCCTTTGGCCTCACTTCCATATCACCCCCCTTATTATCCCCGGAACGCTGACCCTCATCTCTGCGGCCATTATCATTGCCTTGTCCATCACACTCCTAAAAAGCGTACAGCCGCTCCGTTTCAAGGGGATAATAGTTCTAGCCCAATTAGCCTTATGGATACTCTTTATGGGGAGACTCCTTGCCCATCTGGAATTTATGAACATGCTCCCCAACCATCCTCGAACGATAACCTTCGCATCCCAGTTAATACAAGGCATGCTGAACTAATTTCCGTTCGGAACCCGAAAATAGCCCTTTTCCAGTCTAAGATAATTTAGGCCAGCATTCCCGAAAATCCCTGTCTGCACAGGGATAAATCCCTGTCTACACAGGGATAAATTTATTTGTGGAGATAAATGGTTCCTTTTATTATCAGATATTGGTCAATATGTCTTGGGCTTAAAAAAGCAATACTGTTGCGCCTGTAAAAACATATTTTTGCAAACGCATCTTTCTTTTGAATATGAATACAATCAACCATACACCAGATTCCCACTCTCTCCCCTAACCATCTATTAAATCTGTCTATCAAAATGGGCTTGAGTAATGAAAAATTGCTATTGGCCTTTTTTCCCTCGATTGTGTTTAGACTTACTTGGAATTGAGCCCAAAGGCATTTAAACATCCGCATTAGCTCCGAAGCTAAAAGTACAATTGTTTCAAAACAAACCTTACTGGAGGGAAAATGGAAAAAAAGATGAAAAACTTCTTTGCCACCCGCTGGGGGGTGATCGCTGTGGGTGCGGTTATCGGCGTGCTGGCCGCAGTCTTGCAGAAACTGGGCAACCCCGGAAACATGGGTATTTGTGTGGCCTGTTTCGAACGGGATATAGCCGGGGCAGTGGGCATGCATCGGGCCTCGGTGGTTCAGTATATGCGCCCGGAAATCATTGGATTTGTCCTCGGAGCACTGATTGCGGCATTCGCCACTCGGGATTTTAGACCGCGCAGCGGATCAGCGCCGATTACTCGGTTCATACTCGGCCTATTCGCGATGATAGGTGCGCTGGTTTTCTTGGGATGCCCGTGGCGGGCTATTCTTCGTCTTTCCGGAGGCGACCTGAACGCCATATTCGGTTTGCTTGGACTCATTGTCGGAATCTGGATTGGTACGCTTTTCCTAAAAAAGGGATACAATCTGGGAAGCAGTAAAAAGACCTATACATCCACGGGGCTTATTTTGCCGGGAGTTATGATCTTTTTCCTCCTCCTCATGTTTCTCTATCCTCAAATACAGGGAGAACTCAAAAACGGGATCCTCTTTTACAGTGTAAAAGGTCCGGGAGCAATGCACGCCGCTCTCGGAATATCCCTACTCGTCGGACTGGTGGTAGGTATCATCGCCCAACGCAGCCGCTTTTGCACTATGGGGGCCTTCCGGGATCTAATCCTCTTCAAACAGACCCATCTCTTTGCTGGAGTAGTGGCCTTGCTTATCTTCGCCTTTTTGACCAACATCCTTTTTGGCCAATTCCATCCCGGCTTTGCCAATCAGCCAGTTGCACATACCCAAGAACTCTGGAATTTCGGCGGCATGGTCCTAGCCGGTCTGGCCTTCGCCCTGGCCGGAGGATGCCCTGGGAGACAGCTGTTTATGGCCGGTGAAGGAGATGGTGACGCTGCGGTATTCGTGTTGGGCATGATTGTGGGTGCCGCATTCTCGCATAATTTTGGACTGGCTAGCTCTCCGGCCGGTGTTGGTCCCCACGGCATAGCCGCCGTGTTCATTGGCTTGGCCGTGTGCCTGACTATAGGGTTCACTATGCGCAAAAAACCGGTCTAACATATTTAAAAAGGAGGATTTACAAATGGCAGATACAGTGGATGCCCGTGGCCTGTCCTGCCCCCAACCGGTTCTGGATACAGTACAGGCACTAAAAAAAACATCCGAAGCAGAAGTCCATGTCCTGGTGGATACTGATGCTTCTAAGGAGAATGTGGGGCGTGCAGCTGAAGGCAAGGGATGGGAGGTAAAAGAAATCCGGGAAGAAACCGAGGAATATCGCCTTATACTGGCCAAGGGACAAAAAACTTAAACAATGCATCGCTCCCCTATATAAAAGGCCCGGCAACCTTGGCATTCCTTTATTGTCGGGCCTGAAAAATCCAAATCGATTCCAACATGTATATGCTGCAAAGACTTTTAAATGGGTTCAAAAGCCGGGCAAAGACCCCAAGGAATTCTTCCGACCGGGGGATCTTACTATTCGAAAACACCAGTGAAGTCATCTCCGCAGAGTCCATACTCAAAAATAAAGGCTGGAAGATAAAGGTCAAGGGTCCGCCGCCGGAAATACAGAAAGGATGTGACCTGGTAATCGAATTCCCCCTTATAGAACAGATGAACATCCAGCGCAGCTTACAGGATAAAGATCTATCCCCATTGGAGAGTATTCCCGTAACCGGCCCCCTACTCAAGCCGGTAGACATATTCCAGAAAAAGGACTTTGGGGAATTCTTCATGTGCCGAGCGGCGAACATGAAAATCACTGTAAACAAAAAAGACAGTACTATAGTGAACATTTCCGGGGGAGGCTGCCCGGATGTACCCTATCTGGCAGCTGAACTCTGCGGTAAAAGATTGGAAGAGGCGCCCCCGCCTCTACAACTGGGGCACACCCTATGCGGATATGCCCTGGAGATGGCCTATCAAGAGCTAAAAAGGCAATGCTGGGAATAGTCGGGACCGTACCAGACACTGACTTTCCACTCACCTATGGAGAAGTGGAAATTAAAGGCGAGGACATGTTCTTAAAGGGGCGAAAGATACCGGTTAACAGAGGGACACCGGCCCTGATCGCTGCTGCGGTGCACATTGCCAAGGCTCTCGCCCTTCCCTATCCACGAGCTTATCTTATTGGAGACATTGGTCTTGGGGATGGAAGCCGGGAACTTTACTCCTGGCTCAGCCAAAATCTGGGCCATGTCGAGCAGGAGAACCTTGTATTCCATTATCTACAACCGGATGTAGACTGGCAATTCCGAATACTGGAGGCAGTGGACAAAATGTCTAACAGGCCCACTCTTATAGCTGACGCTGGATTCATGTATGCAGCCAAAATGAGCACCCTGGCCCCGGAATACGATCTGTTTACCCCAGACATAGGGGAACTGGCCTTCTTGGCTGATGAAAAGGCCCCGCATCCCTTTTATACCCGGGGATTCATACTGCATGGAGACCAGAAAGCAAAAAACCTGGCCAAGCTTGCCTACGAACACAACAACGCAGCCAAGCACCTGTTGGTCAAGGGAGAAAGCGATCTGGTGATAAACAACGAGGGAATCATGCACCAGGTGGAGAGTCCGTGCAGCGAGAATATGGAGGCCATTGGGGGAACCGGGGACACTCTGACCGGGACCGTGTCCTCACTTATTGCCTGGGGCATGCCCATAGACGAAGCTTCCCGCAAGGCTTCCCTTATAAACCGCTGGGCAGGGAAACTCATCTCGCCCACCCCGGCTACTCAAATAGGAGAGATTGCCTTTAATCTGCAAAAAGCTTGCGACAAGGTCCTAAACTAGTTCTTATCCGGAAACTCAAAGATTTCCGGGTTTAGAAATATCACGTTTCCAATCCGGAAATGATATTTTCTCCTGTTTAACAAAGAAATTAAGTAATTAGGAACGAGCGTATCTTAATACGTGATCGAATAATTACGCAAATTGACGCCGTTAAAATGGAAAAGGGCTATTCCCGGATGGAAACTAGCTAACTCTCACCCGGCAATGGCAAAGTCTTGCCTAGAAACAGAAAGTTATTGTGCTCGGGAAACAAGCAATTACATCTACCTCACCCAGCAAAACACTATAGACGTTTCTCCATGTCTACGGATCCCTCCTTTCATCCAAGAGTATCCCCAAAACAAGGCTACTCTGTCCCCAAACACACATTCCCTTCGGCAAAGGCCCCCAAATAAGAGGTCCCTGCTCGGCTTATTGACAGCAAAAACAAACTAAGTAACTTTAACAATTATATTTATATAAATATCCATATTCAATGTGGCCCCCTTAAAAGCATTTCCGCTCTGTATCCAGCAAACCGGGCCAAGGAGCATCGCATGAAGAATACAAACACCCGATGGGGGATCATCCTTCTTCTTCTTCTGCTCTTTTTCGGGTGGCAATACTATCAGCATACTGCACACCTACAACAAATTAATTATACCACATTCAAAAAACACTTGAAAAACAACAAAATCAAGTAAATAATCGTCCAGGGGGAGAAGATCGAAGGGACCTTTACAGAGGCGATTTCCGTCCAAGACCCCAAAAATTGGGCTCTTCGACACAGCGTGTGGATTTTTTATATTTTTTTCGCCTGATCTTTTTGGATGCTTTTAACGAGAGGGCCGCGCGTTTTCTAGGTCCCGCCAAAAGGGGGAAACCGGACCGAAAATCGGGCTCTTGATGCAGACTGGCAAAATTACCAACTTGAATGCTGCCAAACTTTTTCTCCCTTTCAAAGCTAGAGTCCAGAGGGGGCATTCCCCTTTTCCGGGACCTGGAAAACACCGGGCCGGTAGTTGGGCATCCCCAAAAATCTGGCGGAGAAAATCCAAATCAAACGTCGAGGAACCAAAAATAGAAATGGACATAAATACACCCATTTTATTACCTATTTATCCTCCTTCGGAGATTCCGGTCTTAAGGTATCATGCTAGTCGGCCCACCTGGAACAGGGAAGACCCTCTTGGCCAGAGCTGTTGCCGGAGAAGCGGATGTCCCTTTTTTCCATCACCGGATCCGATTTTGAGGAAGAAAAATATATATACGATCGGGGCTATCTCCAGGATCGACTAGCAGTCATGATGGGCGGAAGAGCGGCTGAGGTCCTGATATTTAACACCGCCACCAGCGGAGCCGGTAATGACCTCCAGCAAGCCACCCAACTAGCCAGGAGAATGGTATTGGAATGGGGCATGAGTGGCAGATTTGAACATATGGCCTTGGGAAACAGAAATGAGCAGGTTTTTCTGGGGGAAGGACTCGGAACATACCGGGAATACAGCGAAAATACCGCCCAGGAAGTGGACAGTGAAGTAGAGGCCCTGCTCAATGAGGCATACAAAAAGGCCGAAAACCTACTCTCAACCAGCCAGGATTCCATGGATAAGTTGGCGGAGAAACTGATCAACGAGGACGAGGTCCCTTATGAGGAGGTATATACCCTCCTTGGTGAATATCGAACAATATTATCCTGTACTTCCTTGGCTTAATCACGAAACAGGTACTAATCCGGAGAGTGGACTTGGGCGCACCTATTATTATTTTTGGCATGCATCGTTCAGGGACAAGTCTCCTTGCTCAACTCCTGCAGGAACTAGGTTTATTTTTGGGAGCGAAAAAAGAGAAGCACCACGAGTCTGTTTTCTTTGTCGGAATCAACCAAGGTATAATGCAAGAATTGGGAGCCAGTTGGGATAACCCTCTACCCCTGGACAGCGTATTGCAAAACAAAGAAAATCTGCCCGTGGTTCAGGAATATATCCTCCCCATGCTCAGCAGCTTGGAATCAATCACTTATTTGGGAGAAGAAAATTCCCAAAAACACACGACCCTTTTCGACCTCGAAATCCCTTGGGGATGGAAAGACCCTAGAAACACATTCACTCTTCCCGTCTGGCTCAGTATATTCCCCAATGCCAAAGTGATCTATATCGAACGGCACGGAACAGATGTGGCCCAGAGTTTAAAATCCCGCCATGAAAGAGGGAAATCCCCTTCTTCACGCTGCAACTCCTTGGAGGGAGCCTTCAGTCTGTGGGAGGAATATATTGACCGGGGGCGTTTCCATATACACTCCCTGCCTCCGGAGAAAAGTTTGTTCATCGGTTTTGAGGATCTTGTGCAAAACGGAGCTAGACATCTCCCCAAAATCGCAAGATTTTGCAATTTGCCTTTTTCGCAAACAAAAGTTAAAAAATTGGTTCAGGACATCAACACAACCCGGGCTTACGCATACAAAGATTCCACAACCCTTTTGAAATTTTCCCGAGCTGTTTCCAATAGACTCCGGGGATATAGCGCATGCTAGCCCTTATTTAATATCACTGAGTGAAATAAATGGGAAAAAAATCTAAACAAAATACTTACGCGGAAAAAATGTCGAATCAAGAAAAAAACAGGTTCTTTCCAATATCTCCTCTTGTCCTTCAAACAGATACTTCATCGGACTTCCAGATTTACCTGTATCATAACTATCGATATGTACTTTATACAAATAAAAGGGAGAATTTCACCAAAGAACTAAAAGAAAAACTCTACGACAATGGCATAGATTGCATCTATGTCCCGCATGATCAAAAAAAAGAATACGATAAATACGTAAATGAAAATTTGAAAACCATCCTTAATAACTCTGAAATACCCATAAAAGAAAGAAGCAAAATTTTTTTAAAGACCTCCAATAATCTGATTCAGGAAATATTCGAAAAAAAACTCCCTTCCGGAGTAACTCAGGAGTATTTGGAGGACATAAAAGAGGTTGTCTATGACACCATAGAATTCTTGGACCAAGAGGAAGCCATAAAAAACATCGGGAAATTGATATCACACGACTATAAAACCTATTCTCATTGCGTGCATGTATTCACTTATACCATGGCCCTCCTGAACAAGCACGAATTCTCCCAAAAAGAAAAAGTGGACGTAGGAATGGGAGCCTTGCTGCATGATGTGGGTAAACGAAAAATTCCCAAAAGAATCCTGAACAAGCCCGGAAAACTAGAACCGGATGAATGGAACTTGGTAAAGCAGCACCCTGTTTTGGGGATGAATCTTTGCTCCAATCTACCTTTGGCTCATATGACTATAAAATGCATCATGTTCCATCACGAAAAATATGATGGTTCCGGATACCCCAGTGGATTGCAGGAAAGGAACATCCCCCTGCCCATACGCTATCTGACCTGTTGCGACGTATACGATGCAATAACTTCAGAGCGTCCCTATGCCCCAGCCGAGACTTCTTTCAATGCGCTCAAGATCATGCGCAACCATATGCAGGGGGCATTTGACACACATGTGTATAAAGAACTGGTCATGCTCCTTAGCGATTCCGAAATCACCTAAGTCCATTACTTTTGGCGGGGCCAAGAAAACGCGCGGCATCTCGTTAAAAGCATCCAAAAAGATCAGGAGGAGAAAATCCACATAAAACGTCGAGGACCCAATTTTAATACATGCGCAAAGTCTGGCTAAAGAGCTGCCTGGAAAGAAACAATTTTCCCTGACTTTCCCCCTTTACCCCTCTTTACGCAACGGATACTTACCGCAGGTAAACTTCTCCCCTTCCGGGCAATATCCCAAACGCTCACATTTCGGCCCCGCCGCGGAAAAGATAACCGGCAGTTCCTCGCGCAATATTTTAAGCATGGCCCAGGCCATTTCCCGAATTTCCCACTGGGCCCGTTCACAGCAGCGCAACTCGAAAAAATGCAAAAGACTACGGCAATTCATGGTTACGACTATTTTGGATTCCGAGGCTTGAGGAAGGACAAAACGTGCATCTTCATTGGCTTTTTTACCCCGTCCGTTTTCTTTGAGTATCTCCTGTAAATCGGCATATGCGGCAGTAACCTCCTGCATAAAACGATCATAGCGTTTTTTGGCTTCCGGTATGCGCTCAAGTGAAGGTGGAGTTATATACTGAAAGTCGTTCTCATCCACATATCTCTGGCTCTGCTGTGAATAGGAAGCCAGCCGGTGACGCACGAGCTGATGAGTCAGTGCACGGGACACTCCTTGAATAGCAAATGTATAGGAAACATGCTCCACGGGGCTCTCGTGTCCGGACTCCAAAACCTTGCTTATAAAATTCTTTTGTTTTTCCCGGGAAACCTTGCCTTCTTTCAGATCCTCCCAGAGATCCCCAACATAGCCTGGACTGTAGCATTGGCGAAACGCGGCATATATAAGCGCCTCCGGGCTCGGAGTGCCGGACAGAAGTCGCACTTCCATGTGTGTGGACATATCAAACTCCTTTGTTCAGGGGCAACTGCCCCATCTTTTCCAAACGCATATCCAGGTGGGCATAGGCTTTATCCGTGGCTACACGGCCCCGCGAAGTCCTTTTAAGAAATCCGCTCTGAATCAAAAAAGGCTCATATATTTCTTCTATGGTCCGGACTTCCTCCGAACAGGCCGCGGCAATACTCTTTACTCCCACCGGCCCCCCGGAAAAATGGGTAATTATGCATTTGAGTATCGTCCGATCCATTAAATCCAGACCATCCTTGTCTACATCCATAACTTCCAATGACGCGGAGGCCACCTCGGCATCGATTTTTTCCCGTCCTTCCACCAGGGCGAAATCGCGAACCCGGCGTAAAAGCCGATTGGCTATGCGTGGAGTGCCGCGGGAACGCCGACCGAGTTCCAAAGCGCCGTCCTCGGTCAGTTCCACTTCCAAAATCCCCGCCGAACGTTGGACAATCTGGGCCAGTTCCTGCGGGGTATAAAATTCCAGACGGCAAATAACCCCGAAACGATCCCGCAGAGGAGAACTCAAAAGCCCAAGGCGGGTGGTGGCTCCGACAAGAGTAAACGGCTCCAGATCGATTTTTACCGTTCTCGCTCCAGGTCCCTGCCCCACGATAAGATCCAGCTTGTAATCCTCCATTCCCGGATAAAGTATTTCCTCAACACTCGGCGGCATGCGGTGCACTTCATCTATAAACAGGATATCATTGCGGTTCAGGTTGGTAAGAATCGCAGCCAGGTCCCCGCTTTTTTCCAGAACAGGTCCGGAGGTACTAACCATGTTCACCCCCAGCTCACTGCCCATTATCTGAGCCAGGGTGGTCTTTCCCAGCCCAGGGTTCCCGTAAAGCAGGGTATGGTCCAGATGCTGCCCCCTCTCCAGTGCAGCCTGCAGATAGACCTGCAGGTTTTGGCGTACATCCCCCTGTCCAACAAAGTCAGAAAGCCGCTTGGGACGGATATTTTCTTCGAATGCGTTGCCGCTCATTGCTTCTCTCGCGCCTTCAGTTTCAACACCGCCCGAATCGCCCCGGAAACATCCAAATCCGGATCGCTTTGCAAAACCTCGTTTGCAAGGGCAGAAATCTCGGAGGAACTATATCCTAGAGAGGAAAGACCAGAGAGGACATCCGCATAAACCGAATTTTCCCCAGATGCAGGCCCCACGGACGTCTGCTCCCCGGAATCAATAAAATCAAGACGGTCCTTTAAGTCCAGAAGTATCCGGCGGGCGGTTTTGGCGCCGATACCCGGGACCGAAGCTAGGGATTGCTCATCGTTAGCGGCTGCCAGCCCGGATAATTGGGAAGGATTAAAGCAATTGAGCATTGCCAGTGCCGTCTTTGGCCCAAGCTTGGGTAAGTCCACCAAGACAGCAAAGGTTTTTCGTTCCTCCCAGGTAGGAAAACCATATAGATCCAAAGAGTCCTCGCGAACAACTGTATACACATACAGTTCAGCCTCTTCCCTGCCCCCAAGTGCCTGCAAGCCGCGTGGAGACAAAAAGACTTCATATCCCACTCCCTGTGTGGTTACAACCAAGCAGGATCTCTCCTCCATTTTCACTACTCTGCCTTGTAGATAGGAAATCATAAGCTATTTTGCCCCCAAACGGGACATGCGTTGCTGATTGAGAAAAGCTATGGCCACAGCCAAGGCATCGCTGCTGTCTTGGGCCCAATCCGGCTTGCACCCCAGAAGCTGCCCCACCATGAAGGCCACCTGTGATTTGTCCGCTCTTCCCGCCCCGACAAGGGATTTCTTGACCATTGTCGGTTCGCAGGAATGTACAGGAATCCCCCGCGAAGTACAGGCGGCAATTATCGCTCCCCGGGCTTGACCCAGTTTAAGCGCAGAAGAGGCATTATATGCGGTAAAAACGTCTTCAATAGCCGCAAAGTCCGGCAGGAATTCATCCAGAATTTCTCCGGTACGCAGAAACAGTTCCCCTAGGCGTTCGCTCAAATCATTTTTCGCTCCGGGACGGATAGTCCCGGTGTGCATAAGCTCCAATTTACCGGACTGTTCCCGGATTACTCCCACACCGGTGCATCTGGACCCGGGATCCAGACCAATAACTATTTTCAACTAAACGCCCTTTCTATGATGCTTCGGCCTGAAGTTCATGGTAGGCATCATCAGTAAGTTCAAAATTGGCATATACATTCTGCACATCATCATGATCATCCAGTTTTTCATAAACAGCGTAAAGCTTTCTTCCGGTCTCTGCATCCACGGGTACGTAATTCTGGGGCACCATGGTCACTTCCGCCTCGGTAAACTCCATCCCCCTCTTCTCGAACGCCTCCTTGACATCGTTGTAATCTTCGGGAGAGCATTTCACCTGCCATTGGTCCCCGTCATCCTGCACATCCTCTATTCCGGCCTCCAGCCCCACTTCCATTATTTCTTCCTCGGAAAATTTCTCTTTGTCAAAAGACAATATACCCAATTTCTCGAACATCCAGGCCACACAACCCGCTTCTCCCAGAGATCCACCGCCCTTGCTCATAATATGCCGAATCTCGGCTACCGTGCGATTCTTATTGTCCGTAGCCGCTTCAATAAGCATGGCTACACCTCCCGGCCCATAGCCTTCATAAACCACCTCTTCAATGCTATCTGCGGCTAGTTCCCCGGTACCTTTCTTGATGGCAGTCTCCCGGCGATCCTTGGGCATATTTACCGCCTTGGCCGTTTCCAAAGCGGCACGGAGACGCACATTGTGCTCCGGATCTCCTCCACCTTCTCTTGCAGCCAGGATGATCTCCTTGGCCGCTTTGGTAAACTGTTTACCTTTCTTGGCGTCCTGACGGCCTTTGCGATGTTGAATATTATGCCATTTGCTATGTCCAGCCATTAATTATCCTCCTCAAAAAATATACTTACTCCTTAGGGAGTTTTTTTTCCATTCCCAGAAAAAATATTTCCTTGCTTTCCCCCCGGGAACTTTTCGGTTTGAATTGTTTTACCCGTTTGAAATCGAGTTTGATCCTCCGCGCCAGCTCCTGAGAGTCCGGCCCCTGAAATATCTTGACCACCAAGTGTCCTCCGGGCTTTAGCCAATCCAAGGACAGCTCAAAAGCCCTTTCCGCAAGTCTATGCGAGCGAGCCTGGTCCGTGAATTTAATCCCCGTAGTCTGGGGGGCCATATCACTCAGCACCAAATCACAGGGTACCAACTCCCGGACTTTTTCCTCCAGTCCCCCCTCTTGGTCAAAAATGTCCTCCTGAACAAAAGAGACATTGGCCGGGGTATCCACGTTAAGCGGATTAAAATCCACGGCCACTATCTCCCCTTTATTGCCCGTCCGTTCCGAGGCGAACATAGTCCATGAACCCGGTGCCGCTCCCAGATCGATAATTTTTTGACCCGGCTTAAACAGCTTGAATTGCCGATCCATTTCTTTTAATTTATATACCGAACGAGCGGGATATTTATCCTGCTTGGCTTTTTTGAAGTAATGATCCCTGTATTTTTTCATCTGCTCAAACTACTTTGTTGCCCACCCATATATGTATAGACACAATTGCAAAAAGTTGAAGACTGGAGTTAAATGCACAGATTAAATCTTGCAAATTTTTGATTTTACTGAAAACTTTCAGCTTAAAACTTAACATTGCCTGCAAAGGCATATCCGTCGCAGGCGTATGTGTATATACCCAGACACGGGCAACTTGGGTCTTTTCATCTTTTTTCCATGTTTATGGGAGAATTTATATGTCTCTGTGACGCTACCTATGGACTTTCTTCGCCTGATTTGTGTGGATGTGCCTAGCGACAGACTCATATGTTTTCTTGGTCCGCCAAAAAGAGAGGAGTCCCCGTGCCTAAATTAAGATTTCGAGGCGGGAGGGGGCAAGCATCCCCCTGTGGCGAGGCATAGAAAACACTGAGCCGGAAGTTTGGCCTAAAAAAGGGCTAGACGAAGGAACTATTAAAAATTCATTCCCTTCACCGGAGAACCACTTATATCCATAAATATTAAAGTCCTTATTCGTCAATTAAGAACAGAGGTAGCCCTTTGTTTTAATCTTTAGCAAATTCAAAGTGTTAACCCACTCCCCGGCAGACAATACTTTGCACGACCTTGATTTCCCATAAATCTTATAAACAACGGAATATAAATATGGGAAACAACCAAGAAGGGCACAATCGTAGGGGAACCAAAAAAGGATTTCAGCCTAGCAAAATTATAGACATGGGTACTTCCGCTGGTAGAAAAAAAGTTACTGCGGATACCTTGAACAAAAAAAAGCCCGATCACGATGTCCGGGTAGGGGGTGCTGGATGCGCTACAGGTGAAAAGGCCTACTCCCAGGCAATACTCTTAAGAGAAGCAAGGGAAAAATTGGGCTTTAAGGCAAAATAACCATTTTCAATCTATAGACAAGAAAGCAAAAATATTCATAAAATCAAGGATGACCCCCTCAAATCCACTTGGGAAATTCAAACTACCACGAGAAGGACTTGACTGCAATGGACTCTAAGCAACAAATCCCCGTGCAACAGCCAAGCACTGGCGAGCGCAGACTGCTTCCCGTATACGACCGCATATTGGCTAAATTCATGCCCCCGGCTTTTCTTCTGGATGATGATCAAAAAGTAATACATATATTCGGGAATGCCCACGAATTTTTGCGATTCCATTCCGGGCGGGTGGAAGAAAACCTGATAAATCTATTGCCGGAGGATATGCAGATTGCTTTAAACACGGCTATACAAAAAAAATCTTCCACAAACCCTGGTCAACCGGTGCTTATGCAAAATATCCCCGCAGAAGTGGGAGAACACCATTTCCACGTGGACATCAAGATAGAGGACATCTCCGAACCCAAAAGCAAGAAGCTCTATTACCTGGTTTCCTTCATCCGGCACCAACACACAGAAGCATCCGAGAACAAAGACCAGAAAAAGTTCAACTCGGAACAAGAACCGCGCCCGCGGGTACAAAAACTGGAAGAAGAGCTGAGATCCTCCCAGGAGGCTCTCCAAACCTCGATAGAAGAACTGCAGACAGCCAACGAGGGATTACAGACCTCCAATGAGGAACTGCAGGCCTCTAACGAAGAACTGCAGGCAGTAAATACGGAGTACGAAAGGAAAAACAAGGAGCTCGAACAGCTGGATCAAGACCATGAAAACCTGCTCAAATCCATAGATGCCGGGATACTTTTTTTGGATTCCAGCCTGCACATCCGCAAATTCAACCCGGGTATATCCAAGATGTTCAAGCTAATGGACCAAGACATTGGCAGACCCATTGAACATATTGCCAGCCTGGGGCTTATGGATCACGAAAAGCTCTTGCGGGATATACGCGAATCCATCAGTTCCAAGCGCAGGAAAGAAGATATTATCATGACCAAAAACGGAGACTGGCTTCTGCTCCGTATTCAGCCTTTTATAAACGAAAAAAAGGAAGAAGAAGCCAGCGGCGCTGTCTTAACCTTTACCAATATCACCAGCCTCAAACAGGCCCATCTGGCCCTGCAAAAAACGGAACAAAGATACAAAGCGGCCACGGAAAGCAGTACGGATGCATTTTTCTGGCTTCAGCCGGTAAAGGATGTCCAAGGCGAAATAATTGATTTTACCTTTCTGGATTTAAACAGCAAGGGAGAGGAGCTTATAGGCTGTGGTCGACAAGAGATAATCGGGAACAAACTATGTACTTTATTCCCCAGCCAATACAAGGACCCCCGATTTCTCGCCAAATACAAGGAGGTCTTTGAAAGCGGCGAGCCATTGGAAAGAAAAATAAACATAGAGGACCAAAGCATCAAGGCGGAATGGTTACAGCAGCGGGTTATCAAAAGCGGGGACGGCATTGCCATAACCGCTAGTGACATAACCGAGGAATACAAAGCACAAAAAGAACTCCAAGAGGCTAAAGAATCCGCAGAAAAGGCTAACAAGGCCAAGTCGGATTTTTTGGCTGTCATGAGCCATGAACTAAGGACCCCTCTTAATGCCATAATCGGCTTTTGCGATTTGCTTTTGGATTCCCCTTTAAACGAGGAACAGCAGGAATTTTCACAGATAATAAAAGAATCCGGAGAGAATCTGCTTACGCTAATCGGGGACATACTAGAACTGTCCAAGATTGAATCGGGGAAAACCGAGCTTGAGATAGCCCCTGTACATATAAAACACCTACTCCAGCAAAACCTAAAATCCTTTGCCCCCATGGCGGATAAAAAAAATCTGCACTTCGGATTTCAAATAAACGAGAACATCCCCACTCTTATAGCTTCGGATTCGCGGGCCATACGGCAGATACTTCTCAACCTGGTAAACAACGCCATTAAATACACCCAGGAAGGGGAAGTGCATGTATCCGCGAAACCGGAGAATCCCGATTCCGAAAACAGTACACTCGTGATACAGGTACAGGATACCGGAATAGGCATCGAGGAAAAAGACATGGGGAAGATATTCGATCCCTTTTCCCAAGCGGATACCACATTCACCCGGGAATTTGGAGGTACGGGACTGGGATTGGCCATAAGCCGCAATCTGGCCCATCAATTGAACGGGGAAATCGTTGTAGAAAGTACACCTGGAGAGGGAAGCACTTTTACCTTTTATATGCCTGTAACACTCCCCCGCTCTCCCGAAATGGCGGACAAGGGAAAAAATTTTGCTACGGAGATGTCTGAATCACAATATCCAACGGATAGGCAATTGCGTATCCTTATTGCTGAAGACGATCCAGTAAACCAAAAACTGACCAGCACCTTTTTAAAAATGCTGGGGCATGACTACCGCATAGCCTCGGACGGGGAAGAGGCCGTGCGGTTAGGGAAGGAGGAAAATTTCCACATAGTCCTGATGGATCTGCACATGCCCAAATTAAACGGAGGCGAAGCCACAAGGGAAATCCTGAAAGAATACACTTCGCAAAATGCTCCCGCCATAATCGCACTCACAGCAGATGCCCAAAAGGAAGTGATTGATCAAAGCATAAAAAACGGAATGGTTGACTATCTGACCAAACCTTTCGAGAAAGGCACCCTCAAGGAAATTTTAAACAAATGGGGGACTAAGACAAACAATAAAAAACAACCAGGACCCAAAAACAACTAATAAAAAGGAGTATATCCAATTGTCCTCCCGGCCAAACCAAGATACAGAAGATATTCGTCTTAAATGCATCTTTTGCGGAGGCGAAGCGCTAATACAAGGCAGGTGAGCAAAGGCCCGGGTATGCTGCAGGGCTTGCGGCATGGAAATGCCTGTATCCTTTTACCGTGAGGAGCTGGAGGCAGCCAAAGAAAACCTGCTGGAAGAATTCGGCAGGTGTTGCAGCCCGAAAAATATAGAAGAGGACAAGGACTAGGGTATGGCGGTCTTTTCCCCGCTCTCATCCACCCGGACAAAAGTCACCCGCGTGGCAAAAACCCATTTCTCCTCCGGTGCTCCGGGAGCATCAGCGAAGACATCCACTGTGTAGGTCAGAGAAGTCCGGCCTTTTTCTCCCTGTTCAATATTGAAGCGCAAAATAGAACCTTCCACTACCGGTTCACGAAAACGTATTTCGTCCATGGCCACCGTTACCAAACGACAGCCTCGGTATTCCTTGGTAGCTACCAGCCAGGCGAACTCATCCACCCATTTGAGCATAGCCCCACCAAAAAGATAACCATGGTGATTCAGATGCCCCGGACGAACCAAAGTATAATTATCCACTAAATCATCCTTTCTTTTGTTTAAGATATCCTTTTAAAAGCCCGAAACAACCGGCAAGCATCATATCCCCGCCGGGACAGGGATAATGTACATCCGCCGCTTGCATGAGCCCTCTTTTCGGCCCCAGGACCAACACTGTCGCGAAGGAAGCCTCTGGGGGCAAGTCGGCAATGAAACAGCCGTGTCCCTTGTCTGCAAAGACTTCTTCGTCACTCAAGCGACCACTGCGAAATAGTCCCAAATGATTCCGGAGCTTCTCCTCATCTAGCATGCCTGTGTGGTGTTCATACACGCCCCAAATTCGATCCGCGTAAATGAGAAAGGCGATTGTATGGCTATTGCCGATATTTAGCACACAAATCCCTTCCCGCCGGGAAAGTTTTTCATTTTCCGCATCGAAAAGCGCTCCCAATACTGCCGCGGAACCGCTATCGCTCACCAGTCCGCCTCCAATATCTTCCTTTATAGCTTTTAGTCTGGTCATTTCTTCCGGTGGCGATGGAAAAACCAACCCTTCGGGGTCTCCGCCACTTAAATCCAGAAACTTTTCCCATAGAGCGAATCGGCCACGGCGATTGCTCTTTTGGGGATGAAAACCATGATCCTGCGCACAGGCAAGCACTAAATCGGGATAATCCAGACCAGCGGCCTGCAAAAAGGCCCTCCAGAAGCCTGGAGAAAAATCCGCAAGATAAAGGGAAGCATACCCCTCCGGACAATTTGTGGTTATTTCCACCCCCCTGGACCGCACCTTATCTAAGTCATCAGCCAGAGCATAGGCCGCGGACGGGGTGGAACAAATGGGTAATCCGGCCTGGATATGTGAATGCACGGCCTTGGAAAAACCCCCTCCCATATTTTTACCGTACAAAAAAAGGGCATTTCCCTTTGCCGTATGCCGGGATATTTCCCGGGAAAGGGCAACAGCCGGGGAAGGGAGAATAAATTTCGGGCAATTCTCGATACCTTTGCCGGATTGGTAATAAAATACATCCTGAGTGCCACTGCCTATATCCAAACACAAAATATTTTGCATAGAATTCCCTTTTTTTTATATAAAAAAGAAGCGCCCCATTTTACAAAGGCACTTCTTTCCTTTATCATGCAGTTAAGGCAAAAGACAATAGCGGGAATTAATTAGTTCTTATCCGGAAATTCAAAAATTTCCGGATGGAAACAATTAGTTGACCTGTTCGGCTATCTGAAAATACAGACCCGAGTCTTCTGCCTTGACTGTCACTTTTTGTCCCTCTTTTAATTCCCCGCTAATAAGTTTGCGAGCCAATTGGGTCTCAATAGTGTGCTGCAGATACCGCTTTAGGGGCCGAGCACCGTATACAGGATCATAAGCTTCCCGAGCGATTAACTCCTCGGCCTCAGGACTCAGTTCGATGTCCACTTTGCGCTCTTCCAATCTCTGCCGTATCTCTTCCAGCATCAACCCAATAATCTTTTTGATCTCTTCGCGAAGCAGGGGCTTGAACAAGACCACTTCGTCCACCCGGTTCAAGAACTCCGGGCGAAAGTGCCCCCGGACTACATTCATCACCTGATCCCGGGCAGCGGATTTCAACTCACCTTCGTCCGTAATACCTTCAAGCAAATATTCCGAACCCAGATTGGAAGTCATTATTATAATCGTGTTCTTGAAATCAACAGTGCGGCCGTGGCTATCAGTAAGCCGCCCATCATCCATTATCTGCAACAAGACATTAAATACATCCACATGCGCTTTTTCCACTTCATCAAACAGGATCACGCTATACGGCTTACGCCGCACCGATTCAGTCAGCTGCCCTCCTTCATCGTAACCTACATATCCCGGAGGAGCTCCCACCAGACGGGCGACAGTATGCTTTTCCATATATTCGGACATATCCATGCGGATCATATTCTCTTCGGTGTCAAAAAGAGTCCGGGCCAAAGTCTTGCAGAGTTCGGTTTTGCCCACTCCGGTAGGGCCGAAAAACAGAAAAGAACCAATAGGACGATTGGGATCTTTGAGACCGGCTCGGGCCCGGACCACCGCGTCCGCAACCGCATCCACGGCCTCATCCTGGCCCACTACACGGCCATGAAGTACCTCGGATAATTTCAAGAGTTTCTCTCTTTCACCTTCCATTAACCTACTTACCGGAATTCCGGTCCACTTGGATATGATCTCCGCAACATCATCCGGTCCGACTACTTCCTTGAGCATACCCTCGGACTGCTCATGGTCCTGACCATAGACCTTTTCTTTTTCCGCAAGTTCCTGTTCCAACTGATTAAGATGCCCGTAGCGCAGTTCTGCAGCCCGGTTTAGATCGTAATTGCGCTCCGCTTTCTCAATTTCCAAGCGGGTCTTTTCTATCTCCTCCTTAAGGTTGCGCAAACGATTTATCCCTTCCTTCTCTTTCTCCCACTGCGCAATCAGACTGGATTGCTTTTCCCGCAGTTCGGCAAGTTCCTTACCCAATTTTTCCAGCCGTTCCTTGGAAGCCTCGTCCTTTTCCTTCTTCAGAGCCTCCTGCTCGATCTCCAATTGCATGACCTTCCGGTTGATCTCGTCCAGCTCCGTGGGTAGGGAATCTATCTCCGTGCGGATCTTGGATGCAGACTCGTCAATCAGATCTATGGCCTTGTCCGGCAGTTGGCGATCCGTGATATATCTATGGGACAACACAGCAGATGTTACCAAGGCACTATCACTTATACGCACCCCGTGGTGCACCTCAAAGCGTTCCTTCAAGCCACGGAGGATGGAAATGGTATCCTCCACTCCGGGCTCATCCACCATTACCGGTTGAAAACGGCGCTCCAGGGCGGGATCCTTTTCCACATTCTTGCGATACTCCTCTATAGTAGTCGCCCCGATGCAGTGCAGTTCCCCCCGGGCCAGCATGGGTTTCAAGAGGTTGCCCGCATCCATGGATCCGTCTGTACGCCCAGCTCCGACTATTGTATGCATCTCATCTATAAAAAGCAGCACCCGGCCCTCGGAGTTCTGTACCTCCTTTAAAACAGCCTTCAGCCGTTCCTCGAATTCTCCGCGGTATTTCGCTCCGGCTATAAGGGCCCCCATGTCCAGGGCAAAAATGGTTTTCTCCTTCAGACCTTCCGGGACATCTCCATTCAGGATACGCTGGGCTATCCCCTCGACTATAGCCGTCTTGCCCACACCGGCTTCGCCGATGAGCACCGGATTGTTCTTGGTCCGCCTAGACAGGATGCGGATGCTGCGGCGAATCTCCATGTCCCGGCCGATAACCGGATCCAATTGTCCCTGGCGGGCCTCTTCCACCAAATCCCGGCCATATTTCTTTAGAGCATCATAGGTATCCTCGGGATTGGCCGAGGTGACCCGCTGATTACCCCGCAACTCGGTAAGCACATTCAGGATCTTGTCCCTGTCCAGCCTGAACTCCTTGCATATCCGTCCCACGCCGGTAGACTCGGACTCTTGCAGCAGAGTCAGGAATATGTGCTCTACACTAACGTATTCGTCTTTCATTTGCCCCGCTAGATCCTGCGATTTGAGCAAAATATCGTTCACCCGCTGGGTGACGTAAATCTGGCCCGGCTGTCCTCCCGGTCCTGTTACACTAGGGAATTTGCCCAACTCGCGATCCAACGCGGAATCTATATTCGCTGTATTATATCCGGCCTTCTCCAAAAGACGGGGGACAAGGCCGTTTTCCTGTCCCAAAAAAGCCTTGAACAAATGTTCGGCATCCACCTGCTGATGCTTGTGCCTCAAGGCCATGTTCTGGGCATCAGAAATAGCTTCCTGCGATTTTTGAGTAAATTTGTTTATATCCATAACATCCTCCTTGTATATCTCTTCCGGCTACATGCCGGATAGAAACTCTTATATCCCTTAAGCAAGACAACCCAAGGGAAAATTTTGGGCAACTACACGGATAGCGCCCCTAAAATCCGCAAAAGGGCAATATCTATCTTTTCCCGGCCTCCCCGCAAGCGCTTTTGCCGCATGGCCACTATAGCAAGCCGCGAAGCTCGGATACCTCGCGCTTTAGCTCTTCTATCTCCTCTAAAAGATCGACAATGATAACCCCTCCCACTGTAGAAAGTCCAAAGTCCTTGCACAGGCGAACCAGCTTTCGCACCTTGAATATCTCTTTTTCAGGAAAGAGATAATCGTTGTTTTGGGTACACACGGAATTTATCCAGCCCATTTCCACCAACTCGCCCAAGCGGTGCGGATTCACTTCACAGGCTCGAACGAATTCCGACCAATGCAATAACTTGGATTTAGCCGGATTGGACTCGTTTCTGATATCCACGAATTTCTCACTCATCCCGCCTCCGCTTTTTAACTCCTCGGATTAAATCCGGACTCCCTGGCCAACTCTTCCCACAGGCTCTTTTCCTTCTCCGAGACTCGCCGGGGAACCCTTATCATAATGCGCACCAATTGATCTCCTTTTTTGGCTCCCCGTCCAAGTCCCTTGCCTTTCAGACGCAACTTCTGTCCGCTGCTTGTACCGGCAGGAATATTCATTTCCACCCGACCGTCCAGGGTGGGGACATTGACCTTGGTTCCCAGAGCAGCTTCCCAAGGGGCCAAAGGCAAGTCGTAGTAAATATCCTGACCTTCTACCTTGAACTGTGGATGCTGGGCCAGCCTGACACGTATATAAAGGTCCCCTGCCGGGCCTCCACCCATTCCCGGACTTCCCTGCCCGGAAAGACGTATTTTGCTTCCGTCCTTTACGCCCGGAGGGATGTTCACTTCCAGTGTCTTGTTCTGCGTATGCGCGCGTCCATCCACTCCAGGTACCTGTTCCTGGAGAGTTACGCTTTTTTTCCCCCCGCGATAGGCATCTTCCAGGGTGATCTCCAAATCCGCCTCTACATTACGGCCCTTGGACTGGAAACCACCCATCCCTTCGGAGAAGGCCCCGGGACCGAAGCCGCCAAAAGACGGACCCCGCTTAAAGCCGGTTCGGCCTCTTCCCCCGAATCCTCCACCGAATATAGTTTCAAAGAATTCGCTGAATCCACCCATATCAAAACCTTCCGGGCCACCGCCGCCCTGAAAGTTGAACTGGGCGTTCTCATAGCCAGGCGGGGGCTGAAAATTCTGTCCATGCTGCCAATCCGCACCCAGGGAGTCATACATCCTGCGTTTTTCGTCGTCCTTAAGGACTTCATAGGCCTCTCCGATATCCTTGAATTTCTTTTCCGCTTCAGGATCATCGGGATTCAAGTCCGGATGATACTTCCGGGCCAGTTTTTTATAGGCCTTGGAGATCTCCTCCTTGGAGGCGTTCTTGTCCACACCTAGTAAACTATAATAATCCTTGTATTCCATAAGGAACAATATCTCCTTTGAAAAATTTACAACTTTTGTCCACTGCTAGATAAGAATAAGCAGGATATTCCATTAGTCAAGAAAATGACAGTCTTTTTTTTTCTCATACAATAAGCCAAATTGAAACAAAGACGGCTCTTGGACACAGCGTGTGGATTTTTTATATTTTTTCCGCCTGATCTTTTTGCATGCTTTTAACGCATTTCCGAATTGGAAACGTTATATTTCTAAACCCGGAAATTTTTGAATTTCCGGATAACCAAGTGATAAAAAAAGCATGCTGATTTTACGCCCGAGACCTGTCATCGCTAATATATCTACTGCCCGTCCACACAAAATCCATTGCATACAGGAATAAAAACAACTATTTTATTTGGGCAATGGCTACAGAATATTCCCGCACAGACAGATATTATCGACGTCTATGTTCCCCGGAAGGAAAGGAAAAAGGCTTTCAGGTCATTCTAGAAGAAACCGATCTGTGGATCACCGCGGAAAAGGATTTAAGCTCGGAAATCCTGGACTATATACAGGTCCTGCGCTCGGAGATAAAAAGTTTTTCCGGTATGCATCCCCAATTCATGAATTCCCTGAGTCCCGTTTCCGTTCCGATAAATTCTCCGGAAATAATCAGCAGGATGGCCGAGGCCGGAGAGGCCTTACAAACGGGACCCATGGCTGCAGTTGCCGGGGGCATCGCCCATATGGTCGCTCAGGAGTTTGTAGATGTCAGCCCCAACTTATTAGTGGAAAACGGAGGGGACACTTATCTTTACTCTACCAGGGAAAGGACAGTGGGCATACTGGGCGATCCGCAGCAGGGGGTTTGCTTGGGGATTCGCCTCTCGGCTGAACAATTTCCGTGCGCTCTTTGCTCCTCTTCCGCGACCATTGGTCACTCTCTGAGCCTGGGAGAAGGTGACCTGGCCTTGGTCTTGGCGAAAGACGGATTTATAGCGGATGCCGCGGCCACCGCTCTGGCCAATTTATTGCAAGGGAGAAAGGGACTAAAAAAAATGCTCTCACAAGGGGAAAAACTGAGAAATAAGGGTGTTCGAGGGATATTGGGGCAAAAGGGTGAGGAAATCGGGGCTTGGGGGGAATTGGAATTGGTCAACCTTCCAGGCGGTTGATGGTCTCCTTGACCTGTCTCCCCACGGGAGTTTGACGGGTGATCTCCCGCTCCAGGCTGGATATTCCCTTGAGTACTGTGGAATGCCGCCGGTTAAAACTCCTGCCGATTTCTTTCAATGACAATTCCGTGTGTTTCCGGGCCAGATAAAAGGCGGTATTTCTGGCCAGGACAAATTGCTTTTTTCTGCTCTTGGAAGCAAGCTGAGACTTGCTCATATTATAGGCGGAACAGACAAAATTGACAATCTTGGACATATCAATAGCCGGTCCCTGCACATCATAGTTTTGTAATATCTCCCAAGCCAAATCCAAGGATATTTCCTGCTTCATCAGTCGGGCTTTGAGGATAAGGTTTTGGAGACAACTTTCAAGTTGGCGTACATCAGAGTGTATCTTCTCCGCCAAGAGTTCATTGACCTCTCCGGGGACCACAACCTGCATCCCTCTGGATTTGTTTTCCAATATACGCAGGCGGGTGTGAAAATCCGGTTTGTCGATTACAGCCAAAAGACCCTGGTTCAATCGGGACATTAGGTGAGAGTCCACATCCTTAAGTTCTTTGGGTAAAAAAGTACAAGACATAGCAATTTTTTTGCCCTGGTTCTTCAAGGCATCAATAGTGGCCATGAATTCATCCTGAATCTTTTCCTTACCCTGGAAGAAATGGATGTCCTCCAAAAGGAGCACGTCTATAGAATCCCGAAACTTCTTCTTAAACTCCTCAATACGTTTGTTTTTCAAGGCATAAATCATCTGATTGGCAAACTCTTCAGCGGAAAGATAAGCCGCCCGGATTTTCTTCTTATTCCCGTTCTCTCCCATTAAGGAACCTATTGAATGAATAAGGTGGGTTTTACCCAGTCCCGGAGAGGATGACAAAAAGAGCTGGTCTGTGCCCAATTCCGGGTTACACACGGATTTAGAGGCTGCATAGGCCAATTCGTTGCTGGGGCCGACAACGAATCTCTCAAAATCAAAGCTAAATCCTTTATTCAAGCCAAGGTCGGGGGCTACAGGCAATTGCATCTGGCGCTCCCTACGCTGTGTTTTTACAGCAGCTTGAGCAGAAGCGCTATTTTCGGATTTTTCAACACGTACGTCCAGGGTGGGACTGAACCCCAAAACACCTTTTGCGGCTTCGATTATCTGCTGTGAATGCCTGTCCTTGATCCATTCGGACACGAATTCGTTGGGCGCTTTCAAATACAGTGTCTGCCCGCTGACTTCACCTTTAAGAGGTTGAATCCAGACCCTGTACACCCCTTTCTGCAGACAGTTCTCCAAGACGTTTTGAATACGGGACCATGCTCCATTCATAGGTACTGCTTCTAAACGCCGGAATCGGATTTAAGCAACTCCGGTTAAGCGAATATTGCCCCTGTTTGGAAATCAATAATTTTACAACTTAACCTACTGACCCAACAGACTATATTCGAAACATCCCTTGTATATGGTATGTAGGATGAAATAAAGTTCTTCAATGATTGCGAGGATAAAAACCAACTCAATCCACTCTGTCCACAAGCACCCTTATTTTTTCCACAACCCTGGCTTTTGCTTTCTTTGAATTGCTCCAAATTACAACTAAATTCTAAATTGCGCAAAACAATTTTCCTAACTATTCTTGACATATCTCCATCGCTGAATGGGGAACAGGGGCTTTGGAATGCAAGGAAATTATAAGACTTCAAACCCTGGCAAGAGGGAAAAAATACAGACAAAAAAAGCCGGCGGTCCATCTATAAAGGACGCCGGCTCGGGACGGAAATAATCAGGGAAGAGAAAAAATTAAGCTAATTCATGCCACTGATTACTACTCTTAATAAAACACATTGTATCCAATGATTGGCAGGGTCCGGGTCACTACTAAAAAAATATCAATAAAACACGATAGCGAACCAGGGCCAGCAATTGTTGTAAACAAATTTATCCGGACGTCCCCTTGGTGGTTGAAAGCCGATATAATTCGTGCGGGTCCAGGATAAGAACCACATGTCCGTTTCCCATAATGGTTGCCCCGGCAACACCTTGCAAGTCCCCGAGATAATCACCCAGGGATTTAATAACTATTTCTTGGCGTTCCAGGAGATCATCGACTACAAGTCCCAGTCGGCGGCCGGCAACACTAAGTATCACCAAGGGCAGCATTTCCCGCTCCGAACCCTTTTCCGGCAAATCCAGGATCTCTGCCAATTCCATAACTCCCAGCACTTCTCCGCGCAAAGTAATCGCCTTACGCTTGTTCACCTCGCTTAGGTCCCCTGTCTCAATCTTGGTAGTCTGGGAAACCGAATCCAGGGGGATGGCAAATGTGTCCCCTCCGGCCTTGATCATAAGGGCATCGATTATGGCCAGGGTCAGAGGCAGGCTGACGGTAAATTTGGAACCCTGTCCCAAAGTGGACTCCACGTGCATACTCCCCTTGAGGCTCTTTATGTTGTTGCGGACAACATCCATACCCACACCGCGGCCGGAGATGTCCGTGACTTCCTCAGCGGTGGAAAAACCAGGGGCGAACATCAATTCTATCGCTTCCTGCTCATCCAGATTACGGGCATCCTCTTCAGAAACAATGCCTTTTTCCACTCCTTTTTTGCGCATCTTGTCCGCATCTATTCCCCCTCCGTCATCTTCAACTTCAATGACTACGGAATTCCCTCTGTGTGCCGCCCTCAACCAGACTTTTCCAGTCTCCGGTTTACCAGCCTCCTCCCGCTTTTGCGGACTCTCCAGGCCGTGATCTATGGCATTGCGCAACAAATGGACAAGGGGATCCCCGATTAGTTCCACCACGCTTTTGTCCAGCTCGGTTTCCTCCCCTTCCATAATCAATTCCACCCTTTTGCCGCTTTTACGGCTAAGATCCCGGATCAAGCGTGGGAACTTGGAAAAGACCATCTGCACCGGCACCATGCGAACATTCATAATGGTGGCCTGCAGGTCATCGGAGATCCGGCCCATGGAATAGGTGGTCTCATTCAATTGCTGGGCAACTGTTACCCGGTCCTCTCCTTCCTCCAGGCTTTTGGCAAGCATGGAAAAACGGTTCCTATTAATGATAAGCTCGCCAATCAGATTCATCAGATGATCCAGCTTGGAGTGCTCCACACGGATAGTAGAAGCAATGCTAGATTTTCCCTTGTCATCATTGGCCTGTCCGCCTCCGTTCGATGCAGGCTTCTTGGACTCCTGGGGAGTTTCCTTGTCTTCCTTCGCTGTCGAGGAGTCTTCCTTTTCCGCAGGGGCTTCCCCTTTTTCCACGGCTTTTTCCGCGGGTTGCTCCTCACTCTCCCCGGCCGCAAAGTCAGCCGCCGAATCCCCTGCATCTTCAGAACCGGGCTGTTCCTCTTGTCCCTCTTCCTCACCTTCGCCGGACATGTCCTGCACAGCCTTGTCCACCATCTCTCTCAGTATCTCACTTTCCTGGTGCAAGAGATCCAGGGCCAGAGAGAAATCCATATCCGCGTTACGGCTCTGATCCACCAAATTGGCTGTCCTTTCCGCGTAGGTCTTTATCTCCTCCAGCCCCATGTAGCCGGCGGAATTCTGGAGAGTAACCATCGCCCGGTACAGACCGTCGACTATTTCCATCTGGCTAGAGTCCTCACCCAGTTTCTTGAGAGCCAGATCTATGTTCTCAAACTGCTGATCCACGGTTTGTTTGAAGATCTGTAGATCTTCGGGTTCTGCCTCCGGGACCACGGAAGCAGTAGAAGAATCT
The DNA here is from genome assembly GCA_964398785.1 of uncultured Desulfovibrionales bacterium. GTDB lineage: Bacteria > Desulfobacterota > Desulfovibrionia > Desulfovibrionales > Desulfonatronovibrionaceae > CAYNNQ01. Next base: position 96,127 of record CAYNNQ010000002.1, on the reverse strand, counting down.
TCTCCTCCCTCTCCTTCCGAGGCAGGCTGATCCCGCGGGGTTTCGGATACTGATTCTTCCTTCGCGAGCTCCTTGCCCTGCTCCAAATTTTCCAATTGAACTTCCAAATGAGACACGTCTTTAGGGGTCACTTCTCCCTTTTCAGTATTCACCCAGCCGAGCATCTCCTCTAGCCGGTCCGTTGTCTGCAATAAAACGTCCACCAAGGATTGAGTCGGTTGCAATTCCCCTTCCCTGACCTTGTTCAACAAAGTTTCCGCCTTGTGGGTGAGGCGGTTCAACTCACTAAAGCCCACAATTCCACTGTTACCTTTCAGGTTGTGGAAATTACGAAAAAGGTCATTTATAAGGTCTTCACTTCCGGACGGATTCTTTTCCAAATCCAATAATTGGGAATTAAGATTCTCAACGATTTCCTTGGCCTCCTCCATAAAATCCACTATCTGATCCGGAGTGGCCAAGGTAAGTTTATACGGTTCCCCGGGAAAACCGGATTCTACCTCGGGGCTTTTTCCCGCAGGCTTGTCACCACCACCTTCGGAGGTTTTCTCTTCCCTCGGCTGTGAAGGCTGGGGCGCCTTTCCGGCCAAGATGTCCTTCATTTTGTCGATAAGCGGCTGGACATCTATATCCCCTTCAGCCCCCTCAGTTTCCAGGGTATCGATCATGGTGCGCAAAGTATCTGTTGCTTCCAGGATGACATCCATTATGTCCGAGGTCACCTTCTGGTTCCCTTTGCGCAACTCATCCAGTACGTTTTCCCCCTTGTGGGCCAAATTATTAATGGAGTTCAACCCCAGAAAACCGGAAGCCCCTTTCAGGGAATGCATGGGACGGAATATATAATCCAAAAGGTCCAGATTTTCCGGATCTTTTTCAAGTTCCAAAAGATTAGGTTCAATGGTTTCCAGATGTTCCCTGGCCTCCAAAACAAAATCGGCAAATACTGCGGGATCAAAAGAATCCTGATTCATTTTAGCCCCTTATTTTTATGCATCCAGAAGCATTTTGACATTGCGGACCATCTTCTCCGGTTGGGCCGGTTTTACAAGGTACAAATTAGCACCCAGACTAAGTCCTTCCTGTATATCCTGTTCCTGTCCCTCGGTAGAAAGGACTATAATGGGCAAATCCCGGTATACCTCCTGTTCGCGGACCGTTTTTATATAGGTAAATCCGTCCATACGCGGCATATTCACATCGCAGATAATAAGATCCACATCCGGGTGGGAATACAGTTTTTCCAAACCGTCCAAACCATCTTCTGCAGTGGTTACACGAAAACCTTCCCTCCTCATAATAAAGGCAACAAGATTACGCACTGTTTTTGCATCGTCCACGATCAATACGTGTCGTGACATTCCCTCCCCCTAACTGTTCAACAGGGTCTCGGACAATCTGTCCACAGAGATAATAGCTATCAATTTTTTCTCCCCTTTGACCACCCCTTCCACCAAATCAGAATTGGCTCCCAAGCTGGATTCCACTCCCCATTCAATATCCACTTGAGACACCCGGTACATTGTAGCGATTGATTCGATCGCCAAGCCGATCTGCAATCCTTTATACAGGCACACAATAACAAATTTCGGATTGCCGCCTTTCCCCGATTCCCCTAAAAGGGAGGCCAAATGGATCATAGGGGTTACTCTCCCCCGGAGATTAACCACCCCTTGCACATTTTTCGGGGCCCCAGGCAACTTGGTCGGGGGTTGATAACGAATTACTTCCTTGATCTGGTCTACAGGTAAAGCAAACTCCTGATTATTCAGCCAGAAACTGATCATCTGGACCACTTCCGCGACTTTGTAATCTGCTTCCTCTTCCTGGGTCTTTGCCAGCCCAGCCTCGCTTACCGCTCCTTCCCCTTGCTTTTCCTTGGAGTCCTCCGCCCCTGCATTTTCTTCGGGGATAAGCTCAGAAGAAGGTACTTCCTCTCCATCACCTATCTGGACCATACTCTTAAGTACACTTTGAGCATCCTTCCCCAAATATCTATCCAGAAACGTCTTTTCTTCTTCGCTAAAACCTTCGCCGCTGTCCTTGTTTACTGCTTCAAAGACCTGGTCCTCAAAATACTGTTCCGGTGTCTTCATAATGAGAGCACCTCCTTGGCCAGAAGTTCATATTCTTTGGCCCCCCGGCTTTCCGGGGCATAATTGCTGATCACCATCCCCCGGGCACTGGACTCCCGGAATTTGGTATCGGTATTAATCACAGTCTCGAACAGGCGAGTGCCCATTTTCTTGCGCAAAAGATTCAAGACCCGTCGGCATGCGCTTGCCCGGCGATCATACATTGTGGCCAGGGCCCGGAAATCTACCGGGGTCTTCAGTGCCCGATTCAAAGTACGTATGGTATCAAAAATAAGCTTTAGGCCGTGCAACGCCAAAAAATCGGTCTGAATGGGGATGATTACCACATCGGAAGCCACCAGGGAATTAATAAGTATAATTCCAGTTTGCGGTGGGCAATCAATTATCACGAAGTCATAATTTTTTTTTGCTTCCTGTAGCCAATTGCGCAGAATAACCCCCTTCCCCGTAGCCTCGCTAAGCTCCGATTCCAAATCGGAGAGGCGGACATGGCTGGGAATAAAATCAAACGGTCTGCCCTCGTCCGCTTTTATGACTACTTGTTCAGGATCCAGACTACCCTTATGCGCAAATATATCCCGGACGGTGCAAGCCATCTTTTCCGAATAAAAGGCCATATGGATCGAGGCGCAGGCATGCGGATCCATATCCATAACCAAAACCCTTTTCCCCATTGCGGAAAAGGCACCCCCCAGACTAAGAGCGGTGGTTGTTTTACCTACCCCACCTTTCTGGTTGGCTATGGATAAAACCTTACATGTCAAAAGTATTCCCCGCAAGACACATCACAGATTTTCTCCCAACAGTCCTCGCAAGGCCCTCCAGTCACTTTCGTCCACATCCAAGAATTTAATACCGATTTCATAAAGCCGGGCAGAGAAAACTTCTTTTACCCAGGCCACTTCCGCTACAGCATGCAGGATCTGTGAAACATCACTCTCGAAAACCTTGAAATAACTGGGATGGTACTTATTCAAACGAGGCATGGTAATGCCTACCTGGAGCATCTGGGAACTTTCCAGTTTTACCGGGGACTGTATCCTCAGCCCTCCAGTACTTATATCCACACTCTTTAAAGCGATCTCTTCCTGTCCGGAAAGCGGAAAATCCAGTTTGCGGACACTCACATGGTATTCTTTAGGCAAACGCGCAGATCCCCTACGTTCCAAGTCCCTCTCCGTATTCATCCAGTTTTTCGGTAAACTATGGCCCCCGGATGGTGAAGCGGGGTAAACGCCCGGGATATGTTGTGCAAAGACTCGGAATGGCCGATAAATAAATAACCGCCGGGCAGCAGATTGTCGTAAAAAGAATTTATGACATTTTTTTTCATATCATCATCGAAATAGATGATGACATTGCGACAAAATATTATGTGCGAGCGTTCCACCCTTTTGACCTGAAAACGGTCACTTAAATTGAGTTCCCCGAATTGCACCAGCTCCTTTACCTCGGGAGACACCTTATATTTTCCGGCCTCCTCCTGAAAATAGCGATCGGTTATTTCCTGGGGGGTGGTGCGCAGGGCATATTTGGAATAAATCCCTCTCTGGGCGCTTTTTATCACTCCCGGGGAAAGATCATTCGCGGTTATTTTAACATCCCACTTGGAAATTTCTCTGCCTAACACTTCGTACAGAATAATAGCCAGGGTGTAGGGTTCTTCTCCTGTAGAACATCCGGCGGACCAAATATGCAATTTTTTTGAATTCTCCCTGCGGCGGGAATCCAGGACTTCTGGTAATATCTTTTTTTGGAGCACCTCTATCTGAGGAGGATTGCGAAAAAAACTGGTTTCGTTGGTGGTAATGACCTCAAATAGCTTTGAGAGTTCCTGTTTCCTCCCCGGATCATATTTCAGAAAATAATAATATTCCCCGAAGTTTTTCAGGTTCAATTCCTTCAAACGGTTGGCCAGCCTGTTTTCCAGGAGATACTTGCGGTTCTCCCGGATGTAGATCCCGCTTTGTGCATATATAAAATCCCGCAGCAGGCCGAATTCCTCGTCACTGATTTTCAGATCCTGCCTGAGGGTAATTGTTTTGGAAAAAAGTGGTAGCATTAATATTATTCCGCTAGATTACTTTGAATCTTGTCCAGGGCTCGCTCAGCCATTTCCATAATCTCTTCGTCTCCGCTTCTAAGCACATCCAGAAGCGCCTGAAAGCTATCCTCTCCTCCCATTTCTCCCAGAGTCTCCACTGCTTTTATCCGCACCATGGTGGAATTGTCCTTTAATAACTGGACAATATTGCTTACCACAGATGTCTCCTTACGTTCCCCCAAAGTCTCTACTGCCCGTACGCGCACCCATTCATCCCTATCCTCCATGGCCTGAATCAAATAGGGAATTGACTCCGGACGATTACATCCCCCCAGCAACTCTACCAGGGTCAAACGCACATCCCGACTCTCATCCCTAAGGAGTGGAGTAAGCATCTCCAGGGTCTCCCCGCTTTCGTAGCAAAGGGCAGCCAATCCCTCCATGGCCAGCTGACGTACATGAGAGACTTCGTCGTTCAAGGCATTTTTCAAGATCTGCATGTTCTCGCGGGCCCCCAATTTCCCAAAGGCATAAACCGCCATCAGCCGAAATGTGGGATCTTCGGAATAAGCCATTTCCCGGAAGCGGTCCATAACTTCCGGAGTGTCGATATTTAAGACGGCATCCAGCGCTATTTCCTTTACATCGTCCCACGGGTGATTCAAAAAACGCAAAATCATCTCCGCGGATTCGGTGTCCGCGCACTTGGACCCCAGAAAGCGCAGGGCATTTTTGAGTACATCCCCGTCCTCGTGGTTTTCCAAAACCTTCAGAAAAAACCCCTTGGCTCCAGTGCCTGCGATATTACTCAATATGGAACTTATTTCCCTTTGTAAATCCCTGCCCTTGTCCCAGAACGCCTGCATCAAATTATCGGCCGCTTCCTTGCCCCCCAGTCTGGATAAAACAGCTATGGCCACGGAATTCAGGCTCTCCTTTTCGCTAAAAAGGGCTTCCTGTAAGGCCTCGGTCATCCCCATCCTAGCCAGGGACTCTACCATCATCTCCCGTCGCTCTTCCTGAAGATCCGGATCCAGAGCGGCAGCCAGTTGCAGTATAAGCCAGCTTCCCCTTTCGCTCCCAATACTGCTTATGCCTTTCACCCCAGCATCCTGAATCCCTTCATCATCATCCTGAAGAGCTATCAGCAAATATTCCTTAAATTTCTTCCTCTCGGTATCCGAGAGATAATTAATGGCTTTCCCTCCCAGTATATTGACCAAGGCCTTTATAATCTTGTTGCGCATGGCCGTGTCCAGATCGTTATCCAGCTTGCTGAGTAACATAGGCACGGCCTTTATACTGCCCATCTCCCCTAAAGCATCCACAATCATGGAATTGACCAACTCAGTAGAATAATCCAAGGCTGATCCCAGGGCATTTATCGAGGACTCATCCCGGATCTTGAGCAGGGCCTCTATAACGGCAAACTGGACCCATTCCTCGTCCTCCAGGGCCTGATTCAGATACTCCACCGCCTCTTTGCGCCGCAGGTCCCCTAGGCTGACCGCAGCCTGATAACGCACATTCACGTCCGAATCACTGACCAGGGTTTCACAAAGAGGCCCCACAGCCATATAGGAATCACTAGAGCCCAGAATATCCGCGGCAAATATACGAATATCACTGTATTCCTCTTGCAGGAGTCTGATGATGGAATTCATGTCATTATGACCGACATGCCGCAGGATATCCATGGCCAGATTCCGCACTGGGGCGGACTGTTCAAATAAAAGGGGTATAAGTCCCTGCACAGTTTCTTTGCCCCCCATCTTGCGCAGGGCCATATCCGCTGCTTCCTGGACTCCTATGTTTGGACTGCGGAGAAGATCCACCAACAAAGGAACAGTTCGCTTGTCTTCGCTATCCCGGGCAGAAAAAGCGGCTTCCCTTTGTTCCTCCGGAACGTTACTCTGTAGCTGCTGAATTATATCTTCAGTAACAGAATTGGGCATATCCCTATTCCCTCTCTATCTTCACTGATTCATTTTTGCCCTAAATTGGCTCTAATTGTAGAGTATAGAGACTATTTGCTGGGCCATATCCTCCAAAGAGACAACTGCATCAGCCAATCCTTCATCCACTAAAGCCTTGGGCATACCGTAAACCACACAGCTCTCTTCGTTTTGGGCCAAGGCCTTTCCTCCACGCTCTTTCAGATCTGCAATCCCCATCTTGCCGTCACTGCCCATCCCGGTCAATATAACACCCACTCCCCGCATACCAACAGCTTCGGCCACGGAGGACATAAGTACATTTACCGAAGGCCTATACAGGGCATCATAGGGCTCTTCTTTAAGGGCGACATCAATCCGGCTCACTTTCTGTTCGATAGTCAAATGCTGCCCCCCGGGAGAGACATAAACCGACCCCGATTTGAATATATCACCTTCTTCGGCTTCCTTGACCTGCAACTGGCAGCTTTCGTTTAGACGTTTGGCAAACGGAGCGGTAAAAGCCTTGGGCATATGCTGGGCAATAAGTATCCCGGCGGGAAAATTCTCCGGGAGTTCGGAAAGTATCCTCTGTACCACAGGTGGACCGCCTGTGGACACCCCGATTGCCACCACATCCCGCTTCTGCTTACCCTTTTGTGCAGACTCCGCTACTTTCCTGCGAGCCGGTTCGGTTCTTTTTTCTCTGGATTTGCCTATACGGGAGGGCTGAGGTCGCGTTCGGCGCCTGGCTACAATCTTTACTTTCTTGCGCAGATCCTCTTCTATTTTGACAATATCCAGACTGACCTTGGAAAGCTGCTTGGGGATGAAATCGACAGCCCCATATTCCATGGCTTTAAGAGTGGCCTCGGCACCTTCAGTGGTCAAAGAACTAACCATTAAAACCGGACGGGGCATTTCCATCATTATATGCTTAAGAGCAGTCAGCCCGTCCATTTTGGGCATTTCAATATCCAAGGTAACCACTTCCGGATCATGCTTGCGGATCATATCCAGGCCCTCTTCCCCGTCCCGGGCCATGGCAACCACCTCTATCTCCGGATCCTTGGCCAACATCGCACTTATAGCCTTGCGCATGAACGCCGAATCATCAACAACCACAACCTTAATCATGCACTAAACTCCTGGGTGCCCCAAAAATACCCCGGCTATTGTTTTCCGAACATCTCTTGTATCCCGGAAAAGTCACTTTCCTGCAGTTTGCCGGGATCAGTGTTCCGGACAATCTCCAGCCAATTCACTACCAGATCCTCCTGCCATTGAGTCCCTGCCCCGCTCTGCATAATGGATTCAACCTTTTCCCGGGGAAGAGCTTTCCTATAAGCCCGATCCGAGGTCATAGCCTCAAAGGCATCCACCACACTTATCACCCGGGCCAAAAAGGGAATCTGTTCCCCGGATATTTTTTCTGGGTATCCCTGCCCATCCACTCGCTCGTGATGGTAATAAACAATAGGCAGGATATCTCTTAGGCTCCATACTTGGGATAATATCTCCCGCCCAATGGAAGGATGTCCTTTCATTACCTCAAATTCCTCTTCGGTCAATTTGTCCGGTTTGTTCAATATATTGTCCGGCACTCCGATTTTTCCTATATCGTGCAGTACTCCCCCAACATATATCTTTTCCAGCTCTTTGCTGGAAAGGCCCAGCTCCATACCCAAATGGATACCGTAGGTAGCCACCCTTTCCGAGTGCCCTTTGGTATACACGTCCTTAACTTCCACCGCGGTTGCGTAGGAACGGATAATATCCAGATTCAAGTCCTTCATGGTGGAATACATATTCGCATTCTGAATAGCGGTGGCCACATGGGAAGCAAAAACAGAAAGCAACTGGAGGTCAGAATAAACAAAAACATTGTTTTTCAACTCCCGAACCAAAGCCACCACACCGATCGATTTTCCCTGGGCAATCAAGGGGACAATCATCAGGGAATAAGGAAAATCTTTTTGGGCCACCCTCATGCTCTTGGGAAAATTGTACTGATCCACGAGTTTGGACTGCTGATTATTCATTGCTTCCAGAGAGAGTTCGCGAACAAAGGAAAATATTTCTTGCTGAGTACGGAATATAACCCCCCGAATAACCGAGTTGATAGTGTCCTTTTTTTCATTTTTCAAAAACAGTGCACAGCTATCCGGCTTAAAATTCTTCTGGATATGGGTTATGAATTCGTAGGAGATCGATTTCAGATCCATCTGGGCGTTCAAGGCGTTGCTCAGATTGAGCATACGAACAATATTGCCCAGTCTTTTGTGCTCCATTCGCGATTTTCGGTTGGCCAATACCTTGTTCACTTTGACCAAAAGGTGGCTTATATTGAATGGCTTGGGCAAATAATCAGAAGCGCCGAGTTTCATGCACTCTACAGCTGTTTCAATGGTCCCGAACCCGGTCATGACCAAAAAATCTATATCGAACTTTTGCTCCCTTAGTTTTTTCAAAAGATCAATGCCGTTCATTTTGGGCATACGCAAATCGGAAACAATAAGATCCACATCGGAGTTTTGGGCCAAAAATTCCAAAGCGGACTGACCATCTTCGGCCAAGTATACCTGATATCCTTCATCTTCCAGTGCATCCTGACAAATTTCCCGCAAACTCTCTTCGTCGTCCACGACCAGGATGCGCGAAACACTGGATTCCTCAGAATGGGTAACTCCATTGTCGAATTTGGTGCCCTGATTATTCTCCATATTTTCCGAGTCTTCCATTATGACATACCTATTGATTTGTCCTTTCAAATTTTAAAAAAAATCCGGATAGGGCGCATAATCTACTTCCCTACCTCCCCTGAACCAGATAGGCAACAAAGCATAAAAAATTCTTGCCTTTAGGAACAATTTGCGCTAAAAGATATATCGCTAAACGGGATGTGGCTCAGTCTGGCTAGAGCGCAGCGTTCGGGACGCTGAAATCGCAGGTTCGAATCCTGCCATCCCGACCAAAGGAAATAAAAAGGTTGCGATCACTCGCAACCTTTTTTGTTTTGTTGCCCAGAGCCGCAAATCTATTCCTTTTTTCTATAACCCTCTTGCCTTCCCGCCCAAAGACAAAAAAGGGGACAATTTAAAAATTGCCGGCAACCTGCTTTTTATCCGCAAACATAAGACTTGCGGATATGGAGAACACATGTGCGGGTTCCGAAAGCCTCTGATAAGCAGGAAATCCAAAAATCCGTACGCGCATATTCCCCGATCCATGCACAAGAGAAATGCAAAAATTGCCGAGGTCAAGTATTGCCCTCCCCCTCTCCGAACAAAAAAACAAATTAGGTGGCCGTTAGGACTCCCACCTCCCCACCATGACAGAATACCTGATTCTTTTAATAACTAAAATATTGCTTATTGAAAAGCAAAAAACACCCGTTTTTAAAATAAAGCATTAGTAAGCAATACTTAAGCCCCCTTCCCTATGCAGAAATAGGCAAACCCTTTGCTTACCAGCATTTCCGGAGGATAGAGATTCCTGCCATCAAATATGACAGGCGCCTGGAGGTTGGTTTTAATGGCCTGGAAATCCGGATTACGGAATTGATTCCACTCCGTGACCACGGCCAGGGCATCTGCCTCCTGCAAAACGGAGTACTGGTCCATCTCAATGGATACATTCTCATTATCCGCAAATTCTTGCTGTCCCCTGTCCCCGGCCACAGGATCAAAGGCTCTTATATGCATCCCCCTTGAGCTCAACTCGGAAATGATCTTCACTGATGGTGCCTCGCGCAAATCATCGGTATTGGCCTTGAAGGCGAGCCCCCACAGGGCCAAGGTCTTTCCCTGGACCCCTCCTTGATTATCAAAATAATCCAGTATCTTGCGCACCAGGACCCGTTTTTGCTTATCGTTTACCTCATCCACGGATTCCAGGAGTTCAGCCCGGTGCCCGACCTCTCTGGCCGTTTTTATAAGTGCCTTGACGTCTTTGGGGAAACAGGAACCGCCATAACCTATTCCCGGATATATGAAATGGTAACCAATACGGTGATCCGAACCGATTCCCTGGCGTACATCACGGACATCGGCTCCAACCCGTTCGCACAGATTAGCAATCTCGTTTATAAATGATATTTTGGTGGCCAGCATGCAATTGGAGGCATATTTGGTCATTTCCGCACTTTTAACAGACATAACCATGAGCTTGTCCCGACTTCGGGCAAAAGGATCGTAGAGTGCCCTCAAAAGTTCAGCAGTACGTACATTATCCGTACCTACCACCACCCGATCCGGTTTCATGAAATCGCTGATTGCGTCCCCTTCTTTCAAGAATTCGGGATTGGAAACCACATCGAATTCCTGGACTGTATCCCTTTTGTCTAGCTCCGCTTTAATGCATTCCCGGACCTTGTCCGCAGTGCCCACCGGTACGGTGGACTTGTCCACAACTATCTTGTAATCTTGCATACTGCGCCCAATCTCCCTGGCAACCTGAAAAACGTGGGAAAGATCGGCGCTGCCGTCGTCCGTGGCCGGGGTCCCCACACACACGAACACAAAAAGCCTGTTTTCCATTCCCTCTGCAATATCGGTTGTAAAATGCAGCCGCCCTTGCGAACTATTGCGTTTGACCATTTCCTGGAGACCGGGTTCATGGATGTGCACCTGCCCTCCGCGGAGCTTATCCACAACCTCTTCGTTTATATCCACGCAGCATACATTATTGCCCATCTCCGCAAAACAGGCGGCCGTGACCAGGCCCACATAGCCGGTACCCACAATGCAAATATCCATATCCACTCCTGTATCGTTATAAGCCTATCTTTTCTATTACTCTTTTTAAAAAAATAAGTCCGCGTTTTAAGCCTGATTTATACATAAATTCTTTAAATGGCAATAGAAGAGCTCCAAACTGGAGACAGAGGTATTTGCTTGACCGAATAAGGCAAAAAATATAATGAACCTAGCTATGCGCCCGTAGCTCAGTAGGATAGAGCAGGAGCCTTCTAAGCTCTTGGCCGGGGGTTCGAATCCTCCCGGGCGCGCCAGGAATAACGCTACTGCGAAGAAACTCTGTCAGCCAAGACGCAACTGCAAAAAGTCGAAGGCTGGACAGATCAAATTCTGCAATTACCTGTTTTTACTTAACACTTAACAACTTAACACTACCTGCAAAAACATATTTTTTGCAGACGTATCAGCCAACTTGGCGGGCCAACCCATAATGATATATAAAACTTTTATAGCTTTGCTCGGAGCCATACTTTTCTCCCTTTTGGACATAAACGAAGCATTGGCATGGGGACCGGGTGTGCATCTGCATACCGCTAACTATGTTTTGTCCAATTTGCAGTTTATAGCTTCCCATATTGCAAATATCGTATCTGCCTATCCGCACTCTTTTAAATATGGCTGCCTAAGCGCGGATATTTATATGGGCAAGGGCAAAAAGCTGCATTCCAAGCACTGCCACAATTGGGAAACAGCTTTCCGCCTTCTGGAGTGCAAGGATGACTCCATCCGCTCTTACGGCTACGGATATTTGAGTCATCTGGCTGCAGACACTATAGCCCACAATTTCTATGTGCCCAATACCCTGAGTATCCTCCCGGGTAGCGGGAAAATGAGCCATGTCTATGTGGAGATGCAGGCGGACAGGGTAATTACTGGGGTAAACAAGCAAGCCCATGCCGTGATGGGCACCAAAGATCAAAAAGCAGATAAAATACTACGCCTTGTGCTCCAGAAACCCAAACTCCCTTTTGCTTTAAAAAAACAACTGTACAAACAGGGTGTTGCCTTTTCCCGGCTGCAAAGCTGGGAAGTCTCTCTCCGCCTTTTGGATTTGGCCCTGCCGGTTGGTAAAAACGGATATTTGGATCAAATGTTGGATCTAAGCCGGGCCACGGTAGTAAATTTCCTGCAAGAACCACAACTTGCCTATTGTCTGGATTATGATCCCATGGGTTTTGAAAACCTGCGCACCGTCAAGGAAATAAAAAAAGATCCGGGAATGTTTACCCGGATTCAGGAAAAACTATTCACCCCCGACCCCAAGCTTATGGACCTCACAGTTTCTCCAAACTAATCCCTATCAAGAAACCTCTCCATGACAGATATTCCAACGGGTTGCCAGCGGTGCGGAAAATGCTGCAAATATGGCGGTCCCACCCTGCATACACAAGACTGCCGCCTACTGGATGAAAATCTTATCAGCCGCCGGGACGTTGTCCTTTTACGACCGGGAGAACCGGTAAATGATCCGGTAACTGGGGAAATAAAGATCTTGGAGGAGGAAATATTCAAAATACGGGGAAGAACAGAATCAAGCTGGGAATGCAAATTCTTTGATTCCCGAGACAAAAGCTGCACTATATACTCTTTTCGCCCAATCCAATGCGCGCTTTTCCAATGCTGGGACACAACTGACCTAAAAGCCATTTACCAATACAATCTGCTCTCCCGAAAAAATATTTTAAGCGCAGATTCCGCCTTGTGGGACCTGATCCAATTCCACGCCCAGAATTGTTCCCTGGCGGAAATCCTCTCTCTCATGGAATCCGCGCCTTCTCAAAAATGGTCAGAACAAACAAGGATAAGGGAAAAAATAGACTTCGACCAAAATTTTAGGCAAAATTTCCTGGAAAAGACCGGATGTGACCCAGAAACAATCTCCTTTTATTTCGGGCGTCCCCTGCTGCAGATATTACCTCTCATACAGCGCTATTTCCAACTTTGCCTTTGAACCAAAAAAGCGGACCCCTTCGGATCCGCTTTTCCCGGAACCTGTTCTTGGCCAAGACTATTCGCTTTCTTCCACTCCGGCCAACTCCTGCAATTTATCGAATTCTTCCTGCAGCCGATCCTGAATAAAATCTATATCCTCGTCAGTCAGATGCCGAAAGCGCCTTTGCAGCTTTAAGTATTCCCGTACTGGTTTGAGTTTCTTGGTTTTCTGGGTAATATTATACTTACCGTAAATCACTTCATAGAGGGGGAACATCCCTGTCTGCGCAGCCAGTTTGGCCAGGGTAATACTCTGCTCCGGCTTGCTCCTCCAGCCTGTGGGGCAAGGAGAAAAAATCTGCATATAAGCAGGACCCTCCACTGCCAACGACTTACGTACCTTGTTCATTAAATCCAGGTAATAGGCGGGACTTGCCGTGGCCACATAAGGTATCTCGTGCGCCGCAGCTATCATGGGTACGTTCTTTTTCCAGGTATACTGGCCCTTGCTCCTCTTTCCCGGCGGAGAGGTGGTAGTCATCGCTCCATAAGGAGTGGAGCTGGAACGCTGGATTCCGGTATTCATGTACGCCTCATTATCCAAACAGACATAAAGCAGATTATGCCCGCGCTCCAAAGCCCCGGACAAAGCCTGAAGCCCAATGTCTGCAGTGCCTCCGTCTCCGGCAAAGGCTATTATATTCGGTTTTGTGTTTTGGATTTTGCCCTTCTTGTACAAGACCTGAATAGCGGATTCTATACCGGAAGCCACAGCAGCTGCATTCTCGAAAGCCACATGTATCCAGGGGACCTTCCAGGCACTTTCCGGAAAAGGTGAGGTGACAATTTCCATACAGCCGGTGGCATTGACTACAATAGTATTTGGCCCGGCTGCCTTGGTGACCATCCCCATGGCCAATATCTCCCCGCATCCCTGACAGGCCCTGTGGCCCGAGGTTACCATGGATTCCTTGGGAACGGACTTTGCCGAAACCTTTTCATAATCTATCACTGCTGAGTTATCCTGCATTGCTGCGTACCCCCCAAATTGTATATCCGCTTTCCAAATTGCCGGACTTGGCCGCATGATAAATGGCCTTGAATTCTTTAACCGGGACATCCCGCCCGCCGACTCCGACAATAACATTCCGGATGTCCGGGGCATCGGGATACCCATACATCATACTCTTTATTTCCTGAGCCACCGGCCCGCTATTGCTCCCTGGACTGAGGGCCCTATCCAAAACCACCAGAGTCTTTACCCCCTTTATGGCCTCCATGAACTCCTCCTCCGGAAAAGGCCTCCAGAGGCGCAAACGGATCTGGTGTACACATTCCCCTTCTGTTCCCAGAGAGTCCACAGCGGTCATCGCAGTTTCCCCCAAAGAGCCCATGCTTACCAGGGCAATATCCGCATCCAGATCCCCGTTTTGCTCTACCAGTTCATATTTGCGTCCGGTAAGCTCGTACCATTCCTCAAAGACCTCCCGGACAACTTCTTTGGATCCGAGCAGGGCCTGTTCACATTGTTTCTTGGCTTCCAAATATACCTCCGGGACCCCAACCGGACCCAAGGTCACTGGGTGCTCCGGATCAAGCTTCAAGCCCGCCTCAAAATCAGGCAAAAAACCATCCACATCTTCCTGTTCCAGGATCTGTACCGGTTCTATCATGTGGCTCAAGGTAAAGCCGTCCATATTTACTCCGACCGGCAAATGAACCCGTTTGTCTTCGCCGATTTTAAATGCGGCAATAGTTAAATCATATGCCTCCTGACCATTTTCCACAAAAAGCTGAATCCAACCAATATCTTTTTCGGACATGATGTCGCTGTGATCATTCCAGATGGAAATGGGTCCGGAAAGAGCCCGATTGGCAATGGTCATGACCATTGGAGTACGCATGCTGGAAGCAATGAAAAGTATCTCGTGCATCAAGGCCAGGCCTTGAGCAGAAGTAGCTGTAAAGACCCTGGCTCCAGTGGCTGAGGCTCCAACAGCCGCGCTCATGGCCGAATGTTCCGATTCCACGGGGACAAAAGCCGCATCCAGTTCGGCATTGGCCACATATTCGGAAAGCTCCTCCACGATATGCGTCTGGGGCGTAATGGGATAAGCGGAAACAACATCCACTTTGGCCATCTTCACCGCTTCCGCCATTGCTAGTGAGACCTCGGTTCCTATCCTTTTGGACATTAATCCTCCTCCCTCTGCATGGTTATTGCTTCCTTGGGGCATTCAGTGGCGCAGATGCCGCATCCCTTGCAATAATAAAGGTTCGCCCGGAAAATGCCATCCGAGTCCTCGCTTATACAAAACTCCGGGCAATAGACTTCGCATAAACCGCACTTTATGCATTTTTCCTCCTCCAGAACAGGTACTTCCGAACGCCAGTCACCTGTTTTCAAGCCCGCGGCATTGCCCGGGGTAACGATGGCCGCACCTAGATTCAGATCCTGCCACGCCGGAAACTTCTCAGTCCCCATAGCTCCTCCCGATATTTTTTGAATTCTTTCACGCCCATATTGCGGCGAGATTATACTTTGAAAAACAAATCTCTATTTGCATCGTCCTAATTTTAATAATCTTTCTTTATTTAATTGAACAATTTTAATTGCAGATATTTTCTTCAGGGGCAACACGCTTTTCGGTCAAAGGCAATTTCAAACCCACCAGAGGCTAAAGCTCCTTGGCCTTGTCCATTAATCTGTCCGCTACACGTTTACCGTACTTGGAAAACATTTGCAGGCACCGCTTTTTACATACACCGCTTTGGTACCGTCTAAAAGCCCATTTGGCTATATAAACCGCTTGGTCTCCGTCAGCGGAAAATGCCCCGGCTAATCTAGAACGGGCCTTTTCGCGGGCGGTAATTGTCTCTTTTATCCGGCGACCCAACTCTTCATCCTTATTGTTTTCCTTTTTCCGCCGATAGGCAAAATAGGCTTCGTGGACGTTTTTTTCCGCCTTTATATACGAACTTACCAGGTGTTTATTTTTTTTCTGCATACATTCTCCGAGTACAGTGGAAATTGTCTCCAGACGCCGGGCAAAACGCCTTAGCATATCCGCAATTTGCGAATCCTTTAAAACCACCTTTTTTTCCTCGCCCCCCTCTTTCTGAACAATCTTGGGAGTGGATCGCGATATGGAAACCAGTTCCCGGATAAAAACAGGTGTATATTTCTGGGTAAGAAAACTGAGCACTTTTTCGGAGAAAACATACCTAAAAAGATGTTTACGCATGGAGGAAATAGTGCCCCCTTCGGCCTTTATACCGTACATATTCAGTCCGTAGCGGGTGTTTACCTCCCGGAATGTAAGAGTGAATCTCGGCTCCTTACTCTCCGCATCCGCGGGAATATAATGCTCAAACACCTGGCGGGCCAAATCACGCAGGAACTCCGGGGTAATAACCTCGTCCTCGCGGCTTGCTTCTTTATTCGATACAGGGGATTTTTTATTGCCCGCGGACCTTTGCGAAGCATTGTCTCCTTCTTTGTGCTTCAGCGTTCCATTGTCGGCAGCAGCTGGTGCACTGCCATTTCCCGGGGAAACAACTGATTCCTCAAAGGAATCCATATCCTTTCCGATCTTTTTTTCTTTGTTTTTTACCTCATACTTTGTTTGAGCGGACTTTTTGTCCGTAGCAGTATCCGTTCGGGGACCCGTCCATTTCCATATCAAAAAAGCCCCAACAAGGACAATCACCCCTCCCAGCAAGACAATAAGCTTTTTTTTCATAATATCCACCTTTGGGAATCATCTTGGATCACTATAATTAGATTCTTTTAAGAAAAAAAATATCAATGCTCCGCATTCGTCCAGGTCTTTACCTGTCCGCGCTGAAGCAAATCCCTGACTGCGTTTTGCATAGCCTGCACTTTGTCCTCATCTCCTTCACTACGGGGGGCGCATTCCGGACACATACCATGCAGAACAACCCGGTCACTTCCTTCCTCCGCGCTGAACACCCCCACCTGATCGGCTGGACAGCTGCATACTGCACAAATCTGAATAAGTTCGGTAGCCCTGTCCATACATTTCACTGTTTCCTCCTTGTCCGGAAGAATCCGGATACTCACAGCAGCTATCCCTTCCTCGGCTATCCGTGAACGTACAGTGTTTAACCTCTTTTCATGTTCCGACAACTCTTCGGAAGTCGGTTGCAGAGAAGGTTTTCGGTCCATCGCCTCTTCCCGGCATTCCGGGACGATAAATTCCCAGTACCCGGAAGATCCAGCATCATCTCCGTGCTCTCCATTTTTTCCCAAAACTCCCAGGGAAGAAAAAAGTTCTATTTCCTTGTCCATTCCGCGCTGGATAAACAAGGGCCACATGGGCATTCCAATCCTTCGGCCCAACCAGTGTAAAAAATTTGCTTTCTCTTTTTCCTGGAGCTTGTAATAATCAGAGAGCTTTTCCGCCGGAAATCCCACCCTGACTTCCAGACAGGCCTTGCCCTGATTGTAGAAATGCACTTTGTGTTCTTCATCTATGGTTACTTTCCACTTGCTACCCTTTTTATCTTCAACCCACATAATCTTCCCCTTTGAAAATCAGTTTCCGCCCGATTCAGCACTCAACCTGTTTTCCAGATAAGCTTCCAAGGCTTCCGGATAGCTGCTCATGACCGAATCAATTACCGTAATCTTTTTCCAGCGCAGGTACTGATAATATTCCTCTTCAATACCGTTACAGACAAGAACCTGGATATTCTCGCGCAAGAGCATGGCGCACAGGTCCTCCGGCGATGGATGGGGCATGACTATAGTCCTTTTGGACAAAACCTTGTTGCCTTCGATATGAACTATCAGCACCTCTCCGGCCAGATCAAACCGGGGAGCGACATCGTTATCCGCAATCGGGATCAATAACTTTAAATTCAAGTCAGTCCGTACTTGTTCATTTTTCTCCACAAAGTGCTCCTGCCCCAGCCCAGTATATCGGCCGCCCGAGATTTTTTCCCCCCGGCCTGCATCAAGGCGTTTAGAATCATTTCCTTTTCCACTTCCGGCCAGCTTTTATCCGGGGAAATATCCGCATAAGAATGATCTGCCCTCTCTTGTGTTTGTCGGGGAGGGCCTGTAGTCTGCATATTCTCCCGCAGATATTCCGGCAAGTGTACGATCTGGATATAATTCCCCTGGCAAACAGCTATGGCATACTCCACTATATTGCGAATTTCACGAACATTGCCAGGGTATTCGTATCTGCACAAAAGATCCAGGGCCTCGGGGACAAACTCCCGAACCTCCTTTTTCATCTTTCCCGCAAAATAATTCAGAAAATGATACAGCAAAAGACGGATATCCTCGCCCCGCTCCCGCAAAGGAGGCAAATGCAGACGCATCACATTCAGACGGAACATGAGATCCTGTCGAAAATGGCCTTTCTGGACCATTTCTTCCAAATTCCTGTGCGTGGCAGCCATTACCCGCACATTCACCTTAACCCCACGTGTGCTCCCCAAGGGATAAATGACCATGTCATCGAGAAAGGTGAGCAGCTTCACCTGTAAAGCCAGGGGGAGATCGCCAATTTCGGTCAAAAACAGGGTGCCATTGTGGGCCATTTTGAACCACCCCGGCTTGTCTTCTCCCGCTCCGGTAAAAGCTCCCTTTTTATGTCCGAAAAGCTCGGATTCCAATAGATTTTCCGGCAATGCACCGCAATTGACTTTGATAAAAGGACCATGGGCCCGCGGGGAATTCTCGTGCACAGCCTCCGCAAGCAGATCTTTGCCTGTTCCTGTCTCACCGGTAATCAAAACAGAAGAATCGGTCTGTCCAACTACTGCAACAAGACCAAACACCTTTTGCATCTCCGGACAATTCCCCAAAAGCCCTCCAACGGAACTGGGTACACCCTGGCTGTTGTCTTGCTTATGAGTAAGATGGATATCCTCTACTGTTTCCATGTATCCGACAAGGTTGCCTTCCACAGTGAACAGTCCGGAAACTGTATGTCTTGTTTCCAATTTTTTGCGATGGCGATTAATGATTGTGCCTTCCAAGACTATCCTGTCCTCTTTACCCTGTAAATCGCGTAAAGGACAGCCCTCAGTGCAAAAATCCGGCCGGAGAAACTGAGCGCTCTTTTTGCCCAAAACCTCGTGTCGGCTGAATCCGGTAATTACTTCCAGCGCCGAATTTACATACAACACTCGTTTTTCCTTGGACATAACCAGAACTCCCACGGGAAGGGAATCTAGAACACCCCCCAAATCCGCAAATCTCTGAATTTCCGGCCACGTATTTAAGGAAAAGGATTCTTCTTCTATTTGCATGCCACACTGACTTTCTTCTTGGTCCCTATCCGGAAATCCAGAAATTTCCGGATTTGGAAATAGCAAGTTTTCGGTTCGGAAATGAAATTTCACCTGTTAAGAAGCGCCTGCAAAAAATATATTTTTGCAGGCAGTGTTAAGTTTTAAGTTGAAAGTTTTAAGTGAAATCATATAGTTGCAATGTTTTATCTGTGCGGTTGAGTCCAGCATTCGACTTTTTGCGGTTGCCTCTGTTTATACGCAAGCGCAAAAGGTCAAAGGCTGGAGTTAAATACACAGTTTAAAACTATTGCCGATTACTTGGTGCCTCCCCCTTGAAACCGAAAAAAATGCCCTTTTTAAATATACGGGCCTCTTTATCTCCGGGAAACTGTAAACATTTGCCGCCTTCCCCGGAAACCCAAGCCCTGTCCAATTTCAGCACATTTTCAAAAAGCGGCTGACCGGGACCCAGTTTCTCGAGTATCCTTTTATAAATGCGAAGTCGCAATGCAGGATGGAATTTATCTAGTTCAGACCCTTTTAGCACTGCGGTGTACCTTTCAGGGAAAACAGGGACGCCCTCAGTATAGCGAGAAAAAAAACTTCGGTCCAACTCCCCCTGCTTCCACAAGGATCTGACTTGCTGCAAAAAATTGGGATTTTCCCGCAAAAAAAGGGGCAGGATATCCTGCCTCACCCGGTTGCGGGTAAAGCTTTGGTCTGCGTTGGAACTATCCTCTTTCCATTTTTCTCCCATGAGTCGAAGGAAAGAATATATATCTTTTTTGGGGCACAAAAGAAAAGGGCGGAGGATTTTACCGCTCAAAGCAGGCATGCCGGTAATTTCCGGCCACCCTGTCCCCCTTATTAGCCGCATCAGCACATCTTCAGCCAAATCGTTTAGGTGGTGGCCGAGCAGGATGTAGTCGTCTCCGTTTCTCCTGGCTACTCCAGATAAGAATCTATACCTGATTATACGGGCGGCATGTTCCTGCCCCAATCCCGTTTTTCGGGCATATTTATCCACCCGGCTTTCGCCTGAATAGCAGCCTACACCGTATCTTTTGCAGACATCTAGGACAAAAGCCTGCTCCTGGCCAGCTTCAGCACGCAACATATGATTTAAATGCGCGGCGTGTAATTTTAACCCCAGACGGGGCCGAAGCAAATGCATAACCAGAAAAAGGGCCGTGGAATCCGCTCCTCCGGAAAGGCCCAACAGAACAGAACATCCTTTTAGGTCCAATTGAAGTTCGCTGCGGACAAACCTTTCCACTTCCAAACAAAAATGTGCCGCTTTAGAAGGAATATCCTGTAATCTTTTCTGCTCAGAAACCATAAAAAACGTTAGCCGGTTCTTATCCGGAAATTCAAAAATTTCCGGGTTTAGAAATATCACGTTTCCAATTCGGAAATGAGATTTTTTCCTGTTTAACAAGGAAATTAAGTAATTAGGAGCGAGCGTATCTTAATACGTGATCGAATAATTACCAAAATTGACCCCGTTAAAATGGAAAAGGGCCATTTCCGGATGGAAACTAGTCAAGGCAAAGATAAATTTGCATGTCTTAAGCCCAATCTTTATTTTTGCAGTGCATATTTCTGCTTACTCTTTGGCACCCACCATCGGGGCAAATTGTAGGTAATCCCTGCCGGAGCCTCTTCTATACCCTGAAACCGGGAATCCACAACAGGTAAAGACATGGGGACGTATAAAAAACAGTATGGCTGATCGCGATGCAGGATCTCCTGCAAACGATCATATATCTCTTTTCTTTTTTCCTGATCCAAAGTCCTTCTCCCCCGTTTTAAAAGGGAATCCACTTCGGGATTTTTATAACCCACAAAATTGAGCCCCTGCCCTTTGATTTTGGATGAATGCCAAACGTCAAAAAGATCCGGGTCCTGGACAATATTCCAGCCCAGGAGCAAGGCTTCAAAACGACGCTTATTCACAAATTCCTTTATGAACGTGGCCCATTCCACGGTCCTAATCTCCATATTTATCCCGATCTGTTTCAACCTGTACTGAATAATGGTAGCAGTTTTTATACGCAGATTATTCCCCTGACTGGTAAGCAAAGTAAATTCAAAAGGGCGTCCCTTTTTGTCCAAAATCCCGTCACCGTCGTGGTCCTCCCAACCGCATTCGGCCAGTAGGGTCTTGGCCTTTTCCGGATCAAACCCGTAGCCTTCTATCCCTTGGTTATATACCCAAGTGCCCGGCTTGTACGGTCCAATGGTAGCAACTCCCTGCCCCAGAAGCACGCCTTTTATTATCTCTTTTTTATCAATGGCATATGCGAGCGCCCGGCGCACCCGGACACTGGAAAACAAGGGATGGTCAAGGTTATAGCCAAGGTAGGTATAACTTGAAGAAAGAAATTTATACTTATTGAAATTTTTTTTCCAAAACCTGCCCTTACTCTGAAAAAGGTATTGTTGCGGAGAAAGGTCCATTAAATCCAAATTGCGTGCCTTGAGTTCCATGAACATAGTTGCCGGATCCGGTATTACTCGATAAATCAGGCCGTCCAAATAGGGACGTCCGCGAAAATAATCCGGATTGGCCTTGAGAACCAGTCTTCGACCCTCCTCCCATTTATGCAGCTTAAATGCGCCGGCCCCCATAGGGGATCTGCTATAACGGGTCTGCAAGAGATTTTCCCCTTTCAGGCAATGGCGGGGCAAGATGGCATGGGCCCAGGTTACAAGGGAACGGGCAAAAGGTTTTTCATAGATAACTTCAAAAGAGTATCTATCCAGGAGCTTGAACTCCTTGATCCTTTTATAATCCTCCGCGTAGGCAGTAGGCGTTTCAGGATCAACCATCATCCTGTAGGTAAAACGCACGTCCTTGGCCGTTAGTGGATGGCCGTCAAACCATTTTATATCCTCCCTTAGATGAAACCGCAGCCTTGTACCATTATCCAGCACTTCATAACTTTCAGCGGCCCAGGGGACCAGCTCTATATCCTTATTATACCTTAAAGGGGCTACATATATGTGATTGGCCACCTGGTGCGAAGCGCTGTCCGAGGCCAAGGGAGGGATCAGGTTGCTCGGCTCCGCCTTTATTCCCATTACAGCCATGCCACCTTTTTCCGGGGAGTCAGGCACAAAAAATCCTTGAGCGGAATCATCCGGGGACATTTGTCCTTCGGGCTTTTTACCGTCTTGACATCCGAAAACAATGATAAAAATTAAAATTGGGACTAAAAGAAAAAAAGGCTTGTGCATAGACTCCGGATATGATTATAATAGATTATTGGATTAAGCATTAATGCTCGTTTTTAAACTTAAGAGAGCGGGATCAAGCGCCGAGAAACTCGCGTTAGAGAGTTTCCATCCGGAAATTTTGAAATTTCCGGATAAGGACTAGAGAGAGCCTATCCTATATACACAAAGATGTGAACACCCGGAAAGGCCGCTCAATCCCCTGAAAAAGCTCTCTACTTACGGCCTGCAGACAATTATTTCCCTATTAGGAATTTCCGGCGGGGAAAATGGCACTTTTAATCCACCGTTAACGGCCTTCTGGCAATGCTTTCAAGGTATATATTTTTGCCAAAAATATAAAATTAAATTCAATCCTTGGCTTCCATCTCCATAATTTTGTCCTTCAGGCTTGCCAAATGCTTAAAGTTTGTTTAAATAGTCCCGATAATTTCCAGACACCGTGAACGTGGGAAGGAAAATTTTGGAATTAAAAGAGGTCTTATAATAAATGCTCGAGAATGAAGAAAAACAAGTAAAAGAAATTATTCAAAATTTTGTCCAGGAAAACATACCGGACTATATACGGGAAGGGGCGGATATTATTATATCCAGCGATGGCGTGCAAACACTCAACCTCAAACAGCACGAGCAATATCTGGATATAGAGGCCCATATTCAGGGAGATGACTTCCAAGTATACAATACTGAAATCGGTCTCAACCTAGACAACCAAACGACAAATTTTTATTGTAACTGTCCGGAATCATTTTCCGGAATATGTCGACATGTCGGAGCTGCCGCTCTAAAGTTCTTGAACTCCCTTGAAGAAGATGGCTCGGACAAGCCCAAGCGGCGAACAGACTGGCGTCAGGATTTTCGCAATTTTTTCGCCACGGAGCTCGAACCCGAACCGGGGCAGCATTATCTGGTATATCGCTTCTTTCCCGAACCGGAAAGGCTACAGGTTGAGCTGTTCCGGGCCCGGCAGAACAAATCGGGGCTGTCCACCGTTTTGAATCCGATCAACCTTGAACAGATCATACGCAATCCCAACTGGTGCGAGATGGCTCCGCAGCTTCCCCACCTTGCGGAGCAGATAGGCCAATACCTGGATTATTTCGGACACCGCATAGAAATCCCCTACGGCCTTATGAACTGGTTTTTTTGGACCATCCGTAATGAATATTATCTTTTCTGGGAGGAAACAGAACAACCCGTCCGGGTAGAGACTACTCCTATGCGCCTCCAGCTTAAACCCAACCTTTCCGAAGATGGATTGAGCTTTGAAATCATGCTGGGCAGGGAGGGCAAAATCCCCTTTTCCATCTCCGGGGAAGAGGTATATTTCTATGGTCAACTCCCCTTATGGGTTTGCTGGAAACACAGATTCTACCCGGTGCAGACCGGACTGCAGCCCAGTTTAGTGCAGACTCTGGCCAGTAATCCGCCTATTGTCCCCCACAGCGAAATATCCGAGTTCCTGGACAGGGTATGGACCAAGATCCATGCTTCCGACCTTTACGGACAGGAAGAATTTTTGGAGCGTATGTCCCCCATTTTCGTCCAGGCAGAATACAATCCCAAACTCTTTTTGGACGAAGAGGGCAGCCTTCTTACCCTACAGATCCAAAATATTTATGAAACCGAGCACGGGGAGATAATCCTCAACGGCCCGGATCCGGACCTGCAGACCGGGAGTTATCAGTTCGAGGGCAGTTCCTTCCTTATCCGCAGGGACCAGGAAGCCGAAACCCAACTTTTGAACAAACTCACCCAAATGGATTTTCAAGCCCGACACAATGCTTTGTGGTTTCTGGAACCCGAGGAAGCTATAAATTTCCTTCTGGATTCCTACCCTTTGCTGGTGCAAGACTATCGGGTATTTGGAGAGCAAAACCTAAGCCGGTACAAGGTGCGCCTTTCTCCCCCGAACGTTGTGGCCAAGGTGGAGAGTGAAGAAGACGAAAAATGGTTCAACCTGGAACTCGAAGTTGAGTACGGCGATGTCCAAGTGCCCATAGAAAAAATATGGAAAGCCTGGACCGAAGGGAAACGCTATGTACAGCTCAAGGACGGGTCCTATACGAGCCTCCCGGAGAGCTGGCTGAAGAAAGTCGGACACAAACTACAAGCCATGGGCCTCGATCCGGAAAAGCCCCCTAAAACCAAGTATGAAAACCATGAAGTGCCCGTACTGGATAATATCCTAAATGAAGTGGAAGATGTCCAGGCGGATTCCTTCTGGAATGAATTGCGGGAAAAGCTACATTCATTTGAAGAAGTAAAACAGATAGATCCACCCGAGAACCTGGAAGCGGAAATGCGCCCCTACCAGATACAGGGGCTAAGCTACCTCAATTTCCTCCATGAATATCACTTTGGGGGAATTCTAGCCGATGAGATGGGTCTGGGTAAAACCCTCCAGACCCTGGCCTTTTTGCTATACTTAAAAGAGAACAATCGTCCCGGTCCCAATCTGATCATTGTCCCCACATCTGTGCTGCCCAATTGGGAACGGGAGGCTGCCAAATTCGTGCCCACCATGAGACAGCTGGTAATCTACGGTTCCCGAAGAGAGGAAATGTTCAAAGAGATAAAGAACTCGGACATCGTAATTACTACCTACGCCCTCCTTCGCAGGGATCTGGAAGAAATAACCAAACACGAGTACAATGCCATCATCCTGGACGAGGCCCAGAACATAAAAAATCCGAATACCATAACCGCCCGTTCAGTGCGCAAGGTCAAGGGAAAATTCAAGCTCTGCCTTTCGGGAACTCCCATTGAGAATAATCTGCTGGAATTATGGTCCCTTTTCGAATTCCTCATGCCCGGCTTTCTGGGCTCACAGCATGCGTTTCAGAAGGGATTCGTCAAACCGATAAAGGACGGGGACGAGGAGAGCCTGGAATACCTGCGTAACCGGGTTAAACCCTTTATTCTGCGCAGGACTAAAACCAAGGTGGCCGAAGATCTCCCACCGAAAATGGAGCATGTTTATTACAGCGCCCTTATGGACGATCAGCAGGAACTTTATGCAGGGCTGGCCAAAAAACTCAAGGAGCAGGTCCTGCAGCGCGTGGACGAAAAAGGCATATCCGGAAGTCAGATGTCCATACTGGACGCCTTGCTCAAGCTTCGTCAGATATGCTGCCACCCCAAGTTGTTAAAGCTGGACATGCCCGGAGTGAACACGAACATGTCCTCCGGGAAATTCGAAGCATTCAAGGATTTGGTAACCAACATAGTGGACGACGGACACAACGTCCTTGTCTTTTCCCAGTTTGTACAGATGCTGCAAATCATCCGTTCCTGGCTGAACATGCACAAAATACCCCATGCCTACCTGGACGGAGCGAGCAAAGACCGTGTGGAACAGGTGGACAAATTCAACAATGATCCCAATACCCCCATTTTTCTAATCTCCTTGAAGGCCGGGGGGACCGGACTTAATCTGACAGCTGCCGATTATGTAATTCACTATGATCCGTGGTGGAATCCGGCTGTGGAAGACCAGGCCACAGACCGCACCCATCGCATCGGGCAGACCAAAAAGGTCTTTTCCTATAAGATGATCTCAGAAAATACCGTGGAAGAAAAAATCCTCAAGCTGCAGGAACAAAAGAAAGGAGTTGCCGAAGCAATCATTCCCGGACAAAACGCATGGAAGAATCTCACCCGGGACGATCTGGAGATGCTTTTCGAGGTATAAGAAAGCGGGGCATTGACCCCGCCTTCTTATAGCTGTCCATTCGGAAAAAATCAGAAAGGGGAATCATCCATGCCGCTGGCTTCCGAGGGAAAAGCCGGGCCCATATCTTCGCGGGATTCATTTTGCTCCCCGGAACCGTAAGGGCTTCCTTCCATTCCCCCTTCATCGGGTGCGGGTACCGCTCCTTCCTGTTGCCGCCGGGAATCCAACCCCTGAACACGGTTGGCCACTATCTCCGTGGTATAGCGATCCTGCCCTTCTCGATCCTGCCATTTTCTGGTCTGCAGTCGGCCTTCGACCATGACCAAACTGCCCTTGTTTAAATAGTTAGCGCAAAACTCCGCCGGTTTTCCAAAAACAACCACGCGGTGCCACTCTGTTTTATCCACGCGAGTACCATTGCGGTCGGTATACGATTCATCCGTGGCCATATTGAAATTGCATACCGGCACTCCACTGTTGGTGTAGGCCTGCTTGGGGTCGTGCCCCAGACGGCCCACAAGGATGACTCTGTTCAAACTTCCTGCCATGTCCCCTCCTTTTTACTCACCCAAAATTTACACCGTCCGAATCCTCGAAACGCAAACATCCAAACGGCGATTCAATCCCTTTATACCATAGGTGCGATTTCTTTTTCCAAACCATCCAAAATATCTTCAAGCACATAGGAAAGCCTGTCCGCTTCACCCGGCCTGCGGTCGGCCAAGCATTCCTCCAGCTCCTGCATTTTCCCTTTAAGCTCCTTCAGCGGTTGGGACAAAACTTCCCGGATATTCTCCTGCATATCGGAAAAACGGTATTTGTCCTCAATCTTGTGTACCAGATCCAAAACACCTCTTTCTCCGCCACTACTCTCTAAAGCATCCCTGCCAAAGGCCAGGAAAAAAAGAGAAGGCCACCTTGTTTCCACTTCCTTTTCACTATAGGTATAGGCTAGTACGCGTATCTGAAGAGTCCTTCCCATAAAATCACCCTTTTTCCTCCCATTCGGCCTGAACACGGTTAACAACTTCCTGTATTTCGGAAAGCTGCTCCTCCGGACATACTCCTATAAGGGGCTGCCCCGCATCCACAACTTGATCCGGTACCAGGTATACTGTGTAAATAAGTCCCTCTTTACCTTTGTACGGGATAATGGTTTCCCGCTTCATACGGGAAAGTATAAACAGCTCATCGTTGTCCTGGACTTTCACCGACTGACATCCCCGGGACAATATCTTGTTTTCCACAGCCGGGATAAAATAGTACTTTCCTTTTTCCGGAGCCAAGAAAAGATGCAGGGCTTTTTTTAGGATAATATCCAGAACTTCCTGCCGGGTCAAAAAATGCTTGATTTTAAGAAGAGGCGTGCCGGCCTGGACAAATTCTCCTTCTTTTACATCGTAAAATTCAGTTATATAGCCCTTTTCCGGTGCGTAAACAGGCTTTTTTAGATTCTCCCGGTGCAAACCGGCCAAAAGAGTACCAGGGAATTGCTCCCATTTGCCACGCCTACCTTGGACAAAAACACCGGTTTCTTTGATTTCGAACTGGACATAACCAGTATGCAAGGCCCGCACGGTGATCTCTTTATAAGGCTCCTTGTGTATTTCTTCCAGCAGTCCTTTGACGTTAAGCAAACCCGACTCCTCTTTATTGCCTTAAAGATACTCTTATTATGCATCTTTCCGCAACATACATCTCTGATTACCGATAATAAATATTCCGGCCGCCCATTGTGAGCAAGGCTTGATACAAATTATTCCGGATCTCTCTCCTGTCCCAGATACCCTGTATGTGCCCCCGGGACAAAGCGCTATATGCGCGATGATAATCCGGTGGTATCTCCACGCCGGTCGTTTCCTGGATAACTCCGGGGCCGGCAAAGCCGATATTCGAGGAACGAACCGCGAACTGATACGGGGAACAGCCCAAAAAACTGGCCACAGGACCAGCATAGGAATTGGTATCATATAATACCAAATACAATCCCCCCGCTTCCAGGTAACGACGAATGGCCATAGTGCACCTCGGCATCTGGACAACCCCGTTGGTCCCTTCCTGGATCCTAATCCCGGCCGTCCCATGCACATAAAAGAATAATGGTAAATGCCTTCTACGGGCCCGTTCCGCTGCGCGAACTATCTTTTCCCCTTCAGCAGCCCCAACGCTGCCACCCCGGAATTTGGCCGTAAGCATTACCACCACCATCTGGATCCCCCTTACAGAGGAATCAAAAGTCATACAAGCACTCTTGTGCCCCACCTTTTTCTGGGCTTGTTCCAATTTCAGGGTGAAACCATCGAAGCTGAGCGGGTTTCCGGAAGCGATGTCCGAATTAAATTCCCGGAGCGAACGGCGGTCAAACACATTGTATAAATACCACTCATATTCCATGCGGAAATGGTGTCCACAGTAACTGCAAACACCGGCGAAATCCCCGAAAAGATCCGGGGCCCACTGATCCAGGCAATTCTGAGTACCGGAGTTGGGGCAGGCCACGGCGCGATCCTGCTTGGCTTGGGGACTGACGTAAGTCCATCCGCCCTTTGCCCATCCTTTTGCATCCCATGAAGAAAGGGATGTCAATTCGCTTGCCCCCCTCTTTTTGCGACGAAAGAACAAACGATCGGGAAAAGAATATAACTTTTTCTCGATTCTGCTGAACAAGGCATGCACTTCACCGTGGACCTCTTCCGCGAACTCGGAGATCTTCCGCTTATGCCTTTTAAGGAAATCATAGCGGATAAACCCGTAAAGCGACCACCCGAAATCAATTACATAAGAACAACTTTTTTTCCACCACGGCGTATGGTCCTCATATGCGTGTTGGCTCATATTCCGGTATTTTCGATACCGCTGCCAGATAAGCCTTTCCTTGGCTTTTGAGCTCAATGTCCAGCGGACAAAGATATCCGGGTTTTTTAGCTTGCGCAACACCAAGCTGCGGATGAGCCTGACCCCTCTGACCCGCAGGACCACATCATCCATGGCTCGGATGATCTCCTGGCGCAGGTTGCGAAAAAAATCAAAGTGATCCGGCCTGGCCCCCAAAGTAGGTTCGCGCAACACCTGATCCACATAGCCCATGGCCCGGTTGTCGTCGGCTGTAATCTTCAAGAGCCGGGCACATTTCTCCACCAAAGCAGGGTCCACCTTATCCCCCTGCTTGCTCCGCCCTTCTATAGCTGCCGCACCTTCCGGAGAAATCACTGAATAGTAGCCATGCGAAAGCATTATCCGCCTATCCGCCAGTCCAATAGCTTCCGCTCCTCCGGAGCCTCCCTCGGAGAACACGGAGATTATGGGTACTCTCAATCCAGCCATTTCATACAAATTTTTGGCAATTTGCTGCGCGGCACCAGGATATTCCTCAATAGGATAAGAACCTGGGGTAAATATAAAGGTATGCACCGGGATATTTTCCATGGCCGCGACTTGCATATAACGAAGGGCCTTGGCGTTTCCCCAGGGCTTGACCGAACCCCCGTTCCTAAATTCCTCCCCATGCCCCTTTTCCTGGCCCACCACCATAACCGGTTGCTTAATCGTCTTTTTGCCCACACGCCTGGTGATATAGGCCCTGGCTATAATCATGGAGGGATCAATACTGCAGTCGTCCCTGCCCCCTATTTCGGTATAATTGTCATATACATTTTCCAGAATATCCTTGAGGCAAACACGTTGTGGATGTCTGACAATGCGGACCTTGTCCATGGGGGTCAACTGTCTCTCCAGCTTATTCTCCAGAAAGGAAAAGACCTCCTCCAGGGCCACAAGCTGCCTTTGGCATTCCTGCCCGGACATTTCCCTATAACGGCTAACAAAATCCTCAAGCTTGGACTTTAGTAGAGAAATATTCTCGTTTTCCCTATGCCCAAATATATCTTCAATATAATTCAAGCGTTCCTGAAGGGCCTGAATCTCTTTTTCTACATCCAGCATAACTTTTTTCTTGCTTTTTTATTCTTTACGCTAAAGCGATATTTCAAGTCTCAAAAATACGCTCCACCCGGATAAGCCATTTTTACCGCGGTAGGGAACCTGCATTCAGCCAATTTCAAAACTGAAGCAATGTATCAGTTTCATTTTTTAAAAAATCTATGTTCGACTTCAACTTATTTCCGGAACTGTCTCTGCCTTCCAGGATCAAATCGTTCAGAAAAAAATGTCCTCTACTGCGGGCCTCTTGTAAATCTGTTCCCCAAACAATTGCCAGAGCCAAATTGGGATCGAACTCGGTAGGGATCTCATAATTGCGGTCCCCGGGCACTTGAGTATGCACTTTTAACCAGGGCTGCTCCTTCCAGGAAAATCTCTCGATCCTGCCCACCCAAGGGGAAAATCTATCCTGGGGGTCTTCAGCAATCACCCTGTATTCGATTCCCACACCGTCGAACTGCACATCCTTTTGTCTGTATCCCAGCCTTTGCCCAAGAGCCAGACGGATCTGTTCCCGAATCAGATCCACCTCCCGGCCGTTTACCCGGGATATTGCGGACGACACTCCGTTTTCCACCTGTATCCTGGTATTTACTTCCATCAAAAATGGGTGTCCGGTAGGGCTTACTATCCATTCCCATGTCCCCAAATTATCATAGCCCGAACTCCGGGCCATGCGCAGTGAATATTCGGTTATATCCGCCAGCACCTTATCCGCATCAAATGCATAGCTGATACCCCGGGGATAAAATCCGGGCGCCACCTCGATCCTTTTTTGATGCCCCAGGCTCTGTACAGAACAATTGCGGGTGCCGAAATGCACACAATTGCCATTTCTGTCCGCCACAATCTGCACTTCCAGGTGATTGAAATCAAAGATGCGCTGCTCTATAAGAACGCTTTCATCCCTGAACTGACGATGGGCGTAATTTTTGACCCGACGCAGCACAGTACGGAAACGATCCAGATCAGTGACTTCCTCTATACCCATCCCTCCCCCTCCTGCCGAGGCCTTTACCAGAATCACCGGGGTGTTCACTCCCTGCTCCTTTTGAAAAGAATACAGGGAATGGGCCAATTCCTCCGCCTCCAGGTCATCCACTATGGGCCGGTCCGATCCGGGTACGGTGGGGACCTCCAGACTCCGGGCCAGTCTTTTGGTATTGATTTTATCCCCCAGATCCCGGATAATTTTCCAGGAGGGCCCAATAAAAATCAAACTGCGGGAACGCTCCTGTACACGGCGGGCGAACCGAAAGTCCTCGGCAAAAAAACCATATCCCGGATGCACTGCGGTGGCTTCGGAGGCATCAGCCACGGAAAACATCTCATTGGCATCCTGGTAAGAGCTTATACGGTACAATGCCTTCTCTCCCCCCCACTCCAACGCCCTGGTGCAATGCTCCGAATCCCTGTCCTCTTCAGTATATACACAGACAAAATCCAGATCCAGATCCCGACAGGCCTGCATAATGCGTAGAGCAATCTCTCCGCGATTGGCTATGAGAATCTTATGTTTCTTCCGTGTCATCTTTTTCCTGATTCATCTCTTTCTTTTTTTTGATCATTCTCTTCTGGGCTTCCAAAACAAGCTTGTCCAGCCTCATTTCCTGCCTCATAGAGAGCCCGGAAAATTCCAATGCGATACCTCCGCTCATAATACGGGCAACACTGGCCCCAAGCCCAGCCAGAACCCGCTTCCCCATCATATATAAATCCAGATTAAATTCTTGATTAACCACGAAATCTTCTCTATCTCCATCCAATCCGAGAGCCAGTCCGCAGCTGCTTATATCCATAACCGGAAAATCCTCTCCCATCTCATGCACGTGTGCGAACAGGCCGGGGATTTGTACCCGGTAAGCCCGGCGATATCCTTCAAATTCATACTCCACAGAAAAATCGTCCAGGAATTCCACCATTAGCTTCCTCCGACCATCTTCTCCAGAACAATCTCCACCCTGCGATTGCGTGCCCTGTTCTCAGGGGAATTGTTCGGCACCAATGGATTCAAGTTCGCAAAACCAGTAGCAGTCAACCTCTCCGGTTCAATACCCTGATTGAGGAAAAAACGAAGGACATTTATCGCCCGCAACGAGGAGATTTCCCAGTTATCCTTGAATCTGGACCCAGGACTGGGAGGCACATCATCAGTATATCCCTGAATGTTTATTTTCTGGTCCGAATGGCGAATAAGGAAATCCTTCAGATCCCGCAAGACATTTTTCCCCTCTTTAGAAATCTCCACCTCCCCGGAATCAAAAAGCACATCTCCGGGCACACGCAGATTTATTTTCCCCTTGTCCAGGTTGGCACCGATAATACCTTCCATACCCTTTTGGGTAAAATACATCTGAAAATCGGAAAAAATCTTTTTCTGGGCCTCGAGCATCTGTCGCCTCTGTGCGGCTTGGTTCAACAGAGCCCCCTGACCGGGCTGCCCCACCTTGAGCCCCTTGTAACTCTTCTCTTTACTCCCCAATGCTTGGCTCACGGACATTATTGAAGTCTTGAACTTGCTCTCGTTAACCGTGGACATGGAAAAGAGAAGAACGAAAAAGACCAGGAGCAGGAGGGTCACATCAGCGAATGTGGTAATCCACGAACTCTTGGGATCCTCCTCCTGTTCAAAGTCTTCGTTGAATAAACTGGATTCATTATCGGTCATAACTGCGCTCCTGCGGGGCGACAAAGGACGAGAGCTTTTCGTAGACAAATCTGGGATTATTGTTTTCCAGGATGGAACGTGCTCCCTGGAAAATTATTTCCAGATGCAGCATTTCCTGCTGACTGCGACTCTTCAATTTTCCGGCCGTGGGCAAAAAAACCAGATTACTCATAAGGGCCCCGTAAAAAGTGGTCAAGATCGCCACCGCCATAGCCGGGCCTATAGTACTGGGATCCTCCAGTTTGTTGAGCATCTGGACCAAGCCGATAAGAGTCCCGATCATGCCCAGACCCGGGGCGAATGTGGCCATCTTTACAAAAACGTCCTGAGCCACCATATGCCGTTTGCGCATCGCGGAGATCTCAATTCGCAGCGTTTCAGTAATCATGTCCGGTTCCGCGTTGTCGGCAATCAACTGACACGCTTTCTTGAGTACGTTATTGTCTGTTTTGATATTTTCCAGCGCCAATAAACCGTCCCTCCGGCTTATTTCCGCAACCCGGACCATGGTATTGACCACTTCGTTCGGGGCCACTTTGCGACTGCCAAATATATGGAAAGCAGCCCGGATGGCTTTGAATATTTCATCTACTGGAAAATTGATACAGGTAGCAGCGAATGTCCCCCCGATGACTATCATCATGCCGGGGATATTCAGAAATACGTCTACAGCTCCGCCTATGAAAATGGCCCCTATAACCAGGGAAAACCCGGCTATAAAACCAAAAAAAGTTGCAATATCCATAACTTCAAGCTAATTTACTGTTAACAGGAAAGAAAAACCGCGTGGACATACACACACCATAAAGATACAAATGAAGGATAAAAACGCGGGGAGAAAACCCATGCAAACACAGGAAAAGATCCATAGTTCCCTTGCCTACCTAGAGAAAGTGGCTCCTTTTTCCCCGGACATAGTTCTCGTACTGGGGAGTGGGCTGGGTAAATTTCAAGAATCGGCAGAAACGGCATTCAGTATCCCCTACTCGGACATCCCCCATTTCCCATTCTCAACAGTTAAGGGACATAACAGTTACTTACATTTCCTAAAAAAAGGGTCAAGCAAAATAGGCCTGTTATCCGGCAGGGTACACCTCTACGAGGGCTACACTCCGGAAGAAATAGTCCTTCCTTTGCGCACCCTTTCCCTGCTCGGGGCCGAGCAACTGATAATAACCAATGCAGCTGGAGCCCTCAACCCGCTTTTCCGTACTCCTTCCCTCATGCTTATTTCCGACCATATAAATTTTACCGGAAAGACTCCCCTTTTGGGGCCCAATTGCGATAAATGGGGCCCCCGATTTCCGGATATGAGCCAAGTCTATTCTCCATTTCTCACGGAAAAAGCGGAGAAATGCGCCCTGGACTTGGGTATACCCGCTTACAAAGGGATATATATGGCTCTCCCCGGTCCTGCACTGGAAACCCCGGCAGAAACGCGGGCGTTTCGCTTTATGGGGGCGGACGCCATAGGCATGAGTACGGTTCTGGAAAGTATAGCTGCCCGGCATATGGGCATGGAAATCCTGGGGATATCCTGTCTGACCAATAAAAACCTGCCCGATTGCATGCAGGAGATCTCCCACGAGGAGATTCTAAAACAGGCGGAAAAAATAAACAAGCACCTGGAGAATTTACTCTTGGAGCTTTTCAAACAAACGGAAAAGGAAAAGTAAGTCCAAATGGAATCGGTTAACACCACTCATTTACTTCAGGAATTGGAAACGAACATATCCAATAATGACTCGCTTAAAGCGGCAATAATCCTTTCCTATCTGGACCAAACGCAAAAGGAAACCCAAAACAGTGCTTTAACCCTCTTGGCTCAGGCTAATCCGGTATTTATTTTCCAGATGATCACCAAAACGGAAAGAGAATACCCCCATGTCCTTCTCAGCTATACTCAGCTCGAGGAGCTTTTGATCACCAAGGTCCTGGAAGCTCCGGAACAGCTGGCCGAACATATACAGATGGATTCCCCGAGCACCACCTTGATTAAGGCCGCGGGGAAAGCAGATCTCCACAAATCCCGGCCGGTACTGGAAAGCCTGCTGAATTCGGAAGACAATCCGGAAACAGTGAGGGAGATCCTCGTTTCTCTGGGCCGGATAGCCGACCCGGGAAGCGTAAACAGCCTAAGCCCATTTCTTTACAGACCGGAGAACAGTATCGTCAGTGAAGCTATAAAGGCGCTGGCCAATATTGGCACTCCCACGGCAATAAAACGCTTGGCCGAGGCACTGGGCAAAAACCATCAAACAGATCTCCTCATTTTGGACATCCTCTCCCGGGTCCAGGACAGCATCTCCCTGAACAAGCTGAACGAGACCCTAAGCTCTCACTACGCACACCTGCGCAACTATGCCCAAACCAAACTTGTATCCATCGGGGAAAAGACCGTACCTCTTCTTTCGGAAAACCTCATGTACGACGACCCGGATCTGCGCATACATTCCCTGCAGATACTGGGCGAAATCGGGGACAAAAGCGCCTATCCGGCCATGCGCAAGCTTCTGAATGAATATCCGGCGGATCCCAACGTCCGTTTTGCGGCTTACGAGGCCTTGGGAAGGCTCTCCGTGGGAGGGGGAGCGCACACTTTAGGCACCGGCCTGAGCGATCCCGAGGAACAAGTACGTATAGCGGCGGCTGCTGCCATTGAGCTTAATCTTAACAAACTCCTTCTTTCCGGAATAGCCAACATGCTTCGATCTGAAGAGGAGAGCAGCCAGCAAATTGTGGCTTCCATTGTAGACGCTCAGGCCTTTAATACCTTTTTTGGTCTCTTGGACACGCCCATTTTCAGGAAAGAAGCAATCGATTATCTGCGGGAACGGGCCCCCGCGGACCTGCGGGAAATGTTTCGACATAAGCTGGAAAAAAGCGGATATGAAAATATCTCCCGCCAGCTAAGCACGAAGTCGCGACCTGATATCCAGCTACCCCTGGCTCTGGCCGTGGACGATTCCGCTATGATCCTCAACATATACAAAAACGCTCTGTACAATTTAGGATTTGAGCCCATCGTTTTCAGCAATCCGCAAAAGGCCCTGGAGTGGCTCCAGGCAAACAGGCCTGCGGCCATGTTCACTGATCTGAACATGCCGGAGATGACCGGAGTCGAGCTCATCCGGCAGACCAGAGAAATACATACCACTGCGGAATTGCCCATAATCATGATTACCACCCAAAACGAAGTACAGGACAATCAGGATGCTTTAAAAGCCGGTGTGTCCGCTATCGGGCACAAGCCTTTCACAGCGGATTCCCTGCAAAAGATCCTGGACAAAGCGACAAACGGCTAAAAAAATCGCTCCTTTAAACAGGTAAACACCCATGCGCATAGCCCTGCTACAAATAAACCCCAAAATAAACGATATCGAAGGCAACCGGGAGAAAATAATCTCCGCGACTCAACAGGCCTTCACAAAGGGAGCACAACTCTGCCTGACTCCAGAGATGGCCCTTATTGGCTATCCACCTCAAGACCTGTTGTTCTACTCCTCTATCATTGAAAAATGCCGAATTTGTGCAGAAGATATCGCCCGGCGCACCGCCCGCCTGTGTCCTCTTATCCTGGGGATGCCGGAATTTGCGGAAAAAACAGGTCTTTTGCATAATTGCGCGATACTGATCCAGGATGGAGAAATCCGGGACCGGGCCGGAAAAACGCTATTGCCCAATTATGATGTATTCGAGGAGTCGCGCTATTTTCTTCCCTATCCCTTTCCCCGCATATTCGATGTGCACGGACACAAGGTGGGTGTAAGCATCTGCGAAGACATCTGGAACGATAAAAAATTCTGGAAGACCGAACGTTACGAACAAGAACCGATTTATACCTTGAAAAAAGCCGGAGCAAAAATAATCGTCAACCTCTCGGCCTCTCCCTTCAGTCTGGGCAAACAAAAGATGCGGGAAAAAATGCTCTCTTCCATCGCCAGGGGACACGATCTGTCCATATTGTATTGCAACCAATGCGGGGGGAACGACCACCTCGTATTTGACGGTTTCAGCTGTGCCTTTAGCCGGGAAGGCGAAATCTTCGGCCGTGCAAAGGGATTTACGGAAGATATACTCCTCGCGGACACGAAAGAAGAAAGTTCCCAGCTGTGGCCCGTATGCAAAAGCAAGGAAAAAGAAGCATGGGAGGCCATCTGCCTGGGGTGCCGGGATTATACAGAAAAATGCGGATTCAAGAAGGTTGTTTTGGGCATTTCCGGCGGGGTGGATTCAGCATTGACAGCAGCGGCGGCAGTAGCTGCGCTCGGGAAGGACAATGTACTCGGAGTAACCCTTCCTTCCCCGTATACCAGCCCAAAAAGCCTGGAGGACGCCCGGGAATTAGCCGAAAACCTGGAAATAGAACTCATCAATCTGCCCATATCCAATATAATGCAGGAATTCTCCACAGTTCTCGGACCGTTCTTTGGAGATCTCCCTCAAGACGTAACTGAAGAAAATATCCAGGCCCGGATAAGGGGTAACCTGCTCATGGCCCTAGCCAACAAATTCAGGGCCCTTTTGCTTACCACCGGCAACAAGTCCGAAATTGCAGTAGGCTACTGTACAATATACGGGGACATGGCCGGAGGACTGGGCTTAATCTCTGATATCCCCAAAACCATGGTCTATTCCTTGGCTTTCTGGCTAAATCAAGAAAAAGGAACGACCATACCGGAAAGCATTCTGGAAAAGCCACCCAGCGCGGAACTAACTCCCGGACAAAAAGACCAGGACACCCTGCCGGAATATGAAGTCGTGGACAGAATACTTTATCTCTTGCTCCAAGAATTTGAAAGTATACCCAACATTATCTCCCGGGGATTCAATTCGGAGGAAGTCAGGAAAATAGCCCGGCTGGTTCACCGTTCAGAATTCAAACGCAAACAGGCTCCACCCGGTCTCAAGATAACCGACCAGGCTTTCGGGACAGGGTGGAGGATACCTATATCCAGCTCTTTTCTCTCCACCGGTGATGAATAAATATATAGTAAAAATTCTCTTGACTTAAAAAACAAATATAAAGTAAAATTCCATCATGATAAATAGATATTACACTATTGCCCTTTATTTTTTTTTCTCCGGTAATATCAAAGGGTCCGTGGTGTAATACACATTGTACATAATAAGATATCCGGCCACGGACCAAAGGTCCGTGGCTTTTTTTTAATCCGCCAAATAAAGCAAAGGAGGTCCCATGATCCTTGACGTGCAGAAGGAAACCCTCCCCCGGGACGAGCTAAAGCAATTGCAGATGGACCGGCTAGAGCATCTTGTGGACAAAGTCTATCACAACGTTCCTTTTTACCGAAAAAAATTCGAGGATTGGGATATACGCCCCGAGCATATCCGTTCTCTTTCCGATCTACAGTACCTCCCTTTTACGGAAAAACAAGACCTTCGCAACAATTACCCTTTCGGGATGTTTGCAGTACCGCAGGAAAATGTCGTCCGCGTCCATGCCTCCTCGGGTACCACGGGCAAAGCCACCGTGGTCGGGTATACCCAGCGCGATGTAAACAACTGGGCCAATCTGATGGCCCGCTCTTTCATGGCTGCAGGGGCGACGCGACGCGACGTGGTCCATAATGCCTACGGGTATGGTTTATTCACCGGAGGACTGGGTGTGCATTATGGTGCGGAAGCCTTGGGAGCGACGATAATGCCGGTCTCCGGAGGCGGCACTAATCGCCAGGTAATGCTTATGCGCGACTTCGGCCCCACAGTCCTTTGCTGCACCCCCTCCTACAGCCTGCATCTGTATGAAAAAGCCTTGGCCAGCGGAATCAATGTGTCCGATCTAAAACTCAAGGTGGGGATTTTCGGGGCCGAGCCATGGACTGAGGAAATGCGCATGGATATTCAGTCCAAGTTGGATATCAAGGCTTTGGATATTTACGGCCTCTCGGAAATCATGGGTCCTGGTGTGGGAATTGAATGCGTAGCTGCTCAGGACGGCCTGCATATCTGGGAGGATCATTTCATCGCGGAAATAATCGACCCCCAAACCAGGGAGGTCCTTCCCCCCGGCGAAACCGGTGAGTTGGTAATCACTACTCTGACCAAGGAAGCCCAGCCGCTTATCAGATACAGGACAAGGGATATAACCCGCCTTAACCCCGTTCCTTGCAAATGCGGAAGAACCCATTATAAAATAGATCGTATAAAGGGACGTAGCGATGACATGCTCATCATTCGCGGGGTAAACGTCTTTCCCTCCCAGATTGAAAGTATTCTCTTGGAAACTGAGGGTCTGTCTCCGCATTATCTCTTGTACATCGACCGGGAAGGAACTATGGATACCCTGGAAATCCAAGTGGAAGTGGATGAAAATATCTTTTCCGACGAAATTAAGCACTTGCAGAGACTGGAAGGCAAAATTTCCTCGCACTTGAAAGAATTTCTGGGTATTACAGCCAAAGTCAGCCTTGTGGAGCCGCAGACCATTTCTCGTTCCGAGGGTAAAGCCCAGAGAATAATCGATCGACGCAAAAAGGATTAGGAGGCAATAATGAAAGTTGAACAGATTTCTATTTTTCTGGAAAACAGAACGGGCAGACTGGAGGAAGTAACCCGAACATTAACCGAGGCCGGCGTAAATATCCGTGCCCTTTCATTGGCTGACACTTCGGATTTCGGAATATTGCGCCTTATTGTGACCGACTGCGAAAAAGCCAAAAAAGTGCTCAAGGAAAACGGGTTTACCGTGGGACGCACAAATGTGGTCGCAGCAGAAGTAAAAGACACGCCGGGCGGCCTGCATAAAATCCTCTCCCTGTTGAGTTCCCGGGGGATCAACGTGGAATACATGTATGCCTTTGTCCAGCAAAGCGGGAAAAACGCAGTACTTATATTCCGATTCGACAGGATAGACCAGGCTATAGAAGCGCTACGCGAAAACGGAATACGGATCATACCGGGAGATGAATTATACAACATTTGATACTTTTCCCATCCATAAACCCCAAAATTTCTGGATAGGAACTTTTTAACGGATAATAGAAAACCCCAAACGGTCACCATGCTCGACAAATACCAGGGAGATTGAAATGACCACCTTTGCCCGCAAATTCACCTTGTGCGCCCTTTTCTCCGGACTCATCCTTGCAACGGCTCTCCTAGCTGGGTGCTCCGAAAATAAAGACTCCCCGGAGGACAAGCAGCAATC
This sequence comes from uncultured Desulfovibrionales bacterium, assembly GCA_964398785.1. Classification (GTDB taxonomy): domain Bacteria; phylum Desulfobacterota; class Desulfovibrionia; order Desulfovibrionales; family Desulfonatronovibrionaceae; genus CAYNNQ01. The sequence goes on along the minus strand of CAYNNQ010000002.1, from coordinate 56,403 downwards.
GTCCACGGAAACCCCAAAATATAAGATAGGGGCAGTTCTTCGCCTTTCCCAAGGCGCCTCGGACGGAGTACCGGCCAAGATCGGGATCGAATTGGCAAAAAAGAGAATAAACCAGTCCGGAGGGATAAATGGTAAAGAACTCGAAGTCATTTATTACGACAGCAAGGATGCCCCCACCACAGCGGTAAACGCCGTACAGAAACTTATTTCCGTGGACAATGTCCAAGCGATTGTTGGTCCCATGATGAGCGGGAATGTCCTGGCGGCCGCATCTATTTGTGAACGTTCCAAAGTGGTTATGATAACTCCCACCGGTACTTCGCCCCGTATTAGCGGAGCCGGGGAATATATTTTCCGCTTGTGCAGCCGGATTGATCTCCAAGCCCGGGCTCTGGTGGACAAAGCCATAAAAATGTCTGATTCATCCCACCCCAAGGTAGCCATTATTTACAGTAACGAGCCCTACGGGAAAGGATGCAAGAAGCTGTTCACCAAATATCTGGGCCAAAAAGGCATAAAGCCAAAAGCCGTAGAGTCTTTTCAGCGTGGAGACAAGGATTTCCAGGCCCAGCTGACCAACATCGAGTCCCTGAATCCGGATATACTTTTCATCCCCGGTTACTTGCAGGAAACCGCTCCCCTGGTCTCCCAGGCCAGACAGATGGGCATAGACGCTCTGAGTGTCGGGGTCTTTGGGGATATGGCTCCACAGTACATTGAATTGGCGGGCAAGGCTGCAGAGGGCCATCTCATCGCCGGCGAATACGATATAGATTATTCCACCCCAAAAAACTCCGAATTTGTCTCCGCATATCAAAAAAAGATGGAAGAAGATCCAAGTCTCCCGAACAATATTATGTTCGCGGCGCTGGCCTTTGATTCCGTGGGCGTACTTGCCGATGCCATGCGGCACGGAGCGGACACGGGCGAGGCAATCAAAAATTACCTGAATGACATCCGGGGTTTCAATGGAGTAACCGGAGAGTTTTCATTCAATTCCAACGGGGATGTGGAAAAGGGCGATATATACCTATTCCAGGTCCAAAACGGAAAATACGAAAAAATAAACTAGTACGTTCTTATCCGGAGATTCAAAAATTTCCGGGTTTAGAAATATCACGTTTCCAATTCGGAAATGATTTTTTTCTGTTTAAAAAGGAAACTGAGTAATTTTTAGCGAGCGTATCTCAATACGGGATCGAATAATTGCGAAAATTGACGCCGTTAAAATGGAAAAGGGCCATTTCCGGAGGGAAACTAGTGCGTAGGACCATCCCCAAATCACAAGGGAGGGGGCTGTTTTATGTCAACGGTTCCCTCCCTTGTTAAATTTTTGTTGCACGTTGCCGTCAACTGCTATACTCCCGGTCTTGCTTATCGTATACATTCAATTGCAAGGATATATTTGGTTACGGAAAAATGCTGACGCAACAACTGGTAAACGGCCTTGTCGCCGGATCTGCCTATTCCCTGGTCGCCTTGGGCTACGCCCTGATTTACGGAGTACTGGGGCTAATCAACCTAGCCCAGGGAGAATTGTACATGATCGGCGCCTTTGGTCTGTGGGCGGCAATCACCTTATTGGGTCTAAGCCTGCCCGCAGCGGTTTTGATCGGTTTGATGCTCGCCGGTGTGGCCGGCCTGTTGATGGAAAGACTGGTATTCCGTCCTCTAAGAGGCAGGCACCCCTTAATCCCCATGCTGGCTGCCGTGGGTCTGTCCATTGTCCTGCAATCCACGGCCTTGCTGGTTTTCGGACCGGAAACCAAGCCTTTTCCCTTGGATATGGATCCCCATGTATGGGACACTGGATTCTTGCGCATCTCCAGCTTGCAGATCATGCTCATCTTATCCGCGATCGTGCTGATGTTTTCCCTGCTTTGGTTCGTAAAACATTCCCGCCCGGGAAAAGCACTGGAAGCCGTATCCATGGACCAGGAGGCTGCTCGTGCAGTGGGCATAAATACTAATGCAAGCGTAGCCAATGCCTTTTTCCTGGGTGCGGTATTAAGCGGAGCTGGAGGGATGATGATGGCCGCTTACTATAACGCCACCTTTCCCTATATGGGGGTTTTGCCCGGATTAAAAGGGTTCTGCGCAGCTGTTCTCGGAGGAGCGGGCTCTGTTACCGGGGCGATAATCGGGGGGCTGCTGCTTGGAATAGCCGAAAATCTGGGAGCAGCTTACATATCCTCCGGTTTCAAAGACGGCTTTGCCTTCGCCCTGTTGATTATAATCCTTTTGTTTAAACCCACGGGCATACTGGGCCGAAATAGAGTTTGAATTTTCCAGCCCATAATTTCAAGAACTCCTACGTTTTTTACCCCCTGCCTTCTTCAATTAGTCAACATCTATATCTCTATTGACATAAAAAACGATTACACCTATTTTCCTTTGCGTTATTATAAACATATAATCAACAGGAGGATTAAGATGTTCAAAAAAACCGCTTTACTCATGTTACTGGCCGTATTTTATGCTGCAACGGCCAGTGCTGCGGACTTGATTGTCTTTTCCGGGGCGGGGCTAATGAAACCCATGAAAGAAATGCGAGCCAATTTCGAAAAAAAACACGATGCCAAGGTGGACATCAAATACGGGAGCTCGGGTGAAATCTTTGGCATGCTCAAAATGGGACAGGAGTGCGACGTACTTATCCCCGGAGCGGCTAAATACACTTATGATGCGCTTAAAAACGGTTGGGTGGTTGAGGACTCCATCCACAAGATAGTCAAGCACGTACCGGTAATCGCGGTCCCTGAGGGGAACCCGGCCAATATCTCCGGATTGCAGGATTTTACCGACCCGGATATCTCCACTGCGATTGGTGACCCCAAATCTCCCGCTATCGGCCGTGTAGCCCGAAAAATATTCCGGCAAAACAATATGTGGGAAGAAGTCAAATCCAATTTGGACGTTTACGCCCCAACGGTGAATCAATTGCTCATATATGTAGCTATGAAACAGGTGGATGCGGCTATCATCTGGGCGGACTTGACCACATGGTCCGAAGCGGAAGGGAAAATGCAGACGGTTGAGATTGAGCCGGAAAAAAATATAATCAAGACCATACCCACTGCCGTAACCACCCAAGGCAAGAAAAATTCAGCCGCTCAAAAATTCAATACCTACATAAGCTCGGAAAAAGGGCTAAAAATATGGAAAAAATGGGGCTTTAAGCCGTGCTCCGCGGAGTAGATCCCTTCAGGGCGGTGGTCATTTGCCTGTCTGTTTTGACCACCGCCGTGCTAATCCTGGCTATAGGGTCCTTTCTTTTCGTTCCTTCATGGAATGATATATGGAACAATCTACATTCTCAGGAACTTTTTTTCTCCATAAAACTTTCCCTATGGACCGCCGCACTTTCAGCCGCTCTGGTCATGCTTCTGGCCCTGCCAATAGGCTACGCCCTTTCCCGTTTCAATTTCCGGGGCAAAGCCATAGTTAAAACCATAATGGATTTACCAGTGGCCTTTCCGGAACTGGTATTAGGGTTGTGTCTGCTTTTGCTTTTCGGTCAGACAGTGTTCGGCAAATGGCTGCAGGAAGCAGGACTAAATTTTGTATTCACCAAAAAAGGTGTTGTGGCGGCCCAGTTCTTTACCGCCCTGCCGTATGCCATTCGAATCATGAAATCCAGTTTTGACTTCATAAACCCCAGAATGGAATTCGTCTCCAGGAGTCTAGGTTATACACAGTGGGAGACTTTTTTGAATGTCACTCTTCCCCTGGTCAAAAGCGGAACGATTGCCGCGGGTGTTATCGCCTTCGCCAGATGCATCGGGTGTTTCGGCACAGTTTTGGTATTGGCTGGAGGAAGCGCTGGAAAGACAAACACTTTGCCCATCAATCTATACCTGAATATATCCTATGGTAATATGGGAATGGCCATTACCAGTGGTATAATTCTCATTGCTGTCTCCTTTTTAGCCATATTCATTTTTGAAAAAACGGAAGCCGACATATGAGCTTTTTACAAATTCGCAACCTGCACAAGGACTTGGGCGAATTCCGGCTCAAGGGTGTGGATCTGGATCTGGAAAAAGGAAAATACTTGAATATTGTCGGTCCCACCGGCGCGGGCAAAACCATCCTCTTGGAGTGCTTAGTGGGTTTTTATTCCCCGGACAAGGGGAACATACTTCTCGAAGGAGAAGAAATCACCCATAAACGCCCGGAAAAAAGAAATATCGGAATAGTCTATCAAGATTACGCCCTTATGCCCCACATGGATGTCTACAAGAATATAGCCTACGGGCTGCACAAAAAAAAGATACAAGATATTCCCGCCCGCGTTCACGAAATGGCCGAATCCTTGAGTATCACCCATCTATTGCACCGAAAACCTCAGACCCTTTCCGGAGGAGAGCAGCAAAGGGTGGCACTTGCCCGTTCCCTGGCCGTACGTCCAAGATTGCTTTTAATGGATGAGCCCTTATCCGCACTGGACCCCACCACCAAAAAGAGCATACGCAAAATGCTGCGCAAGGTAGTCTTCCAGGTAGGTACCACTGTTATCCATGTAACCCATGACCTGGACGACGTATGGACTTTGGCCGATGAAGCGGCTGTCATGCGCGAGGGGCTTCTGGAACAAAAGGGAACGATAACTGAAGTCTTGGAACGCCCAATGACCGACTTTGTTGCTGATTTTGTTGGGGGAACGGTCTTGGACGGAACTCTAATTAAAAGGGAAAACGGACTGAGTACAGTAAATGTATCCGGTATTGAACTTAAAAGCTATGACCAAGGTGAAACCGGGGAAAACGTCCGGGTGATCATCCGCCCGGAAAACATCATTCTGGCCCACAGTGTGCCGGACAAGGTCTCCGCCCGTAATGTCCTTTCCTGTGAGATAAAAGAGATTGAGCCGGAAAACGGGCTGAATATTGTTCGCCTGATAAGCAACGGACTTGAGCTTCAAGTACTGATCACCAACAACGGCCTGCATGATCTAGATTTGAAAAAAGGGGACAAGGTCTTTGCCATGATCAAATGCGTCCATGTCCGCCTAGCCTAGTTCTTATCCGGAAATTCAAAAATTTCCGGGTTTAGAAATATTACCTTTCCAATTCGGAAAGGAGATTTTTTCCTGTTTAACAAGGAAATTAAGTAATTCTGAGCGAGCGATCGAATAATTACGAAAATTGACGCCGTTAAAATGGAAAAGGGCCATTTCCGGATAGAAACTAGCCTAAAAGATCCCTCCGATCCGGGAGGGTTCTTAAACCATTTTCTTTTTTCTTGCCATTACCCGCAAACCTTAGTAAGTATATTTAACGCGAGTTGCGGTTAGCCCGCAGACTCGCGTTATTTTTGTTCTTCTTTAAAGAAGCGCCTGCAAAAAATATATTTTTGCAGGCAGTGTCAAGTTTTAAGTTGAAAGTTTTAAGTGAAATCATATAGTTGCAATGTTTTATCTGTGCGGTTGAGTCCAGCATTCGACTTTTTGCGGTTGCCTCTTTAAACCGAATTTTAATTCCGGGGTTTATAATGTCCACAAAAGAATTCGACACAATTATTGTCGGCGGAGGTCCGGCCGGACTGTTCGCGGCATACTATTTAGCCGAGCACATGGGGGGCAAGATACTGCTCATCGAAAAAGGACGCAGTCCTGATAAGCGCAAATGCCCCATAAACGAAAATCAGGAGTGCCTCAAATGCAATCCTTGTAATATACTTTCTGGTATCGGGGGGGCTGGTCTATTCTCCGACGGCAAGCTCAATTTCATCCATAAACTGGGTAAATCGGATCTGACCCAATTTCTGCCCAAGTCCCAGGCCCGGGAACTAATAGATGAAACCGAGGCCATCTTTAACCGATTTAAAATGGACAGTGATGCGTATCCCACGGACATGTCCACTGCCAAGGAACTGCGCAAGCAGGCCCGTAAATACGGGATTGAACTACTGCTTATCAAGCAAAAGCATTTGGGCAGCGACTGTCTGCCTCAATATATAGCCAATATGGCCGAATATATCCGGGGAAAAGGCGTTGATTTGGCCTGCAACGAAGAGGTTGGGGAGGTAATAGTCCAAGATGGCCGGGTACGCGGGGTAAAAACGGATAAAAATCAGTATACCGCGGAAAAGGTAATACTCGCTCCCGGCCGCGTAGGTTCCGATTGGATGGTAAAAATTGCCGACTCTCTTAAGCTGGGAGTAGCCCAGAGGGGGATCGAGGTCGGTGTTCGAGTGGAGATGCACAATGAAATCATGCAGGATCTAACCGACATTATCTATGATCCCACCTTTTTCGTGCAAACGGAAAAATACGATGACCAGACACGTACATTCTGTACTAACCAAGGCGGGCATGTCAGCCTGGAAAACTACCAAGACTTCGTATGTGTAAACGGGCACGCTTACATGAACGAAAAATCCGAAAATACCAACTTCGCTTTCCTGTCCAAAGTGGTGCTGACCGATCCGGTCACGGACAACCAGTCATACGGGCAGGCCATTGGCCGGCTGGCAACGCTTATCGGCGGAGGCAAACCATTGTTGCAGAGGTTCGGGGACTTGAAAAGGGGCCGCCGAAGCACATGGAACCGTGTCCGCAAAGGGTATATTGAGCCCAGCATGAAAAACGTGGTCTGCGGGGATATTGCCATGGCCCTCCCGGAGCGGATACTGACCAACGTAATAGAAGGCTTGGAGCAACTCAATTACGTCGTGCCTGGAGTCTCCAACTCGGAGACCCTGTTGTACGCCCCGGAGATCAAGTTCTTTGCCACACAGGTCAATACAGACCGCAACCTGCAAACGGATATTTCCGGACTCTATGTGGCCGGAGACGGTCCGGGAGTAGCCGGCAACATCGTTTCCGCCGCATCAACAGGCATTCTTGCCGCCAAGGGTGTCCACGCTTCCTCCTAGTCCGGGGAAATACACCCCGAACACGCACTGGAGGAACTAAAATCCCCAGGCGGAGAGAGTGGGCCGCTCATAGCCCTCTTGACGGGCAACAGCGTCCAACCCCAGAGTTTCAAAATCGTCGATCAAAGGGAAATGGGTCCGATCCATTTCCCTGAAGTCAGCAATCTTTATATACCTATTACACCCCGAGCATACGTCTCCTCGGAATCCGGGATACTCTTCCAATGTAAAATAATCCAGATTGGCAGTATCCGTCTCCATACAAAAAGGGCACCCTATTCTGAAAATTGGATAATTGGTATGGCAAAAGCTACAGGTCATATATCTGAAGCCTTCTTTTTCCCGAAGGGAACCAATAAGAGGGAAGCTGCCACAAATGGGACAGTAGCCGAATCTCCAATTTCCCGCCCCTTCTCTTTCGGTCTTTAATCTCTGCGCGGCCACTTCGATAGACGGTGTCAGGCTGGATTGAACCAAAAATTGGAGTATACGAGGAGCTTGAGGGGTCTTTTCAGCGAATTCCAGAAAGAAATCTTCATCCTCGTGTATATACGCCTGCCAGCATGAGTCCAGGTCCAGATCCGACAGTGAATTTTGCACCACTTCCCCGGCCTCTTGCATGTGCTCTCCATCCGCACATACCATCCGCAAAAATTCATGAAAGAGGTTTTGGGCCTGTTCGCCGTCAAAAGGAAAATCCTCCCTGTACAGGAGAGGAGCCCCTTCATCGTGTTTTTCCCTTGCGGTTACATCCTTTTCTTTAAGATCCACCTTTGCTTTCGACCGGGCATCCAGCTGTTTCAAATGCACCTTGCGTATAATCTGCAGCAATTCTCGGGGGATATTCTGATTTACAGAATTTGCACTTTCCTCCAACTTGTCCAGCCTGTTTGCTACCTCTTCTTTTTCCTGCTCAATATTCAAAACAACCTCCAATTAATTATTTGCGCTCCAAATCCGGCCCAGTCATATTTTATTCCACAGATTGTTGGATTATATAAATGTAACAAATAGTCTTAACGCCCTCTTTTACCTCCCAACTAATTAACAAGATTATAATAATGTTATCTTGACCCGCTCGTAAAGAAAAATTTTTTTGGTTTTGTGACGTTAAATCTACGCTTTCTTCGCATGATTTTTTTACCCCTTGCCATTTCTATCCGCATAGCGGTGGGAAATGGCAAGGAGCGGAGGAGGGCCGCCCTTGCAGGCGGTAATAAACGGGCGACGTAGGAAAACGGCTAACTTTCCACGCCCCCGTAAATATAATTTGCCGGGGAAAAACGTAGCAGCACGCCCACGCCTGCAAATCCTGTTTTCCCCGGCATTTGAAGCTCTCGCTAGGAGCGAATCGATTCACCGACCTGGACAAATGGCCTGGTCACTCGAGCCAGCATTTGTTTCCGGGTCATGGTGTTCTTAGGCGCATTTTTGGCGTACATGAATTCATAGTATTTTTTGGGCTCAAACCGGCTCAAATAAATGACGTTCACTGATTGCATATCCACCAGTTCCGCCTTGGGATAGTCCCCTTGTACCTGGCGCAGCCGTTCTTTGGCCAAATCCACCATGTCCTTGCGTTCGCCAAAATTCATGGCGCCCGTTGGACATGTTTTGACACAAGCGGGCAACATACCGTTTTTCACCCGATCCAAGCACATATCGCACTTGCTTATCACCTTTGTCTTGGGATCCTGGCGCGGGATATTATACGGACAGGCGCTTTTTATCTCTTCAAAGGGGAGTTTTTTGGTCCGGTCCGTATAAATCACCGCTCCGGTGGCTGAATCGCGCTGTATGGCCTTGGAATCATACATATCCGCAACCATTTTGCACGGTGGATCTATGCAGTGCCTGCATTGCTCGGGGAAAAACAACCACTGCAATTTGTCCTCAACCACATGTTCCTCAAATCGGACCAATTTATAGGTACTGAATGTCAGATCCGGCGGATTCTGATAAGATCCCCAATTGTGGGTTTCTTCCGCTGGAAGCTTATGCCACTGCTTGCAGGCTATCTGACACCCTCGGCAACCTATGCATCTGCTTAAATCTATAAAAAAGCTTTTCATAATTTATCTCCTTAAGACTTGCGCACGTTGACCATGAAGGTCTTGGTTTCAGGTATCCCCGTATTAGGATCGCCGGCCGATGGAGTAAGTAAGTTGGCTGCATCACCGCCGCTTCCGTCCTTGGGAAACTGCCAGCCATAATGCCATGGCAGGCCCACCTGATGAACCACTTTACCCATGACCTTGAGGGGCTGGAATCTTTCGGTAACCATGGCGATAGCCCATATTTCTCCACGCAGACTTTCCACTGTCACCTTTTCACCGTTCTCAATTCCCAGCTTTTCGGCCAACTCCTTGCCGATCTCCACAAAAACCTGCGGTTGGGCTTCTAGCAACCACGCGGTATGCCTGGTCATCAGGCCCGTCTGCCAATGCACGGCCAACCTGTAAGTGGAGCAGACATAAGGATAGCGAGAATCGGCTACCGCGAAGTCTTCCTCCTTGAACCACATGGCTACAGGATTACGCAGCTTCTCGGAGAAAAGGTTTTTCTTGACCGGAGTCTCCCGGGCCTCGTAATGTACGGGGAACGGTCCGTCCGCGCGTCCCGGGCCGTACAGCTGCCCGAAACCATGTTTGCGCATGATGAATGGGTGCTTGGTCCCCGGGGCCCAGCCACCGTCCGGTACGTCACCTACCCATTTCTCTCCGGTCCAGCGGATCACCGGTTCCTCCGGATTCCACGGCTTACCCTTCATATCCACTGAAGCCCGGTTGTACAGGATTCTCCGGTTTACCGGCCAGCACCAGGACCAATTCGGATACAACCCAATATTGGCCTGCATCTTGGTCTGGGAGGTATCCCTGCGGGCCGCCATATTGCCGTCCTCCGTATAGGAGTTGCAATACAGCCAGTTCCCGGAACAGGTAGCCCCGTCATCGGTTAGGTAGGCAAAACTGGGCACCTGCTCTCCCTTTTTGAACTTCTTCCCATTGACCTCGGTGTCCTTGAGGAAAAAGCCGTTGACCAGTTTGGCCACTTTATACGGATCATAGCCGTTTCCGTCTTTCCACAGATTATAGCTCAGATTCAAGACGGGTTCGGGCAGGACCCCGCTTTTGGATACATACAAGGAATGGATTCTCTTGAACAATTCACAGATTATATGCCCGTCCGACTTGGTGGAGGCATAGGAGTCCGGTCCCTGATAACGCCATTGCATCCAACGCCCGGAGTTGGTTATGGAGCCCTCTTTCTCCAAAAAGGCGCTGCAAGGCAGGAAAAACACTTCGGTCTTTACCTGGGAGGGATCCATGTTCGGGCCGCGCCAGAAAGACCCGGTTTCGTTATCAAACAAGTTCACGTTAACCATCCAGTCCAGATTGGCCATGGCCTGCCTGGTCTTGTTGGAATTGGCCCCGCTACAGCACGGATTCTGCCCCCAGGCGAAAAATCCCCGGAACTTTCCTTCCTGCATGGCTTCAAACATCTCCAGCCAGGAGTACGTCTGTCCATCATCCACTTTAGGCAGCCATTTGTAGGCTCGATTGTGGTCCGCATTCGGATACATGGACTTGATCAGGCTAACGGAATATTTGGGATAATTCTGCCACCAGTTGGCGCTCTTGGGATCATTACTGACCGGGGTATAAGCCCCATTGTATTCCTGCAGGGTAGCCTGGGAAGCCCGCGGGGTTTTCAGATAACCGGGCAGGATATGCCAGAGCAGACAATGGTCAGTGGAACCCTGCACATTGGACTCACCGCGCAAGGCATTCACTCCTCCGCCGGCTACACCGATATTACCCAGCAAGAGCTGAATCATGGCCATGGTGCGGATATTCTGAACACCGGTGGTATGCTGGGTCCAGCCCATGGCATACATAATGGTCCCCGCACGTTCCTTAGTACCTGTGGAAGCGTAAGCTTTGTACACCTTGCGCAGGTCCTCCGTCGGAGTACCGGTGGTCTTGGAGACATTTTCCAGAGTATACCCGTCAAAGTGCTTTTTGAGGAGATTGAACACGCAGCGCGGATGCTGCAGGGTCATATCCCTTTTGGGCTTACCCTCGGAATCCATCTCGAATTTCCAGGAATCCTTATTGTATTCCCCGCCGTAATGCGATTCATCCGTACCCTGTTGAAATCCGGAGAACAGCCCATTCTCGAATTTGTAGTCATCGCTGACAATAAAGGTAGCGTTGGTATAGTCTTTTACATACTGTCCAAAGTAGAGGTTGTTATCCAGGATATACTTTATCATACCCCCAAGAAAGGCGATGTCTGTACCAAAACGAAGGGGGGCATAGATGTCCGAACGAGATGAGGTCTGGGTAAAACGGGGATCCACGCTTATAAGTTTACCGCCGCTTTCCTGGGATTTTTCGATCCATTTAAAAGAAACAGGATGGTTGGAGGCAGGGTTACTTCCCATCACCAGAACGGCATCACTGTTTTTGATGTCGATCCAGTGGTTGGTCATGGCGCCGCGACCGAACGACTCTGCCAGAGCCGCTACCGTAGCGCTGTGTCAGATACGCGCCTGATGTTCAATCCACACCAGTCCCAGAGCCCGGAGAAATGCCTGAAAGATCCAGCATTCCTCATTATCCAGGGCAGCGGAACCAACACTGGCCAAGCCTTCACATCTATTCACTACCTGTCCCTTGGAATTTTTATGCGCAAGGGTACTATCCCGTGCCTCCTTAGTCTTTATAGCAATCTTATCCAGAGCCCAGTCCCAGGAGACCTCTTCCCATTTGTCACTGTACGGGGCGCGGTACATGGGAACGGGAGGACGATTGTGGTTTTCGCACACCTGCCAAGCCGAGGAACCTTTTGCGCAAAGTGATCCCTGGTTAATCGGGTGATCCGGATCACCTTCAACATTGATGCACCTCTTGAATCCCTCCTTGGCGGTATGCACAATCATACCGCATCCGACCGCGCAAAAACAGCAAATGGAGGTAGTTTCCTGGGCCCAGTTTATTTTCAAGAGCTGGGCTCGAGCCTCAGAAGGCCTCAAATCGAAACCAAGGCCTCCAAAAGCAGTGGCTGCGGCAGTCATGGCCGAAAGCTTGATGAACTTTCTTCTGCCTAAATTCATAGCTCCTCCTTTGTTTAAACCAATACTCCAAAACCGCGATTTTCCCGCCTGGAAGGGGATATTTTCCTCCAAAGCGGCAGGCAGGCAAAAAACTCTGCCTTGAAGAAGAAAACTTCTTTCGCGGCGCCTACACAATGATTGCCAAAGGCATTGAATAACTGCCTTGTACCGTTTTCCAAGCCCTTTTGACTTGCCGGGACAATGTTTCTTTCAATGTTAGGCTTTTAATATTGGTTTTCAGGGAAGGAAGGCAAACAATTTATGTTTTTTCAAACTTTGGCACAAAAGAGCAAATATGGCGGGCGAGTAATTCGAATAAATCTTTATCTTTATTATTGTACCTAAATTCTATTTCCTTGAGATAAAGCGGGAGTTTATGAGGCATAATGCCTTTTATTGACCTTATTCTGTCCTTGATTTCCATCCAAAAGCCCTTATTAACATCCACGGCCAATCCTTTATCCTCGTGATGCACATTATAATGCTTGGATATTAGGCCTTCATAGAACATAAGAGTCTCATATTGTTTATAATTGTCTGTATAAACTATATTGCCCAATTTTGCTGTTTTAAAATAAAAATTCCTTTTAAAATGCAATACAGCACTTTCATCCAAATGGGGTAAAAAATCAATAAATAGCTGACCGGATTTTTTAAATACCCCGAATACCGGAGATATCTCCTCTTTGTCCCGGGAGTTCTGCGGTACCTGGATTCCGGGCAACCCTAAATCCCTTCCATAGTGCTCAAAAAGGAGGGAGGCATCTATGGCGTGGGATATTATGGATATGCGGATAGTATTCAAGGCCTTATATGCTGTATTGACAGATATATTTAGTTGTTCCGGGATCTTGCGGGTGGAAACTTCCAATTCAAACAATTTAATAAGCCTAAGCCACTGTCTGCATTCCAAATTTCCCACATTTATAAAACGGCGGCTGAAATCATGGAAAGTATAACCGCACCTGGAGCATCTTTTCCGTTTTTCCGCAAGGTTATATAATTTTCTGGTTCTGCATTTGGGACAAAATCTCTGATGGTTTTCCCAGCAAAATTTCAACAAATAACGCCGGGCGGTGTTTTCAGTCTTGATTATCTGTTCATAGGAAATTAGATCCATAGACTTTTCCTTGAGGCGGTGCCACTATTTGGTATTGTGTCATCCTCCACATAACCTCTCCAGCATATTACTGATCTAATGTTGTCCATTGCAAATAAAATCTATATCACCTATATTCTGTCTTGCTACCCATAACAAATAATCAGGTCAAGGATTGCCTTCTGCTGTATTGATTTTCTATTCTATAGAGCTTATACTTAAATTTTACATGATCGTCCAACATTAAAAAAGACTTATACTTTTCCATGAACAAAAGATTCGCTTTATACCTTCTTTTATTATGTTTGGTCCTTTTTATCGGCTGCCAAAACTCCGCCGAAAATTCCGGGACATACAAAACAGCTCCCGGAGTAAACTCCACACATATAGTGCTGGGTTCATCTTTGGCCTTATCTGGGCATGCCGGATACTTGGGTCGACAGACAAAAATCGGCTCGGAAATATACATTAGGCACATAAATAAACAAGGTGGGGTAAACGGACGCAAAATAAAGCTCATATATTACGATGATCGCTACGATCCGCCTCCATGCCTGGCTAATACCCAAAGATTAATAGTAAAGGATAAGGTGTTTGCCTTGTTTTGCTATGTGGGCACTCCGACCACAGTCAAAGTCATTCCTATGATTCAGAAGGCCGAAATACCCCTTTTGGGGATGTTCACCGGTGCAAACGCCCTCCGGGATCCATTCAAGAAATGGCTGATAAATGTACGGCCCCCATACTATGCAGAGACCGAAGCAGCCGTAAAGCATATCGTGGATGAATTGGGGATGGAACGTATTGCGGTATTTTACCAATACGATGCCTATGGATTTGACGGACTAACTGGCACGGAGCTGGCACTCCAGGAGTTCGACCTGGAGCCTGTAGCTCGCAGCTCATATATCCGAGGGACTATGGATGTCAAGGATTCGGTGCAAAAAATAGCCGATTCCGATGCCCAGGCGGTATTCCTTATCGGGACCTATAACCCCAGCGCAAAATTCATTCGCCTTGCCGCGGAACAAAATTACCACCCCCTGTATTACACAGTCTCCTTTGTCGGAGCGAAAGAATTGGCCAGGCGTTTAAAAAATGTGGAAAATAAAGAGGTAATACTTTCCCAGGTAGTTCCTCCCCAAATGAGTTCCTATTCCGAAGCCCCCCGCAAGAGTGGTTACATCCGTTTACTCAACCGCTATTACCCGGAACAAAGCCCCAATTGCGTGGGGTTGGAAGCATTTATGAATGCGCGGGTAATGGTGGAAGGACTTAGGAGATGCGGGAAGCAATTGACGCGGGAAAAATTTATCTCGGCTATAGAGTCCATTCAGGGATATTCCCTGGGAGAGGATTGCCAGATTAATTTCGGACCCAGGGACCACCAAGGACTGGAGGACATATATTTCACCCGCCTAACAGAGGACAATTTTATCCTTTTGCGGGACTGGGGGAAATTGCTGGACAACAACTCAACCAACAAATAACGGTATATTCCGGGCTAAAGACTTATGCTGGATTTCTCCAAAATCAGCCTGAAAAACAAAATTTTCTTTCTAAATCTCATGGTCATATTGATCGTGAGTGTGGTTATCGCATTTCTGGCTCGTTGGATTCTTGTTTCCAGTCTTTCCGAAGAACTCAAGACAAGGGGGATCGCCATAGCCCGGAGCATCTCCCAACGAGGTAGCGGGTACATCCTGGACCAGAACAGGCCCAAGTTGCTGAGTCTAATCTATGACGAAGCTACTCTGCCGGAACGCCGTCAACTCGTAAACTACATTTTCGTTGCCGATGATAATAGCAACGTAATTTGTCATACCATGACCCGTTCCATCTCTTCAAATATTGCCAATCTCAATCCTGTACCGGCCGGGGAAAAAAGCAGCGTAGCCCTGGCCACTATCGATAATCAAAAGATTTACGACGTGGCCGTGCCCACGATGGAAGGGATCCACCGCATCGCCACAGTCCACGTGGGCCTGAGCAAAGCCCACATGGAAAGCCTTGTTTCCAAATTAAGGAGTACCTTTCTCGGATTTATCTTTGTAGTCATAATAATTTTGTTTGTCATCAGCCACTATCTAGCTAAACAGATAACGCAGCCAATATCCAGACTGACCCGTCTTTCGGACAAACTGAGCACAGGTAATATCGACCTGGCTCTCCTGGAACCGCAGAATATAACTGAAGAAGAGACTGACCATCATCCCGAAAACCATTTGCCCACGATTCAAGACATGTACCAATCCCTCTTTAAAAGACACCCTTCTGGCCTAAATAACAAAGATAAAAAGGGGGACGAAGTACTCCAACTGGCCAACTCCTTTACCAATATGCTGCGGAATATACGCTTGTACAGAAAAAGACTAATGGAATCGGAGAATAAATATCGATCCCTTTTCGACAGCGGTCCGGACCCCATTTTTGTGGTGGATTGCTGCAATCACCGGATCCTGGACGCCAATCCCCGCGTGGAGGAAGTCTATAAATACACGAAGGAAGAAATTATTGGAAAAGACTTTTCCGATCTTGGGCCCGAACATAATCAGGAAGTAGTCCAGGAACTGGAAAACGAATGCAACGTTAAACAGCTCCTGCACTATTCCAAAAGATTGCATTACAAGCAGGACGGTTCGCCTTTTTTCGTGAATATACGACTGTCTCCTCTGAGTTATAAAGGAAGACAAGCGGCAATAATAGCCACCACGGATATTACGGATATGATTGAAAAGGACGCCCAACTAATCCAGGCCAGCAAGATGAAAACGCTGGGAGAGATGTCCGCCGGGATGGCTCACGAGCTAAACCAGCCGCTGAATGCAATCAAGATGGGCAGCGATTTCCTGCTCATGTCCATGCAAGATACGTCACACCAAAGTTCGGACAAAACAAGACAAGTGCTGGAAGACATAACTGCTCAGGTAGATCGTGCTACACAAATAATAAACAATCTGCGCGAATTTGGACGCAAGTCCACTATTTTCAAAAACAAAATCAATATAAATGATTCCATTAAAAATGTTTATTCTATATTACGTACCCAATTCAAGCTGGACAATATAGACTTCCAGCTCAATCTTAAGGAAGACCTGCCATTGATTCAGGCCCATGACAATCGTTTACAGCAGGTAATCTTCAACTTGATAAACAATGCCCGGGATGCGATCCTAGAAAAAGGGAAAGATGCTTCAAAACCGATAAATGGTTTGATCAGAATCCGCACTTCCTGTAATAGCCAAAAAGTGGTTTTGGAAGTAGAGGATAACGGGATGGGGATTGCCCAAAAAATTCAGGAAAACGTATTCGAACCATTTTTCACCACCAAGGAGACGGCTCAGGGAATGGGGTTGGGGCTGGCCATTGTCTACGGAATCATTCAGGACTACTCTGGCGAATACCATATAGAAAGTATCCCCAATGAAGGGACTAACTTTATAATAAAATTTCCCCGCGTTTAGCTCAGGAGTGTAAGATATGGAAAAAATACTGGTTATTGATGATGAAAAGACCACCCTGAGGATGTTTTCGCTCTTTTTGGAGAATTTCGGATATGAAATGCTCGGGGCCGAAAGCGGGGAAGAGGGGTTGGAGATCTTTAAAAAAGAACGCCCAAATCTGGTTTTAACCGATATTAAAATGCCCACCATGGATGGCATTGAGGTCTTGCAAAGAATAAAAGAATTGGCTCCGGATACCGAAATCATAGTTATAACCGGACATGGGGATATGGACCTGGCCTTAAAGGCCCTTAACCTGGATGCAGCCGATTTTGTAAGTAAACCAATAAAACACAGCGATTTAAATCAAGCCCTGGAAAGAGCAAAGTCCAAACTGGAAATAAATTATTCCGAACAGGAAAATATAAATATAAAAATGGAAGGGGATATTGCAATCCTGAATTTCCAGGGAAGTATCACATCGGTTTCCGACCCCTTCATAAAAAAGACCAACGAGAAGCTGCAAGAATTGCGCCCGACCCATGTTGTTTTATCTTTCAGTGAGCACATCTCCATAAATGGTGCTGGGCTGGATGCTATGTCCCACCTACTAAACGAATTGCATAAAAAGCTGGGTCCCATCCACGCAACCGGGCTTTCGGAAAACTTTCGGGAAATATTCCAGCAACTGGGCCTGCTCAAGGATATTGTTTTGCATGAAAGCCTAGAGGAAGCCTTGGAGAGTATCAAGAGAAGTTAAGCAAGCGAAAGACAAGAAAACTTTTGCTTAGTCATGCGGATACGGAGGGGATTTTTGTGTTTTCATCGCCTGATCCTTTGCAGCGCTCAAAATCATATTTTGCGTGCTGGGCCCATCATTAAAAGCCATCCAAAAGGATCAGGCAACAAAAATCCACAAATTGTAACAGATGTGCCTGCAAAAAAGTGTTTTTTGCAGGCAGTTTTAAGTTGTTAAGTGTTAAGTTTTAAATAAAATCAGACAGTTGCACAATTTAACTTATACACTTAATTCCGGATTTAGACTTTTTGCAGATGCCTCTGTAACAGGGTAATATTACACCCGTCTGCGCTATTGTATGCTGGAATCCAGATATCGCCAGAATTCTTCCTTGGGAGTAAAAACAAAGTCTGTTTGATTATTCACGCCTTTTTCATAGGCGCGCATTGAACGCCAGAATTGATAGAATTCCGGGTCTTTTTGTAGAGCCTGGGCATAAATCCCGATTGCCTTGGCATCACCTTCACCTCTCAGTACGTCGGCTTCCTCACTTGCCTCGGCTAGCATTACCGCCCGTTTACGATCTGTTTTACTCTTTATTTTCACTCCCTCTTCCTTTCCTTCAGAACGATATCGCTTGGCCTGCCTGTCACGTTCAGCACGCATACGGGCAAAAATGGCTTTCATGTTTTCTTCGGGTAAATCCGTCCGTTTTATCCGTACATCCAAAACATGTATCCCATACTCTTTCAAAGCTTTCCGACTCTTTTTTATAACCTTGTCCATTATCTCAGTACGCTTGGTAGAAACTATCTCATTTAGACTATAATTCCCCAGAGCGACACGTATCTCGGAATAAATAATATCATCCAGGCGGGAACGTCCGCCGGTGATTGTCCGAACAGTCCGGAAAAATTTCAAAGGCTCGTCTATCCGCCAACGAGAATAATTGTCTACAACCAGATTCTTTTTATCTTCAGTAAGTATCTCGGCTGGAGGAGCGTCATATTCCAGTACACGGTGATCATATGTAACTACATTTTGCACAAAAGGCAGCTTAACATGCAGACCAGGCATTACATTGCTCCGCACGGGCTTGCCCATCTGCAAAACGAGGGCCCTTTGGGTCTGATCAACTGTAAACATTACCTGCGACAGGGCCAAGACACCTACGGCTATTATAATTACAAGAATAATTATTTTTTTGTTCATTTTACTTACCTCCCCTGCTCTGCAAACCTGATTTCCTGCCCTGCCCCATGCTGGGCAAAGGAAGATAAGGGAGACTGCCTTCCATTGCCTTACCACTCAGGATAAGCTTACCCACGCCTGGCTTGGAGTAGACTTCCTCCATTGTTTCCAAATATATCCTTTTCCTGGTAACTTTGGGAGCCTCTTTGTAAGCTTCCCATACGTTGAGAAACTTCTTGCTTTGTCCCTGGGCCTCCCGGACCTCTGTCTTCTTGTAGGCCTTGGCTTCATTAAGGATTGAGGCGACTTTCCCTCGTGTTTTAGGGATTATGTCATTCCTGTACGCCTCGGCCTCGTTTATAAAACGGATCTTGTCCTCCTTAGCGCTTGCTACATCCTTAAACGCGTCCACTACCTGCTTCGGGGGATGCACATCCTGCAGCTGGACAGCGGACACATGGATTCCTGCTCCATACCTATCCAAAACCTTCTGCAACAGCTCCTTGGTATCATTCTGGATCTCAGTCTTCCCCGTGGTCAAAGCAGAATCAATATTATTGAAACCGATGATCTCGCGCATAGCCGCCTCTGCGGCATCGTGAACCGTTTTTCGTGACTGGGCTATGTGGAACAGGAAATTTTTGGCATTTTTAATCTTGTATTGGACAATAAATTGCACATCCACAATATTTTCATCCCCGGTAAGCATCAAAGCCTCTTCCGGTACAAACCTGCTCTCCACATAAGAATTCTTTTCGGTAGTGCTTCTAAAACCAATTTCTACTCTGCGGATTTGTGTAACTTTCGGAGTCTGCACCGACTCAACCGGATATGGAAGATGATAATGCGGCCCGGATTCAGTCATACGGTTGAAAGCTCCAAATCTCTGGACAACACCCACCTCGGCCGGATCCACTATATAAATCCCGCTCAAAAGCCATAAAAGGATAACCAAGCCAATAATCAGTTTCCCCCCACCAGGCATTTTAAACTGTTTGAGTTGCTTAAGCTTTTCCCCCAGTTCGTTAAAGTCGGGGCCCTGAGGGCCACCCCCCCCGGAAGACCCTTGCCTTTTCTTTCTTTCCTGAAGTTTTTCCCAATCCCAATTCATAAACAAAAAAACCTTAACTTTATTGTGTACATGAGAGAAAAGATCCCTCAGCTAAAATCATGTCCCATAAGGACTCCTCCCAAAGAGTAAATAAATTACTAGACATACATGACAAGGTCAAGGAGTTTAAAAGGATTTTACAAGTGACCATGAACAAGTTAATATAATTAAAAGTATGTTTTAGAATGCATATTTGTCTTAGTATTCATCCGAACACAAACGGGCCCTTGTAACTTTTTGCGCGAGGTAAACAGAATATGAAGGAAATAAAAAAAGACGTTTTTCGGGCTTATGACATACGCGGCGTAGTTGACGAAGATTTCGACGCGGAATGGGTGGAAACCCTGGGCAAGGCCTGTGGAACTTACTTCCTGGCCCGGGGTTATACCCGGGCGGTGGTGGGCAGAGACTGCCGTCACAGCTCTCCGGAATATCAAACGCGCATGATCAAGGGGCTTATGTCTACAGGAGTGGATGTAACCTATTTGGATATGGTGGCTACTCCTCTTTTCTATTTTGCCATAAAGTATCTCGAATTCGAGGCAGGAGTCATGATCACCGCCAGCCATAATCCCCCTGAATTCAACGGATTCAAGGTATGGGCCGGAGAAAACACAATCCACACTGATGAAATAAAAAAGATATACTCCACTATGCGGGAACAAAATTTCCCGGCCAGTACAGCAATGGCTTCCCATGTGGATATTGCCTCCGAATATCTGGAATATATCCTCTCCCGGCACAAACTGGAAAACAAAATAAAAGTGGTTGTAGACGGAGGAAACGGGAGCGCTGGCGAAGTATGCGCAAAGCTTCTGGGACAAGCCGGGGCAGAAGTAATTCCCTTATATTGCGAACCAGACGGAGATTTCCCCAATCATCACCCGGACCCGACTGTATCCGAATATATATCGGATCTCAAAAATACAGTGGTCAAAGAAAACGCCCACTTTGGGATAGGCCTGGATGGAGACGGCGATCGCCTGGGAATAGTTGATGAAAACGGGAACTTAATATTTGGCGACAAACTGTTGGCTATTTTTTCCCGGCAAATGCTGGCAGAGAATCCCGGAGCGGCAATAATCGGTGAAGTAAAATGCTCGCATCTGTTATTCCAGGATATTGAGAAGCATGGTGGACATCCAATAATGTGGAAAACAGGGCACTCGCTGATAAAGGCCAAGATGAAAGAAGTGGGGGCCATGCTGGCCGGGGAAATGAGCGGACACATGTTTTTTGCGGACCGCTATTTCGGTTTTGACGATGCCTTGTACGCTGCTCTGAGGCTATGCGAAATAGTGGCCAGACAGCCGCAATATCCTCTTAGTTCTTATTTAAACGACTGGCCGCGTACAAGCAACACACCGGAAATACGCGTGGAGTGCCCGGAAGAAATAAAATTCCAGGTTGTGGAAAAAGCCCAGGCCTATTTCCGTGAACATTATGATATCACGGATGTGGACGGAGTGCGCATAACCTTTTCCGATGGTTGGGGATTAATTCGCGCTTCAAACACCCAGCCCGTTTTGGTTCTGCGTTTTGAGGCCGAGTCGGAAAAACGACTGAAGGAAATCCGGTCACTGGTAGAGGAACCTTTGAAACAATGGATAAATTCTCTCCAATAATTTTTCCGACAACTATCATAGTTCTTATCCGGAAATCCAAAAATTTCCGGGTTTAGAAATATCACGTTTCCAATTCGGAAATAAGATTTTTTTCTGTTTAAATGGAAATTAAGTATTTAGGAGCGAGCGTATCTTAATACCTGATCGAATAGTCACGAAAATTGACGCCGTTAAAATGGAAAAGGGCCATTTCCGAATTGGAAACTGTATAATAAGGTAAGAAACAACTGGTTGCTTCGGACATCTCATGGCAACAAATAAAAGATTAGATACCCCGGCTATGCGCACTTTTCGCGTCTTGGCCGTACTCGGAGTATTTATCGGAGCCGGGATTTTATTCTGGAACAATTACGAAAAATCCTTGAATAAAATAAAGGCCAAGCAAGACCTCTGGGACCAGACAAACACACTTAGTGCAAAGCAAAAAGAGGCGATCTACGACTTCGCCGCTCAGATAAAAAGGGAATTCGGACTAGACCTGAACATCAAAATTACCCGGGAGAAACCGCTTGTCCCCCAACTGGACGGTAAAACCATATTCATAGGCTTGTCCCCGCCCCGCCAAGAAGCAAACATCGTTTTCCCTCCCTTAACCCAAAAAGCGGTAGGCAAGGAATTTGTCCACCACTTACAAAACGAACATTTCCGTGAATACTGGCCGGATAATTGGCCCCAAGGGCTTGGTGACGCCCTTACAAAAATAGGTAAAAAACTATCTAAGGTAGGAAAATGAAAATAAAACCACGTGTAGTACTTACCACAGACGGGAGTAGCCTGGGTAATCCTGGTCCCGGCGGATATGCGGCTCTGTTGGAAAACGGGGAAAAACAAAAGCCTATTGTGGGAGGCTTTAGCGTTACCACCAACAACCGCATGGAAATCATGGCAGTTATCGCCGGCTTAAGAGCCCTGGACACTCCGTCTCAGGTGGATATCCGCACTGATTCCCAATATGTGGCCAATGCCATAAACAAGGGATGGCTAAAGAATTGGGAAAAAAACGGATGGAGGACAGCTTCCAAAAAACCGGTAAAAAACCAGGATCTCTGGATTGGCTTGAAAAGGGAAATGGAAAAACACGATATCCGCTTTGAGTGGGTAAAAGGTCACGCCGGAGATGAGAGGAATGAAAAGTGCGATGCCCTGGCCAAGGAGGAGGCCTCCAAATCCGATCTTCCTCCAGATCCTGCCTATGCTTCCTGACTCCGGCCCAAAACCGCCTGGGCTTTAAAGATCGAGAATAAAGGCTTCTTCTTCAAAGTCCAGATTTTCACTCATTAGTTGTTATGCGGAAATTCAAAGATTTCCGGATTGGAGTCTCATTAACCAACGTTAAAAGGGGCGCATCCTTAATAGATAACGCCCCTAGCCCATAAAATCAGCCCTTGATCCTGTTTGGAGTCATCGTGGGGAAGAATTTATTTCCGGACATGGACATTCGCGTGTCGGCCTGGACAACCTTTCCGGCACTCAAGCGACCTGAGTGCCGGAATAGATGCCAGGTTCTTTCCCTACCGGAAGCAGTCACGACCCATTTGCTGATTTTGATCCTCCGCCTTACTCCAGTCCCACAGCAGATCTAACCTGCTGGATATCTATCTCCGAATTCACCAATTGAGAACCGTGCTGGATCTTTATCACGTCCCGAAGCTTGTGTCTGGAAAGTATGGCATCCATTTTTTGGGCTACAGTGTATGTATCCTCGCGAACCACAACAATGGGGACTTCCAAGACCTCCGCCCTGGTCATGATTATGTCGTTCGGATAAAGGTTGCCCGTGAGTATCAGGCACTGGCATTGGCCTTCCAAAGCTACCAATTGCACGTCCGAACGATCGCCTCCCACAATCACGGCCATATTTTTGGTCTTCTTGAAATGAGTCATGAAATTTTCCACCTGCATGGTGCCAATAAGGAAATTCTCCACCACGCGGTCTCCTTTGGAAGAGGCTGCTATTATCCGTCCCCCAAGTCTCTTGGACAAGTCCGAAACTTTAATCGAGCCCATCAGCGGATCTCTGGGGATAACTCCGAATACATCGACTCCTTTGCGCTCCAGAAAGGGCACGAGCATAGTATCCAACTCTTCCTGATAATGCGTGGGTATGTCATTCAGGACTGCTCCGATCATGTCCTCGCCCAACGCATCCTTTAGGACCACCAGGTAATCATAATCCAGTTCTTTGGAATATCGATCAATGACCAAAGCCTTCAGACCTAGCTCTTTGACCAATTGTACGCCGTCCATGTCGCAGTAGCGTCCGGAATACATACTGCCCGATCCCGCTACTATCATAACGTCCTTGTCTTTGGACAATTCCTCATAAGACTGCTTAATCTTCTGCATCACATTGTTGCATTGCCCACTAAAAGCGCGCATTTTAAAATCCTGGTCCACGACAACCGGAGTTACTTTTTCCGGATCCTCGTTTAGACCGAGTACCTCTTGAACAAAAAAGGCATCTTCATCGCCGAACTTTCCGTCCTGCTCCTTGGGCATGGCGCCGACAGGTTTCATGTACCCCACATTATAACCTTCTTTTTGCAATTTCAGCCCAAGGGACATTGCAATCATGTTTTTGCCGGAATAGCCGGAAGTGGAGCCGATATAAATGCCAACCATTCTGATTTCCTCCTCCTGTTTGGAATATTATGCCACATTACTATTGGGCTCATTTAATATAAAATATTGCTAAACGGCGTCATTTATTGGCGAAAGGGGTAAAATTTCCCATAAAAGGACCACTTTGGGCAATAAATACGCAGATGCAAAAACTCGAGGGTAAGAGTTGGACATACAGATTAAGTCCCAAAACACTCTGATTTTACTTAAAATTTAACACTGCCTACAAAAAACCATATTTTTTGCAGGCGCACCTATAAACGGTTTTCTCGCTGGAAATGCCGCAACCCGAAAAAACAAAGGAAAAAAACCACCACCTACCCCGTAGGGATCCACCGCTTTGGTCCGAAAGACATACAAGACTCTAAGGACCTGGAGAGAAGAACATAAAGATATATATTTATGCCTTTATTCCTCGTTCTTAGTCAAGCTTGTCAAACAGTTGGATATGACCTATTGCTCCATTTGCTAAAGACACGCTTGGCGGATCATACTGGTCGGGGTTTAACCCTCTAATTTTTTTGATTCCTTAGTTGTTGCCATGCGAAAAACAGATATTTATTATCGGGTAAGGTTATTCCCAGAAGAGATTTTTGCCTATTTTTTTACCACAGACTCAACTGCAAAAGAGGCAACTGCAAAAAATCGAAGACTGGAGTTAAATGTACAGATTAAATTCTGCACCCCTTTGATTTCACTTAAAACTTAACATGGCCTGCAAGGATAAATCTTTTGCAGGCGCATCATACAAAAAAAGAAAATCACCTGAGTACTTAAAATGGAAGATAACAAACTGGAAAAAAAAATCAACGAAGCGGAAAGAAAACTTGCATACACGTTCAAGGACAGGCGACTATTGAGCAAGGCTCTAACCCACAGTTCATTTGCCAACGAACAGGGAGTGGAAAGCAATGAACGGTTGGAGTTTCTGGGTGACGCCGTTTTGGAGCTGTCCGTTTCCCGGGAGATTTACCGACGCTACCCCACTGCCACGGAAGGTGACATGACCAGTCTACGCTCGCGACTGGTAAACGAGGCATCCCTGGCCTCCTTGGCCAGGGAGACCGGACTGGGGGACTGTCTCTTCCTGGGGAAGGGAGAGATGACTCAGGGCGGTGGACAACGGAATTCCGTTTTGAGTGATCTTGTAGAAGCGGTACTTTCCGCCATATTCCTGGACAGCGGATATGAAAAAGCAGATGAATGCATACTCCGCCTTTTCCAGAAAAAATGGCCAAAGGACATCACCAGCCTAGCCCCGCAAAAAGATTATAAAAGCAGGCTACAGGAAATGACTCAAAAATTGTTCAAGGAAAGGCCGGTCTATTCCCTGGTCGACAGTTTCGGGCCGGAACATTCCAAAATATACAGAGTCAGGGTAACACTACCTGACGGAAATATATTTGAGACCGAGTCCGGCAATATGAAAAAAGGTGAACAGGAAGCCGCTTTCTACGCCCTTGAACATCTAGGGAAAAAAGAGGAATAGTTTTAGCCTGTGTATCCCCTATGCCTTTTGCCTTGGGGATAAAGTTTTCCTAAATTGCGCCGATAGAGAAGAAAATGGAGGAAGTTTATGTTTTAAGCCAGAAGACAGCATCAACAATCAACAGGTGAGGCTATTATGCAAATCGAAAGCAATTATGAGAAAAGCGCACAGGTCCCTTGGGACCAGAAAAAACCCGCTACTCCCCAAACCAGCCAGGAAAGACCCCGCCCTGAGGCTTTCCCCCGATCCAGCCCTGACTCGGATTCCATGGATTTACAAAAATTGGGAGAATTGGCTTCTTCCATGGAAGAATACACCTCTTCCCTGAAGATAGAGCTAAAATTCAATCTGGACCGGGAAGCAAAGGAAATACAAGTAGAAATAATCAATTCGGAAAAGGAAGAAGTTATTCGTAAAATCCCTCCGGATGAACTACTCCATCTATCCAAATCCATAAAGGACATGCTGGGAATAATAATGAACAGGAACTTATAGCTGTTTTTGGCCCCGGACAGTGGCTCAAGCCGCGCTTTGTACTTTACTCCCTCCCACCGCCTGGTCAACATGCCGGACCTTTTTTAAGACCTTCTTGCAAAGGTGTTTTACACGGACCAAATCTTCCGCCCCATAAGTGGAATTAAACTGTTCAAGAGCGGCAATGTCCATCACTTCCGGTTGCAGATAGGTCAAATATAGGGGATCCTGGCTGACAAAGAAACGCAGCTGCTGCAAGGTATTTCGGATACTATCCCGATTTTTCTCCGGCTTGGAAAAAAGCGAGCGCAATCTTTTTATGACCCGGCGCAGGGAAATGGACCATTCCCGTCCCCTCTTTTCGAATACGGGTAGTGAGGTGTCTTCGCGGACATATTTTATTATACGGCTTATCTTTTGTCCGTAATCGGAATCATTTGTCCCAAATATTTTGTACATTTCCTTTAAATCCACTCTCTCTGTCCCGCTTATATCCATACACCCCCCGAAAAGATTATATATTTCCAAGTTTCTCTCGGAAATCGTCTTCTCCAATTCCCATAAAGATGCAAGATATGGGAGAGCGGAATAAACTGGCTGATTATCTGAATTATAACGGAGTTCAAATTTCCCGGAACTGTTGTTTTTTTTCTTCTCCGCCGCATGATGCCCCTGGGCATGGGAGAAATCCCCTTTCCAGCCAAAATCCATTCCAGCCAGGGAAATCCTGGAAATTCCCATTTCCGCCAATAATCGAACTAAGGCAACATTGACCGAACCTCCGGTATCCAGCAAATGTCCCCGTTGTTTAAAAACTAGCGTACCCAACCCTCCACGAGTCCACAGTGCCAGCTTGGGACCGGGATAGCTGCGTACAACTTCCGGATGGACCTTTGTGGAATAAACCAAGGGAATATCCTTAAGCCATGTTTCCTCCAGTTGCTGTATAGGCTTCAATAGATTGCGAGTAAAATCAATGGCCATGCACAAATGGGGCTTAATCCCGATTGTGGCCAAGGCAGGAAGGGTCTGGAGCCCGGCAACATACAGGGCGTTTACCGCAAGGGAAGCCAATTGAGGACCGAAATCTTCCAGGGACGGCCCAGCCCCGAAAACTACCGCCGAGTCCCCCCGCAGGTTACCGCCCACATCGTTCAATACACCATGCCCAAACGCTGACTTATAATTTTCCAATTCATTGCCGACCACAACATCCTGCTTTTTGCGCAAAGTACTGCTCTGGACCTTATATTTCTGCAAAACATCCCGACATTTTTTGTTCCAGCTTTCGTATTCGGGACCCAATTGCATGCTGGGCATATCCGCCCAATAATAGACATGGCCGTGATAAAATTGCAGATTGAAGTGTGTAGCCAACAGGTCTTCCAAGGAATCCTTGCGGGGAGGGATGAATATAACCCTTTGAGAGAGGATCAAATCGCGGTAATCGGTAATTCCCAGACACAAGGCGACCATCTCCGGACGAGGATCATAAATCCCGATCTTATGTCCGGGTTCGGTCACGGCCAAAAGCGAATTCAGCCCATAACCCAGATTGCATCCGCCGATTATGGAAGCACCTTGAGCCCCTTTATACTGAGGACGCCAGCTAACATAAAACCCGCGGGGGGGCATGGTACCCAATAGGGTACTTTCCTCATCCAGATTCAGGTCCAGCCATCCCATATTGTTGAACAATACCCGGTCATTTAATTCGTACCATTTATGTCCATTCCCGCGCAGCCATTTGGAAAAATCTGGAGAGACCCGATCAAGAGCCCGTAAATTGCCCTCAAGATTTTTGTAAACTTCCATGCAAACTCCTGTATAACTTTTTGACCTTTTAGTGCTTTCAAAAAAAGTTATGCAATATCCAAACCAAAAGGGCCTTCCACCAAAAAAGTGGAAGGCCCGGCAGGAGATAGACATACGGATTACTGTTTTCAGAGAGCAAATACTTTCAAGGACTACCTCTTGATATTGATAAGTGTCCTCAGCAGCTTATCCGTGGTGGTTATTGTCTTGGAATTGGCCTGAAAACCTTTTTCTGCGGTAATCATTTTCACAAACTCTGAGGCCAGATCCACATTGGACTGTTCCAGGGAATTGGAAGCCACTGTGCCCAGTCCGCCTACGCCAGCCATATTGGTCAAAGCCGGACCGGAAGACCTGGTTTCCGAGAAGAGATTACCTCCTTCCCGGTGCAAGCCGTATTCGTTGTTAAAATTGGCCAAAGTCAGGGCATAAAGCTCCAGGACCTGTCCGTTGGAATAATTACCAGTCATAACCCCGTCCCTATCCACGGAAATATTTTCCAGATAACCCGGGGCGTAACCGTCCTGAGACTGGAAAACAGTAGTCGAACCGCTACTGTAGTTGGTCATGGACTGGGCACTGCGTTCCGGGTCATCAAACGCGATCAAGTTATTAGGGTCACTACCTACAGCATCCGCGCTGCCACTACCGTCCCAAGTTGTGGCTTTATTGCTCAAACCAAAATTTATCTCGATATTCTTGGCATCGCTTGAACCTGTATAATCAGCCCCTTCATTCCCCAAGAAATTGGGAGTACAAATGGGTAGACCGTTTTGAGAAAATTCACTGGGGTTCCAATCTGCCAGACCGGACGTTCCTCCTCCTGGGTCACTGTTTAGGGTATAGGAACTCATATTGGCTAGCTCTCCGGCCGAATTAAAACTCATTGTCCCGCTCATGAGCACCCCTTTTTGCTGAGATGTATCCGACCAGAAAGTCCGGTTGTCCGCGTTGGGATCGACTGTAACCATGTATTCCCAGTGCTGAGTCCCTCCGGTACCGCTTATATCTTCGCTCACGGGATCAAAATAGGTGGTCATATCATGCGAGGTCCCGTTTTCATCGTACACCTTTTGCGTGCTCTGGTAAGCATAGGCTGTTTCTCCTAGTGGCGTATCCTTGTTAGCATCCCACTTATTAAGCATGGCAAAAAACGGATCCGAGGAATCAGTGGAATTGTCTGTACTCCGTGAATCCAGATTGGCGATCATATCCACATGCGAGGTTTCCTCTGGAGGAGACTGGAAATTCTCCAAACGGATATCTCCCGGAGACCCGGTAATCTGGACCCCTCCCTTGGTTTCGGAAGCACTTTCTCCCGTAGCAGCGGCACTGGTATTCTCACTTTGCACTTCCCAGCCCTGGACTCGATAGCCGTGGGGGTCCACCAAATACCCTTCCTTGTCGAAACGAAAGTTTCCGGCCCGAGTAAAATAGTTTACTTCTTCCTCTGCTGGAGAAACTTCAAAAAACCCCTCACCTCCAATGGCCAAATCAGTGGATTCCGAGGTTGTCTCCAGGGAACCTTGGGAAAAATCGGCCATTACCGTGCCTACCTGGACTCCACGGCCGACCTGTCCCACCCCGGAGGCAGTGGTAATCTCCTGACTCAGGGCATCCTCGAAATGCATCCTGGAACCTTTAAAGCCCAGGGTGCTCACGTTGGAAATATTGTTCCCAATAACCGATATTTTTTCCCCGTGTCCCTTAAGCCCGCTGGTTCCGGCATAAAGAGCAGCTGAAAGTCCCATCTCTACCTCCTGTATCTATCCTGTCTCTTCCGAGTTACTTCCCGATGTGGAGGAAATCACTTCCTTAACATCGGAAAGATTAATACTGCGTCCACCGTTCAATACCAGAGAAGCGGCCCCGTCTTTCTTCTCCACACCGACAACTTCTCCGGCAATCTTTTTGTCCACCATGACCGATTTGCCGTTTGCATCCGTAGCCGCAAAATTCACAGTATATTCTCCATTAGGGGCTTCCTCTCCGGTAAACCGCTGACCATCCCATTGATAGGTATAATCACCAGCCTGAAAAGCACCCAATTCGGAGGATTGCACTACATTACCATTGCCATCCAGCACATTCACATAGGTTTTGCTCGAGGGCTCTTCCAAAGAAAACCTCACCGGCGAAACATTTTCTCCGTTTTTGGAAATGGCCTCTCCGCTGGCCAAGACTTTCTTGCCTATATAGTTAACCGCCCCGAGCATTTTGTCCTGCGTTGCCCCTTTGTTCAGATCATCCACCCCACTGGAAATGTTGGTCAATTGTTCCAGGCTGGAAAACTGGGCCAATTGGGCAACAAACTCCTTGTCATTCATCGGATTCAGGGGATCCTGATGTTCCAGCTGCGTGGTCAAAAGCTCCAGAAACTGCTGCTTGCCCAGCTCG
The DNA here is from genome assembly GCA_964398785.1 of uncultured Desulfovibrionales bacterium. Taxonomy (GTDB): domain Bacteria; phylum Desulfobacterota; class Desulfovibrionia; order Desulfovibrionales; family Desulfonatronovibrionaceae; genus CAYNNQ01. The sequence goes on along the minus strand of CAYNNQ010000002.1, from coordinate 26,400 downwards.
GAAGAATCCCCGGTCTTTTTCTTGTCCTGCTTTAGCTCCTCCTCATAGGAGCCCAGTATACTGTCCATCGCACCTGCTTGCATCATACACCTCTTTTTCTAGGCAAACATGTCCAAACCGGACTCGGAAATATTTTCACCATACTCTACAACTTGCATCTCTTGGACCAATTCTTCTCCTTCCTCCCCAACATGGCGTAGTTTCCCCATTCGCCCTGTCTGGCGCAAGCGTTCCCTGGCCTGGTTATGGTCGTCCATACCCTGCCATTGACTGTCTTGAAGGTGGGAATCATCCTGTAACTGGGTTTGCACATCCAGTTTGTTGACCCGCAATCCCTGTTGCTCCAGACTGGATTTCAATTGAGCCATATTGTCCTGAACTACATGGTTCACTTCCTGATTAGAGGTCCTGATCATGGCATGGACCTCATTGTTTTGCATCTGCAGCTTAACCGAGACCATGCCAAGATTGGGAGGGTTGAGCTGTAAAGTCATCTGAGAGCGGCCCTGTCCGAGATTTTTGAACATCCCCTGCTGGATCTGGTCCATGATCCGGCTGGTTGACACCCGTTGCCCTGTAGCCGGATTCTTTATTTCTTTGCTGCCCACTATGTCTCTAAAATTATTGTTTTGTAAAAAACTCTGTCTGCTGTTGGCTTCCTTCCCGGAATTCTCATTCGAAGAATTGAGCTTATTTAAGAGTTCTTTCCAGCTCTTGGCATTTTCTTCGGAGTCCTTCTGTTGATTACCGCTTCGGGCATCCTGGTCTTTACCCGTCTTGGAAGCAAATTTTTGATCGGATTGGGATGTTTTTTCCGTACTATTATGTTTTACCTTCCCCTCGCCTTCCTTTTGCAGGAATTTATCCTGCTCGGTCATCTTGTGCGCGTTCTGGCCTTGTGCATTCTTACCTGAATGATCAGATTTCGAAGGACTACCCTTTTTCTCCCCTTCCTTTGTAGCAGATCCCGACTTCTCGCTTTTTTCCTTATTGGCCATCACTTTATAGTATCTTTCTTTGTCTGCAGCGGAATCAAATTCTTTGCCATCCTTTTTGGCCTGAATTGCTTGTTTGAGTGCAGAAGCCACGGCAGAGTTCTCGTTTTTACTCTTAGCATTGGTCAATTTATCCAATAATTTTTGCGGGGATATCTCTCCGTCCTGTAATTTCTGAAGGGATTTTTGCAGCCTGGAATCTTTGGCCTCAGCAGCTTGCTGCTTGAGCGAAGTCAGAATATGTTCCAACTGCTTTTTATTAAGCTTGGCATCCTCCCCATATGGAAACTCAAACCCCGCTTCCTTTAAACCGAAAACCCGGGCCAAGGCCTGAAAATCCTTTTTGGAAAAATCAATCAGCTTATCTAAAGAAAGATCCTGCAACTTCTCCTTTATCTTGGAAAAGACCTCATCCAGATTACCGGCAAGCAAGTCTTGAAGCATCTTTTGGGCCTTATCCGGAGAAAAACCTAACTTCTGTAAAAGAGATTGGATCCTTTCCTTATCTCCGGCCTTGAGATCAACCTGGAGTCCTTTTCCCGCAGCCTCTTCCAGTTTGGAGAAGAGCCCTCCCCAGGTAAGCTCTCCATCGTCTACCTGCTCCTCCAAATCTTCTATCTTTTCTTTGGAGATCCCCTGTTCTTGAAGCTCTTCCTTCAAAGCGGCAAAATCTTCCTCACTGACTTTTTCTTCCAGGAAAGAATTATCCGTATTGTTTTTATTATTATCTTTATAACCAGTTTCCATATTCTCTTCGGAAACCGATCCCTCCCAATTCTCGGAAACTCGTTGTACTTCAACGCGAGCCGTGTCTATGGCCTCGCGGGTATCCGCACTACTTCCATATCTATCTCTATAGGACATGGACCGTTCCCAACCTTGAGAGAGTCTATTTAATCCACTACGGGCTGTTTCCAGCACCTCACGGGCATTTCCTGAGGCCTCCCGCATATGATCGGCGAAACCCGCAAACTTGGAACTGGACTTACCCCCGAACTCAATATTTTGTGAACGGGAAGATAACATATCCAGATGATTGTTAACCGGAAAAAATTGCATGTTTGGCCTCCTTGAAGGGAGAGAGTACAAAAGGCATACCACTTTTTTCCTCCCCCTTGCCAAATAGACCTGAAGAGATTATAAGAGAATTATCGTTGGGGGCGATCTGGTTTCGACGGGAATGGTTGAAGCCGAGGTAGCAGGCCGAGGTACCGCGGGGACCTCGTAAAAAACGCGGACAGCACACAAGTGCCAACGATTACGATTACGCTCTGGCAGCTTAGTAATGCCAGCGTCTTTTTTAGCCGAAGCCTGATAGGCTAAAAAAGGCGACGACACCATCAGGCTGGTCACAATACTCTGTCCAGGGGCATTGTGATGAGAACCATACCTGGACTAGTCCCGGCCATTCCGGTTCCGGGGAATGGGTCGGGATGAGAGCAATCCCGGGACTAAGCCTGTAGAGACCTCGAGCGGATAATTCTCGGACGCGGGTTCGACTCCCGCCGCCTCCACCAATAACCAATCTAAATAATTTTCACAAAATCTAGTAGCCCCGAGAAGTCAATATTCTCGGGGTTTTTTAGTATCAGTAACCACATTATGTTTATTGACAGCTATTAAAAAAAAGGGGTAAATCTTGGGGTAACGGACACATTTACCCCGAAAACACCCAAATGTTACCCCAAAAAAGTTTGAAAAAGAATGGGGAATAAAGGCTTTACGGAGGGTTGCTAGAATGGCCTTGACGGATGTTCAAATCAAAAATCTTACCCCAGGCCCCAAAACATACAAGAAATTCGACGAGGGCGGTCTTTTTATCGAGGTACGCAAAACCGGGAAAAAGTTTTTCCGGTTTAAGTATGACTTTAGCGGCAAACCGCAATTATTGAGCTTGGGCGAGTATCCGGCGGTTTCCTTGAAGAAGGCGCGGGATAAGGTCATTGATGCAAAACACCAAATTGCTGAAGGCATCAACCCGGCCCAGGTTAAGCGGGAGCAGAAGCAAAGCCAGTACAAGGCCACGTTCGGGGAAGTTGCCCAGGAATGGTTTAAAAACTCCAAGGATAAATGGTCCGAAGGACACGCCAAAACAGTTTGGCGGCGCATAGAGGCGAACTTGTTACCCTGGATGAAAAACCGGCCTGTTCAGGAAATTACCACGCGGGAAATTCTGGAAGCGCTCCGGAAAGTTGAAGCACGAGGATCGGTGGAGACTGCCCACCGACTGGCCCAAATTATAGGGCAAATTTATGTTTACGCAGTTGCGGCGGGGATCGCGGAGAATAACCCGGCAAGCGGTATTTCCAAGGCCCTGAAACCCGCAATACCCAGACAGTTGCCCGCTATTACCGACCCGGAGCGCATCAAGGACTTGCTCCGGGCGATTGATGGTTTCCAGGGGACTTATCCTGTCCTTTGCGCCCTAAAACTTGCGCCATTGGTTTTCCTTCGCCCTGGAGAACTACGCGGGGGGAAATGGTCGGAAATCGACTGGCAGGAAAATTTGTGGATTATCCCGGCGGAGCGGATGAAAAAGAAGCGTGAACACTTGGTCCCGCTCTCCAGACAGGCGCGGGGTATCTTGGAAGAACTTTACCCCTTGACCGCTGAGACCGGGAATATCTTTCCGGCAGTCAGGAAAAGCGACCGTTGCATGAGCGAGGCAACCTTAAACGCCGCCCTGCTACGGATCGGCATACCGAAAGAAGAGCATTGCCCGCACGGTTTCCGGTCAATGGCCTCAACACGGTTGCATGAAATGAACTGGCCCTCCCATGTAATTGAAATGCAGCTTGCTCACATAGACAAGAATCAAGTCCGGGCGGTTTACAATCGGGCGGAATATCTGGACCAGCGGCGAAAAATGATGCAGGCATGGGCCGATTACCTGGACGCGCTCAAGGCAGGCGGTAAAGTCTTGCCCTTCGCGGCGGGATGATGGATAAGCAAACCAATTTAAACCCCAGGAGGATGAAATGAAAGGCGTACAAACAATTCAGGACAGCCTTGTTGACGTTGCAACGGCTTTGGCGGGACTTCGCGAAACACTGCAAGGGCAGGACCAGCCCCTTTCACCGGAAGCCCTTCACGGTATAGGCGTCACCGTGGGGAGCCTTGAAGATCGTGTAAACGATGCTTTTGTTGATATTCAGCGGATGGACGGCACTCCGCTACCGCTTTAAAAACACCCTACCTTGCCCTCCACCACAGACCCCGCTTCGGCGGGGTTTTTTTTGTGCCCTTCGACCCTCCATAAAAATTTAATTTGAAAAATAACGATTTTTTTTAAACGCGTTTCTATTGTTTTTTATACTATACTTGCAAATTGTTGACTGTATAGTTTACTTTTTTAAAAATTTTGCATTGTACTTTGCAAATTGTCGAAGGATTAGTTGACTTGTATAATTTTGCACGTGGTACTTTACACAATATTTTATTTAAGCTACTAGACAAAAAAAGGCAATATTGTATTGCAAAATACATTTGTCAACTAATTGTTCAACATTTTAATTGGAGGTTTTGCATTATGAAAAAACAAAAAAACCACTTAGAAAACGATAACACATTAATCCGTTTGCCCCAGGTACTTGCCTTGGTTCCTGTTTCCCGTGCTACATGGTGGAAGGGCGTAAAAGATGGACGTTACCCACAACCCATAAAGTTAGGACCCCGGACAACCGCGTGGAGAAAAAAAGATATTATGCAACTTGTGGAACACGGGATTTCCTAAATGAACAGGCGAGAACTTGAGGACCTATACTTGGCGAAATTGTATCTCTTCAAGACCCTTCCTTTTACGGAGGACGAGGCGGACAGAAGGGCGCTGGCAATGTTTGCCGAACTTCTGATTGAAAAGATCAGCCACGTTACAGCGACATACGTCTTTGAGGATCATTTCGGGATAGGTGGAGAAAAAGAAAACCCCGGTAAGTAGTTGGCCGGGGTTTAAAGAAGTACGGCGGAAGCCGGAAAAGGTGTTTAAAATTATGGATGATAATTCAATAAAAGTCAAAGAAGTTTTTAACGGAATTGTCAGGGCGTTGGGCGATTATATCCCATCAGAAAATGAAAATAAGGCAACGATACATTGCCCGGCCCATGAGGACAAAAACCCCTCTTGCTGCGTTACTTTGGAGGGAGGAAAAATCCTGGTCCACTGTTACGCGGGATGCAGTCAGGAAGCCGTAATTTCGGCTTTGCGCGAACGCGGTTTATGGCCGTGGAAAAACGGCGGGAAAGATCGTGACCGCCCTCCAGGTATCCCAACAAAATGGTACGGCGCAACTTATGCTTGCCACTGGACCTATCACGACCAGGCAAGCCGGACCGTGGGCCACGTTGCCCGCTTTGATGGTCCCGACGGTAAAACCGTGATTCCGTTCTTTCAGCAGCAGACAAACGGAAAATGGATCGCAAAATCCGCCTTGGCGCCACGGCCTTTATATGGCCTTGATCGCTTGGCCGCATATCCCAATAAACCTGTTTTGATCGTGGAAGGCGAAAAGACCACAGACGCAGCCCGGCAGCTGGTGGGCGTGGATTATGTTTGTATCACCTGGCCGGGCGGGACAAATGCGATAAACAAAGCCGACTGGACCCCGCTCCAGGGGCGAGAGGTGGTTATCTGGCCGGATGCGGACGAGCCGGGAGAAAAAGCCGCGCAAACTCTCCAAGGATGCTTGAAAAAGGCCGGAACGAAGTCAACCCGGATCGCTTCTCCACCCGAGGGCGTTTCAAAAGGATGGGACTTGGCCGATGCACTGGCCGAAGGATGGACACGGGAAAATGTGCTTGAGTCCATAAGCGAGGCAATCCAAGAGGACGACGAGAAAGACGACGTTCACAGTCCATTTACCACCCCACCACCTCAATTCCCTATGCACGTATTCCCGGCGCATTTTGCCGAGGCAATCCGACAAGCAAGCAAGGCCTTTTCCGTCCCTCTGGAAATACCGGCCATCACCCTTATTTCAATCACGGGCGCATTGATTGGGCGTTCAATGGGCGTTGTGGTTAAGCCGGGATGGACTGAGCACCCTAATCTTTTTTTGGCACTGGTGGCCCGGTCCGGAATAGGAAAATCGCCTTGTATGCGGGCGTTTCTCCGGCCCGTTTTTCATGCTGAGGCAGAAGGCTTTAGACAACACCAGGAAGCTATGGCCCGCTATCAAGAAGAGGTTGAAGCCCGGAGGCGGCAAAGTCGGGACGAACAAGGCCCGCCACCTGAAAGGCCGGTCTGGAAACAGAATTACATTGAGGACGCGACGGAAGAAGCCTTAACGGATGCACTTTCCGGCAACCCCAGGGGCGTTCTTTGGTATCACGATGAGCTTTCCGGCCTGCTCCAAAACTTAGGGAGATACAGGCCGGGGGGGAAGGCTGATGGACCAAAGGCCCGCTTAATGAGTTCTTACGATTGCGGCCCGTGGAAGAGGACTCGAAAATCCGGAGACAATGCTTATATCCGGCACGCCTGCTTGTCTATTTTGGGAAGTCTCCAGCCCGGTGTTTTGCCCGCACTATTCAGCAACACGGATGAAGTAAGCGGGTTTTTGCCTCGCTTTCTTTTTGTACGGGCGGAACCACACGACCCGGCAACATGGACGGATGAAAGTTTCGAAGGGGAATTGAAAGACAGAATAAATAACCTTGTTCAATCGTTACTTGATGCAGAGATGGGCGAAGACCCACAGTTTGTGGAAATGACCAGAGAAGCCAAAAGAGTTTATCGGCAATGGTATAACGAACAGGCAACAGAGCCTTGGAAAGATTTTGACGCGCAGCGTTTTGAAGCATTGAGCGCAAAGTTAAGGGGGCAATGTGCACGGCTCGCACTTATTCTCCACGCGCTTGAGTCTCACGCGTACGGAAGTGACCCCGCCTTGCCGATTCAAAGGGAAACAATGCAAAGGGCGGTAGACCTGGCCGATTGGTTCAAGGCCCATCAGCAATCAACATGGCAAGCCCTGACCTCATCCGAAGGAATAACGGAAGCCAGTCCACTTGAAAAAAGGATCGCTTTTGCAATCGTGGCCCTTGAAGACGAAATTAACAATGGTTGCTTGCCCACTGCCCGGATCACCGAAAAGGTAAATGAAGGGGTAAGTAAAAATTATAGGGTAAATTCGTGTTCCGTGGGTAAAACAGTAAGCAAATTAAAGTTGCACACCCGAAAGGCCGGAGGGGGTAAACGCGTGGTGGTTCTTACTGAAGACAATATTAACTCTTTAAAAAGCGCCACATCCGCCACACCCGCCACTAATCCTTATATGGCGGTACCTCCCGAAGGTGGCGGATTAAAAACAACCGCCACATCCGCCACCTATGAAACCACGCAGGAATCAAAAGAAAGTGGCACTTGTGGCGGTTCCAAACCAAGCGCCATATCCGGGAACCCGCATGAATCAAAGGAAAATGGCACTTGTGGCACTTGTGGCGGTTATTTAGACAAAAAATCTGAAAGAGAAAGGCGAAAGGCCGTTATATGAACGCGTTATTACAGATTGAAAAAATCGGGGTAACGGTCAAGCCGGATGGAGAAAACCTTGCCTTGGATGCACCTGACAGCCTCACGGACGAACTTTGGAGCCATGCTTTGACCCTGGCAAAGGAAAATAAGGCGGAAATTTTGAAGACGGTTAGGGATCGCGAAGAGGTTGATTCTAAACCAATTCCTTTTGATTCAGTTTCATACGTCCGGGACCGTGCCCGGCACGTTACCCGGGAGATGGTCAAATCCTGGCGGATTGCCCGCAGGTGGATTTTACCCCGGTTATCTGAACTCGAGAAAGCAGGATGGACCAGGACGCGATTATTCAGGGCCGGGCGGTACTCATATCCGCATGGTGAATGGGGCGTGGCCTGGCTGGAGATTTGGCGGGAAACCAAGTGGGAAATCAGCCTTGACGATGGCCTGATAATATTTTCCGCGATAAACATTTCAGGTCAAAAGGTCCGGCAAGTAGCCCGGCCTTGAAATAAGATCACGGCGGAGGACGACAAATGAAAATAAAAGTAGATCACCGGGCGCATATTTTCAGCCCTGGAGACATAGCGGACAAGATCGAGCGCCAACTTACTTTGGATAATCCGGATTTTTTAAACGCGCAAAAGTACGGTGGCGGCGGTCACGGCATAAAGCCGAAGCTACACTATTTTGAATGGGGCGAGATGGACGACCAGATAACCCTTTCCGTGCCCAGGGGAGCCTTGAAAGCCATAAACGGCCTTTTATTAAGTTCGGGGATCAAGCCGAAATATGAAGACCGGCGCTTGAGCATTGAGCCTATCCAGGTAAATTTTCGGGGGAACTTGCGGCCGTATCAACAAAAGGCCCTTGCGAATATGCAAAGGCTGGATCAAGGCGTTTTACAGGCCGGAACGGGCAGCGGAAAAACGGTTATGGCCCTTGCGCTATTGGCCGAAAGGAAACAGCCCGCCTTAATCCTGGTACATGGCAAGGAATTGATGCACCAATGGGCGGAGCGTATCCGGTCTTTCCTTGAAGTCGAGCCGGGTTTGATTGGTGACGGGAATTTCGACGTTCAGCCGGTCAGCGTGGGGATCGTGAACACGGTTCAAAGCAGGCTTAAGGAACTGGCCCCGCTCTTTGGTCAAGTAATAGTGGACGAGTGTCACCGATGCCCGGCGGATATGTTTTCAAGTTGCGTGAACTATTTTCCCGCGAAGTACAGAACGGGACTGAGCGCGACCCCGTACAGGCGGGACAGATTGACCCGCGTTATTGAATTTTTTGTCGGCCCTACCCTCCACCGGGTAAGTCAAAAAACCCTGGAAAAATCAGGGGCAATCCTAAAGCCGGAAATCATTACACGGCGGACCGATTTTTTTTATCCGGGAAACGCGGCGGAAAATTATCCGCACATGCTCAAGGAATTGACCGGGGATAAAGAGCGAAATTTGATGATTGCCCGAGACATTAAATCAGAGACAGAACGAGGCGCGGGGACGTGTCTTGTGGTAAGTGACAGAGTAAAGCATTTAAAGGCGCTAGAGGCGATTTTAAGGAATTTTGGCTTGAATATGGACATACTAACCGGGAAAACGCCTGAAAGCCAAAGAAAGGCCATTGTGGAAGGCGTACAGGCCGGGGACATTTATTTGTTAGGCAGTACGGTACAGCTTATCGGGGAAGGCTTTGATTGCCCTGGCTTTTCCAGTTTATTTTTAACCACCCCGGTAAAGTCCAGGGGGCGATTGATACAGATTGTCGGGCGTATCTTGCGGCCTCTCCAGGGGAAAAAGCCCCGCGTTTTTGATTATGTGGACTACCGCGAGGGCGTGCTTGAGGCATCAGCAAGAACCCGGCAAGAGACTTACAGGAGGTCTTTTTAGTGAGAGATAAGGCATGGATCGGGATTGATCCCGGAAAAACAGGATCGGCGGCGTTGATTACGCGGCAAAGTCAATTCGTTTCCGATTGGCCCGGCGATCCGGGAGCAGCGGCGGACATACTCCGACAATGGAGCCTTGAACATGAGATTGAGCTTGTTGCCCTGGAACGGGTACACAGTATGCCCCGGCAAGGTATTAAAAGCACATTCTCTTTTGGGCAAAATTTCGGACAGTGGCAAGGCGTTATTGCGGCCCTTTGCTTTCCTTGCCTGGAGCCCCGACCCTCAGAATGGCAAAAGGGCCTTGTAAGGCCGTCCGATGGACCGAACCCGAAGGCAAGGTCTTTGAACGTGGCCCGGCGCTTGTTTCCGGACGTGAGTTTTTCACGCAAAAAGGACCATAATAAAGCAGATGCCTTGTTGCTTGCATGGTGGGCGAAAACCCGCGCTTGTATTCGATAGGGAGGCGATAGGATGAAACCTAAAGACCGGAACAAGGAAAGGCTCATTGAATATCTGGCAAACCCGGAAAACGAATGGCCTTCCAAGGAGAAGTTGAGCCAAGAGGTTTTGGGGAAAAAGTACAATTACATAAACCGAACCTGGAGTCCTGGAGAATTTCAAGAGCTTATTGCCGAACCCGCTTTGAGGTTACGCCGTGGGAGATATGCAAAAGACCTTGCAGAGGTTGACCGCACCTTGCTGAGAAAAGCCAAGGAAGGGAATGTTCAGGCGGCCAAGTTGATTTACCAGCGTTTTGAAGGCTGGAAAGAAGGACAGACCATTGAAGCGGTACTTCCGGAAGATAAAGAGACAAGCCGTGAGATTGCCGCCAAGATAACGAACAGCCCGAGAGCTTGCGAACTTGCCAGCGAGCTTTTGACAGAGGTGGCAGGCAGTTAAGGCAATATTAAGAAAGCGTGCACACGAAATTACGAATATATCAATTTCCCCCAAAAAACAAAATAACGCCCTAATCCGTTTAATTCTAAGTTTTTGAACAAAGGTTTGTGGTCAATGGAAGATTTTAAAAAATTACAGCAAATATTTTTCTAATACCCCACTAAAACATATGGCCAGCCTTAAAATTTTTGGGGTAAAATCAGGGGTAAGATTCGAAATGCTAAATTAAAAAATATTTAAAAATAGTAGGTTAATCAATAATTTCGATGGACGCCGCCTCCACCAATAACCAATAAGCAACTGATTTAACTTGCTTTATCTCCTGACATCCTGCTTCAGCCCCCTATGGATACAAATAGGGGATACAAAATGGAGCCAAGGAGTCAGCGCAGTACCCACCACAGTTCAACAAGGACTTCTCACCGTAGGTCATCTCAATCAATCGGTGGTTCTCCACCCTCCAATCTTGTCAAACATCGGCATACCTTTTATTTTCGGAAATCAATTCCCGTAGACATTCGGCCTATTCTTCAGAGAACTGAAGTCCGCTTGTCCCTTCGGACCTCATACCTGAGAGAGGCCCGGAGCAAGGCAAACAGACTTGCTGTCATGGTTGACGGGTATTTCCATGAACTCCGAACAAAAAGGAACTGCGGTTATATGGCTGAACTCTCGAATGAAAAAATTCAGGAGATTGTCCGGCACAATCTGAAGGAGGCCTTGGAGGAAGCTGAAGGCCAACGCCTTTCCCAAGGATTCAGGGATGAATCTGAACTCCAAAGCTATCAAGCTACACTCTCCTCCATTGAATCCGATGTTACCGAACAAGCCAGCCTATCAGATTTCCGGGGCATAACTCATACCGCTAAGGCCCTGCTTGAAGAATGGGGCATTCAGGTTGATGAAAATTCCCTCCAGTTCAAAAAGCTCTGCCGTGAGCTACTGAAAAGCACTGCTACTTTCTGCAAGTTTGAATCAGACAGGACAATTCCTGACCCCGCAGTTCAACAGTTCAACGAGGACGTTTCGCCCTCCCTTGACCCCCTGTATGCAACCACACAGGACCAACAGCAGCAGCAAGGCCCGACACTCTCCGAGGCCCTTGAATTGTACGTTAACGAACAGGTCAACCTGAAAGCCTGGAACAATAGGACCCTTAAGAGCAATAAGCCCATGCTCAAACTGTTCGTTGAGATTGTCGGGGAGGACTTCCCTGTTTCTCAACTTTCCTTTGAGCAGATACGAAACTACAAGGCCAAGCTATTACAACTCCCGGCCAACTCACAGAAAAAGAAAGCTTACCGTGACAAGACTGTTCAGGAATTACTGGAGATGGACATCCCAGAATCAGACAGGATGTCTACAGATACGCTCAAGAATAGATTCAACAAGACAAGCTCATTTATCCTCTGGTGTAAAAGGCAGGGATACCTTGCCGACGATTCCATTAAAGAAGTTTTGACTATTAAGAAAAAGAAACAGGACCATGAACACAGGGACCCGTTCAGCACAGAGGACCTGAAGAAACTGTTTCATAGTCCAGAATATCTGGAAGGAACTTTTGACAAGAACTTCAAATACTGGGTTCCATTGCTAGGACTATTCACTGGGGCCAGGCTTGAGGAAATCTGTCAGCTTCACCTGGAGGACGTCATACAGGAAGAAGGCCTGTGGTGTATCGACATTAACAGCAGGGGCATCAAGACCCTGAAGAATGCAAGCTCACAGAGAGTTATTCCCCTTCATACTGTGCTGACTGAGGACTTAAGATTCCTCAGTTATGTAGAAAAACTCAAGAACGAGGGAGAAACTCTGCTTTTCCCAGAATTGAAACCGAAAGGTTCCAGCCATAATTTCTCCCACAATCCTAGTAAATGGTTTGGTAGATACAGGGACAAGGTGGGTATTCCGAAAGACCCGGACAAGGGAAAGAAAGTATTCCACAGTTTCCGGCATACCATCGCTAATTGGTGTGACAAGAATGGAGTCCCTGAAAAGGTGGCCTCCAGAATGCTCGGGCACTCTCACGATACTATGACCTATGGACGCTACAGCACTGACACAGCTCCATCTGTGCTTTACCGTGAGATTGTCAGTAAGCTGGATTTCGGTTTAGACTTTAGCAAGATAGTTAAAAAGACCGGTTAGGGATAGATTTATGGCTCAAGATATACAAGAAAAAATAAAACTAAAAGCAATGCGAGATGAGCGTTCAATATACGGCGGCAAAACATTAAATCCGTAACATCGACATCCGTGTCCTGGTCGGCCAGGATGAAACTGTTTGGTTCGTGGCCTCTGATGTGGCTAAGGTGTTGGGTTATCGTTTCCCAAAGGACGTTATATCCACTCATTGCAAGGGGGCGATGAAACGCCGCCTCCTTACGGCGGGTGGTAAACAGTTTGTCACCATCATCCCTGAACGTGACGTCTACCGGCTCATCATGAAATTTAAAATTAAATATACACAGCAAACTAAAGACCCTTGAAATACAGACCACACATTTCTGAAGGCCTTTATATACGCTTGTCCGTGTTTTTGCTTTCCCCATTGGGGGTATCGGACCCACTGAAGGAAAACATCCATATTTTAAAAAAATCAAGGCCCACGGTGCAACCGTAGGCCTAGCTTCAGTTTCCCTAAAGGTCCTGAACTCCTCTAAAGCAGTACGCCACAGGTCCTACTTCAAGGCATTGTACACGGTGGCCCGAGAGACATTATATTCCTTGGCAAGCTGAGAGATACTGACATCCTCTTCTTCCTCCAACTTTCTGTGGCGAATCTCAGCCTTCTTGCTCGAATCAAGTTTACTAGGCCTTCCAAGATGTTTCCCTTTGGCCTTGGCTTCGGCAATGCCTTCAGCTTGCCTTTCCCGAATCAAGTTCCGTTCAAACTCGCTGAATGCCCCCATGACTTGAAACAAAAGCTTGTTCATGGGGGAATCCTCTCCGGAGAATGTCAGGTTTTCTTTGTGAAAAATAACCTTTACGCCTTTCCGTGTGAGTTTGTCCACGATGGACTGGAGGTCCTGAAGATTCCTGGCAAGCCTATCTATACTGTGGACGTGAAGTGTATCTCCAGACCTGCAGTAATCTAAACAAGCCTGAAGCTGAGGCCGTTTGACATCCTTTCCAGACACCTTTTCTTCGAACGTCTTGTCCAACTTAATTCCTTCAAGTTGTCTGCCAGTATTTTGTCCTACTGAACTAACCCTGACGTATCCTATCCGCTGACCTGAAGACATGACGAAACCTCCTTTTGCTGTCTTGCGTTAAAAACCTCATAGACCTTTTTAGAATGACTGTCAATAAGTCTAAAAGGGACTTTTTTAACACATCAACACAGAGGCGTCGAAAAGGTGTACTTTTTTAAACACACCATAGGCCAAGCCCAAGACCCCATAACTAAAGGAGGACTAAAGATGACTACTAATATTATGGAATTCAATTACTACGGTTTTGCCGTACGGTCTTTGAAAGATGAAACTTCAGGTGAGCCGTGGTTCGTGGCAAAGGATTTGTGTAAGGTGTTGAATATTAACAATGTTGCAATGGCGGTTCGAGAATTAGACACGGATGAAAAGGGTATTAGTAATATTGATACCCCTGGCGGGAACCAACGCATGACGGTGGTCAACGAATCCGGCCTCTACTTTTTCATTCTCAAGTCTCGCAAACCGGAGGCCAAGGCCTTCAAGAAGTGGGTTACAAGTCAGGTCCTTCCGTCCATCCGTAAGCACGGTGGATATGTCCAGGGCCAAGAGCAGGAAGAGGATTCTCAGATGCTTATGGCAAAAGCCCTGAAAGTGGCTGAGTCAGTCATCACCGAGAAAGATAAGAAACTGGAACAGCAGCGGGAGATGTTGGAGGAATCCCAGGCACCAAGCTCACTCACTTCACCACAAGAAGCTCACATTTAAGTTGTGCTGGACGCAAATAACTTATCCCGTAGGTAACTCCCGTAAAGAAACATGAGTCCACACAAAGGAAATTTGAGCTTTATATAAATCCCCATCTATAAGCACCAGTAATTGCTGAACTTTTATTAACAAGGCAATCTGCAAGTATCTCTTCATTTTTACTACTTAACCACCTATAATCTTTATTTATCAGAAAGTGTCCTACTGTTCAGAGAAAAGCTTCTCCGGGGGGAATATACCGCAAGGCACTATGAGGTTCAAAAAGAAGAACTTCATGTCCTTTAGGTGTACTCCCTTTCCCTGTGCCACTGAGACAACCGCATGGTTGAGCGAAAAAGGGACTTAAAGTCCCTTCGCAACCCGCATGGTTGAGCGCAGTGGGGGGAAAGGGGGGTCAACCGAAGGATATGAGGTTCAACTCCCTGCTGTAGATAATCTTCAGGTTTAATCTAAAGACAACTAAAGATAACCTTAAGATAGACTATAGGACATGCTGTAGTCCTATCTACAGTCATGCTCTAATTCCTCCACTTAAGGACAACTCATACAATATACCTGAGGAGGAATTATAGGTATCTAAAGACAACCACTATAGCCAACCTCTCTTTCCTCTCACTACTAATCACTTTAATAGGTAAAGCTGTATTTGACTTAAGGGCTACCCTTCCCTTCTGTCCAGATATAGCTTTACCTTTTTTTGTTAAATATGTCCAATAATTCCAGTATATTGACTTTAAAAGCCTGTAAATAAATGATACAACTATACTATAGGCAGTTTTTTTTTCAATATCAGTTATGATGAAAATCTAATAAATAAGATTTTAGAAACCCTATTGACCTGTATTTTAATTCATGGAACATACAGAACTTCCATGTGACCTTTAGTATAATCAAACAGTAAAACACATTGGAGGATGTATGTTTGAATTCAGAATTAACAATGCAGGTTCAGTTGATGTTAAATCGGAAGTTGATGGTTTAGGTTTACTTATAGAATACAAGACAGACAAGTCCAAAAGCTACTTTACGACCTGGGATGAAATAGCTTCAGCAGAAGTCCCAGAAGAACTGAAGAGCGAAATAACTGAGACCATAAAAGAACTTGAACAGGTTCACTCAAAGTTGCTTTGTAAATGTGGAGACCTGAGTAAATACCTCGAAGACGAGGAGACAAGGACCTTTAATCACTTTATTATGTATAACGAGGCATAATTAACCTTTAAACCTGTTTTTATCTATTTTAACTACGCTTGACTCACGGTTCGATTTCAGTTTACGTCCTCAATCTGAGGCGACAAATTACCACATGGAAGTCAAACTAAACGTCAAACCCGTATCCATAGGCTGAAGCAATTCTTCAGGGATTACAGGTTGTTGCGTGAAAAATTAGGAGTTCAACTTAAGAACTCCCGCCGCCTCCACCAATAACCAATCTAAATAAATTTCACAAAATCTATTAGCCCCGGGAAAGTCAATATTCTCGGGGTTTTTTAGTGTCTACAAGTCTAGCAACATCCATTGACAGCGATTAAATAAACGGGGTAACTTTTGCGGTGACGGACACATTTACCCCGAAAACACCCAAATGTTACCCCAAAAAATTTTGAAAAAGAATGAGGAATAAAGGCTTAACGGAGGGTTGCTAGAAACCAAGACTTACTTTTTTGTCTGTTATTTGTGCCACACGAAAAGCCGAATGGATAAAAAATAACAGCCAGATTTTTTCAAAATTGGGATTGACATTATATCTAATTTTCCATTATGGTTTATATTAATTCGAAACCGCGAGTTTAAGGTAAACAATCAATATACAGATACTATTAATTCTTATAATTTTTCAACCAAAAGTGAGGTAAATATGCGGAAATTCGTATCAATTATGTTGATCGGAATAATGGTATGTTTTGGTGCTCCTGCCTTTGCTGCCGAAGGCGCTGCTGCTGGTGGTGGTGGAGCCGCCGCCGGAGAAGCCGGAGCCGGAGGAGGCGCAGGAGCCGGAGCCGGAGGAGGCGCAGGAGCTGGTGCTGGAGGCGCCGGAGCTGGTGCTGGTGCCGGGGCCGGTGCTGGTGCCGGGGCCGGAGCCGGAGCGGCTGGAGCTGCAGGTGCTGGAGCAGCTGGCACAGCTGCCGGTGCTGGAGTTGGAGCTGGAACCATTGCAGCTGGAGCTGCTGGCGCAGCTGCCGTTGCAGCTGGGGTTGCTGCAGCAATGAGTAGCGGTGGTGACGATGAAGCGCACGGTCACGGTCATTAATAGTTGATAATTGATAAAAATAATTAAAGGATATAAATCCAAAGAGGGTTATATGGGCCCTCTTTGGATTTTTTTAGTCCAAAAGATTTTTTAATAAACAATGAATTATGGACTACTCACAATAGTATATAACCTTCAAAATTATTTAGTTATACGAAAGAAGACAGAGGCATCTGCAAAAAGTCCAATTCTGGAGTTAAATGTACAGATTAAATCGTGCAACTATCTGATTTTACTTAGAACTTAACACTTAACAATTTAAAACTGCATACAAAAACATACTTTTTGCAGGCGCATCAAGACATACGGAATTATAACAAAACTTGCCTACGGTGCAGTGAAAAACTCCAATATTGCCATCAAATACACTATAAAAGAGCTGAATATGTCTGGTATCCTGAATTTAAAGCGTTTGTTTAGCATATTTTCCTTTTTTCCTTTGCTTTTAGTTATCTTTTCCCTTTGCTTTCTCATCCCGCAAAATGCCCAGTGCATCACTCAAAAGCAACTGAAAAAACTACCCAGCAATATCCAAAATAAAGTAAAAAAACTTTCACCGGATAAACAAAAGCAATTAAACAAACTGCCCAGCAATATTCAAGATAAACAGAAGCAAAAAGAAAAAAAATCCGCCGAAGACTCTTCGAAAAATAAAAAGAAACAAAAAGAAGCCAAAAAAAAGCAGTCTAGCAAGACCACTACTTCCCTCTCGGAGATCGAAAAGACATACAACTCCATGTACGGGGGTACAAACTCCACATTGCGCCAGTTCGGCTACAAGCTTTTTAAATCCTCCAGCCAAAAAATACGCTCGCATATTGTCCCGGACAAGGATTACACCCTAGGTCCTGGTGACTCTTTGCGCGTCCATATTTGGGGCTCTGGGGCGGACCGGGAATTTGAAACCCGCATCAGGCCGGATGGTTCGGCTGCCATGCCCCAAATTGGAGTGGTTTCCCTGACCGGTATTAAACTGGGAAATGTTAAAGAGGTCTTAAAAAGAAAATTCCAAGAGTACATTCAGGGCATAAAAATAGCAGTGTCTCTAGAGGAGCTACGCAGCATTGAGGTATACGTGGTCGGTGCTGTACAAGAGCCAGGACTACACATGGTACCGGCATTTTCCACTCCTTTGCATGCCCTCCTCGCGGCCGGGGGGATACCCAAATACGGAAGTCTCCGGCGCATAAACCTTGTCCGGGAAGAGGGAAAAAAGAAACAAATTGACCTCTATAATCTGCTGCTGCAGGGAACCGCCCCACAAGAACTGATTTTGGAGGACCGGGATGTTATCTTTGTCCCGCATATCGGTCCAACTGCCGCAGTATCCGGGGGAGTTGTCCACCAAGGCATTTTCGAACTCAAAGAGGAAAAAAATGTTGGGGAATTGCTGGATTTGGCCGGAGGTCTCTTGCCCCAGAGCTATACCCCGCAATTGAATATATTTAGATATAAGGACAATAAAGAACCGCAGATACTTTCCCTAGGGACTAAAGACAGCTCCCAAGACTGGAAAAAGAAAAAAATCCTTTCCGGAGACATGCTCAAGATCGGTTATATTGAAATGGCCAAGTCCGATGCGGTTCGCCTAAGGGGTCATGTCTGGTATCCCACGGAGTATAGTTTTCAAAAAGGGATGAAATTATCAGACATTCTCCAATCCAAACAGCAACTCAAACCCGAAGCCATAACCGAATTTGGCCTTATTTACAGATACAACCCACAAACCACCAGATATACTATAAACCAATTCCCTCTGGATAAACTCCTGCAAGGCAAGTACGACCAACCGCTAAAATCACGGGACCGTATAGTGGTCCTTTCCCGGAAAGAAAAGGGCATAAAACAAAAAGTCCGTATTTCCGGGGCAGTATGGCAGCCTGGAGAGTACAAATTTCGGCCGGAAATGAGCGTGGATGACCTGATCTCCCTAGCCGGGGGCACAAAATTTGGGGCCAAGCTCTCCCGCCTAGAAGTAAGCCGACAGCATTTAAAAAATGGGAAAATAAGCACCGAGCACATCTCTTTGTCCCAGGCTTCCAAACGAAAAAATTTCACCCTTAAGCCCCTGGATTACGTCTTCGTTCCTTTGGCCAAGGATGCCCAAAAAACAAGCACCGTGGAACTGACTGGAGAATTCAAATTTCCGGGGACATACCGCATTCGTGAGGGAGAACGGCTTTCCGACGTTATCAGCCGGGCCGGGGGATTTACCGATCAAGCCTACTTCTTTGGGGCCAAATTCACTTCCCCCCAGGCAAAGGAGATCCAGAGGAAGAGCGTTGACAAGCTGATTCGGGAACTGGAGATGCGTACCTACAAAGCCATGTCCGAAGAGACTCAAAGTGCCCTTTCCAAGGAAGAGGCCGCCCTTGCTCAGCAGACGAGGAAAAATATCCAAGGATTTATATCAAAACTAAAAGATGTGGAAGTAGAAGGCCGGATTGCTATCACTTTGGCTGATCTCGAAACTTTTGCGGGATCTAAGTATGATTTCCGCCTGGAGGGTGGTGACGCCCTCCATGTACCCCAAAGACCCAATTTCGTGGCGGTAACCGGTTCCGTATATTCACCAAGTGCGTATATGTATCAACCCGGGCGGACTGCGGAATACTATCTAAACAAATCCGGTGGACCTACAAAATCCGCGGATGAGGACTACATATATGTTTTGCGCGCCAATGGGGAAGTGATCTCTGCACAGCAGGATGCCGGCTTTTCAAGTCCTCTGGATAACACCCAACTTATGCCCGGTGATACCGTGGTCGTGCCCGAAGATCTCGAACGTATCCCCTACCTGCGCATGGTCAAGGACATTACGGACATAGTATTTAAAATTGCCACGACTGCTGGTGTTGCACTCTCACTGTAGTAAACGGGCATGCACTGGACCGGTCCGCTCAGATACAATCGAGCTCTTTTATTTATATTTGGGGTCTTTTTGGTGACATGCCTAATGTGTTTGCAATGGAGCCCACTTGCCCGGGCTGGAGAGAAGGCCCGGCCTTCCCTCCAGTCCTATACCGGTCTTTTGAATATGCCCAATGCCCGCGTCCTTCCGGATTGGAACATGCGCCTGCATTACGGAAAATCCGATCCGTATAGTTATTACGGAGGGGCATTGGGACTGTTTGACCGCTTGGAAGTGCACGGGCAATTCACCAAGGTAGACACTATAACAGCCTTTCCCGAACACGACTACGGAGCGTACAAAGACCGCTCCGCCGGCGCCCGACTGGTTCTTCTCCCGGAAAAGGAATACTTCCCCCAGCTAGCTGGCGGATTCTTCGACGCTACTGGTACCGGACTCTTCGGACAACGTTACCTAGTGGCTTCCAAGGAAATAGGGGATTTTGACCTGACTTTTGGATTGGGCCAGGGTACACTGGCCGGAGAATATGTCCCGGACAAACATCCAGCCTCCGGTCAGGGAAACGACCGGGCCTTTTCCTATCTTCTATCCAGCCCCAAACAGAAGACAAAACCGTTTGGGGGACTGGAATACTCCATAACCCCCCGTCTTATCGGCTGTATTGAATATTCCCCAATAGAGCGCAAGAACATGTTCGGATACCGGGATAAAGGCGGGAAGAAACTCAAGGAAGCAAACCAGCACATACCCTTCAATCTGGGACTAAAATACCGTCTGACAAAAAACCTGACTGCTACCGCCGCATATATGCGCGGAGACAACCTGGCCCTCTCCGCAGGCGTAGACTTCCCTCTGGATCCGCATGGAATGCTGGGATGGAAAAAGGAAGATCCACCTTCTATACAGGAACGGACCCGTTGGCGGGCGTATAGCGCAAACAACAAGGAACTGGCCCGGATAGTGGGTGGGCACATATCTGACGACGGATTCAGCAATACAGCAGTAGCCTGTTCCAACAACACGGTTTGGATAGAAGCGGAAAACACCCGCTACCTTTCCGATGAACGGGCCCTTAGCCGAATGGCGGCTATAGCGGACTCCATTCTGCCTTCCCGGATACAAAAGATTATATGCAATATCATCCAGAATGGACAAGTAATAACCAGCCTCAAGACCAACAGACAAGTACTACGTGATTTTCTAGCCAGCCGTTTGGACCACCAGGGTTTCCTTGAATTTTCGGACATAGATCTGTACGGGAGTTCGCACTGGGAAGATTTCAAAAGCTCCCCCGGGTCGACAGGCAAAGAGTCCCATTTCGGGGGCATTTTGGACTTCTCCCTTCAGCCCCGCGTGCGCACCTTTTTGAACAACCGGAGCGGTTTCTTCAAGCACAAGGCCGTAATCCAAGCCGAAGCAAAGCTGCACCCGTGGGAAAAGGGAACATTGCACGGGACATACGAATGGACGGTATTCAATCAATACGACGATGTAATATACAAACGGCTGGAAGACAGGGAAGCAGTGCGCACGGACATGCTTTCCTATCAGGAACGCTCCGCGCCCAGGCTTACCGAGCTGGCCCTGGAGCAATACTGGCAATGGCCTCTGGATATTCAGACGCGGTGGGCGGCCGGAGCCTTTGAATCTGCATATGCCGGTTTGGGAGCGGAATGTTTCCGATACCTTTACGATGGCTATTTCGGTGTGGGCTTGGAAGGAGAAATTGTTCGCAAACGAAGTGTGGAGGATAATTTTTCTTTGCGCGAAGATATGGATCATTTGTATCATACTGAATTTGTAAATTTATACGCCCAGCTGTGGCCGGAAGAAGGATTGGAAGGCGGCCTTAAGATCGGGAGATTTTTAGCTGGAGACCCCGGGGTAAGACTGGATCTGCGGCGCTCCTTCAAGTACTTCACCCTGGGAGGATGGCTTACTTGGACAGACACTTCTATGTTCGAATCCCCCAAGAACAAGGAGGCCATGCAAAAGGGAGTATACATCCGGGCCCCCTTCTCCATCTTTTTCGACCAGGAACGGACTGGACACTTTACCTACGGCATAACCAGCTTTACCCGGGATCAGGGAACAACAGTGAATCAGCCTACGCATCTCTACCCCATGAATCCATGGTCTACTCCAGCGCATGTACGGGACAACATATCCAAAATGCGACATCCTGGGGCTTTAAAATAACCGCCCTGAGGCATCTGCAAAAAGCCGAATGAAGGAGTTAGACGCACAGCTTAAACTTTGTAACTTTTTGGATTTTACTTAAAACTTTCAACTTATGACTTAACACTGCCTGCAAAAATTTATTTTTTGCACGCGCATTCGCCCTGGGTTTAGTTGGAATATAAAATGATCAAAGCTCCCCTTAGATCACGAATTCCCGGCGAAAAACAAAAAATGCACGGCAATCTGCAAATATAGACAAAACTGCCATGAAAAAAGCTTATATCCTAATTCTTGCCAGCGCGGCCCTTATAACCGTCTTATCCGGATGCACCGGAAGCCGCTGGCATAAGCCGGGCAGTACCCAGGCGGATTTCAACAGAGACTCAGCAGAATGCCTGCATTTTGCTTCTGCTTACGCTAGGGAAAATACCATGGGCATGGGCAAGAACCCCGTCCTTTTCAGCAAAGCCTATAATAACTGCCTTACCAGGCGGGGATGGAAAAAATTTATCGGGAACAAGAAAAATACTGGTACCCGTCTAAAAAAAGAAAAGAAAAAGAGTTACTTATTCTATAATTCAACTCAAAACAAGATAAAAATATTCGGTATGCAAGTCCAGCTGCCAACCAAAGCCATAAAGCTCCATAAAAAAGAATCCTTATATGGGCCAGTTAGCCAAACAAATTATAGTTTTACTTTGCCCGAAAAAGCATACTTCAGTGTCATCGCTCAGCAAAGCAAGGGCGTGGTTTTCGAAAACAAACCGTATCCCGCAAAGGGGGACTTCTTTGTCTACGATAGGGGGACCGGAGAGTTGAAGGGAAATGTGGCCAAGTGGACATTTTTTTGCGGAAAGATTAAGGGAAAATGGGTAGGGGGATTGGGTATATATGTTTTTCCCCAGGCTTTAAGGAGAGCGGTAATCACTCTTACCCGGGAAATACCAGATAGGGACTCTCATCCGCCGGAAGATCTGCGGCTGACCCAAGTCCAATACAGGGCCATGGAAAAGCTACGCTCGTATTGCCGGGAATTATTTCCTGGTTTGTATCCAAAGGCCAAGTTAGAACCGGAATTGCTTCAGTTCAATTTTTTACCCGAATAAGAGGCAACCGCAAAAAGTCGAATGCTGGACTCAACCGCACAGATAAAACATTGCAACTATATGATTTCACTTAAAACTTTCAACTTAAAACTTAACACTGCATGCAAAAATATATTTTTTGCAGGCGCTTCTGAATAAGCTTAAATAGCGGGAAAATAAGATGAAAAGACTTATAAGTAACATCCTTTTTAGTGAAGACTGGACACCGGGTAAGCAGATGCTTTCGGTAATCTTCTTGTTGCTACTACTGGCTCCCTTGGCTCTGCTATACATGTTCAGATCAGATATCATTGGTCTGGTTAAGGCATTTTTAACTTAATCCAGGCTATATCCATTTTTCCAGAGCTGAGGCATCTGCAAAAAGTCGAATACTGGAGTTAAACGCACAGATTAAACTTTATAACCTTTTGATTTTACTTAAAACTTTCAACTTAAAACTTAACACTGCCAGCAAAAACTTATTTTTGCAGGCGCATCTTTCCAGGACTAGCCCGGTAGTGGACTTGGATTTTGATCCCCAGCATCCACTCCGCAAGGACTTTTAAAGATCAAAACAACCGAGAATACACATGTCGGAAAAAAAAGACAAAGATACCCAGCAATCCGATAAAGAAATAGTCTACCTCCCTACTCCGTATATGCAGGAAGCGGAAGAAGACGAAATCGACCTCCTGGAGCTGTGGAACGTGCTGTGGAAGGGCAAGTGGTTTATCTGCTTTTTCACCTTTCTCTGTACCCTGGGGGCTGCTCTTGTGTCTCTCTATGCGCTTCCAGTAATCTACCAGTCGGATGCTGTACTGCAGCCAACCAATCAAAAGGGACAAAGCAAATTACAATCCATCGCCGGGAAACTGCCCGTTTCCGTCCCCGGGATGTCCAGCGGAGGAAGCAATACGCAAATCATGGACTTCTTAAGCAGCCGCAAACTCAAGCTCCGCCTCATCCACAAATACGACCTGCTCAGACACCTTTATTCGGATATCTGGAACGAGGAAAAACAAACCTGGGAGATCCCCACTCCGAAAGACAAACCCACTCCGATAAAAGCAATCCAAAACGGGATATTCAGTGGATATTTCAGTGCAAGCAAAGATGAAGAGACCGGCCTTATCACCATAAACTGGTCGGATAAGGACCCCGCCTTCGCCCGTACCATGATTGAGCGGATCATACATGAACTCCGCCATTACCTGGAAAAAGAATACGTTTCGGACGCCAAGCGGGAAAGGAAGTTCGTCGAACAGCAGCTGGAAAAGGCCACAAAGGAATTGGAATACTGGGAAGGGCAAGTACCACATGGGGACCTTACATTGTCCAAGATACAGCGGGAAAGGACAGCCGCGCAAAAGATATACACCGAACTCAGAAAACAACTGGAGCTGGCCAAGATAAAAGAGGCCAAAGAGCTTGTAAGCTTCAAGATCCTGGATGAGCCGTATGTGCCTCAGGAAAAGGCGAAACCCAAAAGGAGCCTTATCTGCGCTCTGACTATGGTCACCACCGCCTTTTTGGGCATATTCCTGGTATTTTTCCGCCAGTTCATAATCAATGTCCGCAAACGCAAGGACGAACAAGGAGAATGATCTCCTATCAGGTAGCTTTCCATATAAGCTTTCTGGGGATAGTTTTCTTCTCCAGTCTGATTTTAACCCTTTTTTTGACTCCTATCATGAGTAGAATCGGGCCATGTATTGGTCTGGTGGACTGTCCGGATTGCCGCAAAGTGCATAAGGCCCCCATACCCCGTTCTGGGGGCCTGGCCATAATCATCTCCTTTTCCCTTGCCTCTCTTTTGTGCCTGCATATTGTACCTTTTATCTCGGGGATACTCATTGGTGGGTTGATAATACTGGCTGTTGGCCTGATGGATGACCTGCAGGAGATAACTCCCGCGGCAAAATTCGGAGGCCAAATACTGGCCGCGCTCACTTTTATAATGATAAGCGGGCGTAGTCTGTATGGATTGGGGAATCTCCTGGGAGTGGGAGAGATCAGCTTTGGACTATTGTCCTGGCCTCTTACGGTCTTTGCTATAGTGGGGGTGATCAACTCCTTCAATCTTTCTGATGGCCTGGACGGCTTATCCAGCGGACTGGGATTTATCGGAGGGCTCTTTCTGGCTATTCTAGCCTGTGAAGCCGAACAATGGCATAATTTAGCGGTAATTTTCTGCCTTTTGGGAACCCTGATGGGATTTCTACGTTTCAACAACCACCCTGCTAACCTATTCATGGGGGACACCGGCAGCCTTTTCCTCGGATTTGCCCTGTCCTGCCTGGCCATATCCATGACCACTCCCTTACAGGGCCAATCAATTGCCCCCATACAATTATGCGCTCCTCTGTGGATACCAATCTCCGATACCCTGGTAGTCATGAGCGCCCGTATCTTGAAGGGGAAAAGCCCCTTTCATCCGGACAAAACCCATTTGCATCACAAGTTGATGGATGCAGGGTTCACTCACAGAAGCACAGTAAGCATCATCTATACCTTATCCATAGCCCTGGCCATGATCTGTTGGGGCTTTAGGAAGCACGAGGATTGGGTTTCCTTTATTATTTGCTTCACCTTCAGCTTGGCTTTGTACCTGTTTTTGTACTTTATCAAAAAAAAGGGACTTTACCCGCCAAATAAGGCATTCTCGGACCTAAACAAAGTCATGCCCTCCAAATACATATTGGTCGCCAAGCTGGGGCAAAGTGTAAAATATGTCCGTGTATTATTCCTGATTTTTCTAATATTCCCTGTTTTCTTTTTGATCAATCTGTCCCGGCCCATGGGAATGCTTTCCCTTGCAAGCGCGCTGTTGATAATAACAATTTATCCATGGCGAGGAGACCGCTCCCGTATATCCGTAGCTGCGGGCTCCCTATTCTACTCTTGCTTCTTTTTGCTCTTTCTTTATCACTTCCACAAGCCTTTCCCGGGATGGGGATATATTTACCTGCATTTACTTACTATCTGCGCTTTTTTATGGAGCGGAGCCCGGATCATGTTCAAGCCCCGGACACAAGTACTGCTTCCTTCCGGGTTCGAAATACTTTTACTGTGCATCTCTTGGTTCATTCCGGTAGTAGTGGGTTCAGTCCTGCCTTTCGCCCCGAGCCAGCGCATTCAGCTTATGTGGGCCTGTTTCCAGGCCATACCGGCGATAACGGTTCTAAAGCTGAGCATGGCTGACCAAGCAAAAAATAATAGTTGGATGGCCATGATTTTCTGCACCATATTTATATTTATTGGAATTTTGGCGTTTGTCTGATTCTGCTCGTCATCCTCGTCACTTTGCACTTCGGGGATCTAATCCAGGCTTGTGACTAAACTATCATCTGCGCCGTAAGACCTTTTCTCCCTGCCGCCCTGGCAGAAAAACCTCGCTTGTCTACAGCCAGATCGATCGGGTCCGGCAAAGCACCCCCCAAAGCAATATCGTCTACATCAATTTTGAAGACGATCGACTCTATCCTTTACAACTGCAACGACCTGATCGAAGCCTATTACATGTCCATACCTATATCTAAATCCTTCTCCTCATCATCTTACTGTTGCTGTTTTTCTTTCAAGTTCTCTATGTCTACATTTTCAATGTGTTCATAATCTAATTGAGGATTTTGAAAGTAACTTACTTCAAAATCAGACTCATTTGCATCATCAAATTCATTTTCTATATTTTCTCGCACTTGATAAAGTTCATCATCGTTCACTTTGCTATTAAATAGTTAGCCCGTCCCTCTTTTTTTTTTGATGAGATCTAGAATGTTCCTCACTGATGCGCCTGCAAAAAATAAATTTTTGCAGGCAGTTTTAAGTTGTTAAGT
>CAYNNQ010000001.1:0-177948 GCA_964398785.1 uncultured Desulfovibrionales bacterium | reverse complement strand
ATAAAGTTTAATCTGTGCGTTTAACTCCAGTATTCGACTTTTTGCAGATGCCTCAACCCAGGAAACCTCTGGGGCATGGGTGGAATAATGGACTTAAGGCTATTGCAGGGTATCAGTAGGAGGGGCGGCCAGGTGCATGGATTCCATCAACTGACGGCGGGACTCTTTGAGGCTCCTTACCAACTCCAGACGGGTCTCCCGGGGCAAGCGACCAAACTCCTTCTTTTCGGCCAGGTCGTTAAGCTTGGACATTTCTTCCTTGATTTTCTCTACCCGGACATGAAAATCCTCATCCTCGGGCATAACCCGCTGGGCCAGATTGGCCAATTCCATCATTTCCCGGGCCAGCTTGCGGAACTCCCGCGGAGCAATGCTTTTTTTAACGGCCCTTTCCGAGCGAAAATTATGCACATACTCTTTGAGCCACTTAAGCATAGTCTACCCCGCAAATATACTCCCCACAACAACCAAGACAAACGCAAGAATGAACGGAAGCAAAAAGGCGAATACCACCCGACCGTAGGTTGTTTCATGCATGGTTTTATACCCGATGACAGTGACTATCATGGTCCACAGCCCCCCGACAATAGCCCCGAAAAAAGGGATAATGCCCAGGACCATGGGGGCATTGCCATAAGTGACAACCCGAAATGTACCTTCAAACCCCTTATTGGCGGCCCCGCAGATCTTCAAAAGCAAATGGTTTATGCCAGCGACTATAAAGAGCATAACCGTAAGGACTAGCGGGTATATTATGAGCAGGGCAAGTGAACCGATTCCCATGATTCCCACACCGACCATGCCGGCCTTTTGCCCGTGCATCCCCATCATGGGGACCAGGCCAAGCATCTGCCACAAAAAAGTAGCAACAGCCTGGATTTCTGTGAGGATAAGATAAAATATCAGTGGCTTGGCCAATCCTTTCAGAGGCATGCGGCAAAAAAAAGCGGACGGCCCGAACATGGCCCTTTTTATCGTCCCCAAAATCCCGGGGAAAAAGCCCTCCTCCTCCAGGTTCTCCCAGGGCACCTCATTCCCGGAAAATCTTTCACCCTCTGGATTCTGTACCGGTTCTGCCTCAGCCCCATTCTCGTTGCGGCCCATACTGTCCAGCTGGGACCAGATACTGTCCGCATCCTGCCCGCCCGACTCCGAAGTGGTTTCTTGGGTCTCCGGTTCAAAAGGATACTCCGGATTCCCCTTCTCTTCACGGAAATTAAATTTATGTCCGCACTTGGGGCATGTGGCCCTAGTGGAGCTTTCAGGTATCTTTTCTTCTGGGACATCGCGGCCAAAGCCGCATTGTGGACACTGGATAAGCATACAGCCCCCTATTGCAGTATCATTTATTCAGTTATTAACTATCCGGACGGGGTTTGGCAAGCATCGGGTGCACCCAGCCGGACAACTTAAACGACCATACTAGTTCTTATCCGGAAATTCAAAAATTTCCGGCTTTAGAAATATCACGTTTCCAATGCGGAAATGAGATCTTTTTTAGCAAGGAAATTGAGTA
This sequence comes from uncultured Desulfovibrionales bacterium, assembly GCA_964398785.1. Classification (GTDB taxonomy): domain Bacteria; phylum Desulfobacterota; class Desulfovibrionia; order Desulfovibrionales; family Desulfonatronovibrionaceae; genus CAYNNQ01. Next base: position 176,432 of record CAYNNQ010000001.1, on the reverse strand, counting down.
ATTATGAGCGAGCGTGTCTTAATACGTGATCGAATAATTACGAAAATTGAGGCCGTTATAATGGAAAAGGGCCATTTCCGGATGGAAACTATACTAGCCCTGCTTCATGCTGACAACACTGTAAAATAAAGTACTCACACGGGGGTTTCGGGAGGAAAGAAAACATGGGGGAGGCTTCGGCTGCCGGGGGATTTCCCCAGCCGGAATGGGACAAGAAAATCACCAATATAATAACGATTACCGGGAAAGATAAAAAAAAACATCATACGCAAATCAATGCAGTCTCGTTCAAGGAATCATACAAACGGGGCCTTAGCGCGGCCAGGACTAAACTCCATGGACGATGTCCTCGAATGCGGACTTCAATTCCCCCAGGATCCCCATAACTTCATCAATAATAGAGCAATCCATTCGCAAATTGGCTGTAAGCAACCGGGTCTGGGTGTATATATAAAGACTATGCATGTTTTGCGCCAACTCTCCTCCTTTTTCCCTATTCAGGCTGGAATCCAGTTCGTTTATTACATCCAGGGCCTTGGTAATAAGTACGCCCTTCTGGGCATAATCTTTTTCTTCTATCTTCACCTTTGCCTGCTCCAGGTATCTCTTCGCCGCGTCAAAGAGCATAACGACAAGCTCCTCCTGGCTCGTGGTATGTATCCTGGTCTGCATGTATGCCCTTGCCGCTGTCTGCATACCGTTCCCCCTTGATTGTTTTAGTTTAAGAAGAGTTGTCCAATTTTTGAATCTGCGAATCCAACATAGACTGCATATTGTTGTACCGGCCTATAAGGGCATCCGCTTCCGCGAACTTCTCGCGCAAATTCCGTTCATATTTGTCCAGGCGCTTCAACTCATCCTCAATCTGCTTTTCAATATTGTCCACAATATCCTGGTAATTGTCCTCCAGGACTTGGAAAGTACCGTCATAGGCGGTAAATTTGTCTAAAGCATCTTTAAGCTCAATCGCCTTGCCTTCCTTGAGAGAAGCCGAACCGGAATAATCCCCCTGGGTCAGGTTGTTTATCTGCAAAGCAAGTCCTTTGGCCGGGCCCTGGGTGGCGGTTATGGTATCCCCTTCTATGTTAGCAGTCTCTCCGTCAATAGTGGCCGAAGTTATCGTATTTGTGGAGTCCACGCTGTATTGGACATCATACACTCCCGGCTCTGTAGTGCCTGCTACAATAGATTGAACACTGAAATCGCTAGTGTTGGTCTCGGGCTCATTATTGGCACTGAAAAGCTCTGCGACCTCTTCCGGATGCTTTTGCAAGGCCTTATCCAATTCGGCATCGTCCACTACGAGTTGCCCAAAGGTAGGAGAGGCTTGATCCGTGTCCGTGGTAATCCCTACGCTGGACAAAACGGTAATGGGATCCTCGTTCCTGTCGAATCCTAGCCCCTTGGAGGACAATACATCCTTTATCTCCTGCTTGACCATCTGCAGCCCGTAATTACCGGTAAGTATGGACCCCTCCCCGGAGTCATTGACCTCCATATTTTCCTGGAGCTTGACAAGGACTTTATTCACCTGGTCCACGAAATTATGGATATTTTCCTTTATAGCCGCATCGTCATTGCTCACTGAGACAACAGTACTGCCCACGTCCTTGAGATTCAGAGTCAGGCCCTTGATCAAATCATCCACACTGTTGGAGCTACGCTCGATATAGGTCCCGTCATTGGGGAACCCGTCCAGTTTGAGCTGGGCATTCTGAGCATTTTGGGTGGTGACGAAATCGGAATCATCCACTGTTGCGTCCGAGTTAGAATCAAGTTTGTCCGGTCCGGCGCTCACGCTCAGGGTATTGGTTGCCCCCTGATCCATACCGATAAGCTCCAGGCGATAATCACCGTCCGCTTTCTTGATGCTATCTGCCCGGACTCCGGGATTGTCCGCATCACTGTTTATGATATTAATTAAACCGTCCAGTGTCGTCCCGTCCGGGACGCTTACGCTTACGGTCTGGGAGCCGTAGGTATATTCAAAAGTGCTGGAACCGCTGCTGGAGACCTGGGCATCCGGGGAGGAAAGACCGACCTTGCTTACCATGATCTCGTTCTGGGCCAGCTGGTTCACTTCCACTGTGTGGGCCCCTTCCTCAGCCGCTGTTGAGGCTTCCGCAGTAAGCACCCCGGTATCCGAGGAAGTGGCTGTTTTGGCAAAAAATTCCGGAACCGAATCCATACCGGAAAGACTGGTCTCCAGAGAAGACAAGGAAGTACTGACCTCTTCAAAAGCGGAGATCTTATTATCCCATCCCTCTTTCCAGTCTTTTAGCTGCTTGACCCGAAAGCTTTCTGCATTGACAAGCTGTTTTATCAGCTTGTCCCAGTCCACATCCGAACCCAAGCCGCTATAGGTTACTTGTCCGGAGTTTAGATAATCTGGGGATTCTATAGCCATATTCTCTCCCGGAAAAAAGTGCCGTCAATGTCCCTTTCCCGGTGGTACTGCAAATTAAATACCTACCCTTTACACTCTAGGCGACGGGCTCAGCCAGAAAGGGCCGGGCCGCTCTTGCGACCCGGCCCCCTGTCATCCACAGTGTATCGGTTTTTTTCATTAACCGCCGATAAGCTGCATGGCCATCTGCGGCATGGAGTTGGCCTGGGCGAGCATGGCCACAGCCGCCTGGGACTTGATCTGATTCTGGGTGAACTGGGTCATCTCATTGGCCACGTCCACGTCCGAAATCCGTGACTCAGCCGCCTGCAGGTTCTCGGCCTGGATCTCCAGGTTGGAAATGGTATTTTCCAGCCTGTTTTGCAGGGCACCAAGGTTGGCCCGGATATTGTCCTTGGAAAGGATTGCCGCATTAAGACCCTCCAGGGCATTCTGGGCAGCGGACTGCGTGGAAACTGTCTCTCCGCCTGAATACTCCGCACGGCTAGTGTTCGTATCATTGCCCACTCCGAGGGCTGAGGCGGTGGAATTGCCAATGGCGATATAGTAGTAGTCCTGGGCGCAATCATTGGCCGTGCCGAAATGGACCTTGAGCGGTCCGGTAGCCTGCATCCCGGAGCCGACATGGTCATTGCCCCAATTAGCAACCGCTGTATTGCCAGAGCTTGCGGAGAGGTTGCCGTTCAAGAGCTGAATACCGTTAAAGTCGGTGGCGTTGGCTATCCGGGTAATCTCCGAGGCCATGGCCTGATACTCGGAATCAATGATCAGACGCTGCGATGAAGTATACGTACCGGTAGCCGCCTGTTCCGCCAGTTCCTTCATGCGAATCAGCTTTTCGTCGATAACCTGCAGCGCCCCGTCCGCGGTCTGGATCATGGAAATCGCGTCGTTGGCGTTACGCACGCCCTGATTGAGCGAGGCTATATCCGCTCGCATAAGCTCGCGAATAGCCAGACCAGCCGCGTCGTCCGCGGCGGAGTTAATACGCAGGCCCGAGGAGAGCTTCTCCGTGGAATTGGCCAGATCGGCATAAGCCGAGGACAGATTCCGCTGCGCCTGCTCAGCCATTAAATTGTTGTTAATCATCAGTGACATAACGTTTCCTCCTTGATATTTCAGGCGGCTTCCTTGCCGCCCGTTTAGGATTTGCTTTCTTTATCGGCGAAGGAGGAAAATTCTTTAGGGGGATTTCTAGGAATTCTTTTGCAGGTAGGACTGCAGGCAGTACTCAATGCACGGGGCACAGTTGTCGCATTCACCGTGCTCGTTGCATTGCCGGGCAAAGGCCCTTAGCCAGTCCTCGCCGGTACGCGGACAGGACTGGATGAATTGGATAAAACGGATCAAGCTCTCCATGGCCATGTCGTCTATCTGATGCTCTATGCGGCAGGCGTTGGCTTCCGCAATTTCCAGGGGTAAATCCAGCACATGGTGCAGAAACTGGGAAAGGACTTTGTGCCGGTGGACAATTTTCGTGGCCACGCGGAATCCTTCCGGTGTTAGGGTTACCGCGCTGTACGGGTGGTAGTTAACAAGGCCCTTATCGGACAAAACCCGCATCGCTCCGGTTACCGAGGCCCGCTGAACGCCCTGCTGATCCGCGATTTCCGAAGGTTTGGCACCCCGGTTCTGCTTGGTTTCCAACTGGAAAATTATCTCTAGATAATCTTCCAAACTAGCTGTAAGTTCATACATATTGAAAAAGATAAGTCATAAACAAGATTAACGCAACTGCCGGTCCTTACACACAATCAATTTTTACAGTTGGTTTTCGATTTGTCTCCGGGCCAAATCCGTATCCACGCCGCGCTTGCGGGCTATGGAATCCAGGTTTTCCTCGGCATCCGAGGGCCGCAGATACAGTGGCGGATCAAAATTGTGCGAATAACTCGAATTTTCTGCGTAATGCAAAAGGACATCCGCACAAGGGTTATTAAAACAAGGGGGAAGGATGTTTACGTCCTGTTTTGCCGGGACCAACTCCGGATTGCGCGCCACACCGGAACCAAGTAAAAAACATTTTCCATTTTTGCCCAATTCTTGGCGCAAATACCCCGGGGACAATACGCCGGCCTTGTTTACAGGAGTGCCGTCCGGAGGGACAAATTTCTGGGCATATACCTGATTGCGCCTGGAATGAATCACACACCACAGCGGCGCGTGCAGCAAGGGACAGACTCCGGCGGCCAAAACAGGCAGATAGTCCAGTCCGGCTACAGGCGCTGAGGTGGCCTGGGCCAAACCCAAGAGGTGCGCGATGCTCATGCGCAAGCCGGTAAAACTGCCCGGTCCCCGAACATAGGCAATGCCGGACAAGTCTTCGGGAGAAAGCCCCAGATGAGACAATCCGCGGCGGATACTCGGCGCCAGCAGGGGCATGGCCCGGCCGGGTGCATGGAATATCTCCTGCCAGGCAAGGCGACCGCCTCCCCCAATGAGGACCTGAAGCCGATATTCGGCACAGTTGACAACCAGATACACGGGGTCAGCCAAAACTCCTCCATAGATCATTGAATATGGCCAGGCTCATCAGGGCCAGAAGGAAAGCCAGGCCTACCCTGGTAGCCAAGGACCGCAGGCGCTCATCCAGGGGTCGGCCAAGGATCCCTTCTATGGTAAAAAAAACAATATGCCCTCCGTCCAAAACAGGGATAGGCAAAAGATTCAACAGTCCCAAATTGATACTGATCAGGGCAGTAACAGCAAGCAGATTGACCATCCCTTGTTCCGCCTGTTCACTGACCACCTGGGCAATCATTATCGGTCCGCCTATGGTCTTTAAGGGTATGACCCTTTCCACGAGTTTAATTATCCCTTTTACCGTAAGCACAGTAAGGGACCAGGTCTGCTTCGCCCCCTCTGTAAAAGCACTGCCCAGGGAAAGAGGCGTAAAAACAGTTTCTCCGGAGGCCTTTATACCAATCTGGGGGACCTGTTTGGTTTCCCCGAATATATTCTCCCGCTCTACAAGCTCAGGAGTCACGCGTATATCTCGGGAATCGCCTTCCCGTCGCACTTTTAGAGCCAGAGTCTTCCCCTGGCTTTCTTTCACCCGGCCGGCCAGCTCTTTCCAATAATTAACGGACTGACCGTCAACTGCCAGCACCCGATCCCCGGGCTTGAGTCCGGCCTCTTGGGCCGGAAGGCCGGAGGTTACTTCCCCGATCGTGGGCAGCATATGCATCTGTCCCTGGATTCCGAAAATCCCCCAATAGATCAAGAAGGCCAGGAAGAAGTTGAAAACCGGACCAGCGGCAACCACGGCAATCCTCTGAATAACCGGGCGCACGCTAAAACTGTCTTTTTCGGTAAATCCTTCCGGAAGTTCGGCATCCGGGGTTTCACCCACCAACTGCACATATCCGCCCAGGGGTATTGCCGAGAGGCGGTATTCGGTGCGCCCCGAACCAAACCCGAATAGCTTGGGACCGAATCCCAGGGAAAAGGTGGACACTCCCATCTTGAATAGCCTGGCCACCAAAAAATGGCCGAATTCATGGAAGAAAATAAGTAGCCCCAATACCAGGACTACGGCGATAATGCTCTGCATTGCTATATTTCCTGTTTTTCCTGCAAATGTCCGCGGACTTTATTGTCCAAGTCGAAAATTTCTTCTATCGAGCCAATCCCTTGCTCCGGGAATGCATTCAAAGCCTCTTTTACCAACTGGGCAATCTGCATAAAGGCAATTTTCCTATCCAAAAAAGCCTGCACAGCCACTTCGTTTGCCGCATTCAAGACCACCGGCAAGCTGTTTGCTCCCTCCAGGCACTGTAGGGCCATGTCCAGGCAGGGAAACCGAGCACTGTCTGCCTCTTCAAAATTCAGTTCCCCTATGCGGGCAAGGTCCAGGCGTTCCAGTCCCAATTCCAGGCGGCAGGGAAAAGAGAGGCAATAGGCGATGGGCGCCTGCATATCCGGAAGGCCCATATGGGCGAGCATGGAGCTATCAGTGTATTCCACCAGGGAATGGATAATACTCTGCGGATGCACCACCACGGAAATCTTTTTTCTGTCCACTCCAAAGAGATGATAGGCCTCGATGACCTCCAGCCCCTTATTCATAAGAGTTGCCGAATCCACGCTGATCTTGGCCCCCATGGACCAATTGGGATGATTAAGGGCATGTTCCGGGGTTACCCTGGAAAGATCCCCGGTTTTCCATGTACGGAAAGGGCCCCCGGAAGCAGTAAGTATCAACCGGGAAAGACTCCGTGGGCTGTCCGCATCCAGGCACTGGAAAAGGGCATTGTGTTCGGAGTCCACCGGCAAAATCACCGCGTTATTGCGCCTGGCCTGCTCGCGCAGCAAAGAACCTCCCAGGACCAGGGCTTCCTTGTTGGCCAAAAGAATAATCTTACCCTCGGACGCGGCTGTATGGGCCGGCAGCAGTCCGGAGGCACCCACTTGCGCGCAAAGGACCATTTCCGCCTCGCCCAATCCGGCCAAACAGGAATACCCCTCGGTTCCACAGACGATTCCCGGACGGTAATCCGAAGGCAACAGCCTTTTTAGTTCGTGAACCGAATCCGTATTGAGCACCCCCAGATACAAGGGCCTGAATTCCGCGGCCTGCTCGGCGAGTAAGGGGATATTTCTAGCCCCGGCCAGGGCCACCACCCGGAAGTCTTCCGGATACCTGCGCACAATGTTCAAGGCATTGGTCCCAATGGACCCCGTACTGCCCAACACGCTGATACTTCTGGGCCACTCCGGCATGCGTTCCGGTCTTAAGGTAGTTATATAGTCCATATCAAAAGAATTTAAGCAGTTTAGTAAAAAGGGCGAAGACCGGGAGCAAAAAAAGCAGGCTGTCTATTCGATCCAGAATACCGCCGTGTCCGGGAAGAGTGCTCCCGGAATCCTTTATATTGCACCGCCTTTTTACCGCGGACTCAAAAAAATCCCCCAACTGGGCGGCCAAATTCAATACCACACCTAAAACCAGAAACTGCCAGAGCGAGACCTTGCCCCAAATCAGTCCCGCAACAGCGGTTACCAGAATACAGACGCCCAAGCCGGCGAGGCTTCCTGTCCAGGTTTTTTTGGGGCTTATCGACGGCCAAATCCGGCGTTTACCCCACCAGGACCCGGCGTAAAAGGCAGCTGTATCCGTGGCAAAAACCACGGCCAGGGCCAAAAGAATTTCCGATATAGAAAAAACGAGTACCAAACGAAGTATAAGAGGGATATACAAAAGACCTGCCGCAGCTATCATAAAATCGCCGCACCTTGCCGAATCCCCGAAGAGGGAAAACAAAATCAAAAAATAAACGCCCATGGAACAGAAAATCAAGGGCAGGGCATAGGGCAAATAGGTACTGCTGATCGCCGGAGGCATAAGGGTCAAAACCCCGGCCGCAACAAAGGCCAGGGCTTTTAAAAGCGCATTCTGCCGGGGAGACCAAAAAAAAGAATAAAATTCCCACAACCCGAGAACGGAAACCAGAAAAAGGGCCCCCCGCATGGCCATCTCCCCGGCATAAATAACTATACCCATGAGCAAGAGGAGAATACCGGCTGTTAAGAGCCGTTTTATATGTGCGGATACTGGCATTTAAATATCACCGAACCTGCGCTGCCTCTGTGCGAATTCCTCCAGGGCCTTTTTTAGCTCCCGGGGACTGAAATCCGGCCACAATACAGGGGTAAAATAGAATTCGGCATAAGCTGCCTGGAAGAGCAGATAGTTGCTCAACCGTTTTTCCCCGCTGGTGCGGATAACCAAATCCGGATCAGGCAACCCGGCGGTATACAGATATTCAGAGAAAACATCCTCGTCTATCTGTTCCGGGTCCAATCCGTTGCGGACAATATCTCGACAGGCCCGGATTATCTCCCACCGTCCGGAATAATTCAGGGCCAAATTCAAATCCATGCCTGTATTGGTTTTGGTCCGGGAACAAACATGTTCCACCACCTTGCGGGTGGACCAAGGGAGTCCCTCCGGGTCCCCCAGCATATTCACCCGTATATCCTGCTCCATCAGGGAATCGATCTCACTGTTCAAAAAACGGCGCAGGAGCTCGAACAAAAAGGAAATTTCCCTTTCCGGACGGCTCCAATTTTCCCGGGAAAATGTGTATAGAGTGAGACAACGCAGGCCCACTCCGCGGCAATGTTCTACTATCTGTTTGGCTGCTTTTGTGCCCGCCTCATGACCAGCGCTCCTCGGTAGTCCGCGCCTCTCGGCCCAGCGGCCGTTGCCGTCCATAATTACGGCCAAATGACGGGGCAAACTATGCACTTAGATCTCCATTATTTCTTTTTCTTTTTTCTCCAGAATATTTTGTATCCTTTCCACGAACTCATCGGTTATCTTCTGCACCCCTTCCTGCCCCTTGTGCATTTCGTCCTCAGAGAGTTCCTTGTCGTTTTTCTTCTTTTTAAAATCATCGTTTACATCCCGGCGGATGTTGCGCACGGCTATCTTGGCATCCTCGGACATCTTTTTGGCCTTTTTGACCATTTCCTTGCGCCTCTCCTCGGTCAAAGAGGGGATGTTCACCCGGATAAGCTTGCCGTCATTCACCGGATTCAAACCCAGATCGGATTTTATTATCGCCTTTTCTATGTCTTTAAAAGAATTACGGTCCCACGGCTGTATGGTAATGGTCCGGCTATCCGGTGTGGAGAGCGAGGCCAATTGGTTCAATGGGGTGGACATCCCATAATAATCAATAGTCAGATCCTCCACAAGGGTGGTAGACGCACGTCCGGTCCGGAGCTTCCCGAAATCCTTTTCCAGATTCTGCACCGCCTTTTCCATCCTCTGGCGGCAATCATCAAGTTCTGCTTGCATACTAACCTCCTTGGACAATAGTCCCTACTTCTTCTCCGCAAACCACCTTTTTAATATTACCCCGCCGAAAAAGGTCAAATACAACTATAGGCATATTATTGTCCATACATAAAGAAATGGCCGCGGAATCCATCACGCCCAGCCTTTTCTGCAACACTTCGATATAGTCAAGTTTAGTATATTTCCGGGCATCCGAAAATTTCTCCGGATCCTTATCGTAAACTCCGTCCACGCGGGTGGCTTTGACTATCACGTCCGATTTTAGCTCCATTGCGCGCAAAGCGGAAGCCGTATCCGTGGTGAAATAGGGATTTCCGGTGCCCGCGGCGCAAATAACAACCCGGCCCTTTTCCAGATGCCGGATAGCACGCCGCCGGATATAGGGTTCAGCCACCTCGCGCATGCTTATGGCGGTCATGACTCGGGTGCTCACGCCAATTTTCTCCAAAGAATCCTGGATGGCCAAAGCATTCATAACCGTGGCCAGCATTCCCATGTAGTCCGCAGAAGCCCGATCCATTCCGCTGGAGGAAGCAGAAACACCGCGAAAAATATTACCCCCGCCCACGACCATGGCCAAGCCCACACCCATTGCGGACACCTCGGCCAGATCTTCGCTTATACTGGCTATAGTCTCCGGTTCTATGCCAAATTTTCCCTCGCCGGCCAGGGCCTCTCCGCTCAACTTTAAAAGGGCACGGGAATACTTTTTATCCATAGCTACTTTCCTTCCAAAAAGATGTATTTATGCAAAAAAAACGGCAAATAGCAGGGCAATAAAAAAGGGCCACTCGGACCCTTTTCATTGAGAGTTCTATTCGCCCAGCTCGAGGCGGACATATGTCTCTATGCGTATTTCATCCCCCACGGCCTGGCTCACTTCCTGAAGCAATTCCTCCACACTCTTGGAATCATCCTTTATAAAGGCCTGTTTGGCCAAACACACTTCCTTGTAGAATTTATTCAACCGCCCCTGGACAATCTTTTCTGCAATATGCTCGGGCTTGCCTTCCTGCTCGGCCTGATGCTTGTAAAACTCCCTTTCCTTGTCCACGCTCTCCTGCGGTAGATTCTCGGGGTAAACACATTCCGGGACTACAGCAGCCACCTGCATGGCCAGATCCCGGCCCAATTCCTGGACCTCGGGCTTGGAGGCGCTTTCCGGCCTGGAGAAATGGAGCTTGACCATAACCCCTATTTTACCGTTACTATGCACATAGGAACCAATGATCCCTTCCTCTTCCACCTGCAGAAGACGAGCCCGGCCGGGATTCATGTTCTCCCCGAGAACACCGACAAGTTCCTTGATCTTTTCATCTATAGAAGAATCCAGTTCCTCGGTCCTGCTTTCAACCAGGTGATCGGCGATCTCCCGACCCAAGGCGGAAAAGTTCTCGTTTTTGGCCACAAAGTCGGTCTCGCACTTAAACTCGAACAAAACGCCACTCTTTTTATCCTCGGTGCCGGAAAAAGCGATCATACCTTCCGATGTGGAACGACCGGCCTTTTTCTGGGCCTTGGCCAGACCCTTTTCCCGCAGCCAGGATACAGCCTGCTCTTCATCGCCGTCGCTTTCCTGCAGGGCCTTCTTGCAATCCATCATCCCCGCTCCGGTCCGCTCCCGCAGGGCCTTAACCATTGAAGCACTAACAGCCATTTATACTTCCTCCTCCATCTCTTGGACTTCCTGTTCCTTTTCTGACACAGCCTCCTCCGGGACCTCCATTTCCTCCTCGTCCCGGTCTTCCCGTCGGGCCAGGCCTTCCAGGCAGGCATCGGCCATACTCGCGGTAAAGAGCTTGATGGCCCGTATAGCGTCGTCATTTCCGGGAATGACGAAATCCACCACATCGGGATCGCAATTGGTGTCCACTATCGCCACTATGGGGATGCCCAGCTTGCGGCATTCCTTCACTGCTATCTCTTCCTTTTTGGGATCCACTATATAGGCCACTCCGGGGAGTTCTTCCATGTCTTTTATGCCCCCGAGATTGGCGTTCAGTTTGCTTACCTCCCGCTCCATCTGGACAATTTCTTTCTTCACAAAACGATTGACTGAGCCGTCCTCAAACATCTCCTCCAATCTCTTGAGCCGATCAATGCTCCCGCGAATAGTCTTGAAATTGGTCAATGTGCCGCCCAGCCAGCGGTTGGTCACATAATGCATGCCGCATCTTTCCGCCTCCCCCTGGACAATTTCCCGGGCCTGACGCTTGGTTCCAACAAAGATAGCCTGTTTGCCGCCAGCGACCTGATCCACGACAAAATCGTGGGCCCGGCGGTATAAATGGACAGTCTGCTGTAAGTCGATTATGTGGATCCCCTTGCGCGCCCCGAAAATATATGGACGCATTTTTGGGTTCCACCTTCTGGTCTGATGACCGAAGTGTACTCCGGTCTCCAACATTTGCTTCATGTTTACATAAGCCATAAAGTCCTCCTTCTTGGGTTATTCCTCCGTTCGGGGATACCTTACAGGCACCCAAGACTTATCCGAACGTGTGGTTTAGAACCGGTGGTCAATATTATATCCGGCCGCAATATGCAAGCTCAATTTTCCGGGCCCGGTACATCAAAAATCCAATGTCCCTTTCCAGGCCGTTTGCAACTTGGAGATTGCCGCTTCAAAAAGAAAAGAGCCGCCGTGATAGAAAGCCAGCCCCTCATCTGACGTGGTCTTTCCCACACAGGCAAATTTCTGCCCGGCAAACAGGTCTTCAAATTCGGTCGCATTTTCCCGGGGCACTGTTGCCAACAGGCGACTAGCGGATTCACTGTACAGGATACGCTCCGCATCCAGTCTACCGGAAATCGGTATGTCCTGCACATCTATGCTTGCCCCGACACGACCACCCAAACACATTTCCGCCAAGGCCACCCCCAGGCCTCCGTCTGATGCATCATGGGCCGCCGTGACCAACCCCCGGGAAACCGCAAGGTAAAAAGAGCGGTACCTCCTCCTGGCAGACAAGAGATCTACTTGTGGGACTCGTCCCCCCCGGAGTCCGAATTGGCCGGCAAATTCACTGCCTCCCAGCTCATCCCGGGTCACCCCCAGGATGTAGACCAACTCCCCCGGTTTTTTGAAATCCGAAGAGATCGTCCTTTGGACTTCCGGGATAACCCCCACAACAGAAAAAAGCACAGTAGGAGGAATGGAGATCTTGGTCCCTCCGCCGGTATAGTCGTTTTTCATGGAATCCTTCCCGGAAATGCAGGGAACTCCGAACCCCCGGGTATAATGGGCCAGGGCCTGCCCCGCCCGGACCAGCTGGGCCAATTTATACCGACCGTCCGGAGTCTTTTCCGAATACACGGGATCACACCAGCAAAAATTGTCCACGCCGGCCATATAATCCACATCAGCGCCTACGGCCACGCAATTACGGACAGCTTCATCAATGCAGTTGGCCATCATCCAGTACGTATCCAGATCGCTGTAGCGCGGACAGATCCCGCACCCCAAAACCAAGCCCCGGGAAGTGTACAGATCCGGCCGGAGCACGGCCGCATCACCGGGAGCATCACATTCCTTGCCCACCAGGGGCTTGATCACGCTCCCCCCCTGCACTTCGTGGTCATACTGGCGTATTATATACTCCCGGGAACATATATTCAGGCGGGAGAGCATGTCCAAAAGGGTTTTTGCCCGATCCTGGCAAGCACTTCCCGGAACTTCCGCCTCAACCCCTTCTGCAGGGGGAGACCATTCGGCCTGCAGTTCCATCTGGGGAACGCCGTGATGCATAAAGTGCATATCCAGGCAGGCGACCGGCTTTTCCCCGTAACGCACGTAAAACAAACCGGAGGCGTTAAACTCACCCAGAATCGACACTTGGACATCCATTTCCCGGGCCAGCTGGACAAAATTCTCTTCCTTTTCCGGAGGAACAGCCAGGGTCATACGCTCCTGGGCCTCGGAAAGGAGAATTTCCCAAGGCTTCAGCCCGTCGTACTTAAGCGGGGCCTGGGCGAGATCCATATCACAACCACCGCAATCCTCAGCCATCTCCCCCACCGAAGAAGAGAGACCGCCGGCACCGTTATCGGTTATGGCATTGTACAGGCCCAGATCCCGGGCACGCAGAATAAAGTCGTACATCTTGCGCTGGGTGATGGGGTCCCCTATCTGCACAGCCGTGGCCGGCGAGCCTTCATGCAGCTCCTCGGAAGAGAAAGTGGCCCCGTGGATCCCGTCCTTACCGATCCTGCCCCCGGCCATGACTATCTTATCCCCGGGATGGGCCTTTTTGGCGAACCCCGGCTTGCCGTTTATCCGGGCGGGTATAGATCCGACCGTCCCGCAAAAAACCAGAGGCTTTCCCAAATAACGGGGTTCAAAGACCACAGCCCCGTTCACGGTGGGAATACCAGATTTGTTCCCCCCGTGTTCCACCCCTTCCCGAACACCCTCCAGGACCCTCTTGGGATGCAAAAGCCTGGGGGGTAGGGCCTGGCTGTGAAAAGGGGAAGCAAAGCAAAAGACATCCGTGTTGCACAGGAGGTTGGCCCCCATGCCGGTGCCCATGGGATCCCTGTTTACCCCGACAATACCGGTAAGAGCCCCACCGTATGGATCCAGAGCGGAAGGGCTGTTGTGGGTCTCGACTTTGATACACACATCCAGTTCCGGGCTGAAGGAAACAACCCCGGCATTATCCCGGAAAACCGAACGGCAAAAATCCGTATCCCCTTTATTTCTGCGGATATCCTCAGTACTCGCTGCCAGATAAGTCTTGAACAGGCTGTCGATTTCCTGTTTTTTATCTCTGCTTTGATCCCGGTAATATATACGGGCGTTGAAAATTTTATGTTTGCAATGTTCCGACCAGGTCTGGGCCAGACACTCCAGATCCGCATCCGTAGGTTCCCCGCCCAGTCCGAGTCTGCTGCGCATCTCCCGGACCCGCGGGGAGGCAAAATGCTCGCGTATTTCCCGCATCTCAGCCAATGACAGGGCCAAGACCTTGCTCTGACTCAAATGCATGAGTGCGTCATCGGATAATCCCTGCAACCGGATGTTTTGTACTTCATTACTGGCCTCTCCGGTAACGCGTGGTTCCGTAATATCGAATCCGGGTGCGGCTTCCCATTCACGGGCACTCTTGCAGGAAAAGCGCTGAATAAGCTCGTTGGCCAAAAACTCCCTGGAAATCCTGTGTACGTCCTTCTCTTGGAGATCCCCTTCCAAAAGATATTGCTCCGAAGTATACACGGCCAAGTGCGGATAATTCTCCCGTTCCAGGCCGGGAAGCATGCGCAGGGTGGATTGGGCGGTGCGTCCTTCATTGTCCGTAACACCCGGCTTGAAGCCCACTTCCACAGCCCAGTCAAACCCCCGGGCCATAGGCTGTCGGGAAACCACATGCAATACCGGATCATGCAGTGCCTGGCTGGACAAAATCTTGTCCACAGCCCCGGAGTCTATCCCGGCCACGCTATATACCTGGATTATTCGTACTCCGTTGACCCCGATTCCCAGATCCCGGCGAATGGAACGGGCTACTTTTTCCCCGCGCACATCCCGTACATCTTTGCGTAAAGCCACCTCAATCCTGTAGGCCATGGGACCTCTTACCCCCAAATAAGCATGTTTCCGCCGTTTTCCTTGGCCGTGTACGCGGCCATATCCGCCCTCTTCAACAAATCCTCCCCGGATTCACCTTCCCGGAGAAAGGCCATGCCGATACTCAAGCTCATCTCGCGGGGATAATGTCCATAAAATTTATCCCGAATCCGGGTGGCCAGCTGCTCCAGACCAGACTCACTGGTCTCCGAAGCCAAAAGGATGAATTCGTCTCCTCCGTAGCGGCAAGGGAAATCCGTGCCGCTTCTGGACTGGGAACGCAGGATATCCGCCAGGAGAATCAGTGCCTTGTCCCCTCCCTGATGACCGAAACGGTCGTTGAAATCCTTGAAGCGGTCCATGTCCACGAAAATCATGCCCAGTTCCCCACCCGTCCTTTTCGCCCGGGGAACCTCCCTGTTCAAGAATATCTCCAGTTGCCGCCGATTATAGATATTGGTCAATCCATCAAACACTGCCTGGCGTTTGACCTTTTGCTCCAGTCGACGAATGGTGGTCAAATCGCGGGCCACCACAAGATACCGAGGATCTCCGCCGCTTAAACGGGTTATCAATAATTCCAGAGACCAGATATCCTTTCCACTATCGAAAGTGACCTCCACAGGAGAAGAATTGTCCTCCAGTATTTCCGGACCCCATTTAAAAGGGACAAAACCAGAAGGAGTCGCCACCCGGAAAATATTCTTACCAATAAGATCCTTACCCAGGCGGGGTGAGGCATAAAGTATATTGCCCTGATTATCCACGGTAAGGACGATATCCTGCATGCTCTCCAGCATGGCCTGCATGAACTCCCGCTGTCTCAAGACATCTTCTTCCAAGGTGGTGATGCCCGAAATATCCTCCATAAGGGCCATTACCTGTTCCGATCCCTCCAAAGTAATTCGATGCGCAGCTATGTGCCAGCAGGTGTATTCTCCCCCCTCCGGGGTCAAAGGACAGAATAGGCGGCTGTATCTCTCGCTGTTTCCGGACATGAATATCCCCCACTCCCTGTCCTGGAGGAGTTCTTCCTTTATGGGCAGGATATGGGCGAAATACTCTCCCTCGGGCACAGACTGCCGGCCCGCAAAACGACAAAACTTGGGATTGGCCTGGACCACCAGGCCCTGTTTGTCCATCCGGGCGACCCCGACCGGTAATAGGTCCATCATCTGTGCTTTCCCACTCATGTCCCGCCTGTGCAAGTAATAAACCTCATAACTTCGGGAAAGGAGACGGAAATAAAGGAAAAGTGCACGGCAATCCCCGTCAGGCAAAACCTCGTCTTTGATCCAGAAAAAACCATAATTACCGGAGGCGGTGAGGACCTCGATCTCTGTTTCCCCGGATTTCCCCTCGGTTCTTAGTTCCCGGGATTCACTTGTTTCCCGGACCACCTGCAGGTCTTCCTTTCCCTGAAAATTATAGAGGTGATAGTGGCCGGTGATGGGCGAACGTAAAGCCGCCCGAAACTCCTGGATCCCCCAGAGCCAGAACAAATGTTGGGCGATTTGCTGCAAAACAATGTCCAGGGAATCATTTATCTGCTCCACTCCCTGGGCCATAAAATAGAAATCCTGGATTTTCGCCAGAGAACAATCGTACAAACGCTCCACTTCGCTCTCTTCGCTTATGCCCAGATTGGAGCAAATTGCCTTGAAATTGGCGGCGATTTCCTTGCGCAACTCTTCGAAATCCAATTCGGCCAATCCCGGAAGACGTCCCATTATAGAACGTAATTGCAGGACCCCGTTTATGTCCTTTTGTTGGGAAAGTTCCAGTTCCGCCCAATAGGCCCCGATGATTACTGCCTGCATCCCGGGCGAAGCCTCGTCCACTGCCTGCAGATCATGATGGCCGGCCATATATCCACAGCTCTCCCGGGGAAAATTCCAGCCCTCCAAAATCTTTCGGGTCAATTCGGTATGGTCCATTCCCCACGCGGCCATTTCCCTCTCCAGTTGCCCGTTATCAGCCTGGATAAAATCCTCGCCCTTTTCCTCCGGGCAAACAACCTTTCGAGCCTCCTCCAGGGTTTCGTTATCAAAAAGACAAATAAGCATCAGGGAAAGGTCCTTGAGCAACGCAGCCAAATACACCTGTCTGGATTTTTGCGGACAAATCTGGCGGGCAATCAATTCCGCGGCCCCTGCGGCCCAGACAATCTTGCGCCAGTTTATAAACCCCAGTTTTTTCCCGGTTTTTTTCTGAATATTACGTACAAAAGTGGCGGAAATAGCCAATTTAAGTATTTCGTTGCTACCCAGAATCACCGCAGCCCTTTTAAGGTCGGAGACTCTTTCCTTTAGGGAATAAGCAGCTGAATTGACCAGAGAGATTACTGTTGTGGCCAGTCCCGGATCGGTCCTGATAAGGGAGGCGATATTCTCAAAATCGGGGTACGGTTTGGAGGCCTCTTGTAAGAGTCCATTCATGCTGGGAGGGAAAGAGACCTTGAGGACATCACGCAAAGAGGTCTGGATTTTGTGGGTTATTTTGGAAGCCATAGATCGCCTTTAATAATTACGGTAAAGAATAACTTCAGTGATCTTTTCCAGCACTGTTTTTGCCTCGGAGGGAGGGAAACCCCGCAAAGATTCCCGGGCCTTCTGGATATAAGTCTCCGCCTCCCTGCGCACCTGATTAGCGAATCCCCCATTTTGTACCCGGAGGATGAGATCATCTCTTTCCTCCTTGGTAAAACTGTCTGCAGCCATTTTGGCCAAAAGCCCGCTTTTTTCCTCCTGTTTCAGGGAATTCAAATACAGAATAAAGGGAAGGGTCAGTTTTCCTTCGGCCAGATCCCCGCCCAACGGTTTCCCCGAGGTAGAGGAATCCGCAGTGTAATCCATGGCATCGTCCACCAACTGAAAGGCGATCCCTATATTGAAGCCATATTCACTGCATTGTTCTACTCTGTCCCTCCGCGCCCCAGCAAGCAGCCCGCCACATTTGCAGGAGGCCTGAATCAGATAAGCGGTTTTGCCCCGGATGATCTGCAGGTAGTTTTCCCGGTCCAGATTGGATTTACGCGTCCAGAATATCTCTTCGGTCTCCCCGGTGGCTGTCTGCAAAATGGCCTCGGAAATACACTGGGTCAGTTCCGGGTCCCCGTATCCGGATACAATTAGATTGGCCAGGGCGAGCAGAGCATCCCCGGCCAGAACTGTCCTGTCCACGCCGAAAACCACGTGCGCGGATTTGCGTCCTCGCCGGATATCGGAGTTATCCAGGATATCGTCATGCATCAGGGTAGCCGAATGCAAGAGTTCCAATGCGCAGCCCATTTCATACAGATTTTCCGGGTCCGGGTGAAAACAGCGAGCGGAGAGGATAGTAAGCAGGGGACGCAAACGCTTGCCCCCGGCCTCCAAAACATGCTCGGCCACTTCCCGTACCAAGGGATTAAGTCCCTGGGTCTGCTTGCGCAGTATACTGTTGATCAACGGGATCTCCCGTTGGATATATTCCTGGATATGGTTAATTGCTTCTGACACTGGGACTTTGCTACATCACTTTCTTGGATTAGTTGTCTTTAAAAAGGAGAGGACATTGCCTTCAAAAATTCCAAGGATTCTTTTCCCTTCCCGCCCATTTTGTAAGAAAAATCATTCACGTAGGCTTTTATATGCTTGTGCAAGACATCCGCACTCAGTTCCTGGGCCAAGCCGGATGCCAAGGGAAAAATATCATGAGGGTTATTACGGGCATAGTCAATACTTTGCTTTATCGTGCGCTCGATTCCGAAGGGGTCTTTTTTTTCCCGGGCAACTATGCAACCCAAGGGGATTGGCAGCCCTCCGGAATTCTGAAACCACCATTCCCCCAAATCCAGAAAAAGTTGCAAACCATGCTGCTCAAAAATCAGCGCCGCTTCGTGGATAAGCACCCCGCCCTGTACTTTACCCTTTTGCACGGCCGGTATTATTTGATCAAAAGGCATGGGACGGGGGATAAAATCCCCGTCAAACGCCGCCTGCAAAAAAGCATAGGCGGAAGTGTCCATTCCAGGAACAGCTATACTCTCCGGACGACCGCAGAAATCGGACCTGGTTATGAGCTTAGGGCCGTGCTGCAGACCAAATGCCCCTCCCGCTTCCAGGATCTTATACTCCCGTGGTAAATGAACAGCCACAGCAGCAGATACCTTAAGGACATCCCCATCCCCTTGTCCGGCTTTTTCATTCAAAGTCTGTACATCCTCCCAGAAAAAGCGGGTCCGGGTCCCAATCACATCGGGGACAAAACCGAGTATCCACGCCCCGAATATATAGGAATCATTGGGACAGGGGGAAATTCCGACTTTCAACCCATTATGCCCGTTCATTAACCATTCCCGTATAAGGCCTACTGGAATAATTGTTCAGCCAATTCACCCAGGGAACTAAAGGCCGCGGAAAAATCCCAGTCCTTTCTCTCCCTGGAGCCAGCCGCATTGGAGATGGATCTGATCTGCAAAAACGGGATACCCGCCTTTCCAGCAACCAGGGCCAAGGCAAACCCTTCCATGTTTTCCACTCCGGCGCTGTATGTTTTTTCCAGCTCCAGCGCCCTGCTCCTGTTCCCGCTCACACCGGAAACAGTCAAAAAAATTTCCCGGTGTGCCTTGCCGGGCAATAAAAGCTGCATGTTTTCCGCCTGCAGCTCCGGACTAAGATACAGAGTTTCAAAAATGTCCCTCTCCCCCACCTGGGCCTGGGGAAAACCAAGGCCTGAATTAACGATCCTCCCGGAATAAAAAACCCCGAATTCCGGCAATACCTCCCGCTCCGCCACACACAAGGAACCCAGGGGAAGGCGCTTGGGATCATAGCTACCGCCAACCCCCACATGGAGGACCCCGTTTACGGAATACCTGCATAAGAAGGCGCTCAATGCTGAAGCGGCGTTTATAACCCCCACTCCGGTGCTCAAAAACAAAAAAGCCCCTTTTCCCCAATTTATTTTGCCCTCCTCTCCCCAGTTAGTAGCCCGGGGGGCGGAAAAAAAGGCGGACAATTCCCTGTCAGTAGCCGCTACCACCGCTAACATAATCTGTATACCGCCAACAAAATACGGTTATCCCTTTTTTCGGAAATCTCCACGCCGGCGTGTAAATTACGGGCCAAAATACGCACCTTGTCTTCCTGCTCCGGAGTACAGAGCAGATAAAGCCAATCACTACATTCCATTTCCCGGAGATATTCCCGCATCTCCCGAAATCCCGCTCAGCAATGCTCACGGCAATCAACGCGAAAAATACGGGACTCACCCATATCAAAGCCTCCAGTAGCCGAATTTCTGATTCTGCATACTTTCCTTGGGAAGAATACCTCGAATATCCACGAGTGTACCGTTTTCTTCATTTTTAAACATCTGCGCGAAATCACGGGAATGCACGGCAAGTTCCCTGTGTCCGACAGCAAGTACTACTGCATCCAGATCGGATAATTCCTGCCAAAAGCAAAGTTCAATACCATATTGTGCGCTGGCTTCCTCGGCTTGGACCAGGGGATCGTGCACCAGTACCTGGATACAATAAGATTGGAGTTCGTATATTATGTCCACCACCCGGGTGTTACGCAGATCCGGGACATCCTCCTTGAAGGAAAGACCCAAAACCCCCACCCGGGAACCGCGAATGCGGCAATTACGCTTGATCATTTCCTTGACCGTGCGTTCGGCTACAAATTTGCCCATATGATCGTTTATCCGCCTTCCGGACAGGATAACCTGGGGATGGTAATTCAAGGATTCCGCCTTGAAAGTCAGATAATAGGGATCCACCCCTATGCAATGTCCACCCACCAGCCCGGGGGAAAAAGGTAAAAAATTCCATTTTGTCCCCGCGGCTTCCAATACCTCCCGGGTATCTATACCCATCTCATCGAAAATCACTGCCAGTTCATTCATAAGAGCGATATTCAGATCCCGCTGGGTATTTTCAATCACCTTTGCCGCTTCGGCGGTGCGGATGTTTGGAGCCTTGTGCACACCGGCCCGGACAACTGCGGTATATATCTCGGCCAAAAAATCGGTTACTTTCCTCTCCTGGGCGGCAACCACCTTGATTATATTTTCCAGTGTATGCTCCTTGTCTCCGGGATTGATCCTCTCCGGAGAATAGCCCACTGCGAAATCGATCCCGCTTTTGAGGCCGGATTCTTCCTCCAGTACAGGCACGCATTCTTCCTCGGTAAGGCCCGGATAAACAGTGGATTCAAAGACAATTACACTTCCGGGAGACATGTTTTCCCCCACACTTTTGCAGGCGGACAAAATAGGGCCCCGATCCGGGCGGCGATGGTTGTCTATGGGAGTGGGCACAGCCACTATAATCAGTCCCGCCTCCTGCAGCCGGCTGGGATCATGAGTGAATTCACAAATGGAGTTTTGCAGGCGCTTGGCTTCCACCTCTCGCGTATGATCCTCTCCAGCGCGTAACTCGCGAACCCGGGAACGGGAAACATCGTATCCAAGAACGGAAAAATGCTCGGACAAGGCGACAGCCAAGGGCAATCCCACATAACCGAGCCCGAGGACTGCAATTTTGCTCTTTCCCTGAATAAAAGAATCAATATCCAATTCCATGTTTATCCTCATTTATACCAAAATATTATAAACAAAAAACTAAAGCATGGACAAGCGAACTCCACAAAGGTATGCACGGGCCATGCATTTCAACACCCAATTGTTTCTAAGCGCGTTAGGCCTTGCCTTTATTATTGAAGGAATCCCCTATTTTATCTGGGCGGAAAAAATGCCCCGCGTCCTGGCCATGCTGGCAGAATCCGGCTCCGGACGGTTGCGCAAAATGGGCATTACCGCAATTGTTGCTGGAGTCCTGTTGGTGTTTATCGCCAGTAAATTTTGATTTTTCCGCTACATGCACATAAACTATGCCCGAACAAAGCGGATAATAAAAAAAACGGGCAAAACCAGCCCTATTCAGTTCCATTCCCAGAATCCGGGGAGAGGGAAATTCGCTAATGCTGCGGGCAAGATAGGAATAGGCCGCCCAGTCCCCGGAAAATATCTTTCCCAGAAAAGGCAGTACCCAATTTAGATAAAAATTATATATCCCTTTCCATACACGAGTTCCAGCGCTGCCGAATTCCAAAATACATAAACGCCCCCCCGGCTTTAGTACCCGGAGGACCTCGGCATAGGTAAGTTCTCTGGAACTTACATTCCTAATCCCAAAGGCCACCGCAGCACAGTCTACACTTGAGTCAGGCAGGGGAATTTGGGTCATATCTCCCAGTACAGGGAAAATCCCTGTGTATTTTGGACCCAACTTGGCTTTGCCCCGTAAAAGCATGGGTAAGGAAAAATCAAGGCTGAGCACCCGCTTTCCGGAAAATTTCTTTTTTATCCCTCGACTCACATCCAAAGTACCGGCGGCAAGATCCAGCATCACCCCTTTGTTTCCACTTCGAATATGGCGCATAAGGCGCTTACGCCAAAGGAGATCCTGGCCCAGACTCAAAAAATGATTCAAAAAATCATACCAGGAGGCGATTCTCCCGAACAATGCAGAGACCTTGCGGCCGTGTTCATCTTTGGCCATCAACCGCCTCTATTTATTTCCTCTTTATCCTCCGGGGAATCGTTTTCCCTGACCGCCTTGGAAACTTCATGATAAATAGAGGAAAAATGTTCCGCAAAATTGCTTGGTGAAATGCGGCCTATCTCAATGAACTTGACGACTATCTCTTTGGCTACCTGCAGTGTTTGCTTCTGTTCCTGTTCCATAGTCCCTCCGGGATGGTAAGCTGGAGAAAAGAATGTGGCCCTGGTTAAAAATAAAAAAACCGCCCGGCCGGGAAATGGTCGTGACCAGCCAGGTGACGATTACCGGGCGGCAAAAAGGGAAAAACAAAAAGCCCTCCCCTTTTGGGAGGGCTTTATCATTTGCGGCCACAGGAGTCGAGATTTAAAAATATACCAGTAAATCAGGATGTATTTCCCTTTTTGGTTAGTGCAGAAATTTCCTCCCGGATTACCTGGGCTGCTGCCTTGGGTACCTCTTTTTGCACATAATCTTCTAAATCGGATTTGATCCCCTGCAAATCCTCTTTTGATGCTCCTTCGGAAGGGAGATTGCCCAATTTTTCCAGTTCCTCGGAAGCAGGCTGGCCCTGGGCGACTTCCTCTACCCGATTACTCAGATTGTCCATCTTTTCTTGCAGCTTTCCCCAATACTTTAGGGCATTTTCCATTTCCTCGGCCAGCTTGCCCTGTTTTTCCTGAACAGAATCCAATTGTTCCTGCAAAGAGTCTTGCACTTGGGAAACAATCTCCTCCTTCAATTGTTGATTGTCCCCTGCGGACTGAGTCTCTTCGAACTCTTTGAGCTTGGTATCTACAACTTCCCCGGCCAGGTTGCGGATGTAATCCTCGCTTATATCCCGGGATTCTATTTTTTCTCTCATCTCGGAAACGGAATTTTCCACTTCCTGCATCCTATCCTCAAAAGAGGAAAAGGACTTTTCCAGATTGTTCAGCTGCTCTTCTGTGGAATCCGGGGATCCACTTTCACTTAGCCGGTTGGAGAGGTTTTCCAGACGCTCCGATAATTCTTCCAGGCGGGTGCGGTTTTCCTCACGCAGAGAATCCAATTCTTCACGGAATTTTTCCGTATCCGTGGACATTTCCTTTTCTTGGCTGTTTTCTTGAGGGGGTTGTTCCGCTTCTTCCTGGGACTCTGGCTCTGTGTCCTCCAGCCCCTCTACTGGGGATTCACCTTCTTTTCCCTCTTCCTGCAAATCGGCAAAAATATTGTCCGCATCCTCAATATCGGGCATTTCCTCCGGGCTTTCCCCACCAGATCCGGAATCTTCCGCTTCCTTGCTCTCTGCCGCGGTCTCCCCTTCGCTTTCTTCTTCTTCCCCGCCTTCTTCTTTTAATAAGTCATCAATGTCCAAATCACCCAGTACATTTTCCTCGGGATCATCCGTTCCCTTCTCTTCATCGGCCGAATCCTCTTCCCCTTTTGTACTTTCTTCTCCGGTTTGCGGTTCGCCCATTTCTTCAAACATAGAGTCGAAATCCAGGGTTTCTTCCTCCGATCCGGAAGAAGACTCGCTTTCTTTTGTCTGTTCAGCGGAATCCGCGCTTTCTTCTCCACCCTCGGCATCAAGGTCCTTAAAAAGATCCTCTAGCTCCCCGTCGTGGAAATCATCACTCCCGGCAACCGGTTCTGTTGCAAAATCTTCGGCCTGTTCTTTTTGTTCCGAGTTTTTTTCCTTGTTTTCGGACTTGGCGTCGCCCTGTTCGACAATATCGGTAAGTTCAATAACTTCCTCTTCCTGTTCTAAATCTTTGCCCTCATCCGCCATATCAGCCCCCGGGAAAAAATGGGGGAATACCTCCCCCATTTTTCAAGTTCAAGCTACTTTCTAGGATGACAACCGTTACAGGATGTTGGACCTGCAGGTTTGCCAGCCTTCTTCAAATCTCTATGACAACCCTTGAAGCACTGATCATGGTAAGCGTTGTAATAATATTTAATGCTCCTTCTTTCCTTGGGGCTGGGATCCACCACGTCATGACAGCCAGAGTCCGTACACGGCTTAATCTCGGATTTCCCGTCCCACATATGATGGCATTTGGTGCAATCATAATCACTGTGCTTGGCATGAGGGAAATCCACCGGGCTCTTGCGTGCCTTTACGCCCTCGGGCGGTTTTATGGTCAACTTCCCCGGAGCATCCACAGCATATAGATTGGGCAACAAGAAAACTCCCACCAATGCAACACAAGCCAAAGTTACCAGCATAGACTTTTTCATTTTTATTTCACCTCCTTTTTTTATGGTTGCTTGTAATAAAATGCACAAGTTAATTCTTGGTTAAATTAGTTCAATCTACCCTGTCAAGGTGGAACCTTTTAAAATTGCACCTTTTTAACCGCCTCAAGGGTTTTTTCCCAGTCCGCGGCGGTGTGGGCAAAGGAATTGAATGTGCATTCAAAATTGGAAGGGGCGATATATATACCCTGCTCCCGCATCTGTTTGTAAAAAGTTTTAAACAGTTCCGCATCCGTCTTCTGGGCCGAAGCAAAGTCCCGGACCTCCTCCTCGGTAAAGAACAGAGTAAACATGGAACCTATTTGATTGAGTTGGACCGGGACTCCCTTACCAACCAGTATTTCGCGCATTTCTCCGGCCAGATTGCGGGTATCCGCAGCCAGCTGTCCATAATCAAGATTTTGTAGAGTACGCAGTGTAGCTGCACCACAAGCCATGGCCAAGGGATTGCCTGCCAGCGTTCCGGCCTGATAGACTTCTCCGCAGGGAGCAATACGGGCCATTATCTCCCGGGAGCCGCCATAGGCACCGACCGGCATACCCCCGCCGATTATTTTTCCCAAGCAGGTCAAATCCGGAGTTACCCCGAAAACTCCCTGGGCACCATTGAATCCGGCCCGGAAACCGGTAATAACCTCGTCAAAAACCAGTAGGCTCCCATAATTTTCAGTCAATTCCCGCAATCCGGATAAGAATCCTTCTTCGGGTAATACACAGCCCATATTTCCGGCAACAGGTTCTAGGAAAACCGCGGCAATCTCCTCACCGTGGTTCGCGAACAATTCCCGGACCTGTTCCAGATTATTGTAATCCGCCAACAGCGTGTCCCGGACAATCTCTTCCGGAACTCCCGGTGTCCCGGGTATGGACAAGGTGGCCATCCCGGAGCCCGCACTGGCCAGAAAGGCATCCACATGGCCATGATAGCCCCCTACGAATTTCACTACCTTGTTTCTACCGGTGTAGGCCCGGGCCAAACGCAGGGCGCTCATATTCGCCTCAGTCCCGGAATTGACCATGCGAATCATTTCCACACCGGGCAAAGCATCTATTATACGCTGGGAAAGCTGAATTTCCCCTCGACAGGGGGCCCCAAAGGAAATGCCCTTTTGCATTGCTTCCTCCAGGGCGCGGACCACTTCCGGATGATTGTGTCCCAAAAGCATAGGCCCCCAAGACATTACATAATCAATGAATTCCTGTCCGTCCTCATTATACATCCGGCACCCATCGGCACGCTCTATAAACATGGGTTCATCTTCCACGCTCCTGCAGGCCCGAACCGGGCTGTTTACACCGCCTGGTATCAACTCTTGGGCCTGAACAAAAAGCTCATCTGATTGGTGCATATAAAGACTCCTTTTCTGCTTCATCACTTGAAATATTAATCTTTTTTGGGTAACTGCAGATTGCTTTTTATAAAATCAGTCAACTGATCAACGCATTCCTCAACTGAACACTTGTCGGTTTCCAAAACCAGATCCGGATCCTCTGGTTCCTCATAAGGGGAAGAGATCCCGGTATAATTCTTTATTTTCCCCTGCCTGGCCAGAGAATACAACCCCTTCACATCCCTTTTTTCGCATACCTCCAAGGGACATTTAACATATATCTCATAAAAATCGCGGCGACCGATAAGGCATTTGATCTTATCCCTATCCTCGCGATAAGGGGAAATAAAAGCGGTTAAACAGGTTATACCCGCGTCAGTGAACAGCCTGGACATTTCCCCGATACGCCGTAAATTTTCCGAACGCCCCTCCGGAGAAAAGCTTAAATCGCGGCACAGGCCTTTGCGCACGTTGTCTCCATCAAAAACGTAAGTGCGCATATTCAGTTTATGGAGACGTTCCTCTACAAGATGGGCCAAAGTGGATTTCCCGGAACCGGAAAGGCCGGTTAGCCAGAAAACGCCACTTTTGTGCCTGTTTAAATCCTCCCTGTGCCTGCGGCGGACAGCCCCGCGATATTCGACAATATTCCGATCACAGCTGGTCATCCGATCCTCCCTTCTCTCCAATTACAATACCCGTGCCCCGTTTTCCTGGACATGGACCATATGCTCCCAGCGCACCCCTCCCCAATGGGGATAATACAGACCCGGCTCCACAGTCACCACCATGCCGGGCTTGAATACACCTTCCGCTAGCGGACTCAAACTCGGTGGTTCGTGGGTTTCCAAACCTATACCGTGACCCAGGGCATGTATAAACCTGTTATCTTCCCCATATTTCCGAAAACATTCCCGAGCCAGAGCATAGGCCTCTTTTATCTCCATTCCCGGCTTTATTTCCTCAATGGCCTTCTTTTGGGCCTCCTGGACCATGGATATAACCTCCTTGAAGCGGTTCACTTCACCTACAAGAAAAGATCTGCTCTGATCGGAACAGTAACCGTTCATACGGCAGCCCATATCCAAAAGAACACAATCATTTTCTTTCAATACTCTCTCGCCGGGGACTGCATGGGGAAGAGCCCCCTTTTTCCCGAAGGCGGCTATAGTGGAAAAACTGAGTTCTTCCGCTCCCTGGGAACGAAAAAGTTTTTCCACCTCCCAGGCCAGTTCACTTTCCTTGATTCCCGGATACAAATAATCCTGAACCTGCTCAAAAACCTTGTGGTTCAATGAACAGGAACGTTCCAAAGCCTTTATTTCCTCTTCATCCTTGATCATCCTTTCTTCTTCCACAAATAGCCTTGGGGCGGGGTTAAGAGTAACCCCCTCTTTTTGCAGCTGGAAATATGTCTCGCAGCTCAGATGCAAGGGTTCGAAATGTAGATTCTTTATTTTTCTTTCATGCAGAAAATCTCTTATCTTTTCTGCTTTGTTCTGTCTGTAGACACAAATACTATCCGCTCCGAGACAGTCTTCAGCGGTCTGTTCATAGCGCGGATCAGTAAAAAGACAAATCTCTTCCTGCCCCAAAAGGAAAAAACCGGCACTCTCGTTGCATTGCGGATCGCTCAATTCAAAACCGGAAAGATAATACCTGTTTTTATCCCCGCTTATAAGCAAAAATTGTAGACCCTGCTCCTGCATTTTCTGCCGCAGCCTCTGCCTTCGCTTTTGAAAAACATCCATTTTTATTATCCAAATTTCTAATTTAATTAAATATTTTCTCTTGGGGAAAAACCGGAAACACAGGAAGTAAAATATACAGAAACGGATTTATTAAGCCTTTCCTGTACGTAAGAAATTATTTCCGAGCTAACCGGGGAAAAGGAATCCTTTTCCCTCTTATTTAATATAATCCCCACCTCTTCTGGAAAAATCCGGACCCGAAAATCGCAAAAACCCCTATTAAATAATTTTTCCTCGCAATCCCGCAGGGCGAAAAGCACCCCACAATTTAAATCAATATCCGGAGATAACCGGGTCATGAGACAGGATCTGGACGGCTGGGCACAGTCTTCCACACCTATTTTTCCGGCCAAATGGCGGACTAGAGTCTTGTCCATGCCGGCCAGAGCAAGGGGGCTTAAAACATTTTCCTCCTGCAAAGCGTATATTCCCGGACGATCGGACTCGAAATCATCCTTGTTGCTCCCGTCCATTATCCCCGCAGATAACGGACGCAAGCACTTCAAAATTTCCTTTTTGCAAAAATAACACCTTTTTTGTGGATTTTTCCGAATTTCTTTCCGCAAAAGCGGATCGAAATCCAAAAATTTGTGAGTTATTTGTCGCTTTTTAGTCCAGTTTTTCGCTTTTTCTATCTCCGAGGGGGTCAAGTGCGGTCCCCAAAGAGTGCAGGCAAAAAAATCCACACCCAAGATACGCGCACTGGCGGCCAGAAAGCGGCTATCGATTCCTCCGGAAAAGGCAAGAACAAAAGGGCCTGGAAAATCCTGGAAAACTCTTTTTAAATTCTCCCAGGCTTGTTCCGGATTCATTAAAACGAAATCCCCTTTTGCTGATCAATAGGACTCGATGCAATCCTGGGCTTCAGTAAGTAAAAAGTCCCCGGATTTGATCCATTGTTTCAGTGTATCCGATACCTCCAGGGAAAGAGTGTGACTAGTTACCGGAACCGAAGATACCTTTTTGTCCTCAATCTCCACTTCCCCGGATTTCAATTCCTCAAAAGTCAAATATTTGAGGATCCGATCCTTTCCTTGTCCATAGTCGTGTCCATAATCCCGAACAGGCATCTCGATATCCGCATCTTTTACTCCAGTAAACCAGGCAATATCTTCGTTCAGAACAGGTACAGGGATCCCCACTCCTACAGCCAGGGAACATCCATACCCGACTATGCTCACTCCGCGCAAATAATTTGCATCCATCCCTTTCATATCTCCGCGGAGCATAAGGGTACCTGCCGGCTGCATGGGCAGACCGCGCTTGTTCCGAGGAGGATAAGGATTGTGTTGGGTACCGGATCCGGCAACATAGCCAACACCCCCTCCAAGAAATATTTTTGTTCCCAGCCCTATTGTCCGGAAATAGGGATCATTGAACAAAGGACTCAGGCAACCGGCGGTGGCATAATTTACATTGCCCATGTTCGCCCGGATAGGCCCCAGATAGGTATATTTTATTTTACCCGTCTTATTCACTGCGCAGTTATAGTTTTGATAACAATTCCTGGGATTTAAAAGAACAGCATTCTTTAATTCATTTAAAGTAATGTCTTTTTCCAATTCCAAGCGAGGGTAGCAATCTGTACCGTACCCAAAGGCTTGCATATGCACAGACTTGCCCTGGACAAGATCCTCTATTACATGCCCTCCGCCGTACTTGAATTTTCCCGGATATACCTTGTTCAAAGCATCGTCTTCCGCGGGCTGAGTAGCTCCGAGATATGCGTCCACAGCAGCTACTCCTCCATGGCAGGCCACTCCGTTTAGATAAAGCTGATAAGCCTTGATTGTGGGTGGTTTTTGGCCAATATTGAAGAAAAAACCAGAAGAACACATAGGCGAAAATGTCCCTGTAGTTACCACATCCACCTCTCGCGCTGCTTCCTCGGAGCCCTTGGCATCCACCATTCTGGTCATTTCCTGGGCATTAACAACTACGGCCTCGCCTTTCTTAATCTTGTCATTTATTTCCGATATCGTCTTTTGGACTTTAAACTCACCTTTATTCATGATCTTCTCTCCTGCTTGTGTCCAAACCAACTTGGTACCAGTTATAGTTGCCAAGTCCCTATCACGTTTGATATGCTCGTGAGCTATTAAACTGCGAGTTTTAAGTCAAATCTTTCCCGCCAAATCAGGCATAACCAGAAAATAAAACCCGCGTGGATCAAAAAATTGACCAAATCGGAGCTTTCCATAAAAAAAGAGCTTGTCTCGGCTCTAAAAAAAGTAAAAAATCCGGATGAAGCTAAAAGGATATTCGAAAACATCCAAATAAGTCAAAAAGGAAATATCCTTAATCTGACTTTTCCGCACCGCTTCAGTCTGGATTTATTTAAAAATCATTATCTTCAGGAAATTATTGAAAATACCGGATATCATCTCCAACTAGATCTCCGGGGAAACAAATCCGAAAATAATCAATCCCCTCCAAAGGACAAGGCAAAGGCTAAACTTCCTTTCGGTCAGGACTATAGTTTTGAAAATTTTCTACACAACCAGAAAAACTATTTCCCGTGGGTTTCCAGCAAAGAAATAGCCGAAAAAAACACAGTAGAATTCAACCCGCTTGTCCTATTCGGTAAAAATTCCACGGGTAAAACTCATTTATTGCGCTCTATAGCCAATCATATAATACAATTGAGACAAATAGATCCGGAATCCATATATCTTGGCAATATGGAAAATATTTCAAACTTGTATAACAACAATTATTCACGGACAAGGGAATTTTTAAGCGAAAAGGATTTCCTGTTCATTGACGATATCCACCTTTTACTGGGCCAGGAAGAATTACAAAAAGAATTTATATTGCTTTTCAACCACTTTTACGAAGAAAAAAAACAGATGATATTCTGTTTCACCGGTCCCCTTTCGATCCTGGACAACTTAGATCCCAATCTCAAATCCCGTTTGGAATGGGGACTCTTACTCCGGCTTAAAAGACCGGATCTGGATGTGCGCATAAGATATATAAAGAATAGATGCCGGGAGAAAAATCTCAATCTTAGCAAGGAACAGATACTTGCAATAGCTGAACGATTTGAAGATATTCGAATTCTGCAGGGGATAATTCTCAAACTTTTCGCCTTCAACAAATTGGTCACTCCGGAAATATCCACTGAGGATTTTCAAAGCATACTTTCTAGTCTAGATCAGAGTATTCATGAAAAAAACATAAGTTTTGAGGAACTTGTTCAGCTTGTTTGCGAAGAAATCGGCACTTCTCCGCAGGAAATTTTCTCCCAGGGGCGTAGCCATAAAATCGTTTTCGCCCGCCAGATTGGCATGTATTTGGCCCGAAAATTCCTTCCTTTTTCTTACCCGGAAATAGGTAAGAAATTCGGAAATCGGGATCATAGCACAGTTATGTACAGCATCAAAAAAATCGAAGAATTAAAGGAAAATAACCCGGAAGTGAAAAACCTGTTAAAAAATTTGATCGCAAAATGTCATTTAATAAACCAATAAAAAAATAGACTAAGAACATGTTCTTCTCGTGCATTTTCCGTAACTAATTTGTAACAATTAAAAATATTAAATATCAAATAGTTAACCACAAAAATAACAAAGTAACCTTATTTATTACAGGAGTTATCCATTATGAAATTAAAAATAAGAAAAGAAGAAATCCTGGAAGGTACACAAAAATCCGCTTCCATAACTCCATCCAAAACCGGAGCGGCATATTTGCGAAGCACCTGGCTCAGGGCCAGGGGCGATCAATTGGAGATAATGGCTACTGACGCCAATATGGAATTTACCGGAAAATATGAAGCGTCGGTGGAAAACGAGGGATTGGTAGGGGTAAATGCCCGAAAGTTAGCCGAACTTATCCGGCGTATGCCTCCGGGGGAAATCCATTTGCGCTTGAATGAAAACGGGAATATCCTTTATCTGGAACAGGGCCGAAAACGCTTTAAACTCCCCACGAATGATGCTACCTGGTTCCAAGAGCTATCCGCATTTCCGGAAGACTATTTTTTGTGGTCCGGGGAAGAACTAAAAAAAATCCTAAACAAAACAACATTTTGCATAGCAGACAATGAAAGTCTATCTGGCATAAATTGTCTTTTCATGACCTCCCAAGAAGACAATCAAATAGAGGTCTGTGGATTGGATACATCCAAAATAGCCATGTACTGGTTCACAGATGAAAAAATCCACGAAATACTACAAAGGGACAATATTCTCCTGGAAAAACCCTATTTGAACGAACTAAGGCGCTGGATTTCTTCCAAGGAAATATATATAGGGATATCTTCCAAAAAGATATTCTTTTCTCAGGATGGGGGGCGGGAAATTTTCAGCATGCCCCTAAGATCAGGTGAATTTCCGGGATACCAAAATATATTGAAGACATATAAGAACCAATTGAACAGCTCTATAAAGTTCTATCGTGAAGAGATGCTGGACTGTCTGGAAAGGATATCCCTTTTCACCACGGGGGACTTTCAATCCACGCATTTCAAGATTTTTGACGATTATATCCATCTGGATTATCAGGGACAGGAATCAGGTGAGGCCTACGAGGAGATAGAATGTGAAGCCGAAGGCGAAGTGAATGAAATTATTCTTTCTACCGGACAATTAATTGAAATACTTAATCATTTTGAATCGGAAAGGATACAGTTCAGTCTGTGTTATTCTACGGCCCCGTGTTTTATTTCCGGAGAGGAGGATACGGGATATACATGTATCACAATGCCTATAATGGTGGAGGAAGAAACTTATTATACCGAAGAAGAAATATAATTCACGAAAAACGGAAAGACTAAATAATGGAAAATAACACAACAAACTACAATGCCTCCAGTATTCAGATATTAGAAGGCCTTTCCGCCGTGCGCAAACGCCCGGCTATGTATATTGGTAGTACTGATGAAAGAGGACTGCACCACTTGGTCTATGAAGTGGTGGATAATAGTATAGACGAAGCCATGGCCGGGCTTTGCGACCATATTCGTATAACCCTGCATTTAGACAACAGTGTGACTGTTTCTGATAACGGCCGCGGGATTCCGGTGGATATGCATCCCAAGGAGAACAGGCCAGCTGCGGAAGTGGTCATGACCGTTCTGCATGCGGGAGGGAAATTCGACAACGATACCTACAAGGTCTCTGGAGGATTGCACGGTGTAGGGATTTCCGTGGTAAACGCCCTTACCGAATACTTGGAATTGACCATAAAAAAGAACGGCAAGAGATACTTTCAGCGCTATGAAAAAGGTATCCCGGTATGTGCCCTAAAAGAACAGGGAGTAGCAAAAAGAACCGGGACTACAATCCATTTCCGTCCGGATGAAGAAATATTCGATGATGTCAATTATTCCTCGGAAACACTTATGAAAAGATTGGAGGAACTGGCTTATCTAAATAGAGGGGTAAAAATTGAACTCGCCGATGAACGGACCGGTCTGCGGGAAAACTTCAAATACGACGGGGGGATTGTATCCTTTGTCCGGAAAATTAATGCCGAGTCCGGAATACACGGTATTATCAGCGGCAACGGGGAACAGGACAATATCCAGACTGAGTTCGCCATGCAATTCAGGAGCGGATACAAAGAAAATATATATACATTTGCCAACAACATCCGCACAGTGGAAGGCGGTACCCATCTGCACGGTTTTCGCTCCGCTCTTACCCGGGCCATAAATAATTACATACAAAATACTGAATTGCCCAAAAAACTGAAACGTCGGCTCAATGGAGAAGATGTACGTGAGGGGCTTACTGCTGTTATAAGTGTCAAAATTCCTGATCCCCAATTTGAAGGACAGACTAAAACCAAGCTGGGAAACAGTGAGATTACCGGTTATATATCCGCTCTGGTATATGAAAAGTTATCGGTTTATTTTGGAGAAAATCCCAAGGATGCCAAGCAAATAGTGGAAAAGGTCGTGGATGCGGCCCGGGCCAGGGACGCGGCCCGCAAGGCCAAGGATTTGGTCCGGCGCAAAGGGGCCCTTTCCGACAGTTCCCTCCCAGGAAAGCTTGCGGACTGCCAGAGCAAAAAACCCGAGGATAGTGAGGTTTTTATAGTCGAGGGGGATTCAGCCGGAGGTTCGGCTAAACAGGGTCGTAATCCCAAATTTCAGGCGATTCTCCCCTTGCGGGGAAAGATATTGAATGTGGAAAAAACCCGCCTGGACAAAGTCTTGGAAAACAAGGAAGTCAAATCGCTTATAACCGCTATGGGTGCGGGAGTTGGAAATGAGGATATTCAACTGGAAAAACTGCGTTACCACAAAATTATCATCATGACCGACGCGGACGTGGATGGCGCACATATACGCACTTTGCTCCTCACTTTGTTTTTTAGGCAATATCGGGAAATTATTGAAAACGGCTATCTGTATATAGCCCAACCCCCATTGTACCGAGTATACAAGGGAAAATTTGAAAAATACCTGATAAGTGAAAACGAATTGAATGAATACTTGGTTTCCCGGGTTACTGATGAAGTGATTTTGTATTTCGAGGACGGCACATACGTTCAAGACCAGGATCTTATAGAATTTTTCCGTGATCTCAATTTCCTGAAGGATAAATATAACGAGGCCTTCAATCTGGGTATAAGCGAAGAACTTTTTGGTTTATATCTCTCTTTTGAGCATAAACTTTCTCCAAGCTACTTTTTATACGAGGATCATTCCGCATTTTGGGAATACATGGCCAATAACGGTTATGCCGTGGAGGAAAATATTCAGGAGGTGGACGATGAAGAACGCTTATTTCTCAAGTTCACAGACAAAAACGAACATTCCATAACTCTTGGGGTGGAGTTTTTCAATTCCCGGCTTTACAAGAATTCCTTTGATATCCTGGAAAGGATAAGAAAGGGCAGTCCGGAATTCAAATTCACTGTTAAAAAGAAAAACGAAGAAGTTACAGTAATAGGTTTTTTTAATTTGATGAGTTCACTTCTGGAGATGGCCCATAAAGGAATAAACATCCAGCGCTACAAGGGTCTGGGGGAAATGAATCCAGAACAATTGTGGTCCACAACAATGGATCCGGAATACAGAACCCTGTATCAGGTAGATATTGAGGACGCTGAAAAAGCGGATGAAATGTTTACCAAACTTATGGGGGACAAAGTTGATCCGCGCAGGGAATTCATTGAAAAGAACGCCCTTAGTGTAGGCGAACTAGATATTTAGTTTCCATCCGGAAATGGCCCTTTTCCATTTTAACGGTGTCAATTTTCGTAATTATTCGCTCACGTATTAAGATACGCTCGTTCATAATTATTTAATTTCCTTGTTAAAAAGGAAAAATTCTCATTTTCGGATTGGAAACATGATATTTCTAAATCCGGAAACTTTTGAATTTCCGGATAAGAACTATTTAGTTTCCCGGATGCGCCTTAAAGGAATACATTTTTACAAGCAGTTTTAAGTTTTAGTAAAATCAAATAGTTGCTATATTCGGTATAATTCCAATAAATATGAGGATCTAAATGGCTGAAACCATCTCCATAGAAAAAGAATTACAAAAATCCTATCTCGAATATTCGCTAAGTGTTATTATCGGGCGGGCTATTCCTGATGTGCGTGACGGTCTCAAGCCCGTGCATCGCAGGATTCTTTATGCCATGCATGAATTGGGAATTACTTATAATCGGGGATATAAAAAATCCGCCAGAGTTGTGGGTGATGTTATAGGTAAGTATCATCCGCATGGTGATGCCGCGGTATACGATGCCCTGGTCCGCATGGCCCAGTCCTTCAATATGCGCGATGTCCTGGTTGACGGACAGGGAAACTTTGGTTCTTTGGACGGAGACGCTCCAGCCGCGATGCGGTATACCGAATGCCGCATGTCCAAACTTGCCGGTGAATTCCTTGCAGATATTGAAAAAAATACAGTTAATACAATAACCAATTATGACAGTACGTTAGAAGAACCGGAGGTACTCCCGACCAAGGTTCCCAATCTACTTGTAAACGGCGCCGCAGGTATTGCCGTGGGGATGGCCACTAACATACCTCCTCACAATCTAGGGGAAATAACCGATGCCTGCCTGCATCTATTGAATAATCCGGAATGCGAAATAAGCGAACTTACCCATTACGTACAGGGCCCGGATTTTCCTACCGGAGCTTCTATTTATGGCCGGGAAGGAATACGTTCCGCTTATACCAACGGGAAGGGAAGTGTGCGGATTCGTTCCCGAATAGAGGTGGAACCTAGAAAAAGGGGCCTGGAATCCATAGTAATCAAAGAGATCCCTTATTCTCTGAACAAAGCAACTCTTGTGGAAAAGATCGCCGCTTTGGTCCAGGAACGTAAAATTGAAGGCATAAGTGACCTAAGGGACGAATCGGACAAAAACGGGATAAGGATAGTTGTTGATCTGAAAAAGGGTGTCCTCTCCGATGTAGTAAAAAATAAACTGTATAAATATACTTCGCTGGATACCAGCTTTGGTATAAACATGATGGCCGTGGTCAACAACAGGCCGCAGCTTTTGAACTTAAAAGAAGTATTGGCCCATTTTATAGATCACCGCAAGGAAGTAGTTATCCGTCGAACCCGCCATGATCTACAAAAAGCGGAACACCGGGCACATATCCTGGAAGGTCTACGCATAGCCCTGGATAATATTGATGAAGTTGTTGATATTATCCGCAACTCCAAAAATGCTCCGGAAGCCAAGACCAAATTGATGCAGCGCTTTGATTTGAGTGAAATACAGTCCCAGGCTATTTTGGACATGCGTTTGCATCGTCTGACAAACTTGGAGCGGGAAAAGCTCCTGGAAGAATACTCCGAAATCCTGAAAAAGATAGAATACTATAAAAGTATCCTGGAAAATGTAAATGTACTAAAAAAGGTTATTCAGGAAGAACTTGAAGATCTAAAAAAGAATTTCGCCACTAAACGCCAGTCTCCCATATTGGAACAAGATCCGGGGAGTATAAATATCCAGGATATTATCCCGGATACGGAAACAGTGCTTACCCTTTCCCGTAACGGATACATAAAACGCACCCTCCTGGAAAACTATCAACAGCAGCGGCGTGGAGGAAAGGGTATTGCCGGAGCTAATGTTTCCTCCAAGGACTTTATATCCACTCTGCTTACAACCACCAATCACCAGGATCTGTACCTTTTTTCCAACCGGGGAAAGGTATATAAGATCAAGGTCTATGAAGTCCCCGAAGGAAGCAGGACCGCCCGGGGAGTGCACATAAACAATCTTATCCCCCTGGAAGATAAGGAATATATTGCCACGGCTGTAAGTTCCCGGGATCTGGCACAAGAAGACTATTTCCTGTTTTACACCAAAAAAGGAATGGTCAAAAGGACTGCTTGCGAACAATACAAGAATTTGCGCAGCATGGGACTTATTGCCGTAGGACTCAAGGACGCGGATGAATTGATTGGAGTAAGGACAGTTAAGGAGGATGCGGACATCATCCTTTCCACCAAACAGGGATACAGCATACGCTTTGAGTGTAGCGAGATAAGACCTACCGGGCGGAGTACTATTGGGGTCAAGGGTATCTCCCTGCGGGAGAAAGACGAAGTTGTTTCCCTGGTCTATTCGGACAGTGGGGAGGACTATGATCTGGCCACTATTTCCGAAAAGGGATTCGGAAAGAAAACCGGTTTGTCCATGTATCGGCGCCAGTCCAGAGGGGGCAAGGGAATAATCAACATGAAGCTTACCGCCCGTTCCGGACCCGCGGTGGGTTCCCTTTTACTGGCTCCGGGAGAGGAACTTATACTGCTTACTTCCGCAAACAAAGTTATACGGATAAATTCGGATGAGGTGCGCAGCACCGGGAGATCCACCCAAGGTGTTAAACTGGTCAATCTAGACGGAGAGCAAAAAGTGGTCTGCTTTGATGTAGTGCTTCAGGAAAGCGCCTTGAATTCCCAATAGGTAATTTAGACCCATGTTTTTCTAAATCCTCCCATAGGTAGCGCAAATATTTTTTAAATTCTCAGCGCAGTTATTTTTCAACTGCTCTGTTTGCAGACGCCAGACCCAATTATTTCCGCTACCACCCGGCGTGTTCATTCGCGCGGATTCATCAAGTTGCAGTATATCCTGGACTGGAATGATACAGGTTTTGGCTACCGAAGACATGGCCAGGCGGAGCATATGACTAGATAGATTGTCCTTGTTTACCTTTATCCCCAGATAGTTACGCAGTCTTTTACGCCCTTCCGGAGTGAGTTCGTTTTTATACCATCCCAGAAGGGTGTTGTTATCGTGAGTCCCGGTATAAACTACTCCATTAATCCCATGATTGTGCACTATATGCGGATTTTTCCCCATATCCTCACCAAAAGCGAACTGCAGGACATGCATGCCGGGGAGATCGTATTTTTCCTTGAGTCCAAGGACATCCGGGGTGATTTCCCCCAAATCCTCGACAATAAAACGTCTTGAACGGAACCGGCCCATTAATTCGGCCATAAAATCTTCCCCGGGAGATGGGGCCCATTTCCCACTGGCCGCTGTTTTTTCTTCCGCGGGTATTTCCCAATAGGAGCAAAAGCCGCGGAAATGATCAAGGCGGAGGAGGTCAAATAGACGCATGTTCTTCTTTATTCTCTCCTTCCACCAATAAAAGTCGTCTTTTTGGTGCCGGGGCCAATAATAAACAGGGGTGTCCCAAAACTGACCAGTGGAACTGAAATAATCAGGTGGGGCCCCGGAAAGAAATAAGGGCTTTCCTTTTTCATCCACCCGGAAAAGATATTGATTGGCCCATAGGTCACTGCTCTCCAGAGCAGGATAGAAGGGGAGGTCCCCCATAATGCACATGCCCTGACGATTGGCATATGCCTTTAATTCCTCCCACTGTTTTTGGACTATGAATTGGGCAAATTTATGTTCAAGGATCTTTTCCCTTAACTTTTTTTCCCACTTCAAAAGGGCCTTTCTGTCTCTGCGCATTAGTTCAAGCGGCCACTCTGTCCAGGAATTATTTCGCCCGAAATAATCCTTCAAGGCTTGGAAAAGGGCGAAATCCGGAAGCCAATGCTCATTTTGCTGTTTGAATTTTTGGTAATGGGGATTATTCAATATTTTTTGCTTATTGTTTATAACTGTATATTGTATACAGGCATATCTGAACTGAGCTGAGCGGTTAAAATGGGCGTTTGTGTCTTCTTTATTCCTTTCGAAAGTGGGTAGGGAATCAATCCATCCGGATTTCAGCATTTTTTCCGGACTAAGGAGCAAAGGATTAAGGGCGAAGACGGAAACCGGACTATAGGGAGAAAAGGAATATTCCGGGGAAACTGCATTCAGGGGAAGGACCTGCCATATCTTTTGTCCGGATTTTTTTAAGAAATCCACAAAAGAGTAGGCTTCCGGCCCCAAATCCCCGTTTCCCCCCAAGGAAGGAAGAGAAGTGATATGCAGCAGAAGACCGCAGGAGCGTCTCTCATCCATTATGCATTTGCCCTTAGAATAAGTATACTCAAAGGGGGCAGGCACAGAGGTAAATAGGTGTTTTTTCCGGATCCCTGTACATCAATCCGTCCCAAATTGCCTACATTGGACCCCCCATAAGCCTCGGAGTCACTATTGAGTATTTCTATCCAGGAAGCGCTTTCAGTAATGGGGATCTGATAATCGTATCTGACTACCGGAGTAAAATTGAGTACTGCCAGTAAAGAATCGTTACTTCGGGAATGGCGAATAAAGCTTAAAACGGAATTATCCGCATCCTTGCAATCCACCCAGGAAAATCCAGACGCCTGGAAATCCATTTCGTGCAGGCTGGGTTCGTTCCAATACAAGGTATTTAAATCCTTGATCCATTTTTGTATTTTGTTGTGGCCTTCCTCTTGCAGGAGATGCCAATCCAGGCTGCTATCATGATCCCATTCATTTATTTGTCCGAATTCGTTCCCCATGAATAAAAGCTTTTTTCCGGGGTGGGCATACATATAACCGAAAAGGAGGCGTAGATTGGCCAATTTCTGCCACATATCACCGGGCATTTTCATAAGAAGGGAAAATTTGCCGTGAACGACCTCGTCATGGGACTGGGGAAGGATAAAATTTTCATTAAAGGCATACCATATACTGAAAGTCAGCTGATCGTGATGGAATTTTCTGTAGACCGGATCGTTTTGAAAATAGGTAAGGGAGTCATTCATCCATCCCATATTCCATTTGTATCCGAATCCCAACCCCCCCACGTAGGTAGGCTTGGAAACCATGGGCCAGGATGTGGATTCCTCGGCAATGGTCTGAACGCCGGGAAATTCCTGGTACACCGTTTCATTGAATTTCTTTATAAAAGAAATCGCTTCCAGATTTTCGTTTCCCCCGTGTTCATTGGGTAACCATTCCCCATCGTTCCGGGAATAGTCCAAGTAGAGCATGGAAGCCACCGCATCCACCCGCAAGCAGTCTATATGGTATTTTTCCAACCAGAAAAGGGCATTGCTTATTAAAAACGCCTGGACTTCATGTCGGCCGTAATTGAAAATATAGCTGGACCAGTCCGGATGGAATCCCTTGCGCTGATCCATATGCTCAAAAAGATGGGTGCCATCGAAGAGTCCCAGGCCGTGGTCATCAGTGGGAAAATGCGAAGGCACCCAGTCCAGAATTACCCCTATTCCATACTGGTGCAGGCTGTTTATCAGATACATGAAATCCTGCGGTGTTCCATAACGGGCAGTGGGGGCGAAAAAAGAAACGCACTGATATCCCCAGGATCCGTAAAAAGGGTGTTCGCAAACAGGCATAAATTCCACGTGCGTAAATCCCAGCTCCTCAAGATATTGGGGGAGCCTTTCCGCAAGTTCCCGGTAGGATATAAGCCGCTCCGAATTTTCCGGATCCCGCATCCACGAACCCAAATGCATCTCGTATATGCTTATTGGTTTATCCTGGGCATTTCTGGACTCCCGACTTTCCATCCATTCTTGATCGTTCCAGCTGAAATTGAGGTCCCAGACAATGGACCCGGTTTTTGGGGGATGTTCCGTGCGTAAGGCAAAAGGATCGGTCTTTTCCAATCTCTTTTTCCGGTATCTGGAAGCTATACTGTATTTATAGCATGCCCCGGGTTCCACGCCGGGAATAAATGTTTCCCATATCCCGGAACCGTCACTTCGGGCCGACATGGGGTGGCTGTGGGTATTCCAGGAATTGAAATCCCCGATTACGGATACGTCCTGTGCGTTGGGAGCCCACACAGAAAAATACGTTCCCCGCACTCCTCCTCCGGCGTAGGTATGCGAGCCCAGTTTTTCGTAAAGTCGGTAATGCCTTCCCTGCTTAAAGAGATATATATCCAGGTCGGCTAGCATAGACATGTCTTATTATCCTTGGATTTATATTTTCCTACTTTGCCCACAAACTATACAAGTTACTCCCCAGCCAGTCCAGAGTAATAGCCGCGTTTACCTGCAACTCCAGACAATAAAGTGCTTTATCCAGGAATTTCTGGGCACAGCGGAATTGTTCGCAGTTTTTCAGCGGGAACGTACTTGCCCTGCCCTTGGCCGCCGCAAGAATTTCCTTTTGCACGGCGGAAATGAGCTGCGAAGCCAATTCCTGGGTTACTTCATTTTTCCTGGAGGATATTTCCAGCCATCCCCTGCCTGTACAGCAATAATTGAAAAAGATCTTTTCTGTTTCCTGTTCCGGAGACAGGACATCAGTTTCCCGGGACAGGGTTAAAACGAAACTGCGGGATACAAGAGTAGGGAGGATGTTTTCCCGCAATGGGGCCAAAATCACGAATCTAGTCCATTTGCTGGGTTCC
The DNA here is from genome assembly GCA_964398785.1 of uncultured Desulfovibrionales bacterium. GTDB lineage: Bacteria > Desulfobacterota > Desulfovibrionia > Desulfovibrionales > Desulfonatronovibrionaceae > CAYNNQ01. The sequence continues at coordinate 135,020 of CAYNNQ010000001.1, read as the reverse complement.
TCCAGGTTTTTTAAAAGCAGATTGGCGCAGGAAGCATTCAAAAACTGGGCATTGTCCAGGATAACCACCCGGTATCTGTGATGGGCTGTCTGATTAAGCTTCGGCCGGAATGAGCGCAGAGTATCTACCTTCAGGCCTTCTGCGGCGTCAAAAAGGAAAATGTCGCGGTGCACAAGTTCTTTTATCTGCGCACAAAGGGCGCAGTCCAAGCAGGGAGGGGAATAGTCACAATTGAGTGCAGCCGCCCAGTAAAGGGCCATTATCCTTCTCTGTTCGGGATAGGCCCCTTCCAAAAGCAGGGAATAAGGCGGCTGGAAGGATAATTTTTCTAGATAGCCGCGGACTTTTCTCTGCTTTTCCGGTATATGTTCTTCGCTCCAGGACATTTCATGTTTCGCGCATTATTGTCTGTTCTCTTTGTGGTCCGACGGAGACAATGCTGGCTGGTACGCCAAGATGTTTTTCAATAAAACGGACATAAAAACGGGCGTTTTGGGGAAGTTCATCAAAACTGCGGCACTGGCTGATATCTTCTTCCCATCCGGGTAATTCGGTAAAAACGGGACGGACCTCTTCTAGGCCGTTTTCCTCCTGAGGGGGATAGTCTATTCTTTCCCCTTTGTATTCATATGCGATGCAGACTTTAATTTTTTCCATGCCTCCAAGGACATCCAGCTTGGTCAAAGCAATGCTGTTCGGTCCGTTCAGACGCATGGAATCGCGCAAAATAACCAGATCCAGCCACCCGCATCTGCGTTGACGTCCGGTAGTGGCCCCGAATTCCGCTCCCCTGGCTTGCATATGCTCCCCTGCAAAATCAGAGAGTTCAGTGGTCAATGGTCCGCTTCCCACCCGGGTGGTATAAGCCTTGACCACTCCGATTATATTATCGATATCCCGAGGTCCGCAACCGGACCCGGCAGTAGCGTTCCCGGCTACTGTATTGGAGGAAGTTACAAAAGGATAAGTCCCGTGATCTATATCTAGATGAGTTCCCTGAGCCCCTTCAAAAAGGATGGGCTCCTTTTCCGCGATAGAACTCCGGATTTCTCCGGATACGTCCCCCAGATAGGGAATAATCTTTTCCGCCAATGGGTATATTTTTTCCACTATCTCCTTTTCATCCACTTCCTTGTAGCCGTACAAATTTTGAAGCAAGGTGTTCTTTTCCTTGGTTGCGCGGCCAATCTTTTCCTTTAGTAATTGCAGATTCTGCAAGTCCCCAGCCCGGACGCCCACCCGGCAAATCTTGTCTTCGTAGCACGGACCAATTCCCCGGCCAGTGGTGCCTATTTTCTCTTTCCCGGACTTAGCTGATTCCCGGGCTCCGTCCAGGAGTTTGTGATAGGGCATTATCAGGTGACATTTTTTGCTCACAGTCATCCGGTCAGGCCCTATATCGATGCCGGAAGCACCCAGTTCCTCTATTTCCCGACAGAAGACTTCCGGATCCAAGACCACACCATTTCCTATCAGGCATTTTTTGCCGGGATGCAATACCCCGGAGGGAATAAGGTGCAGAATAAAGGTCTTGTCTCCGACTACCAGGGTATGTCCGGCATTGTTGCCTCCCTGAAAACGAACTATCATGTGGCTTTTTTCGGTCAGCAAATCGACAATTTTACCTTTGCCTTCGTCCCCCCATTGGGTTCCGATGACCACTGTATTCATAAATTTTCCTCCGTTAGTCTCATAGGCTATACTTGCGCACAAAAGCCAAATTTGCGTACCTAACCGGTTCGGATAAGTCAATTAACGGCCAACCGCCGGATTCCAAAAGTAGATTCCTTGGCTGGGTATTAAGAGAATTAGACAGAGGGAAAAGAAAACGCTATTAGGGTGTAACATCAAAAAGGATGAATAAAATTTTCCGGGTCCTACAAACGAGTCAAACAATTACCTTCTTAATTCGTATCTATGTATTCTAAAAATAAAAACATCTGGATCAAACTGGGGATCTTGTTCTTGTTTTTCATCCTTTTTTTATTGGTCCGATATCATCTCTATTTGCGCATGCATTACTGGAAGGGGGAAAAACTCCGGGTAGCCTACGCGAAATCCCAGTTGGTCAATGCAACCCTTTCTCCTTTCGGGCCGGGGTTGGAAAGGGAGGCGGTCCGTCTATTTTGCCGGAATAATTTTTTAACTCCTGTTTGGATTCCTGCCCGGAACAAACAAAGAGCCCTTGAGATGCTCAAAAAAGATAAAGCCGATCTTGCTGTTGGTTTCTTTTCTCCGAAAAAAACCGATAAATTCTCTTTTGCCCGGCGGGGGCCGGTTTATTTGAATACTGAGCTTTTGGTGGTCCACAACAAATACCGCTATCCATTCAATGAACCCCAGGATTTCTGCCAAGCCAAAACGGTATATCTGGACCGCAGATTCTGGCAGGAAAAAATCAGCTCCATTCAAAAGGAAATGCAGTGTAGTATAAACAGGGGCGATTTACCCAAAAGCCCCTCCGCCCTTTTTTCCGCTCTGGATCATAATAACGCCCGCTTTGGTCTAACGGACAACTTGAGCCTGGATATCTGGCATCCGTTTTTTACAGCAGTGCGCAAATCGCGGATTTGGCAGAAAAAACAGGGGTTCAGATGGATATGGGCGCGGAGATACTCAGAACTGGACAAAAAACTTTCCGCTTTTTCTCATCGCTTTTTTCCCTCTTCCAAGTTTGATCGCCTCCAAAAAAAATATTTGGGTTTTTTACCCCAAAAATTGGACCATTACCAGATATACCATTTTTTAAGAAAATTGAGGCAAAAGGTGCCCCGCTATGAGAAAGAAATCCGGAAAGGCGCTGAAGAGAATGGACTGGATCCGCTATTTTTGGTCGCCCAGATTTATCAGGAATCGCATTTCGATCCCGGAGCCCGCAGCCGTACCGGAGTGCGGGGATTGATGCAGATAAGCCGGAGTACCGCCAGGGAATTGGGAGTCAACCGTCTAGATCCCGGGGAAAGTATCCGGGGGGGAGCCGATTATATGGGATATCTCTGGGATCAGGTAGGAAAACGCGGTGTTTTGGGGTGGGATAGGTGGTTCATGGCCCTGGCCGCATATAATCAGGGTATGAGCCATCTGTGGGATGCCATGCAACTAGCTCGTCAGATGGGCAAGGATCCCAAGTGCTGGCAGGAGATAAAAGAAATATATCCCCTTTTGAGTTATAAAAAATATTACAGCCGGGTCCCCAACGGTTATTGCCGGGGATTTGAAGCAGTGGATTACGTACAGAGTATCCGATTTTATTATTATATCCTGCGCGGACTAGTCTTTCTTGGGCGTCCGGAAGTGGAGCACCTTGGCCGGCTTACTGGAAGACTCCCTCCCGGATGGCCCTGATTCGCTGTTTTCCTCTTCTCTTGTCCTGTGCGTTTCAGGGGGTTCCGGGTCAGCGGACCCGGACCAGTGGTGGTTGAAAAGCTGATTTTTCCAGCGTACGGCCTGAATCATGGACAAAATAAGGGTGTCTTCTTCCCAGGCCTTGCTTGGAGTAAAATCCTTAACCCTATGATAATAATCGTCCCACAAGGACATAAGTGAGGCTTCGTCCAGATTGTTCAGATTTTCAGCCAGTTTATGCAATACCTTTTCCATATTTGTTCTCCTCCAACTTGTATCCAAGCATTGAATTTGCCCCTGTAAAAGCCCTGTGCTAATCTTTTCCCAACGCAGGGACAACAGCTGCAATTCGGTTTATGGCCTGTAAATGGCTTTAAAGTATCAGTTTTTTAAGGAAAATTTTTATAAGCATCTTTAGGGTTTATAAAATATCAGTAAACCGCTGGGGGTAAATTTTGTCCATCCCACGCGCGTATGTATGCGCTAATTCATAAGGAGTAGTCAATGAGCCGGGACATTAAAGATATGTACAAAACTATACAAAAAGACACTTTTCCGGAGGATATGCACATCCGCCTTGGGGATCAGGAGCTTAAATTCAGGAAAAAGACCTGGCTGGTGGGAGGAGAAGAGAAGGGGTTGCGTTACGGGGAAAACCCGGATCAATCGGCGGCCCTTTTTGAACTGGAACAGGGACAGCTGGAGCTGGGGGGAATAAAATTTGTCGGACCCGGACAACAATTGGTCAGTTCCCTTGAGGAAAAGCACATGATCCAGGCTGGCAAGCATCCGGGAAAAATAAATCTGACCGATGTGGATAACGGGATAAATATCTTGCAGTATCTGCACTCCAAACCCGCTGCGGTCATTCTAAAGCATAACAATCCCAGCGGGGCAGCCTGGTCGGAATCGGGAATAGCCGAAGCTGTACACGAAGCATATTTTGCGGATCGGATAGCCGCGTTTGGCGGCGCTCTGGTGGTTAATACCCCCTTGGACCGAAAGTCTGCCGAATTACTGGCTGATTTTTATCTGGAGGTGGTTGCCGCTCCGGAATTCGAAGCAGGGGTCATAGAAAAACTCCAGGAAAAGAAAAATATGCGGATACTGCAATTGCCCGGACTTTCCCGCCTTTCCGAATTGACCGCAACACCCTTTCTGGACATGAAGTCCCTGAACGACGGGGGTGTGGTGCTTCAATTCTCCTTTAAGAACCGTATCCTTTCCGGAGAAGACTTTCTTTGCGCCCAAGCGGAAAGAGATGGACTGAGCGTTACTGCACGGTATCCGGAAAAAAGGGAATTGGAGAACCTGGTTTTTGCCTGGGCGGTGGAATCCGGGGTTACCTCCAACTCGGTCCTTTTTGCCCGCGAAGGTAAGACAGTGGCCATTGGCACCGGGGAGCAGGACCGAGTCGGATGCGTTCAATTGGCAGTCAGCAAGGCATACACAAAATATGCGGATAATTTGGCCTTTGAAGGACATGGTCTTTCTTTGTATCAGTTGCAGGCAAAAGCTGCGGACGATGAACAATGGAGACAAAAACTGGAAAGAATAATGCAAAAAACTCGGGACATGCGAGCCGGAATTCCCGGGTCAGCCATGGTCTCGGATGGATTTTTCCCTTTTCGGGATGGGGTGGACATAGCCATGGAAGAGGGTGTGACCGCTATTGCTCAACCGGGGGGATCTGTCCGAGATATGGAAGTAATCCAGGCTGTTAATGAATCCGAGCCCCAAGTGGCCATGGTTTTTACCGGTCAACGTTCTTTCAGGCATTAAGGCGGGGCTGTAGTGAGCACAAAACCGCTAAATATAAGCCCGGGCTGGATTGTGGAGTATCTGCAAAACAATCAGCCGGTGATCGCCTGGGTACTGGAAATCCAAAATCAGAAAGCAAGGCTTTTAAATATCAACAAAAGGGAAATAAAACTCCCCCTTTCCCGTCTTCTGCCTTGGAGTGGTCCAAGCTATACCGCTTCCAGCCCGAGGGACAGCATTTTGTCCGCCCTTGCGGAACACTCCAATTCCAGGGAAAAATTACGGGAGGAGCTGGATGTCTTGGAGGTCTGGTCTCTTTCCCAGGGAGAAATAGACAAAGCCCCGGTGTATTGGTTCTCGGATCTCTTGTGGCCGCAATGGGAGGAAGACCGATTGGCTGCCTTGGGTCGAGCTATGCTTCAGGCCAAAAATCATTTCAAATTTGTTCCCCCGGATTTTGAGGTCTTTACCCAAGAGGTGGTGGATAGGCGTTTGGAAGAGGCTCGCCTGCAACAGGAGAAGAAACGCCTGATCAGCGAGGGGAATCAATTTTTTCGGAGTCTATGGTCTGGTAAGGGCGTGGATAAGGAACCGGCGGACCAAGAATTGCGGGACAGGCTGCAAAAAATTCTTTTGGAAAAAATAAGCGATCCGGAAAGCTGTCCGGATGTTTCCTGGGATGAATTGACCGCCGGACTTCCCCGCGATCAGCATCTTCCTTTCCTGCTGGCCCGTTTATGGGGGGTTGTGCCTTGGCATTACAACTTCCATCTGGATCAGGCGGATTATGTCTGCGGGGAGACCTGGACTCGGGAGTTCAGGGACAATATCCGGGAAATACAGGATGTTTTCGAGGCCGCGGAAAAAGAACCGGTAAAACAAGGCTTTGTCAGTGTGGACTCTGCTTCCACATGGGATATAGACGACGCATTTCTCCTTTTGCCCCGCAAGGAAGGTTTCTTGTTGCGTTTGGCCTTTGCCTGCCCCCCCTTGGCCTGGCCTTTTGAATCCCCCCTGGATGAGGCGGTGATGCACCGCGCCTCCAGTCTGTATTTGCCCGAGGGTAATTGTCATATGTTGCCCCCGGAACTGGGTACAGACACTTTCAGCCTGCATTGCGGGGAAAAACGTCCGGCACTCGTCTTTGATCTATATATTTCCGAACAGGGGGAATTGCAGGAAATAATTCCCTGTTTTTCCTGGGTCCAGGTGGAAGAAAATATTACTTACGCTGAGGCGGAGGACAGGATCGAAAAGGAAACACACCTTTCCCGGGCCAACCATTTGGCCCGTCTTTTGCGCCAAAACAGGGTTAAACAGGGGGCGATTGTAATAGAACAGCCCGACCCGGAGATCAGGCTTTTCTCCGCAGGCAAAGATACCCGGGTGGAATTGGTGGATAGCGGCCAGTTCCCCGAAGCCCAGGTTACAGTTTCCGAATTCATGATAATGGCCAATGCCGCAATCGGAAGATGGGCAATAGAGCAAGATATCCCGCTCATGTTCAGGACCCAGGATATTGTCCTTCCGGACGGCGGGGCAGGAGTATGGACGGACCCGGTCAACGTTTTTCAATTGGTCCGCAGCATGGGGGCCACTGTGACGGAAGCGGTCCCCAGGCCGCACAAGTGTCTGGGGGTCTCCTCCTATGCCCCGATCACTTCACCGCTTCGCCGTTATGTGGATATGATCAATTCCAAGCAGGTTTATGCCGCACTTAGCGGGGACAAACCCGCTTGGACAAAAGAAGAGTTGGAGAGCAGACTTAAATTTCTCAATTCCCGGATAAATGCGGTGAGCAAAGTACAGAGATACCGTCCCCGGTATTGGAAGCTCTTGTATTTCCGTCAAAACAGGGATAAGGCCTTTTCCGGGGTGGTGGTGGACAATTCGGGCAAGATGGTTACTCTGGCCCTGCCCCGGGAGAAAATAATGGTCAAGGGACCGGAAAGCATCTTTGCAGGCAACGTCCGGGAGGGACAACGTTTTTCGGTGCGCTTCGGCAAAGTGGACCCGTTGCATAATGAGATCAAGGTGAGCGAGGCATGGGAAGAGTAAGCGGTTTGCTTCTTCTGGATGTGGGCAACACAAATATAAAAATAGGTCTGGATTGCGGGGAGGGCATTGCTTATACATTTTGTTTGCCCACCCCAAAGCGTGCTACTGCGGATTCCATGGGGAGCAGCATATGTAATTTATTGGCCAACGCCGGCATGTATCCCGAAGATGTCCAGCATTGGATTGTTTCCTCGGTAGTTCCTCATTTGGAAAAGGCCATAAGCGGAGCCGGAAGGCGTTGGTGTAATTGCGCGGTGCAATTCGTCCCCCGGGACATAGGGCTGGAAATAGACAATCACTACCGTCGCCCGGAAGAAGTAGGCGCGGATCGGCTGGTGTGTGCTTATGCGGCTACACGCTTGTTTTCCTGCCAATCTTTTATTGTAATCGATTTCGGGACGGCCACCACTTTTGATTGCGTTACCGGCAACACTTATCTGGGAGGGCTTATTTGTCCGGGGATCCTCTCCTCCATCCAGTCCCTGGGAACCCAGACTGCCAAATTGCCCCGCGTGGACTTGTCCGGGGCGGCTAACCAGGCCTTGGCAATAGGGCAGAGTACAAGGCAGAGTCTGCAAAACGGACTGTTGTACGGATTTTCCTCCATGGTTCAGGGAGTTTGTGCCAGGTTAAAGGGTTTTGTGGCCCAGGAACCGCGGATAGTGGCCACCGGTGGGTTGGCCGAGGAGATAGCAGCCGTTACCCCGGAAATTGATATAGTCCAGAGGGATTTGTTGTTACAGGGGTTAAAAATGGCCTTTATGGAAAAATCGAATAAATCAGCAGCGGAGGGTTAGCATGAGTATTATTACCGACATATGGTCCCGGCAGATTCTGGATTCCCGAGGGACTCCCACTGTAGAGGTGGAAGTATATCTGGAAAGCGGTACGATGGGCCGGGCAGCTGTTCCATCCGGGGCTTCCACCGGTTCCAGGGAAGCCATTGAACTCCGGGACGGAGATAGCTCAGTGTACGGCGGAAAAGCGGTGGAAAGGGCAGTAACCAACGTATTGGAAGAGATCGCCGAGGAAACACTGGGCATGAATGCCTTACGCCAGGTGGAGCTGGACGAGCATTTGATCGATCTGGACGGAACCGAGAACAAGTCCCGTCTCGGAGCCAACGCCATTCTGGGAGTTTCCATGGCCACTGCCCGAGCGGCAGCCAATTTTTTGGGCCTTCCCCTTTATCAGTATCTGGGGGGCGTAAATGCCAAGATTTTGCCCGCTCCAATGATGAATATACTCAACGGTGGGGCCCACGCCTCGAACAACCTGGATATCCAGGAATTCATGATAATGCCCGTGGGGGCAATGAGTTTCACGGACGCCCTGCGTATGGGAGCGGAAACATTCCAGACCCTCAAATCGATTTTGGCCAAAGACGGGCACTCCACTGCAGTGGGGGATGAGGGCGGCTTTGCTCCGAACCTGAAAAGCCATAAACAGGCCTTTGAATATATGGTCCGGGCCATTGAACAATCCGGATATCAGCCGGGATCAGAGATTGCTCTGGCCATTGATGCCGCAGCCTCGGAGTTCTATTCCCAGGGCAAATATGTTTTGTCCGGAGAGAATAAAGAATTTACCCCGCAAGAGATGACAGATTATTACCTGGATCTGGTTTCCTCTTTTCCCTTGGTCAGTATCGAGGACAGCCTGGCGGAAATGGACTGGGAAGGATGGACGGAACAAACCCGTATTTTGGGGGAAAAGGTCCAGCTGGTTGGCGATGATGTCTTTGTCACCAATCCGAGCATTTTCGCGGAGGGGATTACTCAAAATGTGGCCAATTCCATACTGATTAAATTGAACCAGATAGGTACTTTGACCGAGACCCTGGATACCATAGAGATGGCCAAGGAATCCGCCTATTCGACCATTATTTCCCATCGTTCCGGGGAAACCGAGGACCATATTATATCCGATCTGGCCGTGGCTGTTAATTCCGGACAGATAAAGACCGGCTCCCTGTGCCGCAGTGACCGTCTAGCCAAATACAACCAGCTTTTGCGTATAGAAGAGGAGCTGGGGGACCAGGCCGAATATTTCGGCCCGGCTTTGGCCGCGGAATGGTTTGAATAGTCTTTGCCCGGAGAGGGGCTTTGGTAGGGAAAATTTCCCGGGTTTCGCATTTTTTAAGATAAAAAGCGCATCCACGAGGTAGACAAAAAGATATGATATTATTGGACGGGAAGCAGACGGCAGCCGATATTCGAGGCGAATTGGGAACCAGGGTGGCGCAGCTTGGACAAGAATCCGGCCGGACACCCGGTTTGGCGGTCATTCTTGTGGGAGAGGATCCCGGTTCGCAGATTTATGTCCGCAACAAGGAAAAGGCCTGTGCGGAGGTGGGAATTGAGTCCCGAAGTTTCCGCCTTGCTGCGGATATTACCCAGGCAGAGCTGGAAAAGAAGATAATGGAGCTGAATGCCGATCCGGACATAGACGGCATACTCCTGCAACTGCCTTTGCCTTCCGGACTGGACTCCAAGCGGTGTCTGGAGCTTATTTTACCGGAAAAGGACGTGGACGGCTTCCATCCTTGGAGTGTGGGCAGCCTGATGCTTGGCTTACCCGGTTTCAGATCCTGTACACCGGCTGGTATCATGGAGCTTTTGCACCGCTATGACATTTCCATGTCCGGGAAAAAAGCGGTAGTGCTGGGCAGAAGCAATATAGTGGGAAAACCCCTGTCTTTGCTTTTGTTACAGAACAATGCCACTGTAACCATTTGCCATTCGCGTACCACTGATATTCAAACGGAACTCAGGGCCGCGGACATGGTATTTGCTGCAATAGGTAACCCCCGGTTTGTAAGGGCGGATATGATAAAGCCGGGCGCTGTAGTGGTGGATGTGGGAATGAATCGCACTGAGCAGGGCCTTGTCGGAGATTGCGATTTTCAGGCCCTAAAGGATGTGGTCCAGGCCATTACCCCCGTGCCTGGGGGGGTAGGGCCGATGACTATTGCCCAATTGCTTTTGAATACGGTCCAGTCCTTTGAAAAGCGTATAGAGAAGTCTTAATCCAAGGTCCAGGGATAGTGGCGCAGGCGAGGCATCTAGGCCTTTTGCCGTACAGACGCAAATGCAAAAAGTCGTATTTTGAAGTTAAGCGCCTAGAGCTTCGATTGTACTTAAGACTTTTAGCTTAGCACTGCCTGCAAAAAATATTTTTTTGCAGGCGCATCATTTATGTGCGGGCCTCTCAGGTTACCAGTACGCCAGCGTAACCCACCACCTGGCTCTTGTCGCCCAATATATCCCCGGAAGTGGCATAGTCCACGATTTCCGCCTGTCTCGCGCCGAGACGCAAAGCACAGCTCAATCCCACCGCCATGGGAAGCACCCCGCACATGGTAATGCGGTTTTCCATGACTGTGTGCAAAAGTCCTTGCGGGGAAAGGGCCTGGATTTGTTCCAAAGCCAGATTGTCCATTTTTTGGGCCTGCTCATGGGGAATGAAATGGCTCATGTCCGAACTGACTACGATGGTGGCCGGGGTGTCGTTTTCCTGGAGGAGTTCAGCCAGGTTTTCCCCGGCCCTTAACAGTCTTTCCGGAGTTACCTGAGAGATGCTTATAGGGACAATGCGCGTTCCCGGATTCAATTCGTTTAGGAAGGGGAGTATAACTTCCAGGGAATGTTCGCGTAGATGGGCGGTGTAGTCGGATTGGAATCCCGGAAGGGAACAAATCTTCCCGGCTAAGTCTTCATTGATATACACTGATTCCCCGGGTATTTCCCATTGTCCGTCCGGCCATACGGCCATACTTGCCCCAGCTCCGCTGTGATTGGGACCGAGGAGGATAATATCCTTTTCCATGCGGGCCCGTCCCAGGGTTTTGCCTGCCACCGGCCCGGAGAACATATATCCCGCATGCGGGCACATGGCCAGTATTGTCCGCTCTTGATCCGGTTTGTCCTCCAAAAAGCCCTGGACCTGTTTTTTTAGCTCCTGCTTGGATGCCGGATAAAATTGTCCGGCTACCACAGGTTCTCTTTTCATTTCCTTCCCTCCTTCATGTGGATTTTTTCAAGAACCGGAAATAAACTCCTGGGCCTTTTTTTCCAGGTTTTGCGTATCCAAATCCGAGTTGGCCATCCGGGCATATCTGGTTTCCGGCCGAGCCTTAATCAATTCCTTTAAAGTGGATCTCCATCTTTTCATACTTCCGTTTTCCTTGTAAAGTTCACCCAAAGTGTATTTAAAAGAAGGCCAATCTTCATCGTCTTTGTCCACATAAGAACCGTATTCCAGGGCCCATCCAAGAGCTTCCTTGGGGCGGCCTGTTCTTCTGGTGACTCGAATTAGCAGATCTAGGCATTCCTTGATTTTGGTTTTATTCTTTCCCTGCTGGAGAAACAGGGATAGGGCCTCCTGGCCGTAGACGTAAACGTCTTCAAAGTCTTTTTTGCGCATGGCCTGTTTGGCCAAGTAAAACAGAGCGAATGCCCTTTCTTTTCCCGGCATTTCTATATCCGAACCCAAATGACGCCATATGGGCAGGGCCTTTTGGGATTCCCCCATCTTTTCCAGGGACAGGGCATGGGCATAATCGAGCTGTTGTTTCTGTTTTTGGGGGAGATCCCAGTCTTTTGCTTTTTCCGCTAGCTGTGTGATGGCCTCCCAGTTTTTCCGATCCAGATGGATGTTCAGTAGCAGTCCCAGGGTATTGCGGTTTTGCTTGGAGACTTTTTCCCCATTCGCGGTAAGCAGGGAGCGCGCGGTGGAGAGTGCCCTTTGGGTATCTTTATTGTGCCACATGGCGGTTGCTACGGCCAAGCGGGTCCCAGGGGAAAGCTCTTTTTGGTTTTTCTGTAAAAACGGGTACTTGTTCCATATGTCCAAAATCCTTTTGAAATCCTTGGCCGGAGTTTGCTTGGCCACAAGCTTGGAAAAAGCCTTTTTACCAACTTTTAAGGCCCGGTCTTTTAATTTGGAACTCGGGAATTTGCGGAGAAAATTTTGTACCTGTTCTAGGGCGGCGGCGTTGTCTCCGTTGAACAATTTCCACATGGCCAGTTTTAATTGGGCCACCGGAGCCAGAGGAGAATCCGGAAAATTATCTATAATCCGGTTGTAGATTTTTTCCGGGCGCTGATTATAGGGGCGGTCGAACACAGTAAACATGTCGCTTATGCTTGGTTCGTCGTAGATGCCTTCTTCGGCCAAGCGCATGGACGAGATGAGCCCCCCCTCCTTGTCCGGAAACTCTTTCACGGTTTCCTGGTAAATTTCCTTGGCCGCTTTCTTTTTTCCCTGGCGCAGATATATGTCCCCGATCCTGGTTTGGGCGATATCCACATCTTTGGCCTTGGGCACAAGGTTTTTGAAAGCCCAGTATTTATCCGCGGCCTCGGAGTAATTGTCGTTTTTATAGGCCACGAAGCCGGAAAGCATCAAAAACCGGGGATTATCCAGATAGTAGCGGGGCCAGCGTTGCTGGATGAAATCGATTATCTTTTGCGCCTGTTTGTAATATTCCAGTTCTTTTAGACTGCGGGCCAAGCCTACGGCAGCTTTCTTGGCAATTTTGTGGTCCGGGTGATCCTGGATTATATGTTCAAACTGATTGGCAGCCTTTTCATACTTTTTGTTTTTAAGCAGGTAATCCCCCCAATAGTAATAGGTAAGGGGAATATTGCGGTTATTGGGGTGATTGTTGCGTAATAGATTAAAATAGCCCCGTGCCTCAGGGACGTTTCCCGCTTTTAAATTCGCGTAGCCCATATTCAGCAGGGCCTGAGGAAGACGAGGGGAGTCCGGGTCGTAGTTAGTGGCTCGGTTATAGGCGGTGAGGATTTCCTGCACGTGATCCTGAATATTGTCTTTGTACAGTTGAAAACTCACGTCAGCATAACTGTACAACACTTCTTCCTTGAACTTTTCAGGGAGGCGGGGGTCGTCCTTGATCGTCTTTAGACTGTTGTATGCGGTTTGGTATTCGCCGTTGGCGATGGCCGCACGAATAGAGGTCATCATACCCTCAAAGTCCGGCTTGGTAGCGTTGGAAGAGGCATTTTGGGAGGCATTTGCCGCTGTGGTCCGGTTTGAGGGTGTTGTTTGATTGGCAGTCGTTTTTATTTTTTTAGTCTGGTTGGCTTTGATTTTGGTCCTGTTATCTTTTTGTTTTGGAGAGGCATTTTTGCTTTGTCTGCCCGCTGGGGCAGAGGCGTTGTAGGTTATCGAACCCGGGGATTTCCCAGGCGTGGCGTTTATGGCAGTAGCATTGTTTGGGCCCACATGCCTTATCCTGCTTTTGATTTTGTAAGGGTGTGGGGGAGTTTGCCGCGTATTGCCTGCTTTGTTTTTCTTTTGTCTTTTGGGGGAGGGAACGGTTTTTTCCTTCTGTTTTTTCTCGGTTTTATTTTTTTGTCCCGCTTGCCGGGAGCTTGTCTTGTTTTCTCTCTTTGCTTTCCGGGACATTGTTTTGTTTGAAGGGGCTTTTTGTTCTGGTTCTTTTGCCGTTTGTCCTTTTTCTTCCTCCTTCCATTTGGCCCCACTGGGATCAAAAAAGGCATCTAGGACGATTTTGTCCTCTTCCCGAAAAGGGAAGGATATATACCCGAAACGGTTGGTTTGCATGTGGATGGAGAAGGTGTTCCCTGAAAGGGCCACATCCTCGAACAGCCGGGACCCCGAAAGGTCTATCGGTTGGGGTTTGGACTCCTTGGCCCAAATATCTTTCGGCAACTGCAATTTAAGTGTTTGGGGGCCGCTACGACGGATATTGAATTCGGGCAGAGAGGTGGATTGGAATTCAAATACCAATCGTTCGTTTTGGGGGTGCTGACCCCAGTAGTAGGTAAGGGCCAATGCAGGGGAGGGAGAAAAAAATACGTTTAAAAGCAGACACAGGATTCCCGCCATCGCAACCGACCCCGTGCGCCGTAAAAACACTCTGGAGAGTCTATTTCCGGAAAAGTCCGGTTCCTGTGCGTAAAAAATGGTTCAATCCTCTCCGGTTCATGCTGAAAGTTTTGTTGCCAGAAGTCAGGACAGGTTTTTCTTTTTCAGTTTTTCGATCAAAGTGGTTCTTTTTATCCCCAATAGTTCTGCGGCCTGGTTTTTTACCCCCTCGGTCTTTTCCAGTGCCTCGGAAATCAGGTTTGTTTCTATGGTGTCCAGAAAATCTTTGAGTCCCAGGTCCTTGTCTTCCATGTCCCTTATGCCTGGCCAGTCGAAATACTTTTCCGAATTGGCGTTTTGGTCCGCAGCGGGGGGGCTCCCGGTTTCTTCCAGTATTTTCGGGGGAAGCTCTTTGGGCTTGATTTGCTCTTCCTCGCACAGGATGGTCATTCTCTCCATAAAATTTTCCAGTTCACGTATATTCCCGGGCCAGGAATAAGAGGTGAGTATCCGCGCGGTTTTTTCGTCCAGAGCTAGTTTGTCCCTGTTTTTTTCCGAACAGAATTTTTCCAGGAAAAAATTGGCCAAGTGAAGGATGTCCTCCCCACGTTCGCGCAATGGGGGGAGGACCAGGGGGATTACATTCAGTCTATAGAATAGATCCTCGCGAAAATTCCCTTTTTCTACTTCTTTTTCCAGATCCCGGTTGGTCGCGGCCACTATCCGGACATCGGTTTTTATTGTCTTTGATCCCCCCACTCGTTCAAATTCTTTCTCCTGCAAAACACGGAGTATTTTAACTTGCAGGCTCAAATCAAGTTCCCCGATTTCATCCAGGAAAATAGTGCCTCCTGTAGCCATCTCAAATCTTCCTGCCCGGGATTTGATTGCATGAGTGAAAGCCCCTTTTTCATGCCCAAATAGTTCGGATTCCAAAAGTTCTTTGGGTATTGCCCCGCAATTTACCGGGACAAAAGGTTTATCCGCTCTGCAGCTATTTTTATGCAAGGTCCGGACCAATAGTTCCTTGCCAGTGCCGGACTCACCGGCTACAAGGACAGTGCTGTCCGTGGGGGCTACCTTGGACAAAATTTGGAATACTTCCTGTAGCGCCGGACTTTGTCCGATGATTCCCTGGGTTTTTATGTACATATGGGCTTTACTCCGATGGTATTTTGTTTAGGTAATAAGCTGTCAAAAATATGACGGAATGTCAACAGGGGAGGAAGAATTGTGGGCAGATAACAGCAAGTATTCTGTCGGGAGTGGATCTTCTAGCTTAGAGCCGTACCGCGTAGCGTTTATGCTCCCACGGTTGAGCAGGTATGGCGGGGCTGAGCGTTTTGCCTGGAATTTGGCCCGGTATATTGCCTCTTTTCCGGATTATGAAGTGCATTTTATCTGTGCCCGGCAGGAATCCGAGGCCCCGGAGAATGTGCGGGTGCGGGTCGTGGGCCGTAAAGGTGGGCTGAAGAGTATAAAGATTTTGTGGTTTGCTTTTGCGGCGGAAATGGAACGACGCAAAGGAATGTTTGATCTTTCCTTTAGTTTGGGGAAAACTTGGAATCAAGATATATTGCGCCTCAGCGGTGGACCTTTGCCGGTTTTCTGGCGTTTGTCCCGGCAGGCTTATTCTCCGGGGTGGTCCAGGAGATGGAAGATGTTTAAGAGGCGAATTTCACCCGCTAACCACTTGATAAATTTGATTGAGCGTCGACAGATGCGGTGTAGTAAGAATTTTGTGGCTGTGTCCCATAAACTTGTGGATTGGATTTGCGAAGCATATCCTGAATTTGCACGGGAGTCGGTGCACATTATATATAATAAACCCCAGCTTGATTCATTTAAGCCTTTTGCTTTTGAGCAAAAGAAGATTCTGCGCACTCAATTCGGCTTGCCCCAGACCCAAGTATACATTGGTACTGCCGGGACTAATTTTGCACTAAAAGGGATTGGGTGCTTGATCCGTGCTTTACCCTATTTGCCGGAAGACCATCATTTGTTGGTGGCTGGAGGACGAAGCCCCGGGAGATACAAGAAATTGGCAAAAATTTTGGGAGTGGGGGGCCGTGTTCATTTTCTGGGTCGGGTTAGGGATATGGCGGCATTTTACAATTGTTGTGATGTTTTTGTCTTGGCTTCTTTTTATGACGCATGTTCAAATGCAGTGCTTGAAGCATTGAGTTGCGGGGTACCTGTGCTGTCTACAGCAAATAATGGCAGTAGCTATTTTTTACATCCACATAATGTTCTTGCGGATCCAAAGGATTATACAACTTTGGCGAGTTCAATCCAGAGGCTGGTGGAAAAGGAGTATGAAGGCTTTCATTGGCCCGAAAGTATACAAGCGGGGCTCAATCATTACAAGGATTTGATTGATTCAGTATTAGAAAAGGGGTGAATGTATAATTCCCCATTTTTCTTTTGCATAAAGGGGTTAATTTACTGGTGCCGAAGGGGAGATTCGAACTCCCACGGGGGATACCCCACTAGACCCTGAACCTAGCGCGTCTACCAATTCCGCCACTTCGGCCTGGAAGTTAGCCGTATATAAAAAAATGTTTTTCTATGCAACCACTTTTTGGGGGCAGAGTAAGCTTGATGCCGGCGGGGATTTGCGGTAGCAGTTGTCCGCTTTGTGAAAACTACATGGAGAAATCCCGTAATGGTCTATTACGATATCCGGGAGTTGCAAAATAATCTGACAGCGCCTTCTTGCGCTACGATCGGCAATTTTGACGGAGTGCACAAGGGGCATCAAGCCCTGCTGGAAAGGGTGCGCAACCGGGCTAAATCAGACAATCTGCACAGTATGGTCATTACTTTTGACCCCCATCCCCTGCGTTTCTTTTCCGGGAAAAAGGCCCCTCCTTTTATAACCCTTACCCATCAAAAACTAAATCTTTTGCAAAAGACCGGTGTGGATTTTGTTTTTTGCCAGGAATTCACCCGGGAGCTTGCAGCTCTTGAGCCGGAAACTTTTGTCCGGGAGTTCTTGGTACGTGGCCTCCGCATCAAGCATTTGGTGATCGGCCACGACTATGCCTTCGGCAAGGGGCGCAAGGGTAATTTTTCCATGCTCAAGGAACTGGGCGAAATGTACGGTTTCAGTGTGGAAAGGTTGGATCCGGTGCTTGTGGACGGGGCCGTGGTGAGCTCCACTCGGGTGCGGGATCTGATTGAGCAGGGCGCGGTTTGGAGGGCGAGGGAGCTAATAGGAAGATTTTATCAGGTTCAGGGCCGGGTGAAAAAGGGTGAACAGCGGGGCGGACCAATGCTGGGATTCCCTACGGCGAACTTGTTTCTTTCCGATGAGTTGTTTCCCAAAACTGGAGTTTATGCCGTGTGGGCGGAGATAAAAGGCAAGATATATCCGGCAGTGGCCAATATTGGGTATAATCCCACATTCGGCAACGAATATCTTTCAGTGGAAGTGCATCTCATGGATTATGCAGAGGATCTCTATGGCAGTGAGCTAAAGGTCCATTTTGTGCAAAGATTGCGCGGGGAAAAGAAATTCAACGGCATTGAGGAACTAAAAAAACAGATTGGCGAGGATATAGAAATGGGCCGAAAGATCCTGGCTGCAGAAGGAGCGGCATTAGGTTTATGACTCTTCGATTCCATCCCTTGAGCCGTATATGGCAAAAGACAGTAAACGTATATGAACTTATTGCCAGTGCCCGGTGGTTGCTTTTGGGCGCCTTGACCGGCGTGTTCTCCGGAATAGGGGCCCTTTTGTTCTTTACCGGGGTGGAAGCGCTCAAGTTCGTTTTGGTCCATAAACTGGCTGGATTTGAGATCCCCGCTCCGGCGGGAGAAGAAATTTTTGCTAGTGAGTCCGGGGAGTTAAGACCGTGGCTGGTTGTTTTGTTCATGACCATTACCGGACTTGTTTCCGGTTTTCTTATATCTAGATTTGTTCCGGATAGTATTGAAGGGGGAACCGACGGTACGGATTCCATGATCGATATATTCCACCGCAAGGAAGGTATGGTGGGTACACTTACCGCCATGATCAGGACCGTGACCTCGGTCTTTACCATTGGGGCCGGCGGAAGTGCGGGCCGGGAAGGGCCAATCACTCTCTTGGGCTCCTGGATAGGTTCATTTATTTCCCGCAAGCTGAACCTGCGGGCCAAGGAGAGGAGGATCCTCCTTCTGGCCGGTGCTGCCGGAGGACTGGGGGCCATTTTCCGTGCTCCATTGGGCGGCGCTTTGACAGCGGTGGAGGTCATCTACAGGGAGGACTTTGAAGCCGAAGCCATGCTTCCGGCTGTTGTCTCTTCAGTGGTGGCTTATTCCATTTTCACCCTGGTTTTTGGCAGTGAACCCATATTCGGCATTCCCCATTTCGAGTTTTCGGATATTAGGGAGCTACCTTTTTACGGGATTTTGGCCGTGGTCTGCGCAATAGCCGGCTGGTTCTATGTGCATACTTTCCGTTTTGTAAAATACAAGCTCTTTTGGCCGGTCATGAACCGTTGGGGAATAACTCTCAGTCTGACCCTGGGCGGTTTTTTTATGGGCATTATCGGGGTGCTTTTCCCGGAAGTACTTACCGGCGGCTACGGTTGGCTGGAATTGGCCATTTTGGGTAAGATGTCCATAACAATGATGTTGGGTATCCTTGTGGGCAAGACTCTGGCTACCTCAATCACTCTTGGTTCCGGCTTGAGCGGGGGGATGTTCGCTCCCGCCCTTTTTGTAGGTGGGATGAGCGGAGGACTGGTCGGTTATTTAAGCAATCGCGTCTTCCCGACCATAGTTTCCCAGCCCGGCGGATATGTATTGGTGGGTATGGCCGCATTCTTCGCCGGAGTGGCCAAGGCCCCGGTCGGACCGTTAATCATGGTTTGCGAGCTTACCCAGGGCTATGGTCTTTTGGCCCCGCTTATGCTGGCCTCGGCTTTGTGCCTCGTTTTGACCCGACGTTCCCATCTGTATGAGAACCAGGTGGACAATAAATTTGACTCTCCCGCCCATCTGGATGATGCGACAATAAATATCCTGGAGAGTATGCAGGTCAAGGATTATTACCAGCCGGGCCGGGTAACCACAATGGAGGAAGGTACTTCCTTTACGGCCATGACCGATATCATTGCCAACGCCAATGAGCTGTATTTCCCGGTTCGCAACAGCCAGGACAAGATTACCGGAATTGTTTCCGTACAGGATCTGCGCAATGTCCTTTTCGAGGACTGTCTGTGCGATCTTTTGGTGGCCAAGGATGTGGCCCGCAAGGCTGTTTTGCTGACTCCGGAGGATGACTTATACCATGCCCTTCTCGTTTTTGTAGAAACTGATTTTGGACAAATTCCAGTGGTTGATCCCAAAGACAATATGGAAATACTGGGGCTCTTGGCTAGAGAGGATGTGTTTAAGGCTTATGCGGAAATGCTAAAGGAGATAAAGGGAGCCAGTGACTCCGAGCCCGAATAGTTTGCTGGGAGATACTTTGACGGGGATGTTTAAAGCGAAGGGGGATATTGCTCACCTTGGGCCGAAAAAGATCCTTGTCTGCCAACTGAAGCAGATTGGGGATGTTATTCTCTCCACTCCGGTGGTCCAGCTTTTACAAAAGCGCTGGCCCAATGCCCAGATCCACGTACTCACCGAAAAGAAATGCGCCCCGGTCTTGGAGAACCATCCGGCTATCCATAATCTGTGGTCCATGGATAAAGAGGCGCTCCGTCCGTTTTGGAAAGCTCTGGGATATTACCGGCGAGTGGCCGATCAGAATTTTGATCTGGTGGTTGATCTGCAGCAGCTGCCGCGCTGCAAATTTGTCCTGGCTTTTTCTCGGGCTCCTGTTCGCCTTAGTTTCCCTCCCCCCTGGTACAACCGTTTTTTATATACCCATTGGGCTGAACCACTTCACGGCTATGCCGGTCGATTCAAGGCCAGTTTTCTGGCTCCGCTTGATATTGCCTGGGAGGGGGAGCGCCCCCGCCTGTATTTGACTGCAGAGGAAAGGAAGTGGGCCGATGAATTTGTGCGCAGAAAAGGCTTGAATGCGGGCGAAAAACTGATCATAGGCGCACCGGGACACAAGGCGGCCAATCGCCGCTGGCCGGCGGAAAATCTCGGAGGACTTATCCGGATGGCTGCCCAAAAGCGCCCCGCCTATAAATGGCTTCTTGTTTATGGTCCTGGGGAACGGGAGGCAGCACAGGAAGTGGTTTCTGGCAGTGGAAATGCACGTACTTTACTCCCCTTGGAGGATGTTTTTGATCTGCGTCGCATAGCCGCGCTAATTGACAGGGCGGATTTTTTCCTGGGCAACTGCTCCGCTCCCCGGCATATGGCTGTAGCTTTGGATACTCCATCATTAACTGTTTTAGGGGCTTCGAGTAAGGCCTGGACCTTCCCATCCCAAGAGCATCAGGATATATCCCTGGAAATGGATTGCCAGCCTTGTAACCGGGAAAGTTGTCCTTATGAAGGAATTCCGTGTTTGCGGGATCTCGGTCCGGAAAAGGTATGGGAAAGACTTGAGCAAGGCTTGGAAAAAAAATTGGTCCCTCGACAGGAAACCTTTCCCCAAGATATTTCATAGAGCGGAAAAAAATTTATAGGACCCCGAAAAAGCGTGGTAAATATGGCAAAAAAGAAGGATGCTACGTGGTATAATCTGGTATATGAATTTTTTCGTCCCCATATAAGGACACGTGGGAATCAATATTTCAAAGAGGGGCGAGTGCACCTCCAAAAGGCGGAAGAGGACTGGATTAAAGGAATTGTATCCGGGGCACAGGAGTATGATGTAGAGATTATTGCAGATACCAACCGTTTTCGGGTATTTTGCAGCTGTCCGCATTTTGCGCGCGGAGAAGCGTGCAAGCACCTTTGGGCGGCAGCTAGGCAGGCCGATTTTTTGTTGGCCAAGCGAGAATCCTCTGGTGAACACCTGCCCATGGAAGTTACCTGGCGGACATTTGTAACCATACCGGAGCGAAACACAGGGAAGGATTTCCCTAATCCCGGAGAGTGTTGTCCCTATTATAGGCTGGATTTCTTGTCGGGTGACTGGCGCTTGCTAGCTTGGCAGAGATATATCTGCAAGGATGGCCGGCAGGGTAAAAGAGCGGCGGCAATAAACCATAATGTATTGGACAATGAGGACCTGCCTGAATCGGATCAATTAATCCTGTCTACATGCATCTCTGCGGACCATTCCTCCATGATGCTGGAACGTACAGGGATTGTATTGGATCTGCCCTATATTTCTTACCTTTTGCCCTTTTTGGCCCGAACCGGCCGGTGTTCGCTTTCCCTGCAAGGCCGGGAAGTGGCGGGCAGTCTTTCTCTGGGTGAACCTTATACCGCGGAAATCGTTTATGAAGGTTCACAGGAAGACAAGAATTCCGGAAGCATTCGTCTTTTTCCCAGGATCGTGCTGGGAGGAAAACGTGTTGAGCTGACGGACGTTTCAATCTTTATCAGTGCCGAACCTATTCTTTTTGTCTATGAAGGGGCTTTGCATGCATTGCCGGATGTACCTTGGGAAGCGGTCCGGGAGCGCAATGCTTCGGTATCTGTTCCAGAGGAGGAGTTGCCGGAAATGATGCAGGTCCTTGCCGATACCTCCCGACTGGAAAGGGTCCATCTCCCGCAGGGTTTTAACCCGGAGCAAATCACTGGTGCTGCCCCTAATCCTAGACTGGTCCTTGAACTCCTAGAAGAATACATTCGGGGGCAGGTTTATTTTGACTACGAGGGATTAAGTGTGTCCGCGGACAATTCCCAGGATCATCTTTTTGACCGGCCCAATTGGAGGTTAATATCCAGGTGGCGGGAGGAGGAAGATGCGCATCTTAAAAATCTCCGGTCCAAAGGGTTTGAACCGGACGAAAAATCATTTTGGAGCTATCCTTTTGAGGGCGATATAGCTGGTGTCCTGCGTGGACTTAATGCCTTGGGTTGGGAGCTGGAGGGCAAGAATCGCAAGCCGGTTCGCGGCGGAGCTTTTGGTAATATCCGGGTCCAAAGTGGTGAAGACTGGTTTGATCTCCAGGGAGAGGTGGATTTCGGTGAGGATGTATTTATTCCTTTGCCGGAAGCCCTGGAGGCATATCGGCGCGGTCAGCACATGATAACCTTGGATGACGGCAGTTTTGGTGTTTTGCCCGAGAAATGGCTGGCCGAAAATGGCTTCCCGCTTTTTTTGGGAAATAGGGTGGCTGAAACGGATGGGAAAAAAGACAAGGAAGGGGAAAAGCTGCGTTTTTCCCGGGCCCAGGGAGCCCTGTTGGCCTCGATAGATCAAAGGGATGTCCAGATTGAAACCGATCCTGACTTTTCCCGCTTGTGCGAGAAAATCCAATCCTTTGAGGGAATAAAGGATAAGCCCGCTCCCAAAGGCCTGCAAGCCACGTTACGGGATTATCAGATAGATGGGCTGAGCTGGCTTCAGTTTTTGCGCGAGTTCGGGCTGGGAGGAATTCTGGCCGACGATATGGGTTTGGGAAAGACCATTCAAGTCCTCGCCCAGTTGCTGGCGGAGAAGGAGGGCGGGAATCTGGGGCAAAGCCTTATAGTTGCTCCGACTTCCCTGGCCCTTAATTGGATACAAGAGGCGGACAATTTTACCCCAGATCTCAGTCTGCATCTCCATGCGGGAACTTACAGGATGGATTCAGTTCAAAGGTGGGAGGCAGCGGATATAATTGTAACCACTTATACTTTGCTGCGTATGGATATAGAGCTGTTTTGTTCCAAAAAATTTGATTATATCGTCCTTGATGAAAGTCAGGCGATTAAAAACGCCAATACCCAAACAGCCCAATGTACAAGAAAACTTAACGGAAACAGCAAGCTTTGTCTTACCGGTACTCCACTGGAGAACCACGCCCGGGAACTTTGGTCCCAGATGGAATTTCTAAATCCCGGGATCTTGGGCAGCGTGAAAGGTTTCGAATCCCTGTTTGATGAGCAGCAAAAAGTTGATGAAAAAAGCTTGGCCAAGTTCCACAAGTGTATCCGGCCCTTCTTGCTCCGTCGCTCCAAGGAGGAAGTTATACAGGACCTGCCGCCCAAGATGGAGAAAGTAGTCAATTGCGAAATGACTTCGGAGCAGAAAAGGATGTATGAGCAGGTTCGGGATCATTTCCGCAGCGCGCTTTTGTCCAAAGTCGAAGAAAAAGGGATGGCCAAAAGTAAGATGTATATCCTGGAGGGTCTGCTTCGCTTGCGCCAGATAGCCTGCCACCCGGTTTTGGCCGGGGCTGAGGCCAATGCTGCCTCCGGAAAGCTACAGGAATTAAAATCCCATGTCCTGGAGGTGATTGCTTCCGGGCACAAGGCCCTTGTCTTTTCCCAGTTTACCCGTTTTCTGAGTCTGATCAAAAAGGGCTTGGAAGCGGAGGGAGTTGAGTATTGCTACTTGGACGGACGTACTCCGCCGAAAAGGAGGCAAAAGCGGGTGGAAAAATTCCAAAGTCCCCATGGGCCTTCTGTTTTTCTTATCAGTATAAAGGCCGGGGGGACCGGGCTCAATCTGACCGCGGCCGATTATGTCTTTATTGCCGACCCTTGGTGGAATCCGGCTGTGGAAATGCAGGCCGTGGATCGGACGCACCGTATTGGTCAAAACAAAAAGGTTTTTACCTATCGATTGGTTACAAACGGGACGGTCGAGGAGAAAATACGCGCACTCCAAGAACAGAAACAGGAGCTGGTACGTTCAGTACTGCAGGGATCCAGCTCTTCGGTCGTCCGCAATCTAAGCCGCGAGGATCTTCAAGTGCTTTTTTCGTAATTACCTTAACTTAGGATACTTGGATTAAAATGCTAGGTGCACCATCTACTAATTTTAATATGCATTTATTATATGTTCTTTTAAAAATATATGTTTAGGTTTTGAAAAATCAAACAATTTGAGTGATAAAATTTTATTGTATTGCCTTTATGAATACGTCTTGTTTGATTTTTCCCCAGCAATAAAGCTTTGTTAAGGCTTCATAATCTTTTATGAAGAATCTTTTTAAATTCATAAGGCCGATTTTTGATAAATGATTATTTTTTATATCTAAAGGAGTGCTATGTTCTCGAAGTTCATTTTTGTATCCAAATACGCGATAAATGTCCTCATTAAGGGATTCCTGCATTAATACTGCTTTGATTTGTTCTGGTCGACATTTGCGAAGAAGGTCACTCAGATAAAAAGAAATATCTTCCGCTATGTGATGTATGCGACGTATTTCCCGATGTGCGTGTACGTTGGGAGTGTTGTCCTTGAAGTATAAAGCTTCAGCTAATTTATTTAAACAACCATACTTAACTAGCACTTCATATTCGCCTCTATATTTATCTCTTTGAGTGCCATCGGATACTACGAGTTTGTATCTCCAATTAAAAGCCGATATAAGCCTCGTAATCGGTGCTCGCGCTACGATAATGTATTTTAAATCTTTCCTGTAAATTGGCTTTTTTATATGAAAAATATACATATCCGAATTTTGCTTATGGTCTTTCAATCCGTTTTTAAGTGTTCGTCCACCACATTTTCCAATGTGAATTAAAACAGTAGATTTTTTTTTAAGACGCAAATGTGACTTCAAATAATAAAACATATTTATCTCCGAATCGTATTTATTATTCCTCTGTAATGAGATATGTTCCTTGTGAGCTTTTTTGAGTCAAACACGACCCGATTACCATTCCTAAGATAATCATAGCCGTCCCCAGCCACCAGGCTCGGAAGAAATTGTGGGCACTGAAGGCGGTACCCAGGTAACCCAGGTAAGAGGCCCAGAAGCATGTGGCCAGAATAAAGTGATCACGATATGTTGGGTCTTTTAGCCCCATCCTTATCCTTTTAGCACTCCAGAACAGATAGGTTCCGAAAAAGGCCAGGGCAAGAGCAAAACCAATTATCCCGGCTTCCGCCGCGAGCTGCAAATATATATTGTGTGGGTGGGGATGTATGTATTCTCCTTTTTGTTCCAGTGCCTTTCCCATCTGAGTGGTTTGGGCAACGGGTTTATAGCTGTGGATTCCGCCTCCGAGCAATGGATTTTTTTGAAAACTTTTCCAGGCCAAAGGCCATATTTTTTGGATTCGCGCCCCGTTTTTCACTTTTTTAAAACTGACTCTGTGCGGACCAAAGGTTCCCACAATAAAAATACACAGGATCACTACAAGTATATATTTCCAAGAAATTCCTTTGACAAGTATCAATGTGCCTGTGATGGCTAGAAAGATTCCGACATAAGCGCTGCGCGTCTGACTCCCTATAAAAAGAAAGACAAGTGGGGAAAGAAGAATTATTGCGGTTCCGATTGCTTTACATGTTCTCCATTTGTTTTTCAAAATGAAGTACATGCCGCAGGCAATAGGTATAACCAATGATGTCAAATTGCCCACCCGTGGAGTGTTCATAGAGCCGGTTAGCCTTGAGCTCACGGATGTGCCTCTTATGAAGTCTTTACCGGTAACAAATTGATATATACCATCCAACCCCTCGTAACACCCCATTATTGCAAAAAGTATGACCAAGATTTTTAAATCCTTTTTGGAGCGTATGAATTCGATAGCCGGAAAGAATAAAAAAAGTCCTTTGTAACTTCGGCTAAAGACTTCCCAGCTGCGGCAAATATCCACACTGTGGAGGACTTTAAATCCGAGAAATGCAATAAATATAAACAAAAGCCATTTATAACGAAATTGATGTAGATTAGAGCTAGGAAAATCAAGGATGTAATATATCAATACTCCAGAAACTGCTGCAATACTGCCAATTTCCCTTGGGGCATGTCCTAGAGGCGCAAATAAAACATAGAATATTACCCCGAAACGCATTATACACTTTGCATACCCTGCCCATTGGGATGATTTTGTCATATAACAAGTTGGAAAGTCTAAACAATCCCGCAATGGTTTTTTTAGATGGTTATTTTGGAATATGCTCATTTAAATTCAATCCTTTGTTCATTTGTAAGAGGGAACGATAAAGATGGATTGTTCTAGTTGTCATTTGCTCTAAGCCAAATTCTTTTTTGAACCTTTCTAAATCTGCCTTAGTGGAGGGATGCAAGGCTTTCTCAATGTTGTCAGTAGGTCCTATACTTTCTTCTATAAAATGTATGTTGGAATAGTATGACTTTATTTCTTTAATTGGGTTGGAAAAACGAGCCAGTATGGGCAAACCGTGTGCACAGGCTTCAAGAACTACGCCGGGCATACCCTCCGCCCATGGCTCGGATGTAAAAAGAACCAAGTCTAAGGCAGGGTACCAAGTGTTCATATCTGTTTGTTCCCCGACAAAGCGGATATTATTATTTAACCCTTGGGCGAATATTTCCTGTTCACTTTCTTGCCGACTGGGTCCTTCCCCAATGATCAGGAAGTAAAGGCTGCTATCCTCGAAAAGAGCCTTTTGGGCGAAGTCCAGGAAGTAGTCCAACCCCTTACCCTTGCTCAGGCGTCCGACAAAAGCAATTATTTTTTTGTCCTTTGGCAAGCCTTGAATTTGGCGGGCTTTATCTTTTAAGGGCTGATTGACCGGAAATTCGAATCCATTGTGTAGCACATGTAATTTATTTTCCGGTAATTTGGTTTGTTGTTTAAAATAGGCAAGGGATTCTTGGGAGACAAATAAAATTTTGTCCGTGAACAGTTTGTGAGTCCAAGTTTCAATCAAGATTTGTTTTTTTCTTTGGAAAACCGAGCTAGCATACCAATGCAAATTTTTGCGGTGAACCTGGGCAATGCGCACAGGCACCTGAGCTAGGACAGCGGCTAAAATTCCTGGTATATTTGCCCCTAGGGAATGGGTGTGCACAATTGCTGCATTGTGTTTTTTAAATAAGCGCGACAGCTTGAAGATAGAGGGTATGTGAGTTTTGCCTTTTATGGGGTGTAAATGTACATGTACCCCGGCCTGTTCCAGCTCCTTCGCAAAAGTGCCCCTTTGGCGATAAGCAACTACATGGACTTCAAATTTTTGAGTGAGGCAGGGCAATAGAGAGGCCAGCCTTTTTTGAATTCCGCCTATATCTAAATTGTTTGTTACGCGGAAAAGCACAGGTTTGGGACTCTTAATGGTGTTTGACATTAAATCTTTTTATATAGCTAGAGTTTTAATGACTTAAGGCTTTGATAAAATGAAATTGATGTTTTGTTTGCCTGTGTTTCTGAGTACCTTTTTTCCCATTCCGAAGATTTTTGTGGGTTAATGAAATGGTAGTAGTTTATGTTTTGATCCCCAAGACCAGACTTTATAGGGATTTGATTAAATGATGGAGATGTCATCTTTTCATAAAAATGTATTTTTATATCATTACAGATTTTACTGACTTCTCTTTGAGGATTTTGAATAAGGTCTTCAAAAAAAATGAGTGTTTTATCTATTGGAGATATGGCGTTTAAAAACAAGCCGACATTTATATTTTGGTTAATCCATTTATCTTCTCTTTTGCGAGCTTTTATGGATAAACGCTTTTTAAATGTGTTATGTAAGAGTTCGTCTCCTAAATATAAATAATATTTTTTTAGATTAGACGCCTTGCATTGTTTTAGTACTGTTTTAATCTTTGAGTTAACTACACCTAGGGGGTGGCGGACAAGCCAGATATAGTGCGGCCTTAGTTCTATAGTATTTTTTAGCGTGTTAATATCATTGGCATATCCCGGAGTTTTATCTACAAGGACATTTCCATTTAATTTTAGATTATTATATATATCTATAGGGAAAATGTCTTTGTTAGTTTCTAGAAAGTTGTCCTTGTCAAAAGGTTGTTTGCATTGTTCATACAACACGCGCATACTATGTATCGCTTGAGGTTTTTTTTCATACCATTCTTCTACTGTATTGAAGGCAAGCATCCAAAGCTCAGGTGGGGCACAGATTTGGGGGTGCTCATTAAGCATGTTTTGTAAAAGTGTCGATCCAGAACGTTCAGAACTAAGTAAGAATATATATCTTTTCATAATATATCAACTGTTCGGTCAATGCTTATTCCTTGAATTGCATGTCATACAATTTTTTATACAGGCTGCAGCGTTGGAGCAGTGTTTTATGTGGGGCCTGGTCCATTATATAGCCGTCCTGCATGACGATGATTCGGTCCGCCTTGAGCACGGTGGACAGGCGGTGGGCGATAACTAGGCTTGTACGGCTATGCATGAGGTTTTCCAGGGCCATCTGCACTATTCTTTCCGCTTCCGTATCCAGGGCACTCGTGGCCTCATCAAGGATCAAAAGGTCTGGATCCTTGAGAAGGGCCCGGGCGATGGCGATGCGCTGGCGTTGTCCTCCGGACAGCTTGATTCCCCTCTCCCCTATGAGGGTGTCGTATCCTTCCGGAAGATTGGAGATAAATTCATGGGCGTAGGCCGCCCGGGCCGCTTTTTCCAATTCCTCTTGCCCTATGTTTTCTTTCCCATAGGCTATGTTTTCCCGGATCGTTACATTGAAAAGGAAATTTTCCTGGGAGACTATGCCCATGCTGCGCCGCAGGGTGGGCAGCGTATATTCCTGCAAAGGCCGGGAATTCAATCTGATTTCCCCGCTTTGGGGGTCATGAAAGCGGGGAACCAGGCTTATCAAGGTGGATTTTCCGGCCCCGCTGGGCCCCACGAGGGCAACCTGTTCACCGGGAGAGATATTGAAGCTTATCTCTTGTAAAGCCGGGGTCTTGTTTCCGGGGTAGGTAAAAGTCACGTCTTTAAACTCCAGGCCCTGGAAGGGAGGTGTGAACTCTCTCTCCCCTCCCTGCTCTATACAGATCTTTTGGTTGTCCAAAACCTCGAATATGCGCTCGGCTGCGGCAAGTGCCTTTTGAATGGTCAAATTGGCCCCATTCAGTTTCTTTACTGGATCATAGAGCATTATAAGCGCGGTCATGAAAGAAAAAAACGTGCCGGCTGTGGATGCTCCTTCAATGACCTGTTTGCCTCCGTACCAGATCACTATGCCCATTCCCAGGGCCCCTATGCATTCCATGATCGGAGAGGACAGTTCCCGGAACATCACCTGCCGAATGGCAATTGAGACAAGACGGGAGTTTTCCTGGTCAAAGCGCTGTTTTTCCCGGTTTTCCATGGAAAATGTCTTTACCACCTTTATCCCGTTGAAGATCTCCTGGAGCAAAGTGGATATGTTGGATATTTTGGCTTGATTGCGCCGTCCGAGGTTGCGGATCTTACGCCCGAAATAATAGAAAGGATATAAGGTTATCGGTAAAACCAGGACCGCGATGGTGGCCAGGAAAGGATCGCGGTAAAAGACTACTCCCAGGAGCCCCACCATGGTCAGTGCTTCCCGGGCAATCCGAATCAGTGCGGGCAGACTGGAGCGTATTTCGGTAACATCAGTCAGGATGCGGGCCATCAAATTGCCGATTTGGTTGTCATCAAAAAAGCGGGTGGGCAGGCAGATCATCTTGTGGTATAATTCACCACGGAGTCTTTCCAGTACCCGGAGTCCGCATACGTTCATTTCGTAATTCTGCACGAACCTGGCCAGGCCCTTTAAGAGGAAAACCCCGACAATCAGGGCCGGGATTACAGCCAATGCAGCTTCGCTTTTGGCGATAAATATGTCGTCCAAGACCGGCTTGACCAGGAAGGCTGTGGCCCCGGAGCAGGCTGCAGCCACGGCCATGGCGATCATAGAGATGAAAATGCGCATTTTGTACGGCCGGAAGTAGGAGAATGTCCGCTTGGCCAGCTCCCAGCTGCTTTGAGTTTGTGGTTGGTCCTGCAGTTTCATAAAAATCTTGTTTTTTAGGTGCTTGTAGAAAAGGAGGCTGACTATTAGATTAGCCCCGTGTTGTCTAATTTTAAATCGGGATATCCGAAACTACACTTGGCCCTCTTTGAATGTCCAGCGCGCGCTCGGCCCGCGACTCAATAGCCTAAGCCGGGTTTTCAGCCATCCGAGCGATTTTCGCGGAGAGACCGGAATCCTGCCTATACGTAAAGGATCTATACCCGGCCCAACTACTCCACGTTCCAAAGTAAAGGCGGCGGAAAAACCGGCATCTACCAGGGCCTTTTCAGACAGGGGATCGTATTCACCCCAGGGCCAGCAAAAGGTATGTATCTTTTTCCCCAGCAGATCTTCCAACGTAGTTTTAGAGCGCTGGAAATCTTCCAGGCAGAATCGGTAACGCTGGTTGTCTTCCGGAGTGCGCCAATGGAGTCCGTCCTCTTTTTCTTCCGGCCACCATCCGCCGGAGCGGGCATAAGCGCTTCCACCCTTGAAGCAGGGCAGATTTTCTTTTGTTACTTCCCGTCCATAGAGTCTGTGGCAGCACCAGTTTTCTTTTTTTTCCGCGGGGCGCGTTTCTTTGCCGATGAAGCAGCACGCATGGGCTGCGGAATGGGGCAGGACTTCCATTAACTGCTCCTGTCCCAAACTTTGTATCTCCCTTTTGTTTAAGAACTGTTCCCGGTCCCCTAAAACTGTGGCCCGGAAAAAGCTTTCCGCCCCGCTTTTTGTTTCGCATTTCTCGGTTGTCCGCAACGATCCGGACCCGATGAAATCGGTGCAGACAAAAAAAGTGGCCCGCATATTACGGGTTTTTAAAAGAGGCAGGGCGTACAGCCAATTGCTTACATGGCCATCATCAAAGGTAATGCCCACAGCCGGATATTTAACACGGTTCTTCCCTTTAACAGCATCCACGATTTGACTGGCTCCCAAGGTGCTAAAGCCCATGTCCCGAATGCAATCCAGGTGCCGGGCCAGCTGCTGCGGGGTGTGTCCGTCCGGGGGGCATGTATTGTGGTAACAAAGGACAGGGATTGAGGGACGAAGCATTTGGTTTTCTTAATATTCCTTGTTGATACATGCTTGAAAGAAAGTTTCCAATTCTTTTATTTTGTCCTTGAAATGGAAATGGGTGTATATATGGTTTTGGATACTTTGCTTCATCTCCCGCAGTTTATGTGCAGGCTCGTTCAAAACGGAAACCAGGATATCTGTGCATTCTTTAGGGGAATCAAAAAGGAACTTTTGAAAATCTCCGGGCCACATTTCCTGCACCGGCGGTATATCCCTGGCCACGGGGATTAACCCGTGGGCCATGCCTTCCAGCAGGGCATTGGGCAGCCCCTCAGAGTATGATCCGAGCAAAAAGAGGTCCATATTTTTAAGTACACCGTGTATGTCCTTCTGAAATCCCCAGAAACTGGTTTTTTTTCTTATAACGCTTTTCCGGACCCTTTCCCGAAGGGCTTGCTCTTCTGGACCAGTTCCAACGATATGATAATGGAAATCATATCCCCGGTCAAAAACGGACTCCAGGCAGGCAAGCATGTCTTCGTGTCCCTTATCCGAATTCAACTGACTGGTGGAGACGATTTGCAGCGGTTTTTGGCACCGCGCAGGGGGTGTTTGAGGTATTTTCCCGATATGGACGACCCGCACTTTTTCCTTTGGGATATAAAAATGCTCCCCGAGTATACCCTTTTTTACGTATTTTGAGGGTGCGAGCAAAACGGGACGTATAAATTTATAGGTCCACTTTACCTTGGGCGAGTTGAGCATATCCCCGGGGAGCCCAATGCGATGCACGACCGGTATGCCCAAGAGTCTGGCGGCTACTCCCGCGGAACGCATCCCCTTGCCCACGTTGACCAAAACCAGCTCACAGGAGTTTTCTCGAAAAAAACGCATGAATTTCCGGATGACCCACGGATTGAAGTCGACACCGAAATTCACGGGGAGAACAGGGAGTCCTTTTTCCCGTGCCTTGTCTATAAAAGGACCCGGCCTCCCGGATATGTGACAGGTGTGTCCCCGGCTTTTCAGGCCTAACGCGGTTTCCAGGGTCCAGGTCTTGACCCCGCCCCATTTATGGGTTGCATTTACCAGGGCAATGTTCATTTTTATTTTTGATCTGGACAGATGCGCCTGCAAAAAATAAATTTTTGCAGGCAGTTTTAAGTTGTTAAGTTTTAAGTAAAATCAGAGGGTTGCACAATTTGATCTGTACATTTAACTCCGGACTTGGACTTTTTCAGATGTCTCTGGACAAGGGAGGCTGATGGCGAACATTGGGGCAGTCTACCGGGTGTTTAGTATCTTTTGGGCTATACAGCCCGCTCCGAACCCGTTGTCGATGTTTACCGCGGCAATGCCGGGAGCACAGGAGTTTAGCATGTTTAAAAGGGCGCTTACCCCCTCGAAGGAGACTCCGTAGCCCACTGAAGTGGGCACTCCTATGACCGGCTGGGGACAGAGACCAGCCACTACAGAGGGTAGCGCCCCGTCCATTCCGGCAATTACTATGAGTGCTTTGGATGTCTTGATTGTCTCCATGTGCTCGAACACCCGGTGCAGACCGGCCACGCCTACATCGCAGATAAGCCCGGCTTCTATATCCAAAAAACGGCAGGAGGCGAGGCATTCCAAGGCCACCGGGAGATCAGCGCTTCCGGCAGTGAGGAGAAGTATGTCTCCTGTCCCGGGCCAGGGCGGGGCAAGACCGGGGTCGAAATTTAAAGCGAATATCCCGGAGCCGGAATCGAAGTACCCGTTTTGGGGAAAGGCCTTTTTGAGCTCGGTCTCATATTCGGGAGGGACTTTGGTGGCCAAGACTGGCTTGTTACCCTTGCCTAGCTCTTTTGCGGAATTGATGATCTGCTGTACGCTTTTTCCTGGTCCGAAGATGACTTCCCTGATTCCGGTACGTTCTTCCCGGTCCAAGTCCGGGGTGATTCCCGGAGAATTTTCCCGGTGCATCGCCTGTTTGAGCATGGGCATAGCGTGTTCCGGAGATATTTTCCCTCCGGCAATCTGGTTCAGGATATTTATGATGAGAGTATTGTCCATTTCGGTTGCTGGCTTAATAGGGCAGAGAGACCCTGTTTGTTACAAAAGGGGACTAAAAAGCACATCTAGGGTTTCCGCCGATATTTTATACCGGCCGGAGAGCTTTTAGCAAAACCCTGCACATTGGGCAAGGAGCGGGTTGTCTGTTTTTTCATTTCGCTGCGGAGCGCCTTATATGTCATTGAAAAATATTCAAGTTAAGGATAAGATAGCCTACAGAATGAAAAAACGGACAGTACTTTTTATCTCTCGCCCGGAAAGGCTCTCCTCCTTTTTCCCCTACTTCAGGGAACTTGGGGTGGAAGTGCATCTAAGCGACCGGCTGGAAGCCGCCTTGAAACTGGTGCGGACCAAGGACCCGGATGTGATTTTTTCCGAGGACAAATTGCCTGGATATAGGGTGGAGGATTTTTTGGAGGCCCTGGAAAGAGAGGAGGATAAAAGGAAAGTGGTGGTTTTTTCCGAGGAAGGGACAGCGGAAAAGGCCCAGGCTGTTATGCAGATGGGGGCCAAGGATTATTGGCTCCTTCCCCTTGTTTGGGAAAAGATCCAGGCCCTCCTTCCACCGGAAAAGCAAGGGGGGCCAGAGGAAGCCTCCCAAAAGGAAGAGCCCCCCGCCATTCCCACCAAGGACATTATCGGGAACCACCCGGCGGTGCAAAAAGTCCTGAATTTGGCCCGCAAAGTGGCTCCCTCCAAGGCTACCGTGCTGATTACCGGGAGATCCGGAACGGGCAAGGAGCTGTTTGCCCGCTATGTACACGAACATAGCCCGCGCCGGAATATGCCTTTTGTAGCGGTAAACTGCGCTGCCTTGCCGGAGCATCTCCTGGAGTCCGAGCTTTTTGGACATGAAAAGGGTGCATTCACCGGGGCTGTGTCCCGAAAGAGAGGCCGTTTTGAGCTGGCCAGTGGGGGGAGTCTGCTTTTGGACGAGATAACAGAGATGGATCTGTCCCTGCAGGCAAAGCTTTTGCGGGTGCTCCAGGAGGAAGAGATAGACCGGGTGGGCGGAACAGAGACCATATCCGTTGACGTGCGCATTATTGCCACCACCAATCGGGATGTACAGCAAAAGGTGCGGCATGGGGAATTTCGGGAGGATCTTTTTTACCGGTTGAATGTTATCCCGCTCAAGCTTCCGGAATTAAACGAAAGAGGCGAGGATGTCCTTCTTTTGGCCGGATATTTTGCCGAGCGCTTTGCCGCGGAATATTCCCTGCCAGTTCCCCGCTTTGAAACATCGGCCCGGAACTGGCTCTTGGAGCATGACTGGCCGGGAAACGTTCGCGAGCTCCAGAATTTGATGGAACGGGCTGTCTTGCTCAGTTCCGAAACAGGGGTCATTAAAAAATCCCATTTTCTTCTGGAGGAAGAAGACGAAGAAGCTGAGGCGGAAGCGACAACAGAGGAGTCCGTAGTACTTGGTGCAAGCCAGGATCCGGAGCTTATGCCTTTACATGAGATGGAAAAAAAGATGATTTTGAAAAGTCTGAAAAAGACGGGGGGGAACCGGACTCAGGCCTCCGAGCTTTTGGGTGTTTCTGTGCGCACCCTGCGCAATAAATTGAATGAATATAAAAAACAGGGTGTTCAATTATAAGGAGGAAGACATGGGAGTATTGTCCAAACAAGTCGCGGGATACATTGAAAATTCCTCGTGGATCCGCCGCATGTTCGAGGCCGGGCGGGAGCTAAAGGAGAAATACGGGGAGGACAATGTCTTTGATTTCAGTCTGGGCAATCCGGATGTACCCCCTCCGGAAAGCGTGGCCCGGGCCCTGCGTCAATGCGCTTCCGAAGCCGGGGAGCCTTTGGCCTTGGGTTACATGCCCAATACCGGTTTTCCGGAAGTCCGCGAGGCACTGGCCCGCAAAGTCAGTCGGGAGCAGGGTGTGGATATCCCTGGGGAAAATGTGCTCATGACCGCGGGAGCAGCCGGGGCACTCAATGTCTTTTTCCGGGCGGTTCTGGAACCGGGGGAGGAAGTCCTCTGTCCCGCTCCTTATTTCGTGGAATACGGGTTTTATGCCCAGAATCACCAGGGAAAACTCGTTCCGGTCCCGGCCCTGGAGCCGGACTTTCGCCTGGACCTGCAAGGCATGGGAGAAAGCATTACTGAACGGACAAGAGTAGTGCTTATAAATTCCCCGAATAACCCCGCAGGAAGGATCTATACTGCGGAGGAGCTGGACGAACTGGCTCGGATACTTAAGGAAAAGAGCTCCCGCTTCGGCCGGCCCATTTTCCTTGTCTCGGATGAACCTTACCGTTTTTTGAGCTATGATGGTCGCATTGTACCTTCTCTTCTTCATCGTTATGCCTACAGTGCTGTGGTCAGTTCCTTCTCCAAAAGCCTGGGATTGGCCGGGGAAAGGATCGGGTATGCGGCGATAAGTCCGGACATGCCCGAATCCGGGGAGCTGATGGGCGGCTTGGCCCTGGCCAATCGGATTCTGGGCTTTGTCAACGCCCCGGTGGTGGGCCAAAAAATCCTTTTGCAGGCCATGGATAGTTGCGTGGATGTAGGGATATATGCGCGGCGCAAGGAAATGTTGGCCCGGATACTGAAAGATGCGGGGCTGGAATATGTAGATCCCGAAGGGGGATTCTACTTTTTCGTCCGCTCTCCCACGGGTGACGACCAGGACCTCATAGACGCCCTTATGGCGGAGAATGTATTGGCCGTTCCCGGTTCCGGATTCGGATATTCCGGGTATGTCCGGCTGGCTTTCTGCGTTCCGGACAGGGTGGTTTCCGGAAGTGCTTCGGCCATAAAAAGAGCGGTGGACAGGTTGTGATTTCCCGGGGTCTTTTGGATTTTTTTGGTTCCTCGACGTTTGATATGGATTTTCTCCGCCAGATTTTTTCTGGGCCCTGTTGCAGTTCTCCGGGACATGGTGGCTTGACCTGAAGGAAGGCTTGGGTTATACAGGTCAACTTCTTTTTTTGGGGAACTTATGTTTGATAATTTATCGGATAGACTGAATTCAGTATTCAAGAACTTAAAGGGACACGGCCGCCTGAATGAAGACAATATTCGGGCCGGTCTGCGGGAAGTGCGTCTGGCCCTTCTTGAGGCGGATGTAAACTACAAGGTTGTCCGGGATTTTACTGCCAGGATAAAGGAGCGGGCTCTGGGGCAGGATGTCTTGCAGAGCCTGACCCCCGGACAGCAAGTGGTCAAGGTGGTCAATGAAGAGCTGGTGGAACTATTGGGGGGAGAGAGCCGCGGGCTTAACCTGCGGGCCAGGCCTCCGGTAGTGATTATGCTCGCCGGGCTGCAGGGGTCGGGAAAGACCACTACTGCAGCCAAATTGGCCCTGCATTTGCGGCGGGAGCACAAGATGTCCCCGTATATGGTCCCTGCCGACGTGTATCGCCCTGCAGCCATTGATCAGCTAACCACTCTAGGGGAGCAGCTGGATGTTCCGGTTTACGGCTCTACATCCCAGATGAACCCGGTGGATATCTGCCTGAACGCGCTAAATCGGGCCCGGGAAGAGGCCCAGGATGTAGTAATCCTGGATACTGCCGGCCGTTTGCATATAGATGAAACACTCATGCAGGAACTGGCCGATATCAAGTCTGCCTGCACCCCGCAGGAGATCCTCTTCGTGGCCGACGCCATGACCGGCCAGGATGCAGTCAATGTGGCCGAACGCTTTGACCAGACCCTGGACATGACCGGGGTGGTGTTGACCAAGATGGAGGGCGATGCCCGGGGCGGGGCGGCCTTGTCCATCAAGCACATCACCGACAAACCGATAAAATTTATCGGTACCGGGGAAAAGGTGAGCGATCTGGAGGTCTTCCACCCGGACCGGGTGGCCTCGCGCATACTGGGTATGGGCGATGTGCTCACCTTGATTGAAAAGGCCCAGGAAGGCTTTGACGAGAAAGAGGCGGAAAGCCTGGAGAAGAAGCTCAAGAAATCCCAGTTTGACCTTGAGGACTTCCGCACCCAGATGCGGCGTTTGAAAAAGCTGGGTTCCGTGGAGAGTTTGGTAAAGCTTATCCCTGGGATGGGCAAATTCAAGGACCAGCTGAAAAACGTGAAAATGCCGGACAAGGAGCTCGCCCGGGTGGAGGCGATAATAAGCTCCATGACTGCCCAGGAGCGCCAGGAACCGAAAATAATCAATTCCAGTCGCAAGCAGCGCATATCCTCGGGTAGCGGGACCTCCGTGCAGGAAGTAAATCAACTACTTAAAAATTTTGAACAGATGCAAAAAATGATGAAAGGGATGGTCTCCCAGCAGGCGGGCGGTGGAAATCAGGCCAGCGCGGATCAGAAAAAGCTGCGTAAGCAGCGGAAGAAGGCCAAGCAGAAAAACCGGGGCAAGAAAAAGAAGAAATAGCCGGGACTGTTGGGGAACCGCGAGTGTCCGGGGAGACAGAGTAACTGTCCGGCAATTGGTTTCTGGACAAAGGCATCTGCAAAAAGTCGAATACTGGAGTTAAACGCACAGATTAAACTTTATAACCTTTTGATTTTACTTAAAACTTTCAACTTAAAACTTAACACTGCCTGCAAAAATATATTTTTTGCAGGCGTTTCTGGACAAAGGCTGAGTTGATGAATATGGGAAAAGCATCCACCGGATATTTTTATTGCACATAAAATAGACAAATAATCTAATTGGGGGAATAATAGATATGGCAACAAAATTGAGACTGACGAGGATGGGCTCGAAGAAAAGGCCGTTTTACCGCATCGTGGCCATGGACAGCAAAAAGAGGCGTGACGGGCGTGCTTTGGAATATCTGGGTTATTACAATCCCATGACCGAGCCGCCGGAAATCAAGGTGGAGACCGAAAAGGCCCAGCGTTGGCTGGACCGGGGAGCAATACCTTCCAATACCGTGCGTTCTCTTCTGGAAAAAGCCGGCATGTAACCTGTTGTCTGGAGCGGTAAATAGTGCTTGCCGGCTCGATTCGTAGTATCGCTTTTCATCTGTAACGGATGTTTTAGCGAACCGTTGTTTTAAAGCGGAGGTGATTATGTTGAAGGACCTGATTGAGTACGTTGCGAAATCGCTGGTGGACAATCCTGATGAGGTAGTGGTGTCTGAATTGGAAGGAGAACAGACCTCGGTAATCGAATTGAAGGTGGCCAAGGAAGATCTGGGCAAGGTAATCGGGAGACAGGGCCGTACCGCCCGGGCCATGCGCACGCTTCTAGGTGCTGCTTCCACTAAGGCCCAGAAAAGGGCTGTTTTGGAGATAATCGAATAATTTGAGACTTAAGTGAAATGGCCAAAGACCTTGTACGCATAGGCAAGGTGATTAAGCCGCACGGGCTCAAAGGGGAGTTGAGGGTACATGTCCCCCCCGACTCCCCTTTTTTAGTGCAAAGATTTGAGCGCGTGTATATGGAGATGGCGAAAATGAATCCCCGTCCCTTTGCGGTGGATGGCTGCCGCAGCGGTTCCAAGGGGCTTATCCTTGCCCTGGATGGGCTCTCCGGCCGGGATGAGGCCGAGAAATGGCGCGGCGCGCAGGTACTTGTCCGGGAAAAGGACTTGGTTGCCAAAGTCCCGGATTCTTTTTTGACCCTTTTGGGGTATGCTGTCTACGAAGATGATGGCGGATACGTGGGGGTCCTGGAGAACGCTTGGAACAGCGGAGGCGGGATTATTTGGACTATTTTCGATAACGGGGAGAATGAGATCCTATTCCCGGCGGAACCACAATTTGTGACCCGCGTGGATCAAGCGAACAAGCGAATATATATAGACCCTCCTCCGGGACTTCTGGGTCTGTATGGTGATGAGGAGTAATGGTCTTTAAAGCATCCCCGGTGACTAAAAAGTTTTATCCGTAAATTTAAAAATCTCCGGATAAAAATAGCAAATTTGGGGTTCGGAAATGCGATTTTTTTCTGTTTGACAAGGAATTACGGAAACCCTCGCAGTTGAACTGAAAAAAGGCCATTTTCGGATGGAAGATAAAAAGGTTATTTAATATTGCCTTATCCCGTTTATTTTTCTGTAACAGGGTTTATACATGCCGCTTTCCATAAAAATCATAACCATTTTCCCGGAGTTCTTTTCTTCCCCCCTGTCCTGCGGGCTTTTGGGCAAGGCGGTGCAAAACGGGTTGCTGGAATTCCAGTTTATCGATCCCCGGGATTACGCCCGGGACAGGCACAAGAGCGTGGACGACAAGCCCTACGGGGGTGGACCGGGCATGGTTATGCTTCCCGAGCCTCTGGACCGGGCATTGAGTACGCTACCAGTCCAGTCCCGAAAACTCCTCATGGACCCCGGTGGACATCCTTTTGAACAGAAGATGGCAGCCGATCTGGCCCGGGAGGAGGAGATTGTCCTGGTATGTGGGCGTTATGAAGGAATCGATGCCCGGATACCGGAAAAATTCGATTTGAGTCCCCTGTCCGTGGGGGACTTTGTCCTAAATGGCGGGGAAAGCGCCGCCCTGTGTGTTATTGAGGCGGTCTCCCGGCAGGTCCCGGGATTTATGGGCAAGATGGAGTCCGCCGGTGAGGAGAGCTTTTCCTCCGGATTGCTGGAATATCCGCAATATACCCGGCCGGAGGAGTATGCCGGACTAAGGGTCCCTCCTGTCCTCCTGTCCGGGGACCACGGAGGTGTGGATTCTTGGCGCCATAAAAAGGCCCTGGAGATCACCTTGCGCAACAGGCCGGATCTGTTGGAGGAGGCTCCCTTGACATCCGCGGATGTCCGGGACCTGCGCGGTATGCAGAAAAAAAGTGTCTCCAGGGGCATCTACCTCGCATTGGTACATTATCCGGTGTTGAACAAGTGGGGAGAAACAGGTACAACCTCTTTGACAAATCTGGATATCCACGATATTGGGCGCGTTTCCCATACCTATGGGATAGCCCGGTATTTTTTGTGTACTCCGGTACGGGACCAAAAAAACCTGGCCCACAGGTTGTTGGGGCACTGGGTAAACGGGGCCGGTGGAGAGGGGAATCCGTATCGGGCCGACGCACTTGCCCGCGTGGAAGTGGCCGAGGACTTGTCCGGGGCCAGACAAAGAGTACAGGAAATAAGCGGGATGGATCCCCTGGTGGTTTCCACGAGTGCTAGATGGGCGCAGGAAGCGGTGAGTTGCCGGGAGTTGCGGAAAACGGCGCGCACAAAGTCAATTTTGCTCGTTTTGGGGACTGGTTACGGCCTGGCCGAGGAAGCAATTTCAGAGTGCGAATGCAAACTTCGTCCGCTTCGTTTTTTGAGTGAGTATAATCATATGTCGGTACGTTCGGCCGCTTCCATAATCCTGGACAGGATTGTGGGCGATTTTTATTGATTCCGCGCGGGCTTGGACCCGCTCAAAATAGACTATTCATAAGGAGTAAAGAGATATGAACGCCTTGGAAAAGATTGAAAAACGCCAGATGCGCATGGATATTCCCTCTTTTAAGGCCGGGGATACCGTGAATGTGCATGTACGGATTATCGAGGGAGAGAAGGAAAGGATTCAGGTTTTCCAGGGGATAGTCCTCCGGGTGAATCGGGGAACATCCAACGCGACCTTTGTTGTCCGCAAGATATCCGGCGGTATTGGGGTAGAGCGTGTATTCCCCCTGCATTCTCCGGCAATCGAGCGTATTGATGTACTGAGCGAAGGCCGGGTCAGGCAGGGCCGGATTTACTACCTGCGTAAGCTCAAGGGCAAGGCGGCCCGGATAAAGACCAAAAATCAATGGAATTAAGTGCATAATCCTGGCTCTCCGGACATTGCCCACCTCCTTTTGGGGAACAAAACAAGTGGGGACGGGAATGAAATAAGCGGGGCCAGATGCGGGGAGGATGCGGAACGACAAGCCTGTGCCGGGGTGGATGAAGCCGGCAGGGGATGTCTTGCTGGTCCTGTAGTAGCGGCCGCTGTTATTCTCCCCGCTGATTTTGATCTTCCGGAACTAACTGATTCCAAAAAGATTTCCCCGGTAACCAGAAAAAAATTACAGTCCCGGGTAAGGGCCCAGGCAAATGCCTGGGCCGTGGGGCTCTCCTGGCCGAAGGAAATCGATCGAATAAATATCCTCCAGGCGTCACTCCAGGCCATGCAACGAGCCGTGAGCAAGTTAAGCATCCTTCCTCCTTTGGTCCTGGTTGACGGCAATCAAAAAATCCCCATAGATTTAAAACAAGAAACGGTTGTCGGAGGGGACAACAAAATCCCCAGCATTTCCGCTGCTTCAATCGTGGCCAAGGTTTTCCGGGATCGTTTAATGCAGGCCCTGGACAAACGTTATCCGGGATATGCTCTGGGCAGGCACAAAGGATACGGTACCAGGGAACACCGCGAACTCCTGCGCCGTTTCGGCCCCTGCCCCATGCACAGGAAAAGCTTTAAAGGGGTGACGCTACCGCGCAGAAAGGAAAGGCAGAGATGGTTCCCCGAACTTTGAATCTGGGACGACGCGGAGAGGATGTTGCTGCGGACTATATGCGTGAAAACGGCTACAATATCCGGGACCGCAATTGGAGCTGCCGCAGGGGGGAACTGGATTTGGTCTGTTCTCACGGCCGGGATTTGGTCTTTGTGGAAGTTAAGACCCGGAAAAAGGGAAGCATGCTCCGGGCGGCGGAATCCCTCTCCCCCAAACAGCAGGCTAAATTAGCCCGCGCGGCCAGCATTTATCTAAGTATGTACAATTTGTGGTCGAGGAGCTGTAGGTTTGATCTGGTGGCCCTGGAAGTAGACGCAAATGATGTAACTTTGGAGCATGTGCAGAATGCCTTCGACTTGGGGCAGGCTTTGGGTGATAGCCACACCGCTTGGCAACCTTGGTGACTTTCCTCCCCGCGCAGTGGAGGTGATTGAGGGTTGCAGTCTGTTGCTGGCCGAGGATACCCGTAGAACCAAAACCCTGCTTTCCGCTTTACAAGTGGCAGTCCCGCGCATGCTTAGCCTCTTCGAGCATAACGAAGAATACAGGGTGCAAGGAGTCCTGGATATCCTGCATTCCTCTCGGGATGTGGCCCTGGTCTCCGATGCAGGCACCCCGGTTATTTCCGACCCCGGGTACCGTCTGGTCCGTCGTTGTCATGAACAAGGAATCAAAGTTACTTCTGTACCTGGTCCCTGCGCGGCAACAACCGCTTTGAGCATTTCTGGTCTCCCCACAATCCCTTTTTCCTTTTTGGGCTTTTTACCCCGGCATAGAGGGGAAGTCAGTAAGCTCTTCCAACAGTGGCTGGAAGTTCAGAGTACTCTGATTTTTTTTGAGCGCAAGAATAGGCTGAAACAGACACTAGAAACGGCTCTTGAGATTCTAGGGGACCGGGAATGTTGCGTCGTCCGGGAAATTACCAAGCGCTTCGAGGAGACTCTTCGCGGACGTCTGGCTGATTTTCCCCTTTCTTCGGAATTGCAGGGAGAGATTACAGTGGTTCTTGG
Organism: uncultured Desulfovibrionales bacterium; assembly: GCA_964398785.1. Lineage (GTDB taxonomy): Bacteria > Desulfobacterota > Desulfovibrionia > Desulfovibrionales > Desulfonatronovibrionaceae > CAYNNQ01. Next base: position 92,823 of record CAYNNQ010000001.1, on the reverse strand, counting down.
GCCTCCGGAGGAAATGCCTTTTACTAGCCGGGAAGCGGCAAGGGAATTTCTGGAGAAAAAAATTGCCGAGGGCAAGAAGCCTCGTCAGGCAGTAAAGGAGATTCGGGAACTCGTGCACGGGTGGTCCGGAAAGGAACTCTATGCACTGCTGCACGAAAATCCCTCTGGTGAAGAAAATCGGTGAGGGTCTTCAAGATACGCCTGCAAAAAATATATTTTTGCAGGCAGTGTTAAGTTTTAAGTTGAAAGTCTTAAATAAAGTCAGGATGTTGTTGGATGTAATTTAGACGTCCAATTTTAAATTATGGTTTCTTGTAGTTGTGTCCTTCAAGACATTGAAGGGATTTTGTGGTTCCTTTTAAGGCAAAGCCCCTGGATCGGCCCGGAGAGAAGCAAGTGGCGAGGGATAACCTCCCGGTTGTAAACGCACTTTTAATCAGGTATTGAAGCTTTTATGCATGTAACTACTCTTGTCAGGTGTTATTTGCGCACTTATTTGATGAACGGCGCTTTCAATACCCGTGGTTTGCAGAATATCGGTTTGATATACGCCCTGGACCCCGCCCTGCGCGAGATATACCCCGATGAAAAGAGACTGCAGAAGGCGCGTAGGAGACATGTACGTTTGTACAATTCGCATCCTTTCTGGAACCCTCTTTTGGTGGGCATTTTGATCAGTATGGAAAGCAAGGCGGGCAAAGGGCTATTGCCCGAGGCAATGATCGACAAGGTCAAGTCCACTGTTGTCTATACTTTTTCCGCCATAGGCGATTCCTTTTTCGGAGGCAGCCTCCTGGTAAGCTGGGCATTGGGGACCATGATATTCTGGTATTCGGGCTTGGAAACCCTGGCTGTAGGATTGACTGTTTTTTGTCTTGTTTTTCTGCAAATTTTCAAGATCTACACCTTTTATCGCGGATTTATGCAGGGTGTGGCCTTTTTAAACCGGGTGAAAAACTGGGATCTTATCAACTGCGGGGCTGCGGTGAAAATGTTTAATGCCGCCCTTATGCTCTTCTTTATATCTATGCTGTGCCCGGAAGGGGAGGGAATATCCGGATTTGTAGGCATTTCCCTGGGACTGATTTGTTTTACCTATTTGGTATTCAAGCTTTCTGTATTGCGGGAATTCTTGATAACCGCGGTTATGGCCGCAGCTGTTTTTTTGTCCGTGTCCCTTTTTTGATTGGTAACTTGCTACTTCTAAAACCGGGAATTTTTGAATTTCCGGACAAAAATTGCCTGGACAGAGGCAACTGCAAAAAGTCGAATGCTGGAGTTAACCTTAACCGCACAGATTAAACATTGCAACTCTTTGATTTCACTTAAAACTTTCAACTTAAAACTTAACATTGCCTGCAAAAAAACATTTTTTGCAGGCGCTTCTGGACAAGAAGGAATCGGTTGGCTCGCAAAGTATTTTTTACGGTTCATAAAAGGAAAACGGATGGTTTTGTGTTTACTACGGAAAAATCGTTGTTAATTTTCGGATAAGGCGATGGAAAAACAGACCGTTACTCGGGAAGTGGTTTTGCGCAATAAATGGGGACTGCATGCCAGGCCGGCGGCTAAACTGGCTCAGGAAGCCCAGAGATTTGATTGTGAGATCAAGGTGTGGATGGACGGTTATGAGGTGAACGCCAAGAGTATCTTGGAGGTACTTTCTTTGGCGGCATCTCAGGGTGCCAGACTGCATTTTACCGCCAAGGGGGAGGACGCGGAAAACGCCTTGGATTATTTAGCGGGACTCATCTCTAACCGTTTTTACGAGGAGACTCAGGCTTAAGTAAAGGGAAAATCCGGCGGATTGGATTAATATCCTTGGTTTTGGAGTATATATGGCCAGAAAAATACTTTCCGGCATTCCGGTTTCCAACGGGTTGGCTATCGGTAAGGCCTTTTTTTTGAACAGGGAGATGGGCACGAATGTGCATCGGCAAAGCGTTCCGGAAGAGGAGTTGAGCCAAGAAGCAGATCGCCTGGACCGGGCCGTGGAAGCAGTGATGCAGGAGCTTAGCGCCCTGCGCAAAAAAATTCCCCAGGAACTGCGCGAGCATTCGGCCATATTGGACTCGCACCTGATGATCCTCAAGGACGATAAACTGATAGGATCGGCCCGGAAGTATATTTATGAAAAGGGTATAAATGCGGGATGGGCATTGGAAAAAGCGGTACATGACATACGCATTGCCTTTGCCTCCATAGATGATGACTATATCCGCCAGCGTATACAGGATGTGGATCTGGTGGCATTTCGGGTGCAAAAAAAACTCTGGGGAGGTAAGGATTCCATTTCTGCTATTTCCCAGCGGGTTATTTTATTGGCCCATGACCTTTCCCCAGCGGACACCATAGAGCTGGAAGTGGACAAGATAATGGCTTTCGCCACTACGCTGGGGGGAAAGACTTCGCATGCTGGAATCATGGCCCGTTCCCTGCAGATCCCCGCGGTAGTGGCCGTAGGGGGCTTGGAGGAGGAAGTCCGTGACGGGGAATTGATAATACTGGACGGGCTGCATGGCCAGGCCCTTATAGATCCCACTGAAGAGGAATTGGCCCGGTACACGGATCTCAAATACCAATTTGAGGATTACCAGAGCACCATAAGCCGGTGCTGCCATCTTCCGGCGGAAACCCAGGACGGGTACCAGGTGAAGACATGGGCCAATATTGAGCTTTTCGAGGAGGTGACCGCAGTTATCGACAACGGCGGTGAAGGAGTGGGTCTGTACCGCACGGAGTATAGTTATCTCAACCGGGATAGTCTACCCACGGAAGAAGAGTTGTTCGAGGAATACCGGGATTTGGCCTCCATTCTTTATCCCAATCAGGTAGTCATCCGCACGCTGGATCTGGGAGCGGACAAGATAGCCCCTTTTGTCCAGCCAGTGGAGGAGTCCAATCCAGCCATGGGACTTCGGGCTATCCGTTTTTGTCAAAAGCACCCGGAAATCTTTCGTACTCAGCTTCGGGCCATCCTCCGGGCCAGTATTGTAGGTAATGTCTCGGTTATGTTCCCCATGATATCCGGTGTACAGGAACTTCGGGAAATAAAGGATATCTACGCAGAGGTCTGTGAGGAATTGCGCCGGGAAAAGATAAATTTTTTTCCGGAAATGCCCGTGGGGATCATGATCGAATTGCCCGGGGCCGTGCTAATCTCCGATATCCTTGCCCGGGAGGTGGATTTTTTCAGTATCGGGACCAATGATCTTATCCAGTATTCCCTGGGCATCGACCGCACCAACAAGCATGTCTCCTATTTGTACCAGCCCCTGCATCCGGCAGTTTTGAGGAGCATAAAGTATGTAGTGGATGCGGGGCATGAAGCCGGTATAGAGGTCAGTCTGTGCGGGGAATTGGCCTCGGACCCGTTTTGCATCCCCATATTACTGGGCATGCAGATTGATTCCTTGAGCCTCACCCCGCAGGCTATACCGGGAATAAAGAGGCTGGTGCGTCAGACCACTATGGAGGAATGCAGGCCTCTATTACGCCAGGTCGTCCGGCAGTCCTCTGTGGCCGAAAGCAACAGATTGGTCCGAAATCTGATCCTGGATCGTTTCCCGGAAGAAGTCATGTTTTATTCCTCATTGGTGGAGGCAACTATTGAATAAAAAAAGTACCGGCGATAAGCAAATAAAATCGCGGCTTATAGGCAAGAACAAGAGGGCCGCGCGGGACTACGAGATCCTGGAACGGCTGGAAGCCGGTATCTCCCTCACCGGATCGGAACTCAAGTCCTTGCGTGCCGGACGGCTGAGTTTCAAGGAGGGGTTTGTCCGATTCCGCAGGGGGGAGGCTTTCCTGGAGGGAATACACATAGCCGGGTATGAGAATGCCGGATATGCTCAGCACACTCCGGATCGGGAGAGAAAGCTCCTTTTGCACAAGGACGAGATCCGCAATTGGATGGGCAAGGTAGAGCAAAAGGGGCTTACTGTGATCCCCCTTAGCATGTATTTTTCCCGCGGCCGGGTAAAAGTGGAGCTTGGCCTGTGCAAGGGCAAGAGAAAGCACGATCGCCGGGAGGAACTCAAGCGCAAGGCTATGGAAATGGATATGGCCCGGGCCCTTAAAAACCAATCCTGAGAAAAAAGAGCCCAAATGTCTTCGACTGCTCCCTCCCCCATCACCCGGGGACAGAAAAAAAAGCTCCTTGCCCTTCTCCCTGAAGACAGATTGCTCTTTTCCCCGGAAAAAACCGCTGTATACGGAGTTGATGCCGGTCGGAAAAAGGCCCTGCCCGGAGCGGTGGCCAGGCCGCAGAACCTGGACGAAGTGCAAAAGCTCTTGGGCTGGGCGCAGCAGGAGGGTATCCCTTTGCATCCCAGGGCCAGGGGGACAAATGCCGTGGGGGGCTGTGTTCCGGAAAGCGGGGGGCTGGTTGTCTCCTGTTTGGACATGTGTGGTATACTGGAAGTAAATGAAAAAGATTATTCGGTTTGCGTGGAGCCAGGTGTGGTCACTGGCGAACTACAGAAGTATCTGGAGGGTAAAGGCCTTTTTTATCCTCCAGACCCGGCCAGCGCCCGGTTTTGCACAGTCGGGGGCAATGTAGTCACCAATGCCGGGGGCATGCGGGCGGTAAAATACGGCGTTACCCGGGATTATGTCCTTGGTTTGGAAGCAGTGCTGCCCGGGGGGAAAATCCTGCGTACCGGAGGGAATTGCCACAAGGACGTAGTCGGTCTGGATCTTACCTCCTTGTTTGTCGGTTCGGAAGGCGGTTTGGGCTTTATTACCCGCATCTGGCTCAAGGTCCTGCCTCTACCGCAGTATACTTCCTCTCTTTTGGCCGTATTTGATTCTCTGAAAGAGGCCCTGGAAGGGGTGGATACCATTTTATCCCGGGGGATTTTGCCTGTGGGTATGGAAGTAATCCCCCATGCCGTATTGGAATGTCTGCACGCTATGGGCGGGGTCGATCTGCCCCGGGATGCCGGGGCGGTCCTGCTCGTGCGCGTGGACGGGAACGAGGCCGGTGTCCGTTCGGATCTGGACAGGATTGAACGCGGCCTTGAAAGGGCTCAGACATGGGTGGCCGGTCCGGCGGAAGAGGATAGATTGTGGGAGCCGCGCCGCATGATAAGCCAGGCTTCGTATAGGTTGAAACCGGACAAGATAAGCGAGGATGTTACTGTACCCCGGGGCATGGTGGCCGATTATGTGCACGGTGCGGACAAAATCGGGCGAAAAAGCGGTCTACCTGTTTTGGTGTTCGGGCATGCCGGGGACGGGAATATGCATACGAATATCATGTACGACGCCACCCGTGCGGAAGAATGCAGTCTGGCCGGACATGTACGGGAGGATATACTGCGTCTGGTCCTGGATCTGGAAGGGACGATTTCTGGGGAGCACGGAATAGGCCAGGCCAAGAGGGAATATCTGTCCTGGCAGCTGGATCCCGTGCAAAGGGAGTATATGCAAAGGATCAAGAAGGCATTCGACCCCCAGGGGATAATGAATCCCGTAGTCCGGTTCTGATTTTGGCCCCGCTTTTTTCGGTGCGGTTTGTTTTGCTGCGGTAGCTTTGCCATAGGCGCGGGGTTGTACGGCGGTAGGAGTCGAAATCCGTTCCTGGCTCCAGACCGGGGACAATGGCCCGCGCTACCGGAAAACCGAGATCGCGGCGGGTGAGATCGGCAAAAATGGGGCGGTAGCCGTTGCGGACCAAGAGCTGCAGCAATATCTCCAGATCCTTGTGCGGGGCCCCGCTGGAATAATCCGGCAGGTTGCCCCATTCTCTTTCTTCTATCTCCGAGTCCAGCGTCTTTTTTTGCAGTTCTCGGTCTGGGGGTAGAGGGGTCTCCATAATAGCGCTTAGAGCCGCCCGGGCCCCACAGAGATGGGCGCTGCTCCCGGCATGACAAGTCCCCTCCCTGTCCCGGACAAAGGCCTTGTACGCCGGAATCCCCAAGGGAGTGGAGATGTCCTGAAGGACTACATCCGTATTTTTTGTTTTTTCCTTTAACGAGTCCGGGATGGATCGGAGGCGAAAGCAGTCTTTTGGTGTGAAAAGCCCCAGGGCCAGGGCGTCACGTTCAAGTACTTCCAAAAGTGCGTTTAGTTTTGCCTGCTCCTCGGTTATCCCTGCCGCGAGTCCGGTTGAGGGTGGGGCGGCAAAAAGGGCCTTTTCGTGCAGATTGGAGAAAAGAAAGGCCAATTGGACTGGGAAAAGTATCTCCCGCTGCCCGTTTGGATCCGTCTGCCGCCCGTACATCCAGGTCAGTTCCTCGTCGTGGTAGGGATAATCTGGAAACATTGTTTCCGGGTCAAGGCAGTTTTCCCCCTGAGCGATAAACCGGGAGTAAGATCCGCGGATAATTTCGTTTTTCCCGCTCAGATACTGGATGCGTTCCTTAAACATGGAAGCAAACGAGGAGTAACGTTCCACAATCTCCATAATCAGTCCCACACGGGCCGACTCCAGATCAGTCCCGCGTCCGTAGCTGGTTTGGGTCCCGTACAGGGAATAGCTTATTTCCTGGTTATGCACTTCCCGCTGTAAGAACCACCCCCGCGTCAGGCCCACGGGCGCGAGAGAATTTTCGTGGCGCATTTCCCGACCTGTGAGCACCCCCAATGTTTGCAGCCTGTATCCGGCTATTTCGGATATTTCCCGGGGCGGGGGACTGGTTTTGGGGGGCACGGGGTGTATAGGCAAAAAATCCGCCAAGGTAGCAGCGGGAGTTGCGGGGAGTTGACAGGCCTCCTTTTCCGCTACCAATTCCGGCAGGGGGGCAAGACGGGAGACATTCTCCCGGAGCTTGGCCATCCAGTTCCGGGGTTGCTTATCCTCTTTTTGCAAAAGGTCGATTGCCCCTAATGGGGTCCACCTTCGGAGGTGGTCCGCTTCCTGTTCCAGGCTTACTGTATTTTGCCGGATTTCCAAAAGTAGTGCCTCCAGGACCGGATGATCGAATTTTGCAGCCAGGCGACCCAGTTCGGATCCTTGTGCGCAGAGCTTTTCTTGGACATATCGATGCATGAATAGGTCCAATGGGTGGCGGATTAGGTGTCGGAGACAGTCTTCCAAAGAGGGATCGTTCGCCGGCCGGATCCGGAAATACCCGGTGGTGCCCCGGGTGGAGGCATGTTCAAGGATATATTGCATGGTTTTTTCCCCTGTCGGTGGCGGCTTTGCGCCTTGTCACATTAAATGGATTTTTCGGCAAACTAAAAGTCCACAGGCAAGGGACCTAGTTTGGTTCCTTGGTATTTGGATTTGGCCGGTTTGACAAGATTCCCGGTCTTGCCTAACCGGCAAGTCAGTAATATGCTTTCAAAGTTTTTCCGGTATATAATAGAGTGTCCTTCCTTGTACCGGTTTAATCAAGTGCAAACACCCCGGCTGCTATTGCAGGCAGCGGATGGATTTTTGTTTTAGTAATGAGGATGAGGTTATTATGATATCATACATGGTAAAGAGGGTCTTTGGGACCCAGAACGAGCGCTACTTAAAAAAGCTACAGCCCCAGGTTCGGGCCATAAACGCCCTGGAACCGGAAATGCAAGGGTTGGATGATGCCCAAATGCGGGAGAGGATTGAAAAATGGCGTAAAGAGTTGAGTAACGGCGGAGATGTGGACCGCCTTTTACCGGAAGTCTTTGCCCTGGTTCGGGAGGCCTCGTGGCGTGCGCTGGGGCTGCGCCATTTCGATGAGCAGTTGATCGGGGGCATTGTCTTGCACCAAGGCAGGATAGCCGAGATGAAGACCGGTGAAGGAAAAACCCTGGTGGCCACCCTCCCCCTGGTCTTAAACGCCCTGACCGGCAAGGGCGCCCATGTTATAACGGTCAATGACTATCTGGCCCAGCGCGACGCGGAGTGGATGGGCCAGGTGTACAATTTCCTGGGGCTGAGCGTGGGCGTGGTGACCAACGAGCAGGATGACGAGCAGCGCAAGGAGGCCTATGCCGCGGATATCACCTATGGAACGAACAATGAGTTCGGGTTTGATTATTTGCGGGATAACATGAAATTTTATTCGGATCAGTTGGTGCAGAGGGAACTGCACTACGCCATTGTGGACGAAGTGGACTCCATTTTGATTGATGAGGCCCGGACCCCGCTTATCATCTCCGGCCCCTCGGATGAGAACACCTCCATGTATGCGGAGATTGATCGTATAATCCCCTATCTGAAACGCGAGGAGGACTTTAACGTAGATGAAAAGGCCAAAAGCGTTTCCTTGACCGACGAGGGCGTGCAGAAATGCGAGGATATCCTGGAAGTAGGTAATCTGTTTGATCCCCAGAATATAAGCTATCAGCATCATATCCTGCAGGCATTGAAAGCGCATAATCTTTTCAGCAGGGATGTGGATTATATCGTTAAGGATGACCAAGTTATTATTGTGGATGAATTTACCGGGAGGCTGATGCCCGGGCGCCGTTTCAGCGAGGGACTGCACCAAGCCCTGGAGGCCAAGGAAAATGTAGAGGTGGAAGCGGAAAATCAGACCCTGGCTTCCATAACCTTCCAGAATTATTTCCGCATGTATGATAAGCTGGCCGGCATGACCGGGACCGCGGACACGGAGGCAGTGGAATTCAAGCAGATCTATAATTTGGATGTCGCGGTAATTCCCACGCACGAGCCCATGATCCGGGTGGATCACCCGGACATGGTCTACCGTACCCAGGATGAGAAGTACAAGGCCATCGCCGAGGAAATAAGAGGACTTTATAATAAGGGACAGCCGGTACTCGTGGGCACCACTTCCATCGAGAATTCGGAAAAGCTTGCCGGTATGCTGAAAAAAATGCGGGTGCCCCACGAGGTGTTAAACGCCAAACAGCACGAGAAAGAGGCCCAGATCATAGCCAGCGCCGGGGAAAAGGGCCGGGTGACCATTGCCACCAATATGGCCGGCCGGGGTACGGACATAGTTTTGGGCGAAGGCGTGCGAGAATTGGGTGGTCTGCATATACTGGGCACGGAACGGCACGAAAGCCGGCGTATCGACAATCAGCTGCGCGGCCGTGCCGGACGCCAGGGGGACCCTGGTTCCTCCCGATTCTACCTGGCCCTGGACGATGATCTCTTACGCCTTTTCGGTTCGGAGCGTATTTCCGGGCTGATGGACAAAATGGGCATGGATGAGGGACAGGCTATAGAGAACAAAATGATTTCCCGGGCTATAGAGAACGCCCAGCGCCGGGTGGAGGGGCACAATTTCGAAATCCGCAAGCAGCTTTTAGAGTATGACGATGTCATGAACCAGCAAAGGGAGGTCATCTATGCCCAGCGCAAGGAGATAATGCAGGCCGATGACTTGGTGGACCTTTTGGATGAGTTTATAGATGATCTCTTGGCGGATATATATTCTCCCTTGGAAGAATCCGGGAAAGGGAAAGGGGAAGTGGATCAGGAGACCAAACATCTGATTGCTTCCCGGTTAGAAGAGGTGTTTGATCTAAACCGCAAGGCCTTGGAAAAGGAGCTTATTTCCCGCGAAGAGGCCTCCAGGCGGGTGCGGGCCAAATTGGAGAAACTCAAGGCAGATGCCGGGGACTATTATCACGAGGTGGTCCGCTTTTTCCTTCTGGAAAACCTGGACAAGAACTGGAAAGAACACTTGCTGAACATGGACCACCTCAAGGAAGGCATTGGACTACGCGGATTGGCTCAAAAGGATCCCAAACAGGAATACAAGCGGGAAGGCTTTGACATGTTTCAGGAACTTCTGGTCCGGATCAAGGAAAGCACCCTGCGGGATCTTTGCCGGCTCAGGATTCAGGCTGAGCCCAGCGAAGCGGAGTTCCAGCACGAGGAACAGTCCAATGTGCAGTATGCGGGTGGAGGCGACGCCACCGGCGGGGGCAAGCCGGAGCCGGTCCGGCGTCAATCCCCCAAGGTGGGACGCAACGAGCCCTGCCCCTGCGGAAGCGGCAAGAAGTACAAAAAGTGCTGCGGCAGATAGAAAAATCCACATCAAAGAGGACCCAGAAATCTTGGTCCGTCGAGGCACAAAGCAACGGCCAAGAGCCAAAAGATATGGGAGGCTAACGTGCAGTTGACTGTCCCGGAGGGATATGAATTTTTTACACACGGCGGGGGGCTGCGCTATACAGGACGTGACGATCTGGCTCTTATGCTAAGCCACTTGCCTGCAGTGCCTGCCGGGGTGTTTACCCGCAACCGGTTCCAGGCTGCGCCGGTTATTGTGGCTCGGGAACGGATTCAGAGTTTCCCGGGCATTCGAGCTGTCCTCGTCAATTCCGGGCAGGCCAATGCCTGCACCGGTGAGCAGGGTGTAGCAGATTGCCGCCGGAGTACGGAGCTTGTGGCCAGGGAGTTTTCCCTGGGTCCGGAGGAGATTTTGCCCGCCTCTACTGGGGTCATCGGGGAGCCTTTGCCCATGCCCGCCCTGGAAAGGGCTCTTCCGGGACTGGCCACTGGCCGGTCAGGTGCGGCTGATGCGGCCCGGGCCATAACCACCACGGACAAGTTCCCCAAGCTTTCCGGAGAACGGGTGGAGGTCTCCGGCGGGGAGACGCGGATTCTTGGACTGGCCAAAGGAGCGGGCATGATCTGTCCGAATATGGCCACCATGCTGGGGTTTGTCCTTTGCGACGCCCTTGTGGAACCCGGCTTGTGGCAGGAAATGCTCTGTTCCGCCACCGAAAAGAGCTTCAACTCCATAACCGTGGACGGAGACAGCAGTACCAATGACTGCGTCCTGGCACTGGCCAATGGAGCTGGCTGCGGGGATATCCGGGGCAAGGACGAACAGGACCTGTATGCTGCCCTGGAAAATGTCTGCCGGGACCTGGCTCACCAGATTGTCCAGGACGCGGAAGGGGGAACAAAGGTTTTAAATATCCGGGTGGCCGGAGCCGGGGATAATCAGCAAGCTGAGAGTGCGGCCCGGGCTGTGGGCAATTCTCCCCTGGTCAAGACCGCCATGTACGGCAATGACCCCAATTGGGGGCGGATAGTGGCCGCATTGGGCCGTTGCGGAGCGGATTTCTCTCCCCAAGAGGTTCGGGTGTTTATTGGTCCTTTGTGCATTTTTGAAAAGGGGAGGCCCGCGGAAATGGATATAGATGCAGCTTTTGCTCGCTTTTTACGTTGTTCTCAAATAGATTTATATATAGAACTGGGCTCGGGCCCCGGGGAGTACACCCTGCAGGCTTCGGATCTAACCCATGAATACGTGAATATAAACGCGGAATACAGGACTTGAAACGATGTCCGGAACAGAAACGGATTGGAAGCGACTGGCGGACTTTTTCTTTGAAGTGGGCATGCTCAAGAAGACTCCGCGCACGGGGTATCAATTTCTGGGCAGCGGCAAAGAGAATGTGGCCGAGCACTCTTTCAGGACCGCGGTCATCGGATTTGTCCTGGCCCGGTTAAACGGGGCCGACAGATATAAGACCGTGGTCATGTGTCTGTTTCATGACCTGCACGAGGCCCGTACCGGGGATTTTAATTATGTAAACAGGTTGTATAATTCCAGCGATGAGAACAGGGCCTTGCAGGATTCTTTGAGTGGTACCGGGGTGGAATCCGAGGTAGTTGCCTTGTGCGCTGATCTGGAGGAGAATGATTCCCCGGAGGCGATGCTGGCCCAGGATGCGGATCAGCTTGATTTTATCCTGGAGCTCAAGGAGCAGTTGGAAGTAGGCAACAAGGCGGCGGAAAAGTGGCTGGAATATGCCCGGGAGCGGTTGCGTACCGAGGCCGGGGGCTTGTTGGCCGAGCAGATCATGGACACGGATTCTTCGGATTGGTGGTTCAATCAGGCCGACTATTCCTGGTGGACCAAAGGGAACGGCAGGGAATGAGCGCTTGTTCCTAAGAGGCAATGGATGGGGTATGATGGAGTGGCCTGGGGCGCGGGAAAAAGGCATGTATGGGCACCTCCTCTTTTGGGGGGTTGCGGGCTCATTTATCTTGCATGCCTTTTTTTTATCCATGGCTATGGCCTCCTGGGGACCAACGGGGATGGCGGATGAAAAGGATTCCGGGCAAAACGCGGAATCTCCGGAGCTTTCCCTGGAGTTGAAAGATATGCACAAATTACGCCGGGAGATCAGGCGCAATAGGGAAAGAAAAGATAAGTTACCGCCTGTATCCAAATTGACTGGAAGGGGCACATTGAAGGACGGTTCCGGCTTGGACCGCCAAAGCCGGCTCTGTATGGATGATCCGGAGATGGCTTCCAGGTTGCGTGCGTATAAGGCCGGGGTGATGCGGGTGTGGAACTCGACCCGGCCGCAGGCCCCGGGCTATGCGGTGGTGGTCTTTCAGGCCGGAAGGGATGGGCGGCTTCGGGACTATTATATACGGGACATGGGCGGAGGAAAAGATTTCCGTCTTTTTTTGCGCGATTTCCTACACAAGGTGATGCGGACCACATTGGTGGAAGGGGGGAGCGAGGCCCCGGATATGTTTGAGTGCGAATTCCGTGTCCGGGCTGCTTTGGCCTCGGAGAACGGCGATGGTTAACCTGAAAAAGTTGACTCCGGCCTTTATTTCCGTGGCCGTCACCTTGCTTGTCTGTTGGGGCTATTTCCTGGATCCCCGGTTTTTGCATGTTCTGGAGCTTAAGTCATACGATTTACGCCTGCAGGCCAGGGGGGAACTTCCGGTTTCCGGGAAAGTGGCGGTCGTGGCCGTGGATGAACAGAGTCTGGAAAAAATTGGCCGCTGGCCCTGGTCCCGGGCGGTAATGGCCGACCTGGTCCGGCGAATTGATTCCTGTTCTCCGCAGGCAGTGGGATTTGATATAAGTTTTTTTGATCCCCAAGAGAGCCCCGCCCGCAAAGAACTGGTCCACCTGGCCAAAAGCGCCCGAAAGCTGGGTTTGCTCCCCAACTCCTCCCTCAAGACTTATATCCGCAAACGTTTGCGGTCCGCCAGCCCGGATTTGGCTTTGTCCAGGGCTTTGAGCGGGGCGGGGAGTCCTCATGTCCTGGGCTACTACTTCAATCTGGATCCGGAAGCGCAAGGGGGGCGCAATACCTTGAAAAGCGCTGCCCAGTATCCGGTACAAAAGGTAGTTGGTGGGGACAAGGAGGTCCGCCTGGAAATCCCCCGCGGCTACAAGGCCCGGACCAATATCCCGGTTTTGGCCAAGGCGGCGGACAAACAGGCCTATTTCAATGTTATCCCTGACAATGACGGCACCATACGGCGTTATCAATTGGCCATTACCCACGACCAAAAAAGCTTTGCGCCCTTGGCCGCAGCCCTGGCCCAGAGGGCCAATCCGGGAACGATCCCCTCGATCATGATCTCCTCTGCGGGGATGATGGGTGTGGATGTGGGGGATGTTTTTGTGCCCACGGATGAACGGGGGCGGATGCTCCTCAACTTTCGGGGACCAGCGGGGACGATCCCCACCTATCCGGCCTGGGAGGTCATGCGCGGGGAATTTCAAAAATCCCGCTTGAAGGACAAATACGTTCTTATAGGGGTAACCGCCCCCGGGGTGTATGACTTGCGAGTGACCCCCGCCGGAGTGGCTTATCCCGGTCTGGAGATTCAGGCCACAGCACTGGACCAGATATTGTCCCGGGATTTTATAAGCCGCCCTAACTGGGCTCCCTTGTTTGACTTGGGGGCCATAATTGGCCTTAGCCTTTTTTGTGCCCTGTTTTTGTGGCGTATGCATCCGGTGTTTTCTCTGCTTGTTTTTGCCGGAGCCGGAACCGGATACGTGGTGGGCAATTATTATCTCCTGGCGGCAGGGCGTTACTGGGTGAGTCTGGTTTACCCCCTTCTCGGGTTTATCTGCAACTATCTGGCGCTTACGGTGTACAGATTTGTATTTGCTGACCGGCAGAAGCGAAAGATACGCAAGGCCTTTAGTAAATACCTGGATCCCCATGTGGTGCAGCAGGTAGTGGCCGACCCGGACAGATTGCGTCTGGGCGGGGACAAGCAGCTCCTTACTGTACTGTTTTCGGATATCCGTGGCTTTACCTCTATCTCCGAGGAGCTGGATCCGGAACAATTGGTCCGTTTGCTGAACGCCTTTTTGACGCGTATGACCAGGATTATCACCGGTCGGCGCGGTCTTTTGGACAAGTATATAGGCGATGCGCTTATGGCTGTTTACGGGGCGCCTCTGTATTATGAAGAGCACGCGCAAGAGGCATGCACATCTGCGCTTTTCATGGTCCGCGAGCTCCAGGAGTTTAACCGGGAATGGGCCACGGTCCTTAACAAACCACTGGATATCGGGGTGGGAATAAACACCGGGGATATGGTGGCCGGAAACATGGGCTCCGAGGACAGGTTCGACTATACTGTTATGGGGGACAATGTAAATCTGGCCTCCAGACTGGAAGGTCTGAACAAAGAGTATCAGACCCGGATCATAGTCAGCGAGTCCACCCGGGAGCGGGCCGGGGAGCGGTTCTGGTTTCGGAGTTTGGATTTGGTCCGGGTCAAGGGCAAGGACAGGGCAGTGGCCATATTCGAGCTCCTGGCGGAAAAGGAGGAAAATTGCCCCCTGGATTATTTAAAAGAGTACGAACGGATGATAGAATTGTACCGTGGAGGGGAGTTCGAGGGCTCGCGCCAAATATGCTCCGAACTGCGGGAAAGATATCCCGGCGACAAGGTTTTGGAGATCTATTTTCGCAGGCTGGAGGAGCTTGTGGCCTATCCGCCTCAGGAATGGACCGGAGTATATATATTTACTTCCAAGTAGTATTTTGCCACGATTGACTTTTTACAGAGATATCGGGTAGGTCCGGGCATTATGGTCTGCAATGCAACGGAGAGGTGATGCTTAGGTTTTTCGGCTGGCTGGGAAGGCAGAGTATCGGTTTTGTTACCCAGATGGGGCAGATAGCGCTTTTGTTGGTCTCTGCATCTTATTGGCTGGTGCGGCCTCCCTGGCGTTGGCGTCTTTTTTTTAAACAGATGGAATTCATCGGGGTGCATTCTGTTTTTGTGGTGGCCCTGACCGGACTCTTTACCGGGATGGTCCTGGCCTTGCAGACCTATTATGCTTTCAGCATGTTTTCCGCGGAAAGCCTGGTTGGGGCTACCGTGGCCCTGTCCATGACCCGGGAGCTGGGTCCAGTGATCACCGCTTTAATGGTCACTGGCCGGGCAGGTTCGGCGATAGCTGCGGAGATTGGAACCATGCGGGTTACCGAGCAGGTAGACGCCTTGCATGTTATGGCCATCAATCCTGTGCAGTATCTGGTACTTCCCCGGATTGTGGCCGGGGTGATTGTTTTGCCTTTGCTTACGATAATAAGCGATTTTATCGGTGTTGTGGGGGGGTATCTGGTCGGGGTCAAGATCTTGGGCATAAACAGCGCTATGTTCATGAACAAAATTTATGAGTTTCTGGAGGGCGAGGACATTTATAACGGCTTGACCAAGGCCGCTGTGTTCGGCCTTTTGCTGACCCTGATCGGCTGCTACAAGGGGTTTTATACCAGTGGAGGAGCGGAAGGAGTGGGGCGGTCCACCACCCAGGCAGTGGTTATGGCTTCAGTTCTTATCCTCATGAGTGACTATGTCATGACTGCGCTCATGTTTTGATCCGGGAAAAAAGAGGGATATATATCATTATGGGTGTTTCCGGGAGAATGGCGGAGATTGAATTCCGCCAAGTATACAAAAGCTTTGGTTTCCAGGATGTACTCCAAGGTGTGGATATTGCTTTGCCCCGGGACGAGGTCAATGTGGTTATCGGGCGCAGCGGCGGCGGAAAAAGCGTGCTTTTAAAGCATATAATTGGCTTGCTACGCCCGGATCACGGGCAGGTGCTGGTCCAGGGCGAGGATATAACCCGCCTCAGGGAGCAAGATTTGTCCAGGCTGCGCCGAAATTTCGGGATGCTTTTTCAGGAGGCGGCCCTTTTCGACTCCCTGAGTGTGTTTGAGAATGTCGCCTTCCCCCTTGTGGAGCATACCCGGAAGAAGAAGCAGGAAATACTCGATATTGTGGAGAACAAATTGGCTTCCGTAGGGCTCCAGGGCATGGGGTACAAGATGCCTGCGGAACTTTCCGGGGGGATGCGCAAGAGGGTGGGGCTGGCCCGAGCCTTGGCCCTGGATCCGCAAATAGTTCTGTTTGATGAGCCCACATCCGGATTGGACCCGGTGATGGCCGCAACCATAAACGAACTTATAGTTCGCACCAAGGAAGAGTTCAAGGCCACGTGCGTAGTCATCAGTCACGATATCCAGGCAACCATGGATACGGCGGACAACATATTTATGCTTTATGGAGGGCGGATAATTGCCCAGGGTAGCCCGGAGACAATCTCCGATTGGGATGATCCAGTGGTCCATCAATTTATTCACGGCAAGGCCGAGGGACCAATTGGGATTAATTGAATAAGCCGCCGGGATTTAACCGAGGCCCGGTAACGAATCCGGCCCCGGAATGCAAACAGCAACGGAGTAATTATGGCGTCAAAGGCAGGCATCGAAGTCAAGGTGGGCATATTCGTTTTTGTGGCTATCGTGGCTTTGGCCTATATGACCACCCAGGTGAACAAGGGCAAGAAGATTACCGGGGAGATGTATGAAGTACAGGCCTATTTCGAGAATGTCAGCGGACTGAAGGAAAAGGCACCGGTGGAGATCGCCGGGATAGAAGTGGGAGTGGTCCGGGATATTTCTTTGCATGATTCCCAGGCCCGGGTTACTTTGGCCTTGGAGCCTGATGTGAGCCTGCATGCCAACGCTAGAGTGACCGTCCGTACCCGGGGAGTCCTCGGGGACAAGTTTGTGGAGATAAAACCGGGTAGCAAAGCCTATCCCCGTCTGGAGGAAGGGGCGAAAATAACCAGATCCAAAAGTCCGGCGGACATGGATCAGCTTTTCCAGAAAGTGGGCAAGATCGCCGATGATATCGGGACCG
Organism: uncultured Desulfovibrionales bacterium; assembly: GCA_964398785.1. Lineage (GTDB taxonomy): Bacteria > Desulfobacterota > Desulfovibrionia > Desulfovibrionales > Desulfonatronovibrionaceae > CAYNNQ01. The sequence continues at coordinate 75,968 of CAYNNQ010000001.1, read as the reverse complement.
TTGCCGAGAGCATATCCAATGTTTTGGGCGGTAAAAAAGGAGAGCAGGACCTGCGGGCCCTGATTCAGAATCTGAAGGAAATGTCCCGGGGCATGAACAGCATGGTCCAGAAGAATATGGAGAGCGTGAACGAGATTGTCTCCAATCTAAAGGATTTTTCCTCCGATCTGAAGGATGTTTCCGGGACCAACAAGCAGGCCCTGAACCGGATAATCACCAATTTTGAACAGGCCTCTGCAGACATGAAGGGCACCATGAAAAGGATGAATTCCCTCTTGGCCAAGGCCGAGGACGGAGAGGGGGCAGTGGCTAAGCTCATGTCCGACGAAAAGATGGGCAAGGATCTTAAAGAGACCGTCACTTCGCTCAAGAATGTTTCCCAGAAAATCGATAAGGGCAAAGGGACCCTGGGCAAGCTGATCAACGACAAGAAAACCGGCAAGGAACTGGACAAGGCCCTGGAGGGAGTCAACAAATACTTGACCAAGCAGGAGCAATTTAAAACCTCGGTGGATTTCCATTCCGAGTGGATGGCCGACTCCGGGGATGTCAAGTCCTATCTGAACCTGAAACTCCAGCCTTCCGAAGACAAGTATTATTTGCTGGGAATAGTGGACGACCCCAAGGGAAGAACAGAGACCACGATTACCAAGACCGAATGGGAAGGTTCCGGAGGGTCGGGCTGGCGGAAAGAGCACGAGGAAGAGACCAAGGAAAACCGGCTCAAGTTCAACGCCCAACTGGCCAAACGCTGGCACGATCTGGTCCTGCGCGGCGGGTTGATCGAATCCTCCGGGGGGTTGGGCCTGGATTATTATCTGTGGGAGGATCGGGTTAAGCTGTACACCGAGGCCTTTGACTTTGACGACGAGGACCCGCCGCACTTGAAGGCCGGCGGGAGCTTGTACTTTTTGCGCAATTTTTATGTAACCGCGGGCATGGACGATTTTGTTAGCGATACCGGGGATGAGTCCTTTTTCGCCGGAGCGGGTATATATTTTACGGATGACGATCTTAAATATCTTATGTCCAGCGCACCGGTTGATGTAGGGCAATAATGCGACTGGCAGTTATTTCCGATACGCACATGGAGATCCCGGACAATAGGCTGGTGCATGCCTACACCCACTATTTGGTCCAGGCGGATATGGTTATTCATTGCGGGGATTTCACCTCGGGGCCGGTCTCGGATTATCTCGCCTCACATCCCGGATTTACAGCCGTTAGGGGTAATTGTGATCATTTTCCCGGCAGCGAAGATCTCCCTTTGAGCCTGGAAATGGATGTTAACGGCCTGCATGTGGGGGCTGCGCATGGCTGGGGAAAACGATTTGAGGTGGGGGAGAACGTGGCCGGGAGCTTTGGCCCCGGGTTCGATCTGATCCTTTACGGGCATACCCATGAGCGTTTCCAGGGCGAAAGCAGGCAGGGCGCATTGCTTGTAAATCCCGGTTCTTTCTTCAAGCCCAAATCCGGTCCCCCTTCCCTGGCCTTGGTGGATACCGGCCCACAGATCAATGTGCGGTTCGTGGATCTTGTTTAAGTCCTTGTGATTCTCCTCGGAACCGATGTCTCCAAGGCAATACAAAAAAGGGGCTTCAGGGATATACCTCCCCGCGCCCCTGTATTTGTTGTCTGGTCGGGAAGACTGGATTTGAACCAGCGGCTTCCTGCTCCCAAGGCAGGTGCGCTACCAGACTGCGCCACTTCCCGACTAAGGGGACTGGTATTCAGTAATACCTTTGCTGTCAATTGTTTTTTGGTTTGCCCTCCCAGTCTTTGGAGAGCATTTCGAGCATGACTGGATGTATGGCGGAGTTGGTAGCCAAGATATCCCGGTCTCCGGGGGTGTATTCACGGCCGTCGAATCGGGTGATCCGCCCCCCGGCTTCCCGGACCAGGAGGTATCCGGCCGCAGTATCCCATGGCTTGAGTCCCATTTCATAAAACGCTTCGTAACGCCCGCACGCGGTATAGGCCAGATCTATTGCCGCAGATCCCGGGCGCCTTACTCCCCGCGCTGAAACCAGGATGCGGCGCAGATAATAGAGTATTTCCTGGATGTCCCGGTCCACTGTGTACGGAAAGCCGGTAGCCACAAGGGCATCCTCTAGTTCTTCAGTAGCTGTGGTATGGATGGGGGCCTGGTTCAAGAAAGCGCCTTGATTTTTTTCTGCGTGAAATGTCTCCCGGAGAAGAGGGAGGTGAACTATACCCAATACTGTTTCACCCCCTTGCCAGAGGGCGATTGATACTGCAACAAGGGGGATATGGTGTGCGAAATTGGTTGTCCCGTCCAGGGGATCGATTATCCAGACAGGTTCCTCCCCCAAGGTTTGCGATTTTGCGCTTTCTTCGGCAAGAAATCTGCACTCCGGGAACAACTCCCCGAGCTTGGTCTTTAAAAATTCCTCGGAAGCGGTGTCTGTGTCCGTCACCAGGTCGATCCGTCCCTTTTTTTGTATTTTGCGTTCCTCGTCCCAATTTTGCCGGATAATTTCCCCGGCTTGCTTGGCAATCTCTATTGCCTGCGTAGTCAGATGTCCCCATTCCATACTTCGCGCCCGGATGTTTTGGTTAAGATTCCCTTGGGTCCTCGACGTTGGATGTAGATTTTCTTCATCTTCTTTGATGCCAAACTACCGGCCCGGTGTTTTCTAGTTCTTATCCGGAAATTCAAAAATTCCCGGATTTAGGAATATTACCTTTCCAACTCAAAAAGGGGGTTTTCCCTGTTTAACAGGGAAATCAAGTAATTATGAGCGAGCGTATCTTAATACGTAGTCGAATAATTACGAAAGTTGACGCCGTTGAAATAAAAAAGGGCCATTTCCGGATGGAAACTCGTTAAAAGTATCCAAAAAGATCAGGAGGAGAAAATATAAAAATCCACACGCCGGGAGTGTCCTCCCTTTGCCCTCTCCATAGGAAAGCACAAAATATCCAATTCCCTTCGGCGAAGGACTAAAATGAATTTAGCGGCAATTTCCCCCGAGGTCAAAGATAGGGTCTTGCCTTGTATTATCAAATTGGTCCGGACACGGGAAGCCTGCTGGCAAGCCCAATGGACCTCGAATTTTCCCCGTTAAATATTTTCTTGACAAGTTGTTTAATTTTTCACAATGCTTGACTTCCAGAAAAAACAGGACCTCAGATAGCCTTGACAGTGAGGCCGGGTCTTGTTATTTTTTGCACAAGCAATGATGTCTAGTCGTGAGGGGTAGTTTTTTAATTTCTAGGATAAAATTTAGTATCCGTATATTTCAGTTTTAACGTCTAAAAGAAAGGAGATAGCAAATGGCTGAAATTGGACACGGCGGCAAAGAAATCAAAGAGAGGATTTTGCAGCCCAGTGAAGCGAAAGAAAAGATAAAGGGGCTCAATCAGATCCCCGTCAGCAGGCAGATAGCCAATGAAATAATCAATATTTCCTACGGCTTTTTCACCCCCTTGGAAGGCTTCATGGGCAAGGATGACGTGGATTCCGTGGTCAAGAACATGACTCTTGCCGATGGCACTATCTGGTCCATCCCTATCCTGTTTGATCTCTCCGAGCAGGATATAAAGGACAAGGGCGTGGAGCCCGGCCAGAGTGTGGTTTTGACCTATCAGGGCAACCCCATGGCCCTATTCGAAGTAAGTGATGTCTTTGAATACGACAAGTCCGCGATGAACAAGTCCATTTTTGGTGTGGACGAAATGAAGCATCCCGGTTGCAAGCGGATCTACGAGACCGAGGACAAGTTCGTGGGTGGCAAGATCACTCTCTTGAAGGAGCCGACCATCAACGAGCCCTATGCCCCGTATTTCCTGCCTCCGCTTAAGATGCGCAAAGTCATCAAGGAAAAGGGATGGAGTCGTTCAGTGGCCCATCAGACCAGAAATGTCCCCCATACGGGACACGAATGGCTCATGAAGGGTGCCTTTTTTCAGACCCTGGGCGATCTTTCCGTGGAAAAGCCCCAGGTCGGAGTGGTTGTCAATGCGATTATCGGGGAGAAGAGAGTCAAGGATTATATCGACGAGGCTATCTTGCTCTGCCAGGACGAACTGGAGAAAGCAGGGTACTTCGGTCCGCATAACCATCTGACCTCCTTGACTTTTTGGGATATGCGCTATGCCGGGCCCAAGGAAGCTATTTTCCATGCCATCCTGAGGACCAATCTGGGCATCACCCATCACATGTACGGCCGGGACCATGCCGGTGTGGGTGATTATTACGGCGGATACGATGCCCATCATCTGCTGGACAGCGTGCGGGACAAACTGGAAATTACTCCGGTTTACTCCATGAACTGGCTGTATTGCCCGGTCTGCGCGGAGATTACCAGTGAAGGGCTCTGCAATCACAAGGACAAGCAGCAGAAATTCAGCGGGACTCTGATCCGGAGCATTGTCACCGACGGTGTTAAGCCCCCGCGCCTTATCATCCGTCCGGAAGTATTCGATAAGGTCATGGAATGCGCCGAGAAGTATGGAGAGGGCTCCCCGTTTGTTACCGAGGAGTACCTGGAGAAGAGAACACCGGTCTTTAATATTGAAGCACTGTAGTCCAAAATTAGGAGGTCTAGAATATGGCAGCTAAGAATCCCATTTTTGTTTGGGTTAATGAAGAAAGGTACGAGCAGTTGGAAAATGCCGGCCTGGCTCACCACACTGAAGAGAGGCTGGCCGGCCTGAAGGTTTTGATTGTCTACGCCGATGACGATCAAGCGGCCACCTTTGTAAAGGATTTCGGGGCCAAGCACGATACTTCCACCACGGGTAGTATTGAGCTCCTTCCCCCGAAGGTGAAAGACAAAATATTCGAGAAAGTTGTGGAAAAACAGAGCCTTGATGTGGTAGGAGATGTCCTCAAGGAACTGACATAATATTATAAGCCGGTGCTGTGGGCGATCCCTACAGCACCGGATTTTTCAGGCTCCGTGAGCAGGTGGAAAATATCTGCTACGGGAAAAGCTGCGGCGAAAACTGACCAATCCAGATCCACCTCGGAAGCAAGAAAATCGGATCCAATAGTCAATGCCCCGATGGAATATATCCAGTCTGCAAACGAGGTCCGCACCCACAACTGGGGCAAAGCGGGCAGCAGAAAAGATAAGGGACGCGCTCCCGGCATATGGATGTTTCGGAGCTTGATATAAAATTCACTTTCTGCTTGACAAGGCTTTAGCGGCCTTGATACTTGCAAAAGACCCTTGCTGAGAGAATAATTCCGGGAGGGGAGATATTTTCCAAGGCAGGCTTACTTGGCCTGTTTTTAGGATTAGTTTGGATGAGGCCTGGTAAATCTATAAACTTTATTGAGGAGGAACATTATGCCAACCTTTGTTAATCCGGACAAATGTGACGGCTGCAAGGGTGGAGACAAGACTGCATGCATGTACATCTGCCCTAATGACCTGATGATCCTCGATCCCGAGGAGATGAAGGCATACAATCAGGAGCCTGATGCTTGCTGGGAATGTTATTCCTGCGTCAAGATCTGCCCCCAAGGGGCTATTGAAGCCCGGCCCTACGGCGACTTCGCACCGATGGGCGGAACTAGTATCCCCATGCGGAGCGCCTCGGACATTATGTGGACCGTCCAGTTCCGTAACGGAAATATCAAGCGCTTCAAGTTCCCCATCCGCACCACTGAAGAAGGTGCAATCAAGCCTTATGAAGGCAAGCCGGAACCGGGTAATTTGGACGATGAGCACCTTTTTACCGAGACTGAACTGAAGACTCCCAAAGAAGTCCTGAATCAGAAGTTTGAGTGCGATAATCCTGATGTGACACAGTGCTGGTTTGATCCCGGCTGCGGTGGCGGCAACAGGGCCTAGTCCCGGCTGCAATGGAGCTAATAGGTAAGCTAGAAAAGTAATCATTAAGGAGGATAATATGGCTCAGATTCCTGCTAAAGGACAACATATCGGCCTTCCGCTGGCCGAACCCGAAGTGAAGGAGATCAATACTGATATTCTTCTCGTCGGTGGTGGAATGGGATGCTGCGGAGCTGCTTTTGAGGCGCAGCGCTGGGCGGAGCCCCGCGGCTTGAAAACTCTGATGGTGGACAAGGCCGCTCTGGAGCGCTCCGGTGCTGTAGCCCAGGGGCTGTCCGCCATTAATACTTATCTTGGCGACAACGATCCGGATGACTACGTGCGCATGGTTCGCACCGATCTGATGGGTCTGGTTCGCGAGGATCTGATTTTTGATTTGGGACGTCATGTGGACGACTCCGTTCATCTCTTCGAGGAATGGGGGCTTCCGTGCTGGATCAAGGATACGGAAAAGAACAAGAACCTGGACGGGGCCACGGCCAAGAAAAAGGGCGTGTCCCTGCGCAACGGTGACACACCGGTACGTTCCGGCCGCTGGCAGATGATGATAAACGGTGAATCCTACAAGTGCATCGTAGCGGAAGCGGCAAAGAACGCCGTGGGAGAATACCGCGAGGAAGACGGCAAGGGCCAGGGATACCTGGAGCGCATATTCGTGGTTAAGCTGCTGATGGACGCCAATGAGCCCAACCGGGTAGCCGGTGCGGTAGGATTCTCCGCCCGGGACAATGAAGTGTACATCTTTAAGTCCAATTCCATGCTGGTTGCCTGCGGCGGAGCAGTTAACGTGTACCGCCCCCGCTCCACCGGCGAGGGAATGGGCCGTGCTTGGTATCCGGTTTGGAACGCGGGTTCTACTTATACCATGTGCGCTCAGGTCGGAGCGGAGATGACCATGATGGAAAACCGCTTCGTGCCTGCCCGCTTCAAGGACGGATACGGCCCGGTCGGAGCTTGGTTCCTGCTGTTCAAGGCCAAGGCCACCAATGCCCTGGGCGAAGACTACTGCGTGACCAATGACAGCATGCTCGATACTTATAGGGAAAAGGGTTATGTGGCCGGTCCGGTTATCCCCACCTGCCTGCGTAACCACATGATGCTGGAAGAAATGCGCAATGGTAAGGGGCCGATCCTAATGGATACCGCCACCGCTCTGCAGACCACATTCGAGCAGCTGAGCAAGAAGGAGCAGAAACATCTGGAGTCGGAAGCCTGGGAAGACTTCCTGGATATGTGTGTTGGTCAGGCCAACCTGTGGGCGGCCATGAACGTGGAGCCGGAAAAATCCGGATCCGAGATCATGCCCACCGAGCCCTACCTGTTGGGATCCCACTCCGGCTGCTGCGGCATTTGGGTTTCCGGACCGGACGAGGACTGGGTCCCGGATGACTATAAGATCAAGGCAGACAATGGCAAGATATACAACCGCATGACCACGGTAAACGGCCTTTGGACCTGCGCGGACGGCGTTGGCGCCTCCGGGCACAAGTTCTCCTCCGGTTCCCATGCGGAAGGCCGGATCGTGGGCAAGCAGATGGTCCGCTGGTGTGTGGATCACCCCGACTATAAGCCCGCGCTCAATGAGGGCAGTGAGGAGCTGAAAAATATGGTTTATCAGCCCTGGTACAACTACGAGGCAAACAAGAACGTATCCACCGCCCCGGACATCAACCCCAACTACATCACCCCGCGCAACTTCATGATGCGTTTGTGCAAGGCCACGGACGAGTATGGCGGCGGATGCGCGACCTTCTACAATACTTCCAAGACCATGCTCGAGACATGCGAGCATCTTCTGGATCTCTTGGAGGAGGACGCGGCCAAGTTGTGTGCACGTGATCTACACGAACTGCTGCGGGCCTGGGAGAACTACCATCGCCTGTTCACGGTACGCTTGCATGTCCTGCATATCAAGTTCCGCGAAGAGACACGGTATCCCGGGTTCTACTACCGGACCGACTTCCCCGAGCTGAACGACAAGGAATGGGGTTGCTTCGCCAACTCCAGTTATAATCCGGAGACCGGAGAGACCACTTTCTTTAAGCGGCCTTATGTTCAGGTAATTCCTGATCCCAGGTCTCCCCAATAAAGAAATGTTTGGGCTGCGGGCGAAAGCCCGCAGCCCATTTTAATGGGAGATGGTCTAAGCCAAAGCCGGCCTGAAAAAACGTGGGCTTGTTTGGGCTTAGGCCATTTTCACATAGAGTATCAGGCTATATAATGAGGGAGGAAAATATGTCCAATAGTATCCTGGTTGTCGGAGGCGGCTTCAGTGGGATCACAGCCGCCCTGGAGGCAGCTGAAGTCGGCTATGAGGTGTATATTGTAGAAAAGGAACCTTATCTCGGTGGGCGGGTAACTCAGCTCAAGCATTATTTCCCCAAGCTTTGTCCTCCCACGTGCGGACTGGAGATCAATTTCCAGCGCATAAAGAAAAATCCGAGGGTGCACTTTTTTACCATGGCCGAGGTTTCCTCGGTTTCCGGAAACCCCGGGGACTACGAAGCCACGGTCAAGATCAAGCCTAGGTATGTTAATTCCAATTGCACTGCATGCGGAAAATGTACGGAGGCCTGCTCGGTCACCCGGAGCAGCGATTTCGATTTCGGGCTGGGGGAGACCAAGGCTATATATCAGCCCCATCCCATGGCCCTGCCGCTTCGCTACGTAATCGATGAATCCGTGTGTCATGGATCTTCCTGCGCAAAATGCGTGGATGCCTGCCCCTACGGAGCTATCGACCTGGAGGAGAAGGAAAAGGAAATGACTTTGAATGTGGGCTCAGTTATTTGGTCCACTGGCTGGAAACCCTATGACGTTACCCAGCTGAGCAATCTGGGAGCGGGGAAGATCAAAAATGTTGTAAACAACATGCAAATGGAACGCTTGGCTGCGCCCAACGGTCCAACTGAGGGCAAGATAGTGCGTCCCTCGGACGAAAAAAAGCCCCAGAGAATAGCTTTTGTCCAGTGCGCCGGATCCAGGGATGAGAATCATTTGACTTACTGTTCCTACATCTGTTGCATGGCTTCTCTGAAACAGTGTACCTACATCCGGGAACAGTATCCGGATGCGGAGATAGTTATCTACTACATAGACCTGCGCGCCCCGGGGCGTTACGAAAAATTCCTCCAGGACATTGAACAGGATGAAAAGGTCAAGATGGTCAAAGGAAAAGTGGCCGATGTCCAGGAAGATACGAGCAGCGGAGATGTGCTAGTCACTGCGGAAGATATCATTGCCGGACTAAAACAAAAAGAAAAATACGATATGGTCGTTCTGGCCACGGGCATGCAGCCCTCCATGGCAGGAGAGGATCTGCCCGTGCAGGCGGATACCGACGAAGAGGGTTTTGTCATCAGCGGCGAGGAAAGCGGTGTTTACGCCGCGGGATGCGCCAAGATGCCGCTGGATGTGGCTACTTCGGCGGAAACTGCAACCGGGGCGGCCTTGAAAGCCATCCAAAAGGTGAGGAGGTAAGTCACAATGCCTGAGAAGATTGGAGTATATATCTGCACTGGTTGTGACATCGGTGAACAGGACATAGATTTCGAGCAGCTCGAGGAACATATAGACGATGAGGTTTGCCCGGCTTTAATCAAGAAACTCCCATTTCTCTGCGGCAACGAAAGCCTCTCCGAAATCAAGAAGGATATCGAAGAGGGCAATGTGGACAGCGTGTGTATAGCCGCATGTTCGCCGCGGGTCATGTGGGATGTGTTTGATTTCGGTTCCGAAGTCCCGGTAGAAAGGGTGAACATCCGTGAACTGGCGGTGTGGTCCTTTTCCGAGCCCCAGGATCTGCCTGATATGGAGGAAACGGAGCTTGAGGCCAATCACCTGACCATGATGCTCCAGGACTACATCAAGATGGGCGTTTCCAAATTGGAGAAAACGGAGCAGCCGGATCCAGAGATCCCGGAAGTGAATCGGACCATTCTGGTCCTCGGCGGCGGGCATACCGGCCTGAATGCCGCCCAGGACGCAGCCTCCATGGGTTATGACGTGGTATTGGTTGAAAAGGAGGAAAATCTGGGCGGGTTTGCCCAAAAGATGTACAAACAGCTGCCCTATAGATTCCCCTATACGGAAGCGGTTACTCCCCAGGTACACGATCTTATTTCCAAAGTGGAGAATAACGATAAGATCAAGGTGTTGACCAAGGCCTCCTTGGAGTCCCTTACTGGTGCTCCCGGCATGTATGCAGCCACGGTGAAAAACGGCGAGGAGGAACAGACTCTGGATGTGGGTTCCGTGGTCCTTGCTACCGGCTGGAAACCCTATGATGCCAAGAAGTTGGATCATTTGGGCTACGGCAAGATGAAAAACGTGGTTACCAACGTGGAGTTTGAGGAAATGGCCGCGGCCGGAGCAATCAAGAGGCCCTCGGATGATCAGCCTGCCCAGAGCGTGGCCTTTATCCAGTGCGCCGGGCAGAGGGATCCGGAGCATCTGCCTTACTGCTCTTCCGTTTGCTGCATGACATCCTTGAAGCAGGCCGGCTACCTCCGGGAAAAGGATCCCGAGGCCAAGGCGTACATCTTCTACAAGGACATGCGCACACCCGGTGTGTACGAAAATTATTACCAGGCGGCCCAGGACGATCCGGGGATATTTTTGACCAAGTCGGAAATACGCGAAGTCACCGAAGGGGAAAACGGCAAGGTCCTGGTTAAGGTCGGTGATACGCTTTTGGGCGAGGACCTGGAAGTGGAAGTGGAAGTGGACGTCTTGGTGTTGACCATTGGCATGGTCTCCACTACTGCCGAGGACTCCTTCGAGGACGGAGTGCCTCGCCTGGGTTACCGTCAGGGACAGAATTTGCCGGATATGGAACTTTTCAACGGATTTGCCGATTCCAATTATATCTGTTTCCCCTATGAAACGCGCAGGACCGGGGTATATTCCGCGGGTTGCGTCCGTCAGCCCATGAATCTGGCTACTGCCGAGGACGATGCCGCCGGTGCGGCACTCAAGGCTGTGCAGTGCATTGAGAGTACCAACAGGGGCATGGCGGTCCATCCTCGTTCAGGAGATCTTACTTATCCCAAGTTCAATATGGTCCGCTGCACCCAGTGCAAGAGGTGCACTGAGGAATGTCCATTCGGCGCACTAGATGAGGACGAAAACGGTACACCATTGCCCAACCTGACGCGCTGTAGGCGCTGCGGCACCTGTATGGGCGCGTGTCCGGAAAGGGTTATCTCCTTTGACAATTATTCCGTGTCCATAGTCAACGAGATGATTGGCCAGATTGAGGTCCCCGAGGACGAAGAGGAAGGAGGTTACCGCTTTTTGGTTCTGGTCTGCGAGAACGACGCCTACCCGGCGCTGGATATGGCAGCTATGCGCCAGAAGAGGTGGTCCTCCTACGTGCGCTTTGTCCCTGTACGCTGTTTGGGGTCAGTAAACGCGCAGTGGATCGCTGAAGCCATGTCCAAGGGCATCGACGGTGTGTTACTTCTGGGGTGCAAGTTCGGCGATAACTATCAGTGCCATTTCATGAAAGGCAGTGAACTTTGCAGCCAGAGAATGCAAAATATCGGAGAGACCTTGGAACGCCTGCAAATCGAAGCCGAAAGGGTCCATCAGGAAGAAGTGGCCATCGACGATTACAACCGGATCCCGGAGATAATAGACGGTTTTATTGAGAAAATTGAAGATTTTGGTCCAAATCCGTACAAGGGCTTCTAGGAGGAATTATAAATGGCTGTGAGAGTAGATCCGAATGTAAAATTTATTGAGGAGCTACAGGCCTCTGGTGGAGACTCCCTCAAGAAGTGTTACCAGTGTGCAAGCTGTAGTGTTGTCTGTCCCCTTTCTCCCGAGCAGAGCCCGTTCCCGCGCAAGGAGATGATCTGGGCCCAATGGGGGATGAAGGACAAATTGGTTAACGATATGGATATATGGCTGTGCCACAATTGTGGTGAATGCTCTGATTTGTGCCCGCGCGGGGCCAATCCTGGGGACGTACTGGCCGCCTTGCGGAACATGGCCTACCGTTCTCTGGCCAAACCCGCCGCATTGGGAAAGTGGATGAGTTCTTCCAAGTATTTGCCCATCTTGATTGCCATCCCGGCGATTATCTATCTGATAATCTGGGGAATTACCACAGGATTGAGCATTCCGGGCGGAGAAGTCATCTACGGCAAGGTCTTCCCCGGGGACTATACGATTGATCCTGTATTCGGCTTGGTAGCTGTCTTCGTCTTATTTTCCTTTATTAGCGCAATTTCCAAGTTAATAGGTTCATTCAAGGAGGCGGGCTACTTGCCCCCGGAGGACGCCCCCAGCATATGGCAATCCCTGTATACAGTCATCAAGGATCAGATCGTGACCCACTCCAAATTCAAGGACTGTGAATCGAACCAGGCCCGTTATCCGGGACATTTATGGCTTTTTTACGGTTTTGTCGCCCTGTTTGTGGTAACCAGTATTATTGCCGTCGGGCATTGGGGAGGCAAACTTATAGGACATCAATTGCATACTCCCATTGCCCTGTGGAACCCGGTGAAAATCCTGGCCAACTTGGGAGCTATTGCCTTTGTGATCGGCTTGACCCTGATCACCAGGATGCGTCTCGACCATGATCCTTCCAAACAGCGCAGTTCCTACTACGATTGGTACCTTGTAGGAGTCCTCTGGGCTATTGGCATAACCGGGATCCTTTGCGAAATCCTGCGCTTGGCGGCCCTTCCGGCAATCGCCTATCCCATGTATTATGTGCATCTGATTTCCGTGTTTATGCTTATTGCCTACCTGCCCTGGGGTAAGCTTGCCCATCTGGTGTACAGGACAGTGGCCTTGGCCTATGCCCACCAGATAGGCCGCAAAGGCCCGGGAGAATAAATTATAACAATGATTGTAGATACAAAAGAGCCCGCGAAAGCGGGCTTTTTTTTTTCCTGGCCATCCTCTGGGGGGACTTGGCAGTCAAGTACCGGAAGAGCCCGCACAAGACAGTGAATCCACCTTGGCTTAACATTGCTTGCCCTCGAAGAATACAGCGCTATTCTACTTGCTTGCCATGAATCCGGAAAACGCGTAAAATGTTTGATTAAAGTGGAATTTACAATTTTGAGGGCTTATGTCTCCAAACCCGTTTTTTTTCCTACCGTTTTTCTTATTCATATTTATTGTCTTCTTTGTCCTCGTCCTATTTCTGTTCGGGCTTATCCAGATAGGGGCGATTACAATTGCCTTTACCAAACTCGGCCTTTCCGGCGGGCAGGTATTTTTGTTGCTCCTGGCCACTTTATTTGGGAGCATGCTCAATATACCCGTTTACAAAAGGGATTTTCCCGGGCCGGCAAATGATCTGGAAATGAAGCCCAAGTTCGGGCATTACCGGGTACCTCGCTATGAGATGCACACAAACCACAGGGATCAGGTGTTTGCCGTTAATTTTGGGGGATGTTTTATCCCAGTATTTCTCTCCGTGTATTTCCTTTTGGATATAGGGATTAGCCTGGGATTGTTAATCAGCTTCCTGACTGTGACCCTGGTTGTGTATCATGCGGCCCGGCCGGTACACGGCGTGGGTATCGGGGTCCCTGTCCTCTTGCCCCCGTTGGTGACTGTCCTGGCAACCTGGATATTTGCTCCATCCGGACAGGAGCCGCAAGTGGCGTATATATCCGGGAGCATGGGCACGCTTCTGGGGGCGGATATCCTGCATATCGTAAATCACAAAAGCATGGCCAGGGTGCAGGCACCTGTTTTGTCCATCGGTGGAGCTGGGACGTTTGACGGGATTTTCCTGGCCGGGATACTGGCAGTTTTATTGGCTTGATCGGGAGATTTATGCAGATCATTAATCGTGGAAAAAAACAAGTCTTGAGTTCCGGGGAGGCTATTTGGCTGTATCCCAGCGGCGGAGACTCTGCGGATTTTTTGTATGCCGGGGCTCCTCCTCGGCTGGGTGCTGAAGTAGTATGGGAAACAGGCCGGTTACAGGTGACCGATAAATCGTGGGTGGCCGCGGATACTCATTACCCGGGCGGTATTGCCCTTAAGGTCGTTGCCGGGGTTGAAACCGCCTTGTCCGGGGATATATCCGGGGAAATACACCGAAAGGGCCGGTCCCTGGCCTGGATCACCCTTAGTGACAAGGGAGCGCAGGGAAAAAGAACGGATGAAAGCGGACCGCTTACGGAACAACTCCTGCGGGAGGCTGTGTCGGTCAGTCTGGCCCGCGGCTTCGTTTTGCCTGATGAAAAACATCCCCTTCAAGCCCTTCTTTCCCATCTGTGTCTTTTTCTGGAGGTGGACCTGATCCTGACCACCGGTGGCACCGGAGTCGCGCCCCGGGATGTAACCCCGGAGGCCACCATGGGGATTTTGGAGAAGCGTCTCCCTGGTATGGAGAGGATAATGACCTGCTCTTCCTGGCAAAAGACCCCGCATGGGGTAATTTCCCGCGCGGCGGCAGGTACCCTCGGCCACAGCCTGATAATAAATTTGCCGGGAAGCCCCAAGGGAGTGCGGGAAAACCTGCAAAACCTCCTCCCGGCTATCCCCCACACACTGGACAAACTGCAAGGAGAACCATCTGATTGTGCCCACCCTTGAAGCCGAATTCCCCCGCGCTGGCCTGGACAGACTGGTGGCCAAGGTCTCCTTTTTCCGCCTGATTCTTTTTTTCCTTTTGCTCTTTCTTCTGGCCCTGGTCTGGACGGAGAACGTCCGGCTCGAGAGCTATTTCATCCCCCACCGCCCCTACCTGTTTTCCGCTTTGATGGTCGCCGGATTCGGGACAAGCATCCTATACCTGATCACCTGGAAGAAATGGCTGAAGCTCAGGTTGTTTTTCCTGCTACAGCTGTGCACTGACCTGTTTTTGACCTGCATGTTGGTTTTTCTTTCGGGAGGGATAAAGAGCAATTTTGTCTTTTTGTTTTGGGGAATCGTCTTTTTATATGGCCGGATTCTGGGGGGCAGATGCGCTTTTTATACCGGCTTGGCCATTTTAGCCCTTTTGCAGGTCATTGCCTGGTTCCAATTCGAGTATCCCTTTCTTTGGGGCGGAAGCGGATTCGGGGTAAACGAGATTTTCTATCTTTCCTTTCTGCAGTCCTTGGGGGTGGTTTTGACCGTTATGCTGGTGCTCATGGGAAAGGGAAGGGAAGACCGGCTGGTTTTAAAACTCCTGCAGCATGAGGTCGCCCTGGAAGAATCCGAGCGCCTGAAAAAGGAAGTTTTCGACTGGATGGATTCCGGCTTGGTGGTGACCGATACGCAGGGCAGGATATCCACGGTCAACCGCAAGGCCCTGGAGTATACCCCGACAGAAAGCAGGGAAGCCGTGCTCCAGGAGTCCCTTGCTGGCATCTTCCCTCATTTGGCAAGGATACGCAATGAATTTGGCGGGGACAGCAAGTTGCACGAGTTGGAGGCACCGAACGGAGATATCTTTGCCGTGCGTGTAACTTCCTTACCCCAAAAGCAGGGTGATTTGATTTTCTTCTCGGATATTACTGAGGTGCGCAAGCTGGAAAAACAGGTTTTTCAAATGGAAAAACTGGCTACCACTGGAGAGCTGGCAGCCGGTCTGGCGCATGAGATGAAAAATCCCCTGGCCGGTCTCAAGGGCGCCTTGCAGTTGACTGGACCGGACGAGGTGGATCCGGGAACAGCCCACAGATTGCACAATGTGATCGAACGGGATATAAAAAGGTTGGATAACCTCCTGCGGGACTTCCTGGTCTTTGCCCGTCCCAAGGGGTCCCGGAAAAAAGAGGCCGATCTTGGGGAGATTGTCCGCCACTGCCTGGATATTTTGCAGTCTCAGTTTTCGGATGTCCACGTCGAGGTCTTTCCCCGGCTTCAGGACAAAAAATGGCGTTGGGATCCGGAGCAGCTGCAGCAGGTCTTGCTCAATCTCTTTTTGAATGCCGCTCAGGCTGCTTGTGTATTTGAGAATCCGTGGATTGGAGCGGACTGGGAAGAGATTCCCGAAGGAGAGCAGGTGGTGATATTGGATAATGGCCCTGGCGTGCCGCAGGAAGCCGGGGACAAGATATATGACCCTTTCTATACCACCAAGTCCCAGGGCAGTGGCCTGGGACTGTCCATAGCCCAGCGCTTGGCTGCACAGAACGACTCCCGTATTGTGCTGGAAAATAGAGAGACAGGGGGAGCGGCTGCATATATCCGCTACATCCCCGGTCAAGGGCAATAAGAGAGGCAAAAATGGAACAATTTATTGCGGATTTGCACCTTCATTCCAGATTTTCCCGGGCGACCAGCAAGAAGTTGTCCCCCTCGCTTTTGGCGGCTTGGGGCACATTGAAAGGGGTGGATGTGCTGGCCACCTCGGACTTCACTCATCCGGAATGGCTGCAAATGCTAGAAGATGAACTCGAGCCCGGAAGCAACGGTCTGTTCAAGCTATGGGGCGATCCGGATTTGAGTCCTTTGGTCCCCGGAGTGGAGTATCCATTGAAGTCCCGCGTGCGGTTTATGCTGGGCACGGAGATTAGTTCCATATACAAACGGTCCGGCGGCGTGCGCAAAGTGCATAATCTGGTGTATATGCCGGGTATGGAACAGGTACGCAAATTCAATAGGCGGCTGGGAGAAGTGGGCAATCTGGAAGCGGACGGGCGTCCCATTCTGGGCCTAGATTCGCATGACCTGCTGGAGATGGTTCTGGAGACGGACCCTCTGGCCTTTTTGATACCGGCCCATGTGTGGACCCCGTGGTTTTCTGTTTTTGGCTCCAAATCCGGGTTTGACAGCCTGGAAGAGTGCTTTGGCGATCTCTCTCCCCATATATTTGCCCTAGAGACCGGCCTCTCTTCGGACCCGGATATGAATTGGATGTGGAGTAGCCTGGACAAATATGTGCTGGTTTCCAATTCCGATGCGCATTCCGGAGAGAATATCTGCCGAGAGGCGAATATTTTTCAGGGCGAGCCCGGATATGAGGGAATATACAGGGCTCTCAGACGGGAGGCCTTAGGTCACAAATTTTTGGGCACTCTGGAGTTCTATCCGGAGGAAGGCAAGTATCATATGGACGGGCATCGCAAGTGTGGCGTGGTCATGGATCCCCGGGAAACCATGGCCTGCAACGGCGTGTGTCCCGTATGCGGCAAAAAATTGACTATAGGGGTCATGAACCGGGTGTTGTCTCTTGCGGACAGGGAAGAGCCACAGCAACCAGCCGGGCATCCCGGTTTTTCCTCGCTTATCCCCTTGTGCGAGATACTCTCCGAAATCCTGGGCACGGGCCCAAAAAGCAAGAAGGTCCGTTCCATGTACTTCCGCATGCTTGGCCGCTTTCGTTCGGAGCGGGAGATCCTGCGCGACGTGCCCCTCGAGGATCTGGCCTGTTATTCTTCTCGCGTGGCCGAAGGAGTGGGTCGGATGCGCAGTGATGAGGTTATTCGCATGCCTGGGTTTGACGGGCAGTATGGACAGATATCCGTCTTCTCCCAAAAGGAGAGACTGGCCATGAATAAGGGGCCCATGTTTTCTTCCCTGACCGGTTCTTCCTGCGGAGAAGAAAATTCCCCGGAAAATGGAAAAATAGATTATGGGGCAGAAGAGCCTGTAGTGGAGCAAAAGGGTTTACTACCGGAAAGTGAAGGGTTTAATTCCCGCCAGATGCAGGCCATTAACCATGGACCGGGACCAGTACTTGTCCTGGCCGGGCCGGGTACGGGTAAAACCCGTACTTTGCTCGGCCGGATAGACAGACTTATCCGTGAAGGTACCAATCCTCGGCATATCCTGGCCTTGACTTTTACTCGCAAGGCGGCTCGGGAGATGAAGGAGCGTTTGGCCGCCTGTCTGGGGGAGATGGGCGTCCCCCAGGCGGAGACTCTGCATGCCCTGGCCTTTGACTACTGGCGGCAGGTGCACAAGGAAGCCCCGCTTATTCTTTCCGATGAAGAAGGGAAAAAGCTATTTGCCCAGACCAACCCCGATCTTAAGGGAGCGGATCTCCGCCGGGAATGGGAAAGATATTCCTTGGCCCGGGAAAGAAAAGATGCGATCGGAGAGTACGGAGAGGCCTTCGCCCGAGCTAAACAGGCCAAGAATCTGGTGGAGTATGTCGATTTTCTGGCTTTTTGGCACCAGGAGATAAAAAGCGGTAATTATATCTGTCCCTTTACCCATGTTCTAGTGGATGAAATCCAGGACCTTTCTCCACTGCAGTTGGAAGTGGTCCGAAGCCTGGTGCAGGAAAACGGGCACGGTTTTTTCGGTATAGGTGATCCCTTTCAGAGCATATATTCCTTCCGTGGAGCGGAGAGGGATGTATGCGGTTTTTTGCAAAGGAGCTGGCCGGATATGCAGGTAATTTCTCTTGAAGATAATTACCGTTCCAATCCCCGTATCCTGGAATGTTCTGGTTCGCTTTTCCCGGACAGGGAACCCTTGAAGGCCCATGCCTCCCCTCCGGGGGGGATTCGGTTTTTCCGGGCCAAAACAGAGCCCCAGGAAAGCAGGTGGGTCACCGAACGGATAAAAGGGCTTATCGGGGGCACTGCCCATTGGCAAGCGGATGCAGCTGAACCTGATGCGGATTGTCTTGCTCCTGGGGAAGTGGCCGTCTTGGTACGGATCAAAGCCCTTATTCCGAGTCTTGCCGCGGCAATGAAAAGGAACGGGGTGCCCTTTACCGCTCCGGAGGAAGAGGTCTTTTTCCAGGAGCCGCGGGTGGCCCTTATTCTTCGCACCGTTTCCCGCATGTTGGGTAAGGCGGAGGAGGGGGATGTACTGGACTGCCCGGAACGTATTCTGGCCCAAGGCCCGAAACGCCTAGCCGCCTATCTGGAGGACATCCCTCCTTTTGATCTCCTTTTCTGGCAGAGTCGGGCATTTTCCGAGCTGAAAGAGGCTTTTGAACGGCACGGTGGTTGGGGGGGGGTCCTTAATGAGGTTTATTTGGAGAATGAGTTGAATGCGGTACGGGAAAAGGCTCAAAAGGTAAGGATAATGACCATGCATGCGGCCAAGGGGCTGGAGTTTGAGGCCGTTTTTTTGCCTTGCCTCGAGGACGGGATTTTGCCTATGGCGGGCATTGATGTGCTTTTAGGGGGACAGGAAGATTCCTCTAGCAAGGAAGTGGACGATGAAGAAGAACGCCGTCTTTTGTATGTGGCCCTGACCCGGGCTAGACGCCATGTTTTTTTGAGTCATGCTGCGTCCCGCAAATTGTACGGCAGGACGCTTCATTTACATCCAAGCCGATTTTTGGAAGACCTCCCGCGTCAGGGGATGCAGATTACCGAAGCGAGGGCGCATAAGAAAAAAAGAGAAAAGATGATGGATTTGTTTTAGGGTGTTATTTGAGTAGCAGGTTGTAAAATACCTTTTCGTAGATTAGAGACATGCGCTGGGCAGTAGTGCAGTGCATCCCGGCGTTGCGCAAGCGGCAGTACACATGCAGGGGGTTTAAATGGTGCTGAAAAAAGTTTTTTATATTTCGCATGTCAATTTCATCCTTTATTTGCCCTTGGACTCTAAAGTGTCCCCTTGCAAGAGATATTCCGGACTTAAAACGCAATCCATATAGCCTTACTTATCGGCAAAAATCAAGGCCATGATTAGGGATAAACAAATTTTTTCCACCACAGATAGCAAAGGGTTTCCTTTGGCTGCTCCTTCCTGCGTTTTGCCGGCCAACTTAGCCGAAAACTGTCGTTTTTTGGAGGGAATTGTCCGTGAAGTGGGATTGGCCCTGTTTGAGACCGAAAGCTGCCTTGGCTATACCGGGCATGATCTCCCGGAAGATCTTGCCCGCCTGGACTTGGATTATCACGTACATTTGCCCCTGGACATGCAGTGGTCAAAGGGCAGTGATTTTGTATTTGCTCGGGTGCAGGCCCTTTTGGACAAGGTTTCTTTTCTCCAGCCGGATAAATTTGTCCTGCATCCCCCGGATTCCCCGCGGGATTTGGAAGATTTTGCCCACCGCTGGCTGGATGCCGGATATCCTCCTCGTTCCTTATTGCTGGAAAATATCCGGGACCGGGATCTGACCCGGACTTGGCCGGTTATCCGTTCCCTGGATCTGGGAGTGTGTCTGGACCTGGGGCATATACTGGCTTACGGACAACACGGTCTTCTGGATATCGAGAGATTGTGGGAACGGGTGGGACTTTTGCATGTTTACGGCAGGGAAAAGCAGGGCAGGCATCTGGGATTACAAAAGTTGCCCCCCGGCGGGGAAGAGGTGTTGTACCGCATTTTACAAAATATTCGGCAGGGGACCGTAATACTTGTGGAACTTTTTTCCCCTGAGGAGTTCGAGTCTTCCCGGGACATACTTTCCGCGTTAATGCTTAAATGGGATATGCGCCTTGATTACCCTGATACTGGGCGGCAATAAATCCGGAAAAAGCTCTTTGGGCCTGGAGATGCTCCTCCAGGAGGCGGAGCCGGCGAGGATGGTGGTTACCGGCAAAGCCCTGGATATGGGCTTCAGGGAGCAGATCAACAGGCATCGCCGGCAGCGCCCGGCCGGGATAGAAGTGCAGGAAGCGGATGCAAATCTGCCCTCTTTGCTTTGCGCCTATCGAAACACGGGTGGATCCCTATTGGTGGACAGCCTGGATTTCTGGCTTTATCAGGTACAAGCGGAGCAAAGCCGGGACAAAACGGAAAGTTTATTGAAAGTTTTGCGGGAGTGGAGCGGTCCGCATTTGATTTTTGTCTCCTGTGAGATAGGACTGGGGCCATTGTCGGCGAACAGGGAGACACGCCAGTTTATCCGTGATCTGGGGAGGCTGCATTTGCGTCTGGGCGCTGTTAGTGACAGGATATACTTGACGGTGGCCGGTTGCCCTATGCCTGTAAAGGGCGCTCCCCCCGGGCAGCAAGGCTGGGAGTGATTGTGAGGGCTGAACTATAAACTTGTATCGTGCCGAGTGGAATCAAGGCGGGACAATGGCTTATTTTCGCAATCTGGACAGCAGCATTCAGGCTTTGAATGGGCTCTTACACAAGAAACACCGCTGGCTCATATTAATGAACGCCGATCCGGACGCCATGGCCTCGGGCATGGCCCTAAAGAGGATTATTTCCAGCAAGGTGGATCAGGTAGGGTTGGCGCATATAAACGAGATATCCCGGCCGG
The DNA here is from genome assembly GCA_964398785.1 of uncultured Desulfovibrionales bacterium. Taxonomy (GTDB): domain Bacteria; phylum Desulfobacterota; class Desulfovibrionia; order Desulfovibrionales; family Desulfonatronovibrionaceae; genus CAYNNQ01. Next base: position 55,052 of record CAYNNQ010000001.1, on the reverse strand, counting down.
ATAACCTGGCCATGATCAAGCTCTTGCGTATTCCGGTACAGAGATATATTCCGCTTCTGGCCGCGCAGTTTGATCGTTTCGCACTGGTCGATTCCCAGCCGCATCACCACAAGGCATTTTCCGATCTGAAATTCAGTATAATTCTGGATCATCACCCCCTGAACGAGAAACAGCCTGCAAGCGCTTCTTTTTCCGAGATCCGACCGGAATACGGGGCCAATAGTTCGCTGCTCACGGAATACTTGTACAACCTCAAGATGCGCCCGGGCAAGCTTTTGGCCACGGCCCTTTTGTACGGGATCAAATCAGACACCCAGAGTTTCGAGCGACAGTTCAGCGATGTGGACATCCGGGCCTTCCGTTATCTGACCAAATTCTACAACCCCCTTTTGTTGCGTAAGATTGTCCGCTCCGAGATGCGCAAGGAATGGCTCAAGTATTTTTCCCTGGCCTTCAAGAAACTGAAGATAATCGGTTACGGGGTGGCCGTGTTCATGGGGGAAGTGGATTCTCCGGATATCCTGGTTATACTCGCGGATTTTTTCCTTAAGGTGCACAATATTTCCTGGGATGTTATCGGGGGGATCAGCGAGGGCAAGCTGGTGCTTATACTCCGCGGAGATGGTTTGCGCCGGGATATGGGCAAAATGGCGGACCGCCTGTTCGGGGATTTCGGGACCGCCGGAGGACACAAATCCATGGCCCGGGCGGAGATTGACCTGGCTGAAGTGGGGGAGCAGCATGCCGAGCAGTTTATCCTGCAGCGGCTGGGAGAGAGGAAAAAGCGCAAACCGAACAAATCCGGAAAAGGAGAACAATTTGCTTAGGGATACCTTGGGCCTGGACCGGGCACCCATATTTCTGGTGGACGGGAGTTCTTTTTTGTACAGGGCTTTTTATGCCTATCCCGACCTGAAGACCGCTGATGGCTTTCCCACAAATGCCCTGTATATCCTTTTGCGCATTCTTATGAAGATAATCCGGGAGGAGCATCCGGAGTACATGTATTTTTTTCTGGACGGAAAGGGGCCCAACTTCAGGCACGAATTGTTTTCGGAGTACAAGGCCAACCGGGAAAAGATGCCCGAGGACTTGAGCGTGCAGATCCAGCCCATCCTGGAGGCGGTAAAATATCTGGGTGTGCCCAGTCTTGTCCCGGAGGGGGTTGAGGCGGATGATTGCATTGCCGGTGTCTGCAACAGGTTCAAGTCCGAGTACCCGGTGGTAATTGTCGGTTCGGACAAGGATCTGTACCAATGTCTGGATGACGGGGTTTTCTTGTGGGATCCGGGAAAGAAAAACGGCAATGTCTTTGTTGCCAATAACCTGCAGGAGAAACAGGGAGTGGCCCCGGAGCAGTGGCCGGATTACCAGGCACTGGTCGGAGACAGTTCAGATAATATCCCTGGAGTGCCCGGAATTGGACCGAAAACCGCGGTGAAAATCATGCGCACCTGCCCCACTCTGGAAGATATCCGGGACAATTTTTCCCGACTGGGCAAGGCGGAAAAGAGGAAGCTGGAGCCCTATCTGGAAGAGATGTTCCTTTATCGACGCCTGACCGCTCTCAGCAAAGAGGCCTGTTCCGAAATGCGCATCCAGGATCTAAAATTGCGCCCTGTTAAACGGGAAGCGCTACGTAATTTTTTTAAGTCCTATGAGCTGCGTTCTTTTTTGAAAGAAATGGAGGAGGGAGAGGATACCGCGGAGAAGCAGGAATCCCCAGAGAAGAAGGAAAGAGGGGAACTAAAGGACCCGTCTGGATTTAGTGGAAAGGATATCGGGCTGGTGCAAGAGGAAGAGGGTCTTGTCTTGGCTGTTGACGGAGGGGAATGGCTGTACAGGGGCGAAGTGGGGAAATTGGCCCTTGCCCTGGAGGAGGCCATGGTCTTTGTCCCCGGATATAAAAAACTCCTCCGGGATTGTCCGCAATTGAATACCGTCCCTGCGGACAGGTGTTTCGATCTCCTGCTCGCCGCCTATTTGCTCAATCCGGAAGAAGGGGATTTTTCCTGGGAGAGACTGAAAGAGAACCATCTCCCCGCCCTGGGGGTACATCCGGAGAACAATGCCCTGGGATGCCTGGCCTTGGGCAGGGAGATGCGGGAGAATATCCGCCGGGTCAACCTAAAAGATTTGATGTGCAACCTGGAAATGCCACTCATTCCGGTACTGGAATCCATGGAGCGCAAGGGAGTGTGTATTGATTTACAATCCTTCCGGGAGTTTTTGCAGGAGGTGCGCAAAGAGCTGGACGGACTGGAGGAAAAGATACACCGTCTGGCCGGGGTAGAGTTTAATGTACGTTCCCATCAGCAGCTGGCCGAGGTCCTTTTTGAGCGTCTGGGTCTCGCGGTCCGCCAAAAGACCCCTGGAGGGGCCCCGTCCACATCCAGTCAGGTCCTGGAGAACATGCGCGGAGATCATGAAATCATCGAGCTAGTTCTCAGGTACCGGACATTGGAGAAATTGCGTTCCACTTATTTGGATCCCCTGCCCCGCAAGGTGGATGCCCAAGGGAGGCTGCACACCCATTTCAATAATATGGCCACGGCCACCGGTCGGCTTTCCAGCAGTGATCCCAATGTGCAAAATATTCCCATTAAAGGGGAATTCGGCACGCGTATGCGGGCCTGTTTCGTGGCCGAGAGGGGTAATATGCTAGTGGGCGCGGACTATTCCCAGATCGAGCTGCGTCTCTTGGCGCATATGTCTGCGGATCCGGAATTGACAGAGGCCTTTGCCCGCGACGAGGATATCCACAGCCGGACCGCGGCCCTCTTGTGGGACAAAGGACCGGAAGAGGTCACCCGAGAGGAGCGGCGCAAGGCCAAGACTGTGAATTTCGGTCTTATCTATGGCATGGGGCCGCAGAAATTGAGCCGGGAGCTGGGTATAAACATAAACGAAGCCAAGGGCTTCATGGATAAGTACTTCCGGAGACTGGGCGGTGTGGCGGATTTTTATGCCCGCGTGGAAAATCTTGCCCGGGAAAAGGGTTATGTATCAACCATAGCCGGCAGAAGGCGCTTGTTGCCGGCTATAAATTCCCGCAATTCCAATCTGGCCCAGCAGGCCAGGAGAATGGCCATAAATACCGTGGTCCAGGGTTCGGCAGCGGACATCATCAAACAGGCCATGCTTAATGTCTACAATGATGCCTCTTTGCGCCGGATGGGCGCGGAGCTTATTCTCCAGGTCCATGACGAGTTGCTTTTGGAGGCCCCGCAAAAAAGGGCCGAAGAGGCCGGGGAGATCCTGGCCCGGCTTATGGGGGGTGCCTGGGACATCAGCGTGCCTCTGGCGGTCGATTGGGGAGTGGCCTGGGACTGGAGCAGGGCGCATTCCGGTTGAAATGGTAAAACAAGGGGAAGAAATGAGTAAAAAAAGATTGTTAACACCTGGTCCCACGCCGATACCGGAAGAAGTCCGGCTGGCCATGGCCAGGGATATGATTCATCATCGCAAGGACGAATTCAAGGCGGTAATGGAAAGGGTACAGGAAGGGCTGCGTTATCTTTTCTGCACCCAGCAGCCAGTTTTGCCTCTTTCCGCTTCCGGTACCGGGGCTATGACCGCTGCGGTGAACAATCTCTTTTCCCCGGGGGAAAAGGTGGTTGTGGTCGAAGGGGGCAAGTTCGGCAAGCGTTGGTCGGATATGGCTGAAGCCCGGGGACTGGAAGTGATCGCCCTGCCCCTGGAGTGGGGAAACGCGGTAACCGTGGCCGAGGTGGAGAATGCCCTTTTCCGCTGGCCGGATATATCCGGAGTCTTGGTCCAGGCTTCGGAGACATCCACTGGGGTTTTGCATCCGGTACGTGAACTGGCTGCCTTGTGCCGGGAAAAGGATGTCCTTTCCGTGGTGGACGGCATCTCTGCCGTGGGCATTTCCCCCTGTCCCATGGATGAGTGGGGTATTGACTGTGTGCTTACCGGCTCCCAGAAAGGGCTCATGCTCCCGCCGGGGATGGCCTTTATCGCCTTGAGTGCCCGGGCCTGGGAGAAGGCAGAACAGGTAAGGCCCCGGGATTTTTATTTTGATTTGCCCCGGGAGAAGGAGAAAAGCGCCGCCAAGCAAACCCTTTTCACTTCCCCGGTGAGTTTGGTTCTGGGGCTGGAACAGGTGCTTAGCATGTTCCGGGAAAAGGGGCTGGAAAATATTTTTGCCAAGCAGTGGGCCCTGACCAGCATGGTGCGTACCGGGGTACAGGCGCTCGGATTGGATCTCTTTGTGCCGCGGTCCTATACATGGGGGCTGACCTCGATCTCCCTGCCCCCCGGCGTGGACGGGGCAAAACTCGTTGATTGGGCCGCACGGGAGTATAATGTGTTTATGGCCGGGGGGCAGGATCACCTCAAGGGACGGATTGTGCGCATAGGCCATATGGGTTATGTGGATTGGGGAGATCTATTGGCCGGTCTGGCGGCTTTTCGCGAGTCTTTTTTACGTTGCGGCGGTTTCAGTGGGGCCCGGGATTATCTGGAACAGGCCATGCGGGCTTATTGTCAGGCTTTGCAAACGCCGGGTGATTAACAGGTTGTCCAGAGGCAGCTGCAAAAAATCCCAATCCGGAGTTAAATGTATAGGTTAAGTTGTATAACCATCTGTTTTTATTTAAAACTTAAAACTTAACAACTTAAAACTGCCTGCAAAAACATATTTTTTGCAGGCGCATCTGTCCACGACTAGCCTCTGCCGGGACACAAACGCCTGGATCGGCACGGTGGACAGGAGATATTTTTCCGCATGCGCGGAGTGAACATGGAGGATAATATGCAAAAACAGGGATCCGGTCCCCGGGAAAACGGGGAATACGCGGAAGACCATTCGGATTCAGGAGGAGAGCATAAAAGGGCGGCCGAGGAATTTGCCCGGACCGCCGCCGGTCAGCCGGAGGCCATGGCTTTGCCCAAGGTGGACTTCGCCACCTTTGTCATGTCCCTTTCTTCTTCGGCCATGATGCACATGGGCGAGGTGGGTGAGCCGCAGACAGGTGAGGTAGATCAGAATATGCCCATGGCCAAGCAAACCATAGATATACTGGCCATGCTGGAGGAAAAGACCACCGGAAATCTGAGTGCGGACGAGAATCGTTTGCTCAGGGATGTCCTTTTTGAATTGCGCATGAAATACGTACAGAAGTCCTGACAGGAGCACCGGATGCACGAGAGAAAGATACGTGCCGGAGTGGTGGGAATCACCGGCTATTCAGGGATGGAGATGATCCGTATTTTGACCGCTCACCCCTCAATGAGTTTGACCCGGGTGACGTCTCGGAAAGAGGCTGGGGAATATTTGCGGGATCTCTTCCCTTATATCCGGGGGCAGGAGAACTCCGAGTTGTTGGTCACTTCCCCGGAGGCAAAAGATTTGGCCGAAAGCTGCGATTTGGTCTTTTTGGCCGTGCCCCATGGAGCGGCCATGCCCCTTGCGGCGGAACTTGTCCGGTACGGGGTCAAGGTCGTGGATTTGAGTGCTGATTTCCGTCTGCGTGATCCCCAGGTATACAAAAGATGGTATCAATTGGACCATGAACAGACCGATCTCCTGGCCCAGGCTGTTTACGGCCTTCCGGAATTTTATGCCCCGGAGCTTGAAAGCGCTTTTCTGGTGGCCAATCCCGGATGCTATCCCACCTCGGCCATTCTGGCTCTGGCTCCCGCTCTTCGGATGGGGCTGGCGGAAAAAGAGAATATAATTGTGGATAGTAAATCCGGAGCTACCGGTGCGGGACGGGGTGCGAAGCAGGCCCATTTGTTCTCCGAGGTCTCTGATAATTTCCGTGCCTATGGCCTGGGCAAGCACCGGCATACCCCGGAAATGGAACAAGAGATCTCCCTCGCTGCCGGAGAGGAGCTAAAGATATCTTTCAATCCCCATTTGCTTCCCATCAACCGGGGAATCCTCAGTACCTGCTATACCCGTTTGAAAAAGGATTTGGGCCCAAAAGAGCTTGTGGCCAAATATGCGGACTTCTATGCTGGCTGGCCGTGGGTACGGGTGCTCCCTTCGGGTACCCTGCCGGAGACGCGCTGGGTCCGGGGGACCATGTTCTGCGATTTGGGAATAATCAAGGAGCCGCGTACGGACAGGATGATCGTGGTGAGCGCCATTGACAATCTCTGTCGGGGAGCCTCGGGCCAGGCGGTGGCCAACGCAAACCTCATGCATGGTTTGCCCTTGGGCGCTGGTTTGGGGATGGCTCCTTTGGTCCCCTGAAACTCGGTTGGGGCGGAGGTATGGAAATAGACAATGGAGAGAGCTCGAGCATCTTTGTTGCCCGGCAGCCGGTTTTTGATTGTGGAATGAATGTGTGGGGCTATGAGCTCTTGTTCCGGGAAGGGGGAGCGGTAAACCGGGCGGAGGTCGCGGACGACGAGCTGGCCACGCAAAGCGTGATAGCCGACGGCTATTCCCTGGCCTTTTCCGGGCTGTCCGGCTTTTACATGTGTCTGGTCAATTTTTCCCAGGGCCTGTTGCTGGAAAATACAGCCCAAGCCCTGCCCCCGGAAAATACAGTGGTCGAGATCCTGGAGACAGTGGAGCCCCTCCCGGAAGTACTCCGGGCCTGCAGAGGACTCCAGGAGCAGGGCTATAAGATAGCTTTGGACGACTTTTTGGGTGAATCCGGTTTGGAGTCTTTCCTGGCTATCGCGGATGTGATCAAGGTGGATATACTGGACATGGATAAGCCGCGGATTCGGGAAGTTGCTCAAATGCTTGCCTCCTACGAGGCCCGGCTTTTAGCGGAAAAAGTGGAAACCAGGGAAATATTCCGGGAGTGCCGGGAGGCCGGGTTCAGTCTTTTTCAGGGCTTTTTTTTCAGCCGGCCGGAAATTATTCCCGGGCGGAAACTGGCCGTGGGAGAGCTGTCCAGGCTGGAGCTGTTAAAGGAGCTAAGCCAAGAGGAAATATATTTTTCTCAACTGGCCGAGATCATCCACCGTGACGTCTCCCTGACTTACCGTTTGCTGCGCTATATTAATTCCGCAAGCTTTTCCTTTTCCCAGCATGTGGAATCCATACAAAGGGCGCTTACCCTTTTGGGGCGTAAAAGGCTCCAGGAGTGGCTGCGGGTGGTTGTGCTCACGGAAATGGGCAAGGGGGATGTGGGCAAAGAGATCGTGGCCATGTCCGCTAGGAGAGGGAAGTTTTTACAGCTCCTGGCTCCGGATCTTGAAAGCGATTTTACCGCGGAGTCCTTGTTCCTTTTGGGTTTTCTTTCCCTTTTAGATGTACTTTTGCAGCAACCCATGCAGGATATACTTGGGGATTTGCCCTTGAGCGAGGAGCTACAGGACGCCCTGCTCAACCCGGACTCCCCGGGCCAGAAATTTATCCAGCTAAGCCGGGACCAGGAGCGGGCGGATTGGGCGGAAGTGGGAAAAAGGATCCGCGAATTGGGGCTGGACGCGGAAAAAACCGCCCGACTGAACTCCGAAGCCCGGAAATGGGCGGACAGTGTGCTGGACAGTGCAAAAGAAGAGGGAAAAAAAGGATTCGCTTAATCCTCTTGGTGACGCTCGTCCACTACCCGTTTGCTTTTCCCGAAGGTCCGGGGTAGTTTGCCGGGCTGGACCAGAGTTACCTCCGAGCGGACCATAATCTTTTGGCGTACCCTGTCCACAATGCTTTTTTGCAGATCCCGCTTGTCGCTCTGTTCTTTTCCTTCCCTGCGCTCCACGTGTATATGCATGCTTTCCCTTCCCCCTTCCCGTCCAAGGTAAATCTGGTATTCGGAGCTTACCTCCGGAAATTCCTCCAAGGCTTCGCCTATTTGCCCCGGATAGATGTTTACCCCGCGGAAAATGAACATATCGTCGGAACGCCCCAAAATGCGGTCGTGGCGGGGAAGATCCAGTCCGCACGGACATTTTCCGGGGATGATGCGGGTCAGATCCCGGGTGCGGTAGCGTATAAGCGGAGTGGCCTCCTTGCTCAGGGTAGTGACCACCATCTCACCCACCTCCCCAGGTTCCACCGGGGATAATGTCTCCGGATCAAGCACTTCCAGAATGAACTTGTCCGCCCAGTAGTGCATGCCCTGATGCGCGGCGCATTCTAGACCGGTCCCCGGTCCGTAGAGTTCAGTCAGTCCGGGGATGTCAAAGCTGTCTTCCAGGCCCAGGATATCCTCGATCTGTCGGCGCATTTTCGGGGTATGCGGCTCCGCCCCGAAGATTAGACGGCGCAGGGATATCTTGTCCTTTAGGTTATGTTTTTCGATCTGTTCCGCTAAAAGGAGGGCCATGGACGCGGTGGAACAAAGACAGGTACTTTGCATGTCCGTTAGAAACTGCAGGTGGAAGTCCAGATTCCCCGGCCCCAGGGGCACGGACATGGCCCCGAAGTGTTCGCAGCCGAGCTGGAATCCCGCTCCGGCCGTCCACAAACCGTAGCCAACCGCTATCTGCACTCGGTCCTTGCGGGTAAGGCCAGCCAGTTCAAAGCACCGGGCCATCATCTCTTTCCAGGTATCCAGGTCGTTTTGGGTGTAGGCCAGGATCTTGCGTTTCCCGGTGGTGCCGGAAGAAGCATGTATACGGACAACTTCCTTTTCTGGAACACTTAGCAGGGGTAATGGGTATTCCTTTCGCAGGTCCTCCACTGAAGTCAGGGGAAGGGCATTGATATCGGACGGATTGCGTATATCACCGGGTTCAATACCGGCATCTCCCAACAGGCGGCGGTAGAACGGGCTGTTGCTGTAGGCGTGTTTTACCGTCCATTTCAGGCCCTCCAATTGGGTGTCGTTCAATTGTTGGGCGGATAGAGAGGGTAGGAAAGTTGTGTTCTCCATGTTTCGGGATCTCCTGATGTGGTAGTATGTCCCCTCGACACATTAAATGGATTTTTTCGAGGTTGGTTTGCCGGGCTCTTCAACGAAGGGCATGGACTTGTTTTATTCTCTTAATCCTCCGGAAATGGCCCTTTTCCATTTTAACGGCGTCAATTTTCGTGACTATTCGAGCACGTATTAGGATGCTCGCTCATAATTGTTTGATTTCCTTGTTAAACAGAAAAAGATCTCCTTTCCGGATTGGAAACCTGATATTTCTAAACCCGGAAATTTTTGAATTTCCGGATAAGAACTGGAAAGTGAATACGTTATATACCCCCCTGCACAGACCATTTGTGGTTGACTTCGGCCCACGAATGTCTTTTCATGGATTGCGTTTATTATAAAAGGGAAATATGCGGATAAAGACAGGTGGTTGTCAAGGTGGATGGCTGTGGGGTGTAAACGAACGGCGAGGAGGTTATGACAGGGTACATTGTCTCTATGGGAACGGTACTGGGGCTTTGTCTGGGGAGTTTCTATAATGTGTGCATACACAGATATCTGTCCGGAGACTCCATTGTCCGGCCGGGATCGCATTGCCCGAAATGCGGGCATGTTTTGTCCTGGTGGGAAAACATCCCGGTTTTGAGCTTTTTCCTTTTGCGCGGAAAGTGCCGGGAATGCGGCAGGGCAATTGCCTTGCGCTATCCGGCAGTGGAGGTTGTCTCCGGGATTATAACCGGGCTTTTGGCCTGGAAGTTCGGTATTTCCTGGCAGTTCCTGGCTTACACTGTTTTCGCCGGAATATTTGTGGTGGCTGCCTTTATAGATCTCCAGGAATATATACTTCCGGATGCCTTGACTTTACCCGGGGCTGTACTGGCTCTGGGTGCGAGCCCGTTCCTTCCGGTTCCCTGGGCGGATGCCCTGCTCGGTGCCGGCGTAGGGTTTGCAGGCTTTTGGCTGTTGCAGTATGGATACAGGAAAATAAAGGGCCGGGAAGGGCTGGGGGGCGGAGATGTCAAATTGATGCTCATGCTTGGGGCCCTGGTGGGCTGGAAAGGGTTGCCGCTGACCATTTTTCTGGCCTCCTGCCTGGGGTTGGCCGCGAGTGTTTTTTTCCTTTACAGGGACCGGTACAAGGGGATGCAGACCCCGGTTCCGTTTGGGCCTTTTCTGGCCCTGGGGGGATATATCTATATCTTGTGCGGGGAATACATCTGGACGTGGTATTTGGGAATCAGTCTGGGCTGAGCGCCAGGATGGCCGGTTTTTCCCGAGACTCAGGCTAAAGGCTATGTGGTTTTATCTGGGGGATGGATTGCATTGTCAGGGTGTTCCGGGTAAATTTGCCATCTCTGAGCATTGTCTAAGAGCAAAGGAATAAGATGGACAACTGGCGGGATAGGATGTTTAGTTTGAAGGGGATGCTGCTGGCAATTGGCGCGGGGGGGATTTGCTTCTTCCTTTTGGTATTGAGCGCCAGGGGCTTTGCCGGGACCATATATTATTACCAGGATGAATCCGGGGTGATGCATTTTACAGATACACCGGATTCAGATAAATTCCGTCCATTCTTGGCTTTTAGTACCCATGACGTACCCGCGGCCAAGATCGACCGGCTGGTTTCCCGCTATGCCGGGGATTATAATATAGACCCGGACTTGGTGCATGCAGTGATCAAGGCGGAGTCCAACTACGACTCGGAGGCGGTGTCCAGTGCCGGGGCGGAGGGGCTTATGCAGATAATACCCGGTACCCAGAAAGAGCTGGGGCTGGAGACCCCGTTTGATCCCAACGCCAATATCAGGGCTGGAGTACGCTATTTAAAGGACCTCATGTCCCGCTACAGCAAGCTCCCTTTGGCTCTGGCCGCTTACAACGCCGGTCCTTCCCGGGTGGACCGCTACGGCGGTGTCCCTCCGTTCAAGGAGACCAAGCATTATGTACGCAAGGTGCTACGGATTTATAAAAAGCGAAAAGGAAATTGAAAGCGCGCTTTGCTCTCTCTGTTTGAGGCAGGGATGGCGGCGTTTCTCAGGTAGTAAACAACCATGTTCAATCTGGCCAACAATCTTACTTTAGCCCGCATGGGCACTATCCCCTTGCTTGTATTCCTTCTCTATTTTCCGAACAGGGTAACCTCGGTGCTGGCCATGCTTATTTTTATTGTCGCCAGTTTAACCGATCTGGTGGACGGCTTTATCGCCCGCAGGTATAATATGATAACCAACGTGGGCAAATTTCTGGACCCCCTGGCGGATAAGCTGTTGATAGCCGCGGTGCTGATCATGCTGGTCCATTTAAGGTGGTTGCAGGCATGGATAGCCGTGGTCATAATCAGCCGGGAGATAATGGTTACCGGCCTGCGCTCCGTGGCCGCGGAAAAGGGCTTGGTGATTGCCGCGGACAAATACGGCAAGCTGAAGACCATTATTCAGTGCGTGGCCCTGTGTCCGCTTATGTTGCACTATACGTGGTGGGGATTGGACCCGCGTGGAGTGGGAACCCTGCTTATATATATCGCCCTTGTGCTCACGGTTTTTTCCGGTGTAAACTATGTTCTGCGGTTTTACCGCAAAGTCTTAAGCGGTTAGAGGGGAGGGGAGGAGTAAAATATGGCCCAGATCGATGCCTTTTTCAAGATGATGAATGACCTGGGGGCCTCGGACCTGCATCTCTCTGCGGGGTCCCAGCCGGTGATCCGGTTGCACGGTGATATGCAGCGGGTCAAGTACAAGGCCCTGGATCACGATGAGCTGAAAAAAATGCTCTATGAGATCGCCCCGGAGACCAAGGCCAAGGAATTTGAGGAAAAAGGGGACGTGGATTTTTCCTATGAAGTCCCCAAAATGGCCAGGTACCGGGTCAATTTTTTCCTCCAGCGCCGCGGTATCGGAGCGGTTTTCCGGGAGATCCCGGACAAGATTTTGACCCTGGACGATTTGGGATTACCCCCCATATTGAAAAAGATGGCCCATTTGCCCAAGGGGCTGGTTCTGGTTACCGGCCCTACCGGGAGCGGCAAGTCCACTACCCTGGCGGCGATGCTCGACTATGCCAACAGGATGCGCAAGGATCACGTCCTGACCATTGAAGACCCCATAGAGTTCGTGCATGAGCCCATACATTGCCTTATAAACCAGCGCGAGGTGGGTCGGGACACCAAGAGTTTCCAGGCCGCCCTGCGCGGTGCGCTACGCGAGGATCCGGATATTATCCTGGTTGGGGAAATGCGCGATCTGGAGACTATCCAGCTGGCCCTGGAAGCAGCGGAAACCGGCCATCTGGTGCTGGGGACCCTGCATACCATTTCCGCGGCCAAGACCATTGACCGCATAATCGAGGTTTTTCCCGGCAATCTGCAGGGCCAGATCCGCTCTGGATTGGCGGATTCCCTGAGGGGGATCATTGCCCAGAATCTTTTCAAGAGGGTGGACAAGTCCGGACGTGTGGCCGCCCTGGAGATATTGGTGGCCACTCCCGCGGTGCGCAACCTCATTCGGGAAAACAAGATATATCAGATAAATTCCACGATAGAGACCGGTCGCAAGTTCGGCATGCAGTCCCTGGACGATTCCATTATGAACCTGCTCAAAGAAAGCATAATCGATGCGGAATCCGCCTACAACAAGGCCGTAAACAAAGGGAAGTTCAAGGACTTTTTGGAGGAAACCCCGGAAGACTTTACCGAGATCTGAGCAGTCGGTAAAAAAAATACATTACCAAGTCTTTATTGGCTTTTTAAAGGTAATCAAAAGAGGGGGTCGAGCAATGCTTAGGTCGCATATGGATCACATTGTGGGTCAGGTGGTAAAAGCCGAGCCCAGGCTTTCGGACATAATCTTTACTGCGGGCAAACCGATCCAGGCGGAAGTGGATGGAGAGCTCAGGGATGTGCACACCGATCCGGATCTGGGCAAGCTAAAGCCCTTTCAGGTGGAGTCCATGGCCGAAGTGGCCATGGGCCGGAACCTGCGTTTGTACCGGGATCACGTAAAAAGTGGTTCCTGCGACTTGACTTATGTCTTGCCCAAAGAGGCCCGGTTCAGGGTGAATGTGTTTAACCAGAGGGGAACCATGGCCATGGTCATGCGCAGGCTGGCCATGGAGATACCCACCATCGAGGGGCTGAACCTCCCGGCCATTTTCCGGGAGATGGCCGAGGAGCAATACGGACTCGTGCTGGTTACCGGGGGGACTGGCACGGGTAAATCCACGTCCCTGGCCGCCTTGATCGATACCATTAATGCCCATTATCCCAAACACATCGTAACCCTGGAAGATCCCATAGAGTATCTGCACCGGCACAAGAAAGGGATAGTCAACCAGAGAGAGATGGGGAACGATTTCGAGACATTTGCCACCGGTCTGCGGGCAGCCCTTCGCCAGGCGCCCAAGGTGATCCTGGTCGGGGAAATCCGGGACCGGGAGACGGTAACCATCGCCCTGGAAGCAGCGGAAACCGGGCATCTGGTCCTGGGGACACTGCATACAAGCGATGCCGGGCAGACCATAAACCGGATAGTGGGCATGTTTGATATCTCCGAGGAACGCTTTATCCGCATGCGGCTGGCGGAAAGTCTGAAGTTCGCCGTGTCCCAGCGGCTTATGCCCCGTTTGGAAGGAGGGCGGGTGGCTGCCTTTGAGATAATGCGCAACAATATGCGTATCCGGGAAACCATCCTGCGTGGGGAGGACGCGGATACCACTTTCTATGATCTTGTCTCCGAGGGGGACGCCTATGGCATGTTTACCTTTGACCAGCATTTGCGCGATCTCTTCAGTCGAGGAGAAATAAGCGAGAATATGGCCCTGCTCAATGCCTCGGACCGTACGATTTTAAAGCAGATGATAGACAAGATAAAGGTGGAAAGAGGGGAGGAAGTTACTGATATTAAAGGCCTGGAAGTGGACTGGACCTACGATGAAATGACATGAATTGGTTCCTTGATGTTTTATATGCATTTTCTCCGCCCGATCTTTTTGGATGCCAAGTTACCGGGAGCCCATAAATTTTGAATAAGTTTTGTTAATTTTAGGGTAAAGTATGCAGATACAATGTTCCAATTGCCAGAAAGAATTCAATGTCCCCGAGGAAAAGCTTCCCCAGAGTTCCAAATTCAACTTTAAGTGCCCCTCTTGCAAGGCCAAGACCCAGATTGATTTGAGCGGCAGGGAAACTCCGGGACAAAATGAGCAGGATCCATTGGAGGCAGACCCTTTAAATGAGCCGGATTATTTCCCCCCGGGCTCGAGTACGGCTCTTGTCTGTACGCTAGACAAAGAACTGGAGCAGAAGGTCCAGGCTTATATGGAGAGCAAAGGGTGTTATGTGACAACTGCTCCTAGCCGGGATCTGGCCGTGTCCAAGGCCAGGTTGAACAGGTACAATCTCGTTTTTGTCCAGGAAAACGAGATTTTTGCCCCCCTTTTGGAGGAGATAAATACCTGGCCGGGCTCAATACGAGCGGAGACCAATGTCATCCTCATGGGGGAGAAAGCTCCGAGTTTCCATCAGCACCAGGCTTTTCTGCAGGCGGTGAATTTTTATCTGAATAGCGAAGACAGGGAAAAGCTGGAGGACTTTTTGCATTTGTGCCTTAGGGAGTATGAAATGGGCAAGGAGCTGTGGAATAAAGCGAAAGAGGATCTGCAATATGCATGAAAGGGATAAGCGGGCCAGGCTCCAGAGCTGTTTGCAGACCATTTTGGATATGGAGGAGGCGGTTATGCGTCTGCCCTCGGGGAAACAGCTGGAGAAGGAACTCAAACAGATAAAGGAAATGGCCGGACGTATTACGGAAATACCCGTGAGTGACGCGGATATCCTGCGGGTGGAAAAGGCCACGGAGTCTTTTCTGGAAGAGATCCGTGACCCCCTGCTGGATCTGGGAGTGTCCATCTTTCCTCCGGATCGGGTGCACTGAACCAAGCGGCAATATTTTTTACAAGCGGGCTGTTTTATGGGATTCAAGCTGGTTTTGGGTTTTTTGTGGGCGGTGACAATCTTGCTCCTTGCCCAGCTTTTTATAGCGGAAAACGGGGTTTTTGAGTACATGCATCTGCGGGATGTTTATAAAAAAACGGAGAGGATGAATCAAAAGGTACTGCAGGACAACCGCCGCTTGAGCCGGGAAATTACCTTGCTCAGAAACGATCCCGCCTATCGGATGAGGAAGGTGCGCAAGCACCTGCATTACCTCGGAGACAGGGAAATTATGTATATATTCCCCCAGGAAAGCAAAGAGACAGGAGAATAGGATGGAGGAACAGGAAAAATTTTATTTGGATGTTTTAGAGCTGGAGCCGGGGTCGAGACTTTTTTATCCGCTGGCAGAGATCTATGTGCGGCAGGGGCGTCTGCAGGAGGCCCAAGAGGTCTTAAGAAACGGATTGAAGCAACACCCCGGGCACTTCGAGGCACGCCTCCTCCTGGCTTCGGCTTGCCATCAGCTGGGCGATGCGCAGGCAAGCCAGGATATGGTCCGGGAGATATTCTCCGGGCTGGAAATACATCCTTTTTTCTGGGAGACTTTGAGCCGGGGCTATGAAGATTCCGGCCGGGAGGCAATGGCTCTCGCCCTGGGGATAATATCCGCGGAATCCGCGGGAAACAGAGTCAGCCTGGCGGATATCCTGCAAAGAGGTCTAAAAAACTTCTTGAATTCTGGCAAAGGAGGGGAAGTCCCCCAGGGGAGGCCGGAGTCCGAAAAGGCCGGCGAGACCGAAAATGAGCAAAGTTATCCGGAGACCGCGAGAGAAGAGTCCAAAAATATTACGGAAGAGCAGGAGGAGATGCCTGTAGCCGGAAGCGATGGATCTTTTGAAGACATCCGGGATGAGGATGCCGAGGAAGTGGAGGATCTGGATTTCGAGGAACCGGCCAGGACGCGATCCATGGCCGATCTACTGTACCGGCAGGGGGAATATGAGCAGTCTTTGCGGATTTATCGCTATTTGTGGGAATCCGAGATGCCCGGGGGCCAACGCCGGGAACTGGAAGAGATTATTGCCGAGGTGAAAAAACAACTGGAGCCGCCAACCGGGGAAGAAGATGCAAGCAAAGAAGCCGCAGAAGGGAGTCTCCCCTCGGGAGATATTTCTCAAGACGAGGATTTAAAAGAGATGCAGGAGGATATCCCGGAAAAAGGGGAAGAAGAATCAGTGGTGGATACCTTGAGCCTTCTGGCCGATCGTCTGGAGCAAAGGGCGGAACAGTAGGGGCTGTCAGTCCCAGGCGAAGAAAACGCAAGCTTCCATCCCCTGACAAAGGGATGGAGGTTCGTTGGGGAGGAGAGTCCGTCCTCTTGTAGCGGGAGGAAAATTGCAAGGCCTCGATTTTTGATGTGGATTTTCTACGCCTCATCTTTTTGGATGCCAAACTGCCGGCCTGATGTTTTCTAAACCCCGCCAAATGGGGATGCTTGCCCCCTCCGGACTCTTGTTTTTTGGGGGTGCTGCATTCAAGTTGGTACTTTTGTCTGCCTGCATTCAGAGTTGCTTCCCGCTCCGGCTTCCCCCTTTTGGCGGGGTCAAGAAAACGCGCGGGCCTCTCGTTAAAAGTACCCAAAAAGATCAGACGGAGAAAATCCACACGGCTGGGTCGGAGAGCCAGAATTTTTGCTGGAGGCGGAGGTCAGTTTTGTTCCTGTTGCTGGATTTGCTCACTTAGTCTTTTTATCTCCTCCTGCAGGTTGCTTTCCTGTTCTCGCAAACCCTTTTTGCGGTGTTCCAGGCGGGTCTGAAGGAGGGAAAGCTCGCTTTCGTGCTGTTTAATTTCATCCTGGGTCTTGATGTATACGTAGCCCACGATCCAGAAGGAAATGACGGCGAAAAGTGCGGTCCAAAAGATAAAAATTTGCATGGTTAGCCCTCGCTTTCTTTGTGGGCTTCCTTGAGTTCTTCCGGGGTGACAAATCCCAGCATGACCATTACATCCTCCACTTCCAGGTTGGCCTCGTTGTTTTTTAGATAATTTTCGGCCTTTTCCACCTGCGGATCAGAGATGATGTTTTTCTCCTTGAGGATTTCCAAGGGGGTCTTGGGGGGGGGCTGCTCTTCTTCGTTTTCGGCTTCGAGTTCTTCCTCCTTCATCTCGGAGAGGCGTCTTTGCAGGTTCTTTTTTTGGGCCGCAAGCTGAGTGAGGTTTTCTTTGAGACTGTCGAAATCCTCCTGGGCTTTTTTTTGCTTTTCCTTAATTAAATTGATATGCTGCGCTTTGCGGCTGTACAGGTAGCGCACTGTATAGGCCACCAGGATAACAAATATCAGGCAGATGAGCAGGATGATAAGGATATTTAGAGCCATTTTTGGTTTCCGATTTTGCGGCCTCGATTGCCTGCGGGGCGAATAGGGCCGGTTTGCGGGCAAGATCTTTTCAGATCCAATTACTGTATTTCAGCGGTTACTATTTTATAGTCTTTTTATCAATGTTTGATACTTTAGGAGTTTTTGCATGTATAAATGGCTGGGGATTTTTCTTGTTTTTGTTTGTCTGACCGGGTGCGGTTGGTGGGATAAAACCACTGATGCGTATTATGACTATGTGTACCCTACCCCGGACATAGACCTGCACACGGAGGGTTTGGAGGGAAGCCAGGAAGATAAACTGGCCCGGATTTTTTACCCCGCGGACAAGGAACTTTCCGCTCTTTTGCGCCATTTGCGCACCCAGAATGACTACCCCCGGGAATCGTGGTTCAAATCCACAATGCGCCGTTTTACCTGGTTGGATGCCGCATTTGCCGTGGATGCCCAGGGCAATGAACTGAACCGCTATCCGGAGGAAGGGATAAAAAAGATAGATTATGCAAAAATAGACACGGAAGAAATATCTGTAGGAGACTGGCAGATAAGGACTTTTATCCAGGATACCAAGTTTGGTCCGGAAGTAATCCTTGCCCGCCCCTTTTTCAAGGGGGTGGAATGGCAGGGGATGCTTGCAGTACAGTTTGATCCGCGGGTCTTTGCCGAACTCAGCCCCTCCAGTGAAAGGATGTCCCTGGTTATGGACGAGCGGGTCCTTTGGAGCGGGGATTTGAAAGGGATAAGCGGGTATCTGCAAAATCGTCCCTGGAAGAAGCTCCTTGCCGAAGATATAAGCGGCCGATTTCCCCATAAACAAAAAAATCTTTTATGGTTCGCGCGCAAGGCGGGTAACAAATGGCTGGTTTACATAACTGGCTCCAATAGCCTCAAAGAGTAAAAAAAGGGGGGCTTATGCGACAGGTAACAGTCACCGAACACCTACTGGTGCACCAAAGGGAGAACCCCATGGCCACTGGCCGCTTCACCCGGCTCTTGAATGAGCTCATTTTCGCGGCCAAGATCATTAGCCGGGAGGTGAACAAGGCGGGCCTGGTAGATGTCCTGGGTTTGACCGGGCAGACCAATGTCCAGGGCGAGGAGATCCAGAAACTGGATGAATTCGCCAATCGGGTCATTGTCCACCGTATGCAGCGGGCCGGGGTCCTGTGCGCCATGGCCTCGGAGGAAAGCGCGGATATAATGGAGATCCCCGAGGGCTTTCCCCAGGGCGACTATATCCTGGTCCTTGATCCCTTGGACGGGTCTTCGAATATAAACGCCAATGTGAGCATCGGGACCATCTTTTCCATATACCGGCGCACGGACAGTGAGGGCCCCGTTGTCAGCGGGGACGTCTTGCAGAAGGGCGCGGAACAGATCGCGGCCGGGTATTTTATTTACGGCTCTTCCACGGTGATGGTCTATTCCACCGGACGCGGGGTGCACGGATTCACCCTGGATCCCGGCGTAGGGGAATTCCTGCTATCCCATCCGGATATAAAGATCCCGGAGCAGGGCAAGCTGTATTCCGTGAATGAAGGTTATTGGGATTACTGGAAAAAGGATGTCCAGGACTGCGTGTCCCATTTCAAGTCCAAGAAAAACGGGCGCGGCCGACCGTACAGTCTGCGCTATATAGGTTCCCTGGTTGCGGATTTCCATCGCAATCTACTTTATGGGGGGATATTCATGTATCCCGCGGACAACCGGGATCCGAAAAAGCCAAACGGAAAACTCCGCCTTTTATGCGAAGCCAATCCCATGTCCTTTTTGGTGGAGCAGGCCGGGGGCAGGGCCACGGACGGGGCCCGGCGAATACTGGATATTGAACCCCGGGAATTGCATCAGCGCACTCCGCTGTTTATCGGCTCCCACAAGGATGTGACCGAAGCGATGCAGGTCCTGGGGGCGGAGGACAAATAGGGACCATGCTTTGTCTGGGCATTGAGAGTTCATGTGACGAGACCGCTGTGGCCCTCCTCCGCGATGGCCGGCTTTTGGGCGAGAGGATAGCCTCCCAGGCCGGTGTGCATTCCGTTTTCGGCGGGGTGGTACCGGAGCTTGCTTCCCGCAGGCATTTGAGCGCGATCAAGTCTCTTTGTTCGGAGCTTATTCAAGAAACCGAGCTGGACATGCATTCTCTGGACCGGGTCTGTGTGGCCAGGGGGCCGGGGCTTTTGGGCAGCCTGCTCGTAGGGCTGGGTTTTGCCAAGGGACTGGCCCTGGGACTGGATATCCCCCTTATCGGAGTGAACCATTTGCACGCCCATTTACTGGCTCCGGGGATAAGAAGGAATCTGCCTCTACCCTGTATGGGTCTTTTGGTTTCCGGGGGGCACACCCAGATTTATCACATGCATTCCCCGAGCGATTTCGAGCTCCTGGGAACCACCTTGGACGATGCCGCGGGAGAGGCCTTTGACAAGGTTTCCAAGTGCTTGAATTTGCCCTATCCGGGAGGGGTGTATATCGATCGCCTGGCGGACGGGGCCGGGGGACAGGAAAAGGAACTATTCCCTTGTCCGTATCTGGATAATCAAAATCTGGATTTCAGTTTCAGCGGTTTAAAAACCGCGGTGGCCAATTATGTACGCGAAAATCCAGGGCTTGCTTTGCAGTCCGCTTCAGCTGGGATACCAGACCACCCGGATCCGGAACTGACAAATGTATGCGCGGCATTTAATCGCAGCGTGGCGCGTACCTTGCGCCGCAAACTGGAAAGGGCCCTGGACAAGCGCCCTGTTTCCGCGGTGATTGTCGCCGGCGGGGTGGCGGCTAATTCCATGCTCCGGCAGGAACTGCGGGAAATGGCGACGACGCGTGGGGTGGAGCTTGTGCTTCCGGAATTGGAATTGTGCACGGACAATGCGGCCATGATTGCCTATACCGGCTACATCCTGGCCGAATTGGGTTATTCCCATTCCCTGGATCTGGAAGCGGTTCCCCGGGGGCGTCCGGTGCCCTTTGACTTTGTACAAGAGGCCAAAAGACAGCCATGAAGGATTTTACCCAGCGCATGATAAAGGTGGGCATCGCCCTGACCAGTACTCGGGATCTGGATACGCTTCTGGACTTGATACTCACCGAGGGGCGGGAGATGACCAACGCAGATGCCGGTTCGGTATACCTGGTTCAAAATGAACGCCTGTGGTTCAGTACCAGCCAGAACGAGACCCTGTTTCGGCGCCACGGGGAGGAAAATACCAGACAGCTTTTTGAAAAATTCGACATTCCCGTGGATGAAAACAGTATCGCCGGTTACTGCGCGGTGCACAAAGAAGTGCTAAACCTGCCAGATGTCTATAATCTGCCCCCGCAGTTCCCTTTTCGGTTCAACGATTACTGGGACAAGGCCAACAATTATTTCTGTCGTTCCATGCTCGTGGTACCCATGCTGGATACGGAGAACAATGTGGTGGGGGTTATCCAGCTTATAAACGCCAAGAACGAGATGGGCCGTTTCATCCCCTTTTCCGGGGATATTGAAAAGGTGATTTCTTCTTTTGCCTCGGAGGCGGCGGTGGCCATACACAACGCCCAGCTAACCGAACAGCTCCGCGAAGCGCATCTGGAGACTGTTTTTCGCTTGGGTGTGGCCGCGGAGTACAGGGACAAAGAAACAGCCAATCATATTCGCAGAGTAAGCGAGTACAGCCGTCTTTTGGCCCAAAGCCTGGGGGTGGGGGAAGACAAGCTGGAGCTTGTTTATTGGGCCGCTGCCATGCACGATGTTGGCAAGTTGGGCGTGCCGGACTCCATTTTGCACAAGCCAGGGAAACTTACCCCGGAAGAGCGCCGGACCATGCAGTACCATACCCTGGTAGGGGCCAAGATCCTGCAGGGGGCGAACAGCGATATCCTGCAGGCGGCACAGGCGGTTACCTTGACCCATCATGAAAAATACGACGGCAGCGGCTATCCGCAGGGCCTTTCCGGGAAAGACATACCCCTTTTGGGAAGGGTAGTGGCCTTGTCCGACGTCTTTGACGCCCTTAGTTCCCGGCGGGTGTACAAGCCTCCTTTCCCGGAGGAAAAGGTTTGGGATATATTGCGAAAGGAAAAAGGGGCGCACTTCGATCCGTATCTTGTGCAGGTGTTTGAAAAGGAATACGATGAACTGCTCCGGATTCAGTCCAGATACCCGGATCGGGAGGAAGATTTTGAAAAATTCCGGGATATGGAAAAGCTAAAAGCAGAAGATATTCCATGCGATTTTTCCTTGGACATTGAAGAGCCTAGATAATTCTTATCCGGAAATTCAAAAATTTCCGGTTTTAGAAATTTCACGTTACCAATTCGGAAATGAGATTTTTTTCTGTTTAACAAGGAAATTAAGTAATTATGAGCGAGCGTATCTTAATACGTGATCGAATAATTACGAAAATTGACGCCGTTAAAATGGAAAAGGGCCATTTCCGGATGGAAACTAAATAATTTCGGCTGCTGATCCCGGGCCATCCCTTTCGGCTTCGCGGCAGCCATCTTGACAGGGGCTGGGGTGGTAACTAGATAAATCTAGTTGGGTTGCGAAAGAGAATAATTTTTTAACCACGAGGGAGAAAATCATGCCTAATCAGGTTACAGACTCTACATTTGATGAAGAGGTTTTGCAGTGTGAACTGCCGGTATTGGTGGATTACTGGGCTCCGTGGTGCGGACCGTGCAGGGCTATTGCCCCTGTATTGGAGGAACTGGAGCAGGAATATACCGGGCGGCTCAAAATAGTGAAAATGAATGTGGATGAGAATTCGGGCACTCCGGGCAAGTACGGCATCCGGGCCATCCCCACCTTGATTCTCTTCAAGGGTGGCGAGGTGCTGGATCAGGTTACCGGAGCCGTGTCCAAGGCAAGCTTGAAACAGATGATTTCCGATAAGGCAGTTTAGTCATGCAGGAATACGATGCCCTGATAATCGGGGGAGGGCCGGCCGGGGCAACCGCCGCCCTTTATCTTTTGCGTTCCGGAGCAAATGTGTGCTGGGCGGAAAAATTGGCCCCGGGCGGACAGGTTTTGCTTACGGAGAAAGTGGACAATTATCCTGGTTTTCCGGAAGGGATATCCGGATTCGAACTGGCGGATAAGTTTTCCGCACATGTGGAAGGCTTCGAGTATACCAAAATGACCGAGGAGGTGCGGGATATAAAGTGCGCTCCCGGAGCCAACGAGGTCTTGGTGGGGGAAAAATGGGTCCGGGCCAAAACCATAATCCTTTGCACCGGAGCCAAGTGGCGCAAGCTGGGAGTCCCCGGGGAAGAAGAGTTTACCGGACGGGGGGTTTCCTATTGCGCGATATGCGACGGGAATTTTTTCCGCGGCCAGGAAGTAGTCTGCGTGGGGGGCGGGGATACTGCCCTAGAGGAATCTTTGTATCTTTCCAAGATAGTGGACAAGATCCATTTGGTGCATAGAAGGGACAGATTCCGCGGAGCCCGGATATACCAGGACAAGATTCTGGCCAACGAGAAAATTGAGACGCACATGGATACAGTTGTCCAGGAGTTTTTGGGGGAGGATGGACTCCAGAAGGCCCGTTTGCGCAATGTCCAGAACGATGACGTTTGGGAGCTTCCGGTAAACGGCGCGTTTATATTTGTCGGGGTGGACCCGCAGTCCGAATGTGTTCCAGGAGAAATCGATAAGGACAAGCAAGGCTTTGTCCTTACTGATGCGGAGATGCAGACCAGTGTAGGAGGGATTTTTGCGGCCGGGGATATCCGGGCCAAGAAATGCCGGCAGATATCCTCTGCTGTCGGAGACGGGGCCACCGCGGCCCACAACGCCAATTTATATCTGGAACAGATAAATGATTAAGCGCTTTGTATATTTTACCCTGTGCGCGTTTTTCTTTTTTTCCCTCTCCGGATGCGGATTTATTGATTATTATTTTTTGGAGCCCCCGGAGGATACGGCCCAGGAATTGGCCGAGGCCGGGAACGTGGCCATGCACGAGAAAAATTACGATGAGGCCATAGAGTATTATACCAAACTCAAGGACCGTTACCCCTTCAGTCCCTACACGCCCAAGGCCGAGGTCAGTCTGGCGGATGCCTATTTTCTGGACGAACAATACAAGGCCGCCGTGCAGACCTACAAGGAATTTGAATCCATGCATCCGCGCCACGAGGCCATCCCTTACGTATTGTACCAGATAGGCGTGGCCAACTATAAGCAGTTCAAGTCCGTGGATCTTCCGCAATCCAATATGAGCGAGGCCCTGGAATATTTCCGCCGGGTAAAGAATTCCTATCCCCAATCGGAATACTCCAAGGCGGCCCGGGATTATATAGACAAATGCCGGAGATACAAGGCGGAGCACGAGATATATATGGCTGATACGTACTGGCAGATGGAAAGATACCTGTCCGCCTGGAAACGTTACCAATTCGTGATCGAAAAGTATCCGGATATGCCAGAGATCTCCGACTATGCCCGCCGGCGGGGGAAATTGGCCTATTTTAAATACCAGAAAAAGAGTTCCCGCAAGGCCCGGGAGAAAGAGCAGGGTTCCTGGAAGCAATGGTTCGACTGGCTGTAAGGGGCTTTTGACATTTCACCTTACTCCCAGGAAGGGCCTTTCCGTAAACTGGGCCCGGTACCATGTATTCGTTCCCCGGAAGCTGGAAATAGAACAGGGGAACGAGGTTGTATCCTTCCGGGGCATCAAGATAAATTGTAACGAATATTGCTGTCCGTGTGTTGTTTTTGACCCAAAAAAGCCCGGGATCACTTGGGGATCCCGGGCTTTTAAACTGGCTTTTCAAACGATAATCAGTGGAGGACATCCTCCGGGAGCTTGCAGGTGTCCTCCAGGCCGAAGGCCTCAGAGACCGGCTGGCAGGTGAGCGTGCCCTTGTACATATTCAAGCCGCGCATAAGCACGTGGTCTTGTTTACAGGCATCGTGCACGCCCAGATTGGCCAGTTTGGTCCCGAACTTGATGGTTGCGTTGTTAAGGGCAAAGGTGGAGGTTCGGGCGAATGCCCCGGGCATGTTGGCTACGCAATACATGAGCACATCGTTGTCCACCTTGAAGGCGGGATCCGCATGGGTGGTGGGGCAGGAAACCTCGGTGCATCCGCCCTGGTCGATAGCCACATCCGCGATAACGGCCCCCGGTTTCATGACCTGCAAAAGCTTTTGGGTAATAAGTTTGGGTGCTTTGGCCCCGGGGATCAGCACCGCCCCGATAACCAGATCGGCCTGCTGGAGCTGGCTTTCCAGGTTTATGGGGTCACTGAACTGCGTGAATACGTTGGCAGGCATGATGTTGCCCAAGTGTTCCATTGTATGGGCGTTTATGTCCATGATGGTCACCCGTGCGCCGAATCCCGCGGCGATTTTTGCCGCGTTGCTCCCTACAACACCGCCTCCCAGAATGAGCACGTTGGCCGGTAGGACGCCGGGGACACCGGTGGGAAGTATACCCCGTCCCCCGTTGTAGTTGGCCAGTTGAAAAGCACCCATAAGCGGAGCCATGCGCCCGGCCACTTCGCTCATCGGTTTTAACAGGGGCAGATTGCCGTTGTCCTCCTGGACTGTTTCATAGGCCATGGCGGTTATTCTTTTTTCCATGCAGGCCTGGGTGAGTCCCTTGTCCGCGGCAAAGTGGAAGTAGGTGTATATGAGCTGTTCCGCCTGCATCAGCTCGTATTCCTGCGGCAGGGGCTCCTTGACCTTGACGATCATTTCCGAGTTTTGCCAGACTTCTTCCGCAGTATCCGATAGCTTCCCCCCGGCCCGGATGTACTCCTCGTCGCCTATACCGGATCCCTTGCCGGCACCCTTTTGCACCAAGACCGTGTGCCCCAGGTCGCAATAAGTATGTACCGCGGCCGGGGTCAGCCCCACCCGGAATTCATTGTTCTTTACCTCTGCAGGACAACCTATTATCATTAATTTCCTCCTTTGATTTTTTTTAAAATGCAGTCAGCAAATTAGCACTCCATATTTGCTACTAAATTTTCATTTTTGCAAGGAAAAATATAAGTATCTATTCTAAAACGGTTTTTTAAAAGAGCCATCTAGGAAAAGGTCCTGTCCCGCCCGGAATCGGTTTTGCATAGAAACTTCTTGACAATATTTTATAGCCGGACTAAAGGACTTATTTCGCAAATTAGTAGGCGCGTAGCTCAGGGGGAGAGCACTTGCTTGACGCGCAAGGGGTCAGGAGTTCGAATCTCCTCGCGCCTACCAGGGCAAGCAAAACAGGGAGGCGTTGCCTCCCTTATCTGTTTTATAGAGGAGCAGGGTACAGTGCAGGTTCGGGTTACAGACCAACAGACTGAGCAGGAAATCGAGGCCGCGGAAGACATAGGTTCCACTCTGGAGCAGGTCCTTTCCAATAAAAAGAAAAAGGAACTTGTTGCCGGTCGATGCGGGGAGGCCCTGTTTGATCTGAGCGACACAGTCCCGGATAATTGTGTGCTTCTGGAGCCTGTTTTGCTTTCTTCTCCGGAAGGTTTGGAGGTCTTGCGCCATTCAGCCGCGCACATCATGGCCGAGGCGGTAAAAGAACTTTTCCCCACCGCCAAGGTGGGCATAGGGCCGGCTATAGACAGTGGCTTCTACTACGATTTTGATTATGAAGACTCCTTTGCCCCCGAGGATCTGCAACGGATAGAAGAGAGGATGGCGGAAACAATTGGGACGGACTTGCCTTTTGTTCGCCAGGAGATTCCCCTGGAAGAGGCCAAGAAGCTCTTTTTGGAAAGGAACGAGACATATAAACTGGAGCTTTTGGAAGAGATGGAAGACGAAGAAACCGTGAGCCTCTACAGGCACGGGGAATTCGTCGATCTGTGCCGGGGGCCGCATTTGCCGCGCACCGGTATGTTGCAGGCCTTCAAACTGACCTCAGTGGCCGGGGCGTATTGGCGAGGGGACGAGAATCGCCCCATGCTGCAACGTATCTATGGCACCGCCTTTTCTTCTTCTCAAGAACTCCAGAAATATTTGAATTTCCTGGAGGAAGCCAAAAAACGCGATCATCGCAAATTGGGGCCGCAACTGGATCTTTTCAGTTTTTCCGAGGAGGCCGGGCCGGGAATGCCCTTGTGGCACCCCAAGGGGGCCCTGGTGCGGACCATTTTGGAGGATTTTTGCCGCAAGGAGCATCAGCGGCGCGGCTATGAACTGGTCCAGGGTCCTGCATTGCTTAAAAGCGAGTTGTGGAAAAAATCCGGACATTACGATAATTACCGGGAAAACATGTATTTCACCGAAATAGAGGGGCAGGAGTACGGCGTAAAGCCGATGAATTGCCTGGCGCACATGCTTATTTACAATTCCCGGGTGCGCAGTTATCGTGAATTGCCCATTCGCTATTTTGAGCTGGGCACCGTGCATCGACACGAGAAATCCGGGGTGTTGCACGGTCTTATGCGGGTTCGGCAATTCACGCAGGATGATGCACATATACTTTGCCGTCCGGACCAGCTCCAAGAGGAAATAGTCGGCATCATCAGGTTTGTTCAGGATGTGCTGGGTGTTTTCGGCTTCGATTACGAGATAGAGATTTCCACCCGTCCGGAGAAATCAATTGGTTCGGACAGGGATTGGGACCGGGCCACGTCAGCTCTTACCGCCGCCCTGGAGAGCCAGGCGGTGGACTTTACGGTCAACAGCGGGGATGGGGCGTTCTACGGGCCGAAGATCGACATAAAACTCAAGGACGGCCTCGGCCGCAGCTGGCAGTGTACTACAATACAATGCGATTTTACCCTCCCCGAGCGCTTTGATTTGACCTATGTGGGAGAGGACGGCCAAAAACACCGTCCGGCCATGCTGCACAGGGCCATGCTCGGAGCCATTGAGCGCTTTCTGGGCGTGGTTATCGAGCATTATGCCGGAGCTTTGCCCACTTGGCTGGCCCCGGAGCAAGCCAGGGTGCTGAATATTACCGATTCCCAGGCATCTTTTGCCCAGAATTGCCGGGAAGTCCTGCAAAAGGCTGGCGTGCGCGCCGAACTGGACTTGCGTAATGAGAAGCTGGGATATAAGGTGCGCGAGGCCCAGTTGGAAAAAGTCCCTTACATACTGGTTGTCGGGGACAATGAAGTTGAAGAGGGCGGTGTGAATATCCGCTTGCGCAATGGGAAAAACTTGGGCATGAAGTCTCCGCAGGAAGCTGCGGACATGATCATGGAAGAGGGTGAGCAGCCTTTCAAAAATGGAGGAATGAGCTATAAGTACGTCTACTAAGGCCCGCAAAAATAAAGAGATCAGGGCCCAGGAAGTTCGCGTCATCGGCTCTGATGGCAATCAGGTGGGCGTGATGGGAGTGGATGAAGCATTGGAGAATGCCCAGACTCAGGGGATGGATCTGGTTGAAGTAGCCCCCAATGCGACCCCTCCGGTGTGCAAGGTCATGGACTATGGCAAGTACCTCTATCAGGAACAGAAAAAGAAGCAGGAAGCCAAGAAAAAGCAGTCCAAGATCCAGGTTAAGGAGATAAAGGTCCGGCCCAAGACGGATGAAAACGATCTGCAGACCAAAGTCAAGCATATACGTCGTTTTATCGGCAACGGAGACCGTTGCAAGGTAACAGTTTTTTTCCGCGGCCGGGAAATGGCCCATAAGGAACGGGGATCCGAGCTGTTGCAGAAGATTGTGGAGCTTGTGTCGGATGTGGCCCGGGTGGAGCAGGAGCCCCACTCCGAGGGCAGGACCATGAGCCTGGTTCTGGCCCCGGATACAGGCAAAAAATCCGGTTAGTCCCCTTTTCCGGGAAACTACAGAGTCTTTGCAAGAATATTTGAGGAGGATAAAATGCCCAAAATCAAGACCAATCGCAGTGCAGAGAAACGCTTTTCTTTGACCGGATCGGGCAAAGTAAAGAGAAGAAGGAAGAATAAGCGGCATATTTTGACCAAAAAGGATGCCAAGCGCAAAAGGAGGCTGGGTCAGCCCGCTTTGGTGCATTCGGCCAATATGAAAAAGGTCAAGAGGTTGTTGCCCAACTCATTCTAGGATGGATTCAAGGAGGAAAAAATGCGAGCCAAGAGTGGAAAGACAACCCACAAGAGACATAAAAAGTTTTTGAACATGGCCAAGGGCTTCCGCGGAGGCCGGAGCAAGCTCTATCGCACGGCCCGGGAGGCTGCGGAACACAGCCTGCAGTATGCATATCGGGATCGGCGCCAAAAGAAACGCGAGTTCCGGAAGCTGTGGATAACCCGCATCAATGCCGCGGCCCGGCAGAACGGGCTGTCCTATAGCCGGATGATGCATGGTCTTTCCCGGGCCGGAGTGGAGATAGACCGCAAGGCGTTGGCGGATATGGCGGTGCATGAGAAGGAGGCCTTCGCCCAATTGGCGGAAACTGCCAAAGCCGGGATGAATTAATGACTGATGTTTCAGGGCTTGTAGAAAAGCTTGAAAGCCTGGTTCAGGAGATGCAAAACCGCCTGGACCAGGCTTATTCGTTTGAAGACCTGGAAAGCTTGCGTATTGAATTTCTGGGCCGCAAGGGCCTTTTGGCCCAGGCCATGTCCAGGCTGAGTGGACTTTCCGCGGAAGACAAACCCCGGGTGGGACAGAAAGCCAATGAAGTAAAGAATTCCCTGCAAGAACTATGGGAAGCGAAAAAAAATGAGCTGCAAAGCGCGGAGCAAAAGCGGGCCTGGGAGGAATTCGATCCCACTCTTCCAGGCAGAGAGCCGGATGTGGGCAGTCTGCATCCCATTACTCACGTTATTCGGGATATTTGCTCCGTTTTTACTTCCATGGGTTATGCAGTGGTTTCCGGTCCGGAAGTGGAGAACGATTTCTACAACTTTGAGGCCCTTAATCTCCCCCCGGACCATCCGGCCCGGGATATGCAGGATACTTTGTACATTGA
Organism: uncultured Desulfovibrionales bacterium; assembly: GCA_964398785.1. Lineage (GTDB taxonomy): Bacteria > Desulfobacterota > Desulfovibrionia > Desulfovibrionales > Desulfonatronovibrionaceae > CAYNNQ01. The sequence continues at coordinate 26,118 of CAYNNQ010000001.1, read as the reverse complement.
CGACAATGTCCTCTTGCGGACCCATACATCCCCTTTGCAAATAAGGACCATGCTTCGGACCGACCCCCCGGTGGCTGCAATCGCCCCGGGCAAAGTCTACCGCAGGGACTCCGACTTGACCCACACCCCCATGTTCAACCAGATCGAGGGCTTTTTAGTGGATCATCACGTAACCATGGCCGATTTGCGGGGGACATTGACCGCATTCCTGCACCGCGTCTTCGGAGCACAGACTCAGGTCCGCTTCCGTCCCAGCTTTTTCCCTTTTACTGAACCTAGCGCCGAGGTGGATATCAGCTGTGTTATGTGCGGGGGAACAGGATATGACGGCGAGGGTGCCCCCTGCCGCGTATGCAAGGAGACCGGATGGGTGGAGATCCTGGGATGCGGGATGATTGATCCGGCTGTTTTCCAAAAGGTTGGATATGCAGAGGAAAAGTATTCCGGATTTGCCTTTGGACTGGGAGTGGAAAGGGTGGCCATGCTCAAGTACGGGATAGGAGACCTGCGCATGTTTTTTGAGAACGATCTCCGTTTTCTTTGCCAATTCGGATAGAGCCGCTGCCAACCGTCCAGGCACTTTAAGTCGTAACTATTTTTGTATTTGCGTGATTTCGGTTCCGGGCAGCACCCTTTGCTATCATTTCCGGCGGCGAATAATTATCAGTTGTGAGGGTTGTCATTCATGTTGCTCAGTTTGAACTGGTTGAGGGATTTTACTCCCTATGAGGGGGGGCTGGATACACTTGCGGACAGGCTGACCATGCTCGGGCTGGAAGTGGAGGAGGTCCTGGAGCCGTTTGCCCAGATCCGGGAAATTATAGTGGGCTATGTAGCGCAATGCACTGCTCACCCCGAGGCGGACAATCTTTTCGTTTGCCAGGTGGATACAGGCGGGGGAGAGAACTTGCCCATAGTCTGCGGGGCCCCTAATGTCCGCGCCGGGCAGAAAGTGGCCGTGGCCCCGGTGGGCTGTGTCCTCCCCAACGGTACCAAGATCAAGAAGGCCAAGATACGGGGGCAGTCCTCCGCGGGAATGATATGCTCCGAAACCGAACTGGAATTGGGAGTGGACAATTCCGGCATCATGGTCCTGCCCCAGGAAGCGACTGTCGGCGAGAGCCTGATCCATTGTCTGGGCCTGGAAACACACGTACTGGATGTGAGTATAACTCCGAACCGGGCGGATTGCCTGAGTGTTCTGGGGCTGGCCCGGGAAGTGGCCACTGCGTTCGACCTCCCCTTGCACCGGCCGGATTTTAGGATCGAGGAGAGTTCGCGAACAGATGCCGGCCGGGAGATAGGCATAGATATCCAGGCCCCGGAACTATGTCCCTTGTATCAGGCCAGATTGCTTTCCGGATGCACGGTGGACCAGAGCCCGGCCTGGATGAGGCACCGTCTGCTTGCCGTTGGGGTTCGACCGGTGAACAATCTGGTGGATGTGACCAATTATGTTTTGATGGAGCTGGGTCAGCCTTTGCATGCCTTTGACCGCAACCTTTTGGAAGGCGATCTAATTCGGGTCTCACCCGCGGACAAAGGCCAGAAATTCGTGACTCTGGACGGGGAAGAGCGCGAGCTCTGCGATACTGATCTTTTGATCCGGGACGGATCCAAACCGATTGCCCTGGCCGGGGTCATGGGCGGAAAGAATACAGAGATAAACACGCACTCCAAAGACGTTCTTTTGGAATGCGCTGTTTTCGATCCTCCCACAATACGCAAGACCGCGCGCAGGCTTTCCCTCTCCAGCGAGTCCTCTTTTCGTTTTGAGCGTGGAGTGGACCAGGCGGGAGCGGATTTTGCGCTGGACCGGGCGGCTTCCCTTATGTCCGAAATTGCCGGAGGGCAAATCGCGCGCGGGGCAGCCCGTTCTGAACCCCGTCCCTTTAAGTACTGGCAGGTGCGTTTCCGGCCGGAGCAGGTAAGCAATCTCCTGGCCCTGGATGCGGACCACAGTTTCTGCGAGCGCACCTTGACTTCCCTGGGATGCACGATAGAAAAAAAGGACAAGGAATGGGTCGTCACCCCGCCCAGTTTTCGCCTTGACCTGGAAAGGGAAGTGGATTTGGTGGAGGAAGTGGGCCGCGTGTTCGGACTGGACCGTATTCCGGTCCATCTCCCCCGGGTCAGTCAAAAACTGGATACGCATCTGGAAGACCGGGACTTTGATCTGGAGCAGATGGTTAAGGACTGGGCCCGCGGCGTGGGGCTGAATGAGACTGTCAACTATAGTTTTGTGGGCCAGGCCGACCTGGATGGGCTACAGTTCCCGCCAAAGGACCGGGTGTGTATATACAATCCTTTGAGCGAGGACCAGGATGTTTTGCGCACCAATCTATTGCCCGGCATGCTCCAGACCATGCGGGTAAATGTGGGCCACGGCGTGAATCGCATGCGGCTTTTTGAGGTGGCGCATACTTTTTTCAAGGATCCCCACTCGGATACAAAGACCCGGGAACACAACCGGCTGGCTGTCCTTTTATACGGGGAACGCAACCCCCGGCAATGGCCATATGCCCGGGAACAATTCGACTATTCGGATATTAAGGGACTTGTAGAGCACCTTTTGCACAGCTTTTATCTGCAGGCAGAGGATTTTGTCCTGGAAAAGGACCATCCCTGTCTCTCCCCCTGCGTCAGCGTGCGCGTAAATGGGGAAAACGGTGCTGTAATGGGCATGGTCCGGGAGGAGCACGCCCGCGAATACAAGGCCAGGGGACCGGTATGGTACGCAGGGGTGGATTTGGATTGCATCCAGAGGCACTATTTCGGGCATCGGGTGCAATTCCTGGATCTGCCGGTATATCCGTTCGTGAAAAGGGACATGACCGTGGTCGCCTCCCCGGATCTCAACTACGGCCAACTCAAGAAAGCGATCCATGATATGCAGTGCCCTATTTTGGAGAGCGTACATCTCGTGGATGTTTACTCCCCGGAGGAAAGCAGGGAGAAGAATCTCACCGTGCGCCTTACCTACCGCGACCCGCAAAAGACCCTGAAAGATAAGGAAGTGGACAAGATGCACAAGAAAATAGGGGAACACATCCTGTCCACTCTGGATGTCCGGTTTCCCTGAGGACTTCCGGTGGGCGATCCGCAGGGCGAAAAACGCTATAAAATAGGCGAGGCAGCGCAGGCTCTCGGCCTGGAGCCTTATGTGCTTCGCTATTGGGAGAGCGAATTTCCCCAATTGGTCCCGGAGCGTACAGCCAGGGGGCAGCGCAAGTATACCCCGGAGGATCTGGTCCTTTTACGCCGGATCAAAGAGCTTCTCTACCAGGAGCGGGTAACCATAGAGGGGGCCCGCATCCGTTTGGCTGAAGAAGAGAAGTGGAGCGGTGTCTTTAGGGAAGTGCGCCAAGGGCTTTTGCAGATAAAGGAGCTATTGGATCAGGGAAGCGAAGCGGATTAGTCCTGTTTTGGGCTAAATCCGGCCAGGGTCTTGATTTCCTCCGCATAGGCATCTTTCAGCCTTTTTAGATAATCGGGATCCATGCGACCGCGGAAGTTCTCCACCTGTAGATAGCGCCGGGGAATACGGATGTCTTCGGGTGCGAATCCGGAACGGAATTTCAGTTCCCAGCGCTTGGCCTGGATCCTTTCGCCCGCCTTTTGCAGTTCTTGTTCACCAAGTTTAAGTCCCACGGAAGAACAGGCCTCGGAAATGGTCGGCACAGGGTAGGCCTTGCGTCCGAAGAGGCAACCCACCATGGAACAAAGGATATTCCGGTTGCGTTCCTCTTTTAGCATGAATTCGAGCGCTTTTTGCACGTCCCGGACCTGTTCCTTTTGATCAAATCCGTAGGCTCCGCTGTCCAGATGCGAATGCCTGAATCCCAGGGCCTGACTAACGAAATAGGTCTCTCCGGTGGCGTATCCGGCCATTTCCTGACCCAGAACGCAGGCAAAATCCTCCCCGCCGTATGTCGCGGCTGCGACCAGGCTTCCCCGGGAGAGAGCAGAATAAAAATCGTTTTTTAGGTGGGCCAGGTGGTATATGGCCTCCCGGTACGGTGAAAGTTCCCCGAAAGCCAATGGGGTCATGCTCTCCTCAAGGGAGATAAATCCCTTCTCCAGGGCTTCAGTGGCCCAGGCCAGAGCGACCCCGGTACTTATGACGTCCAGCCCCACACGTTCCACGTCCTCGATCAGGGTGAGCACCTCTCCGGCCTGGCTCATGCCCAGCATGGAACCCACTGCAAATACCGGTTCGTAGTCGTAGGCCACCTGGCGGTACAGGTATTCGTGCTCCGGGCCGAATTGTTCCCGCAAAAGACCTACATGTATGCATCCCACTGGACATCCGGCGCAGGCGGTCTGGCGGAGCAAAAGGTCTTTTGCGAGTCGTTCCCCGGAGATGTTTTCCACCCCCGGATCCTGGCTCTGTTTCAGGTTGCGCCAGGGCAAAGCCCCGAGTGCGTTCAACGGTACCAGGTTTTGAGCGGTCCCCAGGTCATGGTATTTGGTTACCGCGTCCGTACCGGTCACAGTGGCATGGATATTGTCAAAGCATTGGATGTATTTTTTACGTTGGTCCCGGTCTTGGGGTAGATCTATGTGATCATCTCCGCATATGATTATCGCCTTCAGGTTCTTTTGGCCCATTACCGCTCCGGCGCCCAGGCGTCCGAAATGGCGGTATGTATCCACGTTTATCCCTGCGTACGCGCACTGGTTCTCTCCGGCCGGACCGATGCGCAGGATGCTTCGGTGTCCGGGATGGACCGGCTTTATTTTGCGCAAGAGTTTTCCCGCGGAGAATATGTCCATGCCGGCCAAGTAGTGGGTGTCCACCACCTGGACTCCGGCAGAGGATACTATCAAAGAGGACAACCCAGGGGCTCGACCCTTGATTGCCAAAGCGTCGAATCCGGCGAAACGCAGCCCAAGAGCGGAGCGTCCCCCTGCGTGCGACTCCGCATATTGTCCGTTGTATGGGGAGAAAAAACCGCAAACAGTCTTGCTCATCATGGGGAAAAAACCGGTAAGCGGACCTACTGCAAATACCAGGGGCTGTTTTCCTTCTCCGGGGTGGGCGTTGAAGTCGGCAAATTCCTGGAACAGGCGCGCGGCCAGACCGGAGCCGCCTATCCATTTTTCCCGCTCGGAAAAAGCTTCCCGCTCGGACTTGCCGCTTTCAAGATCAGCGAACAGTACCTCGAACCGTTTATTCATTATCGGCCTCCGGCTTTGTTTCCACCATTTCCAGACATCCGTGCGGGCAATAGTCCACGCATCTGCCGCAATGTATACAAAAAATGGGCTGGTTCCATGCAGAATCCATGTAAATCCCGTCCACCGGGCAGGCTGCTGCGCATTCACCGCAACCGGTACACTTTTTCTGTTTGAGGACAACTCCTCCCCCTTTTTTCTGGACCAGCGCTCCTTCCGGGCAGGCCCGTGCACATGGGGCCGGATTGCAGGCCAGGCAGACGCGGGCTTCAAAGCCGGTGCTAAGTCCTCCGGAAGAGCGGATGTGGATGCCTGCTCTTTTCCAGGATACGGATTTATGCACCAGACGGGCGCAAGTCAGGGAACAGGAATAGCATCCAATGCAGCGTTCCATCCCTGTAGCTCTTAATATCTTCAAGGCTGTCCTCCGTTTTTATTTGACCCTTTACGAAGAAAACGGATTTTTGGGGGCTCGACGTTTGATGTGGATCATCTCCGACTGATATTTGGTTCCTCGACGTTTGATATGGATTTTCTCCGCCAGATTTTTGGGGATGCCCAACTACCGGCCCGGTGTTTTCTAGGTCCGGCCAAAGAAGGATCAGACGAAGAAGGCCCCCGACTTGCGACTGCGATCCTTTATTCCTCACTCCGGCCGGTAAACATCTGGTGCTTAAAGGCCATCCCGGCAATTAATTGTTTTACCTCTTGTAAAAGTTCGTTTAATATTATCTCTGTCTTTGGTCCAGATATAAATTCCCGGATGGAAAATCAAAAGACAAGCAGGGAGGGGAAATGGAACTAGCTTCGAGGATAACCGGGATCAAGCCTTCGGCAACTCTGGCGGTAAATGCCAAGGCCCAGGAAATGCGTGCAAATGGCCGGGAAGTCCTTAGTCTGGCTGTGGGCGAGCCGGATTTCGGGGTCCCCGCAAATGTGCGGGAGGCGATGAAAAAGGCCCTGGACGAGGGTCTTACCCGATACACTCCTGTTCCGGGTCTGCCGGAAGTTCGGGATGCAGCTGCCGGATATTTTAATGGCCATTACCGGGCTGGGGCGGTAAGGGGAGAGGTCATGCTCACCAACGGGGGCAAGCAGGGCCTTTTCAACCTGTTCCAGGTCCTTTTGGAGCCTGGGGACGAAGTGCTCATCCCGGCCCCGTACTGGGTCAGCTACCCGGATATGGTATTTTTGGCCGGGGGGGTGCCGGTGACCGTGCCTACCGGGGCGGAAAACGGGTTTGCCGTGACTCCCGAAGATCTGGAGAGTAAACTGACAAAGGAAACGCGGGTAATTGTCCTGAATAGCCCTTCCAATCCCACCGGCCGGGTATATTCCCAGGAAAAGTTGGAAGAGCTCTATTTCTGGGCCGAGTCCCGGGGGATATTCGTCATAAGCGATGAAATCTATGATCGTCTGATCTATCCCCCGGCGGATTTTGTCTCTTTGAGTCGGGTGTGGGACAGGGCCCGAAGCGGTCTGGCCGTGGTCAACGGACTGTCCAAGAGTTTTGCCATGACCGGTCTCCGAGCGGGGTTCGTCCTGGCCGGAGAGGATCTGATACAGGCCATGAGTAAGCTGCAGGGGCAAAGTACCTCCAATGTGTGCGCATCCGTGCAGAAAGGGATGCAGGCCGCCCTGGAGGGAGGAGAGGATTTTTTGCAGGAGATGCGCTTGAGCCTAAAGCGCCGCAGGGACATGGCCCTGGATATTATTCGCGACTGGCCCGGAGTTATGTGTCCGGAACCGCAGGGTGCTTTCTATATCTTTCCCCGGGTGGACGGTTGTGTTTCCGGCGATTGGCCGGGATCTGTCGGGATATGTGAGAAGATCCTGGAGGATACCGCAGTTGCCTTGGTTCCGGGGGAAGCCTTTGGAGATGACTCCTGCCTGCGGATTTCTTATGCGGTTGGGGAAAAGGATCTGGAAAGGGCCCTGCTGGCTGTGCAGTCTGTTCTTTACACTTCCTAGAACGAGTGCATACCGGTATTGTCTAGATGGCTATCCTCCCCTTCTCCCCTTTGTGCACAGAGCTTGCCCCCTGTGCACAAAGGGGAGAAGGCAAAAGGGTTCTTACGGCGCAGATGATAAAAAATGTTTCCGAGAAAGGGAATCCATATGTAATGTTGAGGAGATTTAATTTCGGGGAGGAGTTATGGATTTGCGGATAATATGGAACAATGCCTATACAGGTGCGGTAAAGAAAGGAGGAGGTTTTTCCTCTGAGGCCCGGCAACATTTCTATTCCCAATTAAAAAGAAAAGAACTGCCCTTTCTTACCCTGGATTACTGCTCGGATCTACAAGAGGAACTGGACGGATACAGGGAGTATCTTTCCGGGTTCAGGCATATGCTTGTTCTGGGGATTGGAGGCTCCGCCTTGGGGACCAAGGCCTTGCAGAAAGCATTTTTACCCGCTCAGGACAGGCCGGGACACGAGGGTCCCTGGCTGTGGATCGCGGACAACGTTTGCCCGGAGGAGCTTTCCGGGTATCTTTGCGGCCTCCCCCCGCAGGAGACTGTGGTGGTCGTGGTCAGCAAGTCCGGGGGGACCCTTGAGACAGTGAGCCAGTATTTTTTTGTTCGCCGCTGGCTTCAAGATTCCCTGCCCAGGGACTGGCAGGACCATTTGGTCATGGTGACCGATCCGGAGAAGGGTTTTTTGCGCCAGGAGACGGAGCAATACGGCCTGCGCTCTTTGCCGGTACCAGAGAAATTGGGTGGGAGGTATTCAGTCCTGTCTGCTGTGGGGCTCCTCCCGGCGATGTTTATGGGCCTGGATTGCCGGGAACTAGTAAATGGGGCCCTGGAGCTTACCCACCCCCTGGTTAACCAATCCGATTTTCTGCAGTCTCCTTATTCTGTGCCCGGACTGGCCCGCTGGGCCCGTGATCTTGTCCTTTCCGGGTATCCCCAGCTTATTTTCTTTGTATATATCCCCAACTGGAAGTATTTCGGGGAATGGTTCGCTCAGCTGTGGGCCGAGAGCCTGGGGAAAAACGGCACCGGGAGTACACCGGTCCCGGCGGTGGGAGTGACCGATCAGCACTCCTTGCAGCAGCTCTTTTTGGATGGGCCCCGGGACAAGGGATGCCTCTTTTTGACCGCGGAGGAAATGCCGCAAGGTCCGCGGTTTTCCTCAAGTCTCCCGGAAAAATGGGATTGGCTCAGGGGAAAAAGTTTCGGTGATCTCCTCCAGGCCGAGGCTCTGGGCACAAGGATGGCCATGGTGGAAAATGGAGTGCCCATGGTGCATATGCAGGCGCGCTCCCCTTCGGTTCGGACCGCGGGAAAATTGATTGCCCTTTTGGAGGGGATGACTTATCTAACCGGACTGCTTCTGGAAATAAATCCCCTGGATCAGCCGGCGGTGGAGTTGGGCAAGCGTTTGGCCAACGCGGAACTGGGAGCAGAGGGATTAAAAGAGGAAAAAGACCGTCTGGCCCGGTTCAAGGGACAAAAACAGGATAAAGAGGTGTTGTAGCTTTTGTTCAGATTTTTCCGCACAGACCCGGCCCATCCCTTTCAGCTGGTCAAGTTCCTCTCCTGGAGTTCCTTGGTGCTCATCCTGGCTTCCAACCTCATGGTCTCCGTGTTCGTGGCCAACTATGCGCGGGAAACGGTTTTGGAGAAGAATCACCGCTTTGCCCTGCTTTTGGCTGAAAATTTAAATCATCAAATATTTCAAAGATTTACATTGCCTACTGTCTTGGGTTTTGGCCGGGTACATTTGAAGGAAAAAGCCCAGTACCAACGTCTGCAAAGGGTCATCGACTCCACGATCCACAGTTTCCATGTCTTGCAGGTGCGTATTTACGACAACGAGGGGAATATCTCTTATGCTTCGGACGAGGAGCTTTTGGGCCGGGAGGACCTGGCTGGCCAAAAAGTCCTGCGTGCAGGGGACAAGGGGGAGGAATTCTTTGTCCTGGAAAAAAATATCTCTGCGTGGGAATCCATGTTCGACCTCCATCTGGATCCGGATTCGGTGCTCCTCAAGACCATCTATCCCTTGCGGGCGGAGCGCAGGCTGGGGTTCAAGAGTCAACCCATAATGGGAGTGTTGGAGTTCAAACAGGATATAAGTTCGGACTACGAAACGGTTATTCGTTTCCAGTGGATGGTTATACTGGCCACCTTTGTTTCCTCCCTTATCCTGTTCGGGCTCCTTTTCATGATTATTCGCCGTGCGGACCGGATTTTAGTGGAAAGGTCGCGGGAAAAGGAGCGGATGGAAAAGGAGCTGCATCAGAATGAAAAACTGGCCAGCATGGGGCGCATGGTGGCCGGCATAGCCCATGAGATTCGCAATCCTCTGGGTATTATCCGGAGCAGCAGTGAGCTCTTGTATACACGGGCCAAAGAGCAAAACAGCCCGGATGAAAGGTTGCTCGGGGCCGTTTATGACGAATCCGAGCGCCTGAACCGCACCGTGAACGATTTTCTGGATTATGCCCGACCGCAGCAGCCCCGCATGGAAAGGGTTGATGCGGGACGGGTGCTGCGGGAGGTCCTGGCCTTTATGCATGTGCAGGCGGAAAACAAGGGGGTCCGGATCCGGGAACAACTGCCGGAGGAGGTTTATGTACAGGGGGACAAGGATCTTTTGTACCGGGCCTTTTTTAATCTGGTGGGCAATGCGGTCCAGGCCGCGCCAGAAGAAAAAGGGGAGCTTGTCCTCAGTCTGGAGGCGGACGATAAGAGGGTGACAGCGGAAATCCGGGACAATGGCCCGGGATTTGAGGATCACCTCCTTGAAAGATACCTGGAACCCTTCTATACGACCAAGGAATCCGGCACTGGCCTGGGGCTGGCCATAGCCCAGAATATATTCGAGGCCCACTCCGCCTCCATGCATCTGGAGAATATGGATAAAGGCGGAGCCTGTGTGCGCATGGTGTTTCCCCATTCCCCAAACAGGGAGCAGGAAGATGGATGAACATATCTTGGTTATAGACGATGAGAAGAATTACCTCTTGGTGCTGGAGACCATGCTCCGGGATAAGGGATACAATATAACCGCCCTGGAGGACCCGGAAACCGCCCTGGCTTTTTTGGAGGATTCCGAGGTGGACGTGGTTATAACCGACATGAAGATGCCCGGGAAAAGCGGCCAGGACATCCTGGAGTATGTACGGCGGAACAAGCCGCATGTCCCTGTCCTTATCATGACCGCCTACGGGAGTATTGATTCCGCGGTGGAGACTATGAAATGCGGGGCATTCGACTATATAGCCAAGCCCTTCTCCAACGAGGAGCTTATTCTCTCCGTGCAAAAGGCGGTTCAGCTTTCCCGCAGCGAACAGGAAAACCGCATGCTGCGCCAGAGCCTGGCCCGGGAATATGGCCGGCACAACATGATCGGCAGAAGCAAGGTGATGCGGGATGTATTGCAGACCGTGGACAAGGTGGCCTCGCGCAAGTCCACAGTGCTAATCTCCGGGGAGTCCGGTACGGGAAAGGAGCTCGCAGCCCAGGCGATCCACTATGCGTCCTCGCGCAAGGAGGGCCCGTTCGTGTCCGTGAACTGCATGTCCCTGAATCCCGGAGTCCTGGAAAGCGAACTGTTTGGTCACGAGAAAGGTTCCTTTACCGGGGCTGTATCTCGTTCCAAAGGCCGTTTTGAATTGGCTGACGGGGGCACGCTGTTTCTGGACGAGGTGGGGGAGCTCAGCCAACAACTACAGGTGAAGCTCTTGCGCGTTTTGCAGGAGAAGTCATTTGAGCGGGTTGGCGGGGACAAGAAAATCGAGGTGGATATCCGGCTGGTTGCGGCCACGAACAAGAATCTCCGGGAGGAAGTGGATAGCGGCAGATTCCGGGAGGATCTTTTTTATCGCCTGAACGTGGTCCAGCTGCAGCTCCCTCCTTTACGGGAAAGGCGTGAAGATATCCCCCTTTTGGTCAATCATTTTGTGCAAAAGCTCGGGCAGGAGGAGAAGGAGGAGAGGCGCTTTTCCTCGGAGGCACTGGACTATCTGTGCGGCTATGAATGGCCGGGAAACGTCCGTCAGTTGGAGAATATAGTGGAGAGGTGCTTGGTCTTGGCCCCGGGCACGGAGATCCAGGTGGAGGATCTGCCCGCGGAAATCCGTGACGAGGAGTCCCAGTTCAAGAGCGCTGTGGACCTTTTGCCCGAAAGGCTTAACCTGGCCGATACCCTGGAAAAGATTGAAGCCGCCTTGGTGCGCCGCGCTCTGGTGCGCAACGAATTCGTCCAGGTCAAGGCAGCAGACGCCCTGGGTATCTCCAAAAGCCTTTTGCAGTACAAATTGAAAAAATATCATATCTCCACCCGCTGATTTTTGGTTATGAGCGTAAGTATCCCCTCTCTCTTGCAGAAAGTACGCAACGATTCCACCCTGGCCCCGGATATAGTGGAATGGCGGGTCTTTCCCGGACAAGATCCGGAACTGGTTTCCCCGCGGGAAACACTCGGCCGAAAGGGCCTGTTCTGGATGGACAGATTGGGAGCAGAGAGGCTCTATTCCCACCAGGCCCGGGCCCTGGACATGGTGCGCTCCGGGGAGAATACCGTCGTGGGCACTCCCACCGCAAGCGGGAAATCCCTTATATATACCCTGCCCCTTCTGAGACAGGCGGCAGAAGAAGGCAAGAGGTCACTCCTTTTGTTCCCGCTGAAAGCACTGGCCCGGGATCAGCTGCAGGGGCTTTTGCGTACGGTTGAAGGCACGGTCCTGGACAAACCCGGAAGCATCGCCGTGTACGACGGTGACACCTCCTCCGCGGAAAGGGCCCGCATCCGCCGGGATCCCCCCCGTATCCTTTTGACCAATCCGGATATGCTGCACTACGCCCTTTTGCCCTATCACCACCTGTGGTCCGAATTTTTCCGGGATTTGCGGCTAATGGTCGTGGACGAGGTGCATACCTACCGCGGAGTCATGGGCACGAACATGGCCTGGGTCTTTCGGCGCCTGAACCGGATATGTGCCTATTACGGGGCCGGCTTGCAGTACATATTCTGTTCGGCGACAATCGCCAATCCGGAGGAGCTGAGCTCCCGGCTTACCGGACAAAGGGTCTCCGGGGTGAGCAGGAGCGGATCCGGACGGGCCAAGAGGCACTATGTGCTTTTGAATCCGGCCAAGGGACCCACCCCTGCTGTTTTGGCCCTTTTGGAGCAGGCGGTGCGTTTGAATTTGCGGACGATAGTCTATACCCAGTCCCGGAAAATGACCGAGCTTATAGCCATGTGGATCGGGGAGCGGGACGCGGATTTCAAAAAGCGTATCCAGGCATATCGCGCCGGCTTGTTGCCCTCGGACAGGCGGGAGATAGAGGCCAAACTGGCCAACGGGGAGCTCTTGGCCGTGGTTTCCACGAGTGCCCTGGAGCTGGGTATTGATATCGGGGATCTGGATGTGTGCATCCTGGCCGGGTATCCGGGATCGGTAATGGCCACCCTGCAGCGTGCGGGCCGTGTGGGGCGGCAGAGCAAGGAATCCGCAGTGTTTTTGGTTTCCCATGAAGACGCCATGGATCAATACCTTATGCGCAACCCGGATGCCCTGTTTTCCAGCCAGCCGGAATCAGCGGTCATCAACCCGGAAAACCGGGAGATAGCCGGCAGGCATCTCTATTGCGCTGCAGCGGATCTGCCCCTCGGGGAGGAGGAGGAGATCATGGATTTTTCCGGAGGACGGGAGATAGTCTCCGAATTGGTGCAAAGGGGCAAGCTGCAGGCGGATTGGCGGGGTGAACTTTATTATTCCCGCAGCAAATATCCGCACCGCGAAGTGGACCTGCGCGGAAGCGGCTCCAGCTATTCCATCCATGACCGGTTTCAGGGAAGAACCATCGGTTCGGTGGATGGAGTAAGGGCATTTCAGGAGACCCATCCCGGGGCTGTTTATCTGCATATGGGCCGGACTTATCTGGTGGAGGAACTGGATACGGAAAAAAAGACGGTCCTGGTGCGTCCTTTCAAGGCCAATTATTTCACCCGGGTGCTGACGGACAAGAATACGCGGATAATCGAGGTCCTCCGGGAAAAGGACCTGGGCTCGGCGAGGCTTGGATGGGGGAGACTCCGGGTTACGGAGAAGGTCGTGGGCTACGAGAAAAGGCTAACCCGGGGTCAAAGCCTTATCGGCCGTGTGGAATTGGATCTCCCGGAACAGGTGTTTACCACGCAGGGGATGTGGCTGGTTTTGCCTGAAAGCCTCCGCCGGGAGGCAGAGGAAAAAAAGATGCATTTTATGGGGGGCATACACGCTGTGGAGCATGTGCTTATCGGCGTGACTCCCTTTTTCGTCCTTACCGACCGCAATGATCTGGGCGGGATTTCCATCCCCTACCATGAACAAATTGATGCCCCGGGGGTTTTTGTCTACGATGGCGTGTCCGGCGGAGTTGGTCTGACCCGGCAGGCATTTGAGCTGGCCGGGGAAGTGGCCAAGCGGGCGCTCAAGGTTGTCCGGGACTGCGACTGCGACAATGGATGCCCGGCGTGTGTGTATTCTCCCAAATGCGGGGCGGGCAACCGCCCATTGGACAAGGAGGCCGCCGCAGTCATTTTGGATGGGGTCCTGCACGGGGAAAGAAGAGAAAGGGAAAGTGTATGCGTTGTGCCGGAGGAAAATGTGGAGCCGAGCGCTTCTTGGGAGAATGGGGAAAAGAGATATGCTGTCTTGGATATTGAAACCAGGCGCTCGGCCCAGGAAGTTGGCGGCTGGCACAAAGCCGGCGATATGGGTGTTAGCTGTGCGGTTGTCTATGATTCCTTTCTAAACGATTATTTCCCTTTTTATCAAAATGAGTTGGAAGGTATGGCCGAAATGCTCGCCCGGGCCGATGTGGTGGTCGGGTTCAATCTCTTCAAGTTCGATTACCGCGTGCTCTCCGGGGTGCTGGAGTATCCATGGCAGGAATTGCCTACTCTGGATATCCTCCTGGAAGTACACAGTATCCTGGGGTTCCGGCTCTCCCTGGACAAGCTGGCCGGGGAGACCCTGGGGACAGTCAAGAGTGCCAACGGGCTCATGGCCCTCAAGTGGTGGAAAGAGGGACGGATAGAAAAGATAGTAAACTACTGCCGCCAGGATGTAGCTGTTACCAGGGACCTATATCTATTCGGGGGAGAAAACGGATATCTGCTCTATACAAACAAGGCGGGGAAATCGGTCCGGGTGCCCACCTCGTGGGGAGTCGGAAAGGCACGGCCCGCCAGTCTGGAAAATACCGGAGGGAAATAGTTGATGGATTTGCACAAAGCGGCGGTTATCGGATCGATTCTGGGACGGGATTTTTTGACCTGGCTGTGGTTCAAAAGCGAGATGAACAACGGCTTTTTTACTACAGGGGAGGGCGAGGATTATGCCGTGTATATTTCCCAGAAGGTAGCGGTGGAAAGCGGCGAGGACGAAAGCCGGGACAAGACCGTGAGTTCCGGGGTTATGTCTGAACTGCGCGAAGCCCGTCTGGGCCTCGGTTCGGGCAAGAAGGTTGTCCAGGCCATGCTCAAGATTGAGCAGGACAGCAATGAATGGCAGGTTTTGGTCCATGCGGACGAATTTTCCTATAGCGGACTGAAGACCCCCAAGGTGGATACCCGTATGGATGAAGGGGATGATCCGGATGCCCCCTTCCTGGAAAAGATGTTTCTGGTGCAGAAGGTGCAAAATGTCCTGGATGATCTTTTCCGGCAATTTTTGGACAAGCGTCTGGGCGATTTTTGGAACGACGAAGTACGCGCCATGCAAAGATGGGTACGCCGGGACGCGGAAACCTGATAGGACGCGGCGGACAATGGAAAAAACTGAAGATCAAGATAACAGATAAATGTCTAGGGAGTTCTTATCCGGAAATTCAAACATTTCCGGATGGAAACTAGGGAACTCAAAATACAGGAGGTCCGATGCAAGAGGTAAATCCGGTTTTGCGTATTCATCCGTGGTTCGAGGTGGAAAATGGAGTCGTTTTCGGGCTGGGGAGGATGATACTCTTGAAAAATGTCCAGGAACTGGGGTCCTTGAACAAGGCGGCCCGGGAGATGGGGATGTCCTACCGGGCGGCGTGGGGTAAAATAAAAGCCACTGAAGAGGCCCTGGGCACGTCTTTGTTGCACCGCTCCCAGGGTAGAAAGGGGTTTTGTCTAACCTCGGAGGCCGAGGAAATAATGCGCGGATTTGAGACTTGGTATGCAGAGGTCGAGGATTTCGCCTACAAAAGGGCGGGGGATATCTTTCCCTGGCGGACCGAGAAATTCGGCCGCTGCGCTTTGGGGAGCGAGGATTGATTCTTGAGGAGGCTCTCCGGGATTATTGGATCCTCGAGGTTAGATGCGGATTCCATACGCTATGTCTAAGACCCGAATTGTTGTTCCTGTATGCTGCCGGAGATAAATAATTTGTGAATTTTTTCTCTTTTCCCTTGACACGCAATCGAAGTCTTGCATAGTCTTATCCCGATTTATCAGGTATATAGGTGTGCAACTTTTCTAAATTGAATCAGGAAAGAGGTATGGAGGGAAGGAAAGTGGCAAAACAGAAGAGCTGGATCGTGCTCCCGTTTCTGGTTGGCTTCGTGGGGGTTCTGGTCCTCGGTTGGTGGGTCTTTCCCAAGGTGCTTTACAGTGAGAAGTCGCAGCCCATCCGGTTCAGCCACAAAGTGCACGTGGAAGAACAGATGATGGACTGCTTCCAGTGTCACAAATACCGCGAAGACGGATCCTTCGCCGGTCTGCCGAGTACTTACAAGTGTTCGGAGTGCCACATGGGTGTTTTGGGGGATGATCCTGCGGAAGCCAAGTTTGTGGAGGAATATGTACGTCCGGACAAAGAGGTCCCTTGGAAGATTTATCAAAAACAGCCGGATAACGTGTACTTTTCCCACATTGCCCACCAGGATTTCGATTGTACCAGGTGTCATCCGGATGTCGGACTTTCGGACAGTCCTCCCAAGTACTACGAAAACAAGCTGACAGGCTATAGCAAAGATACCATGAAGATGTGGAAGTGTGAGCGGTGCCATGCCAAAAACGGTGCCAGCAATGCCTGCTATGTGTGTCATAAATAAAAAGGGGTGATAAGATATGGGACTTGATCGCAGAGGATTCATCTCGTTTTTGGTGGGGGGCGCGGCAGGCACCCTTTTCACTCCCGTGCCCTGGAAGATAATGGACGATATTTCCATCTGGACCCAGAATTGGCCCTGGATTCCCAGGGTGAACAAGGGTCCGCGTTATGAAGAGAAGACGACCTGCAAAATGTGCCCGGCGGGCTGTCCGCTGAGCATCCATACAATCGGCGGGAAGCCGACTGTGGCCGCGGGAAACCAAGAACAGGATATCACCGGCGGCGGGATATGCCCTTTAGGGGCTTCAGCCGCGCAGATGCTGTATAGCCCGGCCCGGGTAAAGGGACCGCTCAAAAAGGAAAACGGCAAGTTCAAGTCAGTTTCCTGGGATGAGGCCGAAAAGCTACTCCAGGCGAAAGTATCCGCGGCAGGGGACAAGGTGGCAGCATTGAGCGGGGACGAGAACGGTTCGGCAAACGAAGTCTTGTCCGCTTTTCTGGCCGGAACGGGCAGTAGGGATTTCTATCTCATGCCCAGTGACCAAGGTGTCACCCGCAGGGCCTGGAAAAGGATGAACGGCACGGGGCAGCTTGGATTTGACGTGGAAAATTCGGATTATGTGCTTTTGTCCGGAGCGGATGCACTGAGCAGCTGGGGACCGGTGGTCCGCAACCAGCATGTCTTTAGCCAGCGCAAGGGCAAGTGGGTTTATGCCGGTCCGGAGCAGAACGGTTCCGGGGCCGTGACCGACAGCTGGGTCCCTGTACAGCCCGGACAGGAAGCGGCTTTTCTTTTGGGAATAGCCTACCATGTCCTGCGCGCGGGTGGAAATGAACCCCATGCAAAGGGTTTTGCCCGTTTCCGGGAATACGTCCTCTCCAATTATACGCCGGACAAGGTCTCCGAGTTGACCGGGGCCTCCGAGGCGCAGCTGAAAAAGGCGGCCCGGGATCTCCAGGCGGCCTATTACCCGGTGGTACTTTTCGGTTCCTGCTTTGGGCAGGGTGCTGGCGAACTGGAGACCGTGGCCGGGGTGTTTCTGAATATGCTTTTGGGCCGGCTGAACAAGCCGGGAGGGCTGGTTTGCCTGCCCCAGGACAAGCCGGTCGTAAACGGCGCCCCCGGAAGCGAAGAGCTTGCGGAAAACAATTTTGTGCAGTTCGTGAACGAGGTGGATCGGGGAGACAAAAGTCCCCAGGTCCTTTTGTTCTACGAAGCCAATCCTTTTTATGCCCTGCCCCAGGTAGGGGAAACCGCGAAGAAGCTGGCCAAGGTCCCGTTCAAGGTGACTTTTAGCTCCTATATGGACGAAACCGCGGCTAACTGCGATCTTATCCTGCCCACCCCCACTTTCCTGGAACGCTATGACGACGCCTACACCCCTTATGGGTTGGGCAAGGTGTCTTACAGTGTGTCCCATCCGGTTATTCAGCCCCTATTTGATACCAGGCAGATGCCGGATGTCGTTTTGGAGATATCCAGTAAACTGGGTCAGAAGCCGGGATTCAAAAAGTTCAAGGAAGTCTTGCAGTCCAAGGCCAAGAAATTTGGAGCCTCCTTGCGCAAGCTGGAGAAAGGGGAAGTCATAACGGACAATAAACGCGTCTTTCAGGATATATTGCAGCTACCCGCCGATCTTTTGAGCGACGGGCTGCAGAAAAGGAGCGCGGATTTTCCTCTGGGTCTTGCCCCGGTATGGAAAAGGAATATCGGTACTCCGCGTATGGCCACCACCCCTTTTGAAGTGGTGACCATAAAGGACAGCGAACTCAAGGGCGACAGCTCCTTTGTCCATGTCAATTCGCGCACGGCCAAAAAGCTGGGGTTGACCCAGGGCAGCGAAGTCCGGGTGCAGTCCGGACGGGGCGAGGCCCGGGCGCTTCTGGATATCACCGAAACCGTGATGGACAATGTTGTGGCCGCTCCCCTGGGCTTTGGACATACCGCCTGGGATGAGTTCAGCAGGGGCAAGGGTTCGAATATGTTCAAGGCCATACCCGTAAACAAGGAAAAAGGGTCCGGTCTGCCTGTCTGGAACGACATCCAGGTCAAGCTGGTAAGAGCCTAAAAGTAGGATATCATACAAGGAGTAGACGAGGTTGCCATGCAAGCAAAAGAATTCAAGATAAAATGGGGGATGGTCATCGACCTGGACAAGTGCACCGGCTGCGGTGCCTGCATGGTTGCTTGCCAGGCGGAGAACAACATCGCCCCGGTCAAGGATGCCTCGGATAAGCTGAGGTCCCTGTCCTGGCTCTTGGTGTATAGACTGTCCAACGGGAAGTCCTTTCCCAATCACGATATAGCTTATTTGCCGCGGCCCTGTATGCAGTGCGGCAATCCCTCATGTTCAACGGTTTGCCCGGTACTGGCCACTAAAAAGGACGAAGAGGGCGGGATCGTCAGCCAGATTTATCCCCGGTGCATAGGCTGCAGGTACTGTATGGCCGCCTGCCCTTATCATGCCCGCTATTTCAACTGGTATGATCCGGTCTGGCCCAAGGGGATGGAAAAGACCCTGACGGACAATGTCTCCGTGCGCCCGCGCGGGGTGGTGGAGAAATGCACTTTTTGCCACCACAGATGGCAGGACGCCAAGGAAAAGGCCAGATACGAGGGTAATGATCCCATGAAGCTGCCCGAGGACGCTTATGTCCCGGCCTGTGTTGAGGCCTGCCCCACCGGGGCCATGGTCTTCGGGGATCTGAACAATCCCAAGCACAAAGTGGCCAAGCTGGCCAAAAGCCCGAACGCCTTCAGGCTATTGGAAAAACTGGGCACCGAGCCGCAGGTCTATTATCTTAGCGAGAGGGAATGGGTACGGCGTGAAGGCGACAACCACTTGGAAAACGAAAAGACCAAGACCAAAGGAGAATAGACCATGATTGACAAGGAATGGATTCCTGAAGGCGTGGAACGCTGCTCCTTCGGAAAATTCGTGGTCTGGCTGGGCATAATCGCCTTAGTCCTGGCCTGGGGGCTGTACGCTACCTTCCGCATTTTTGCATACGGCCTGGGAGAAACCGGATTGGATAATTATTTCGGATTCGGTCTATGGATCACTTTTGATCTGGCGGTTATCGCCCTGGGGGCTGGCGCGTTTTTCTCCGGATTTCTCAAATATATAATTCGAGTAGACCAGCTGAAAAACATAATCAATCTGGCGGTTATCGTGGGCTTTATCTGCTATTCCGGGGCCATGGTGATCCTTACCCTGGATATAGGGCAGCCCTTACGGGCCTGGTTCGGTTACTGGCATCCCAATGTGCATTCCATGCTCACGGAAGTGATCTTTTGCATCACCTGTTATTTGGTGGTGCTTATTATCGAGTTTCTGCCCATAATCCTGGAGAACAGGAAGCTGAACAGGGTGCGCTTTTTGCATCATCTGGCCCACAATTTCCATGTGTACATGCCCCTGTTCGCCGGCATCGGAACCTTCCTCTCCTTTTTTCATCAGGGGTCTTTGGGCGGGATGTACGGCGTACTTTTCGGGCGGCCTTTCGCCTTTCGCGAGGGATTTTTCATCTGGCCGTGGACTTTCTTTTTGTTCATCCTTTCGGCCATAGCCTCCGGCCCGGCGTTTACCATGCTCATAGCCAGGCTCATGGAGCTTGTAACCGGGCGCAAATTGGTGGATTTCAAGACCAAGGCCCTTATGGGCAAGATCGCCGGGACACTTTTGAGCTTTTATATCTTTTTGAAGATACTGGATACTTGGTTCTGGGCCGTGGGTATACTCCCCAAAATGGGGCTTACCTTCGACGAAATGTTTAACGGGGTCTACGGACAGTGGCTTTTGTGGGCAGAAATCGGTCTTTGCGGCATAATCCCGGCCATCCTTCTGGTAGTGCCCACCTTCCGCAACAATCCGGCCCTCTTGTATATTGCCGCTATCCTGGATTGTGTGGGCATAGTCATCAACCGTTTCGTTTTTACGGTGCAGACTCTGGCCCATCCGGTACTGCCCTTTGATCAGTGGCAGACCTATGTACCCAACTGGGCGGAATGGGCGACCACTTTCGAGATACTCGCCTACGGCGCATTGATCTTGAGCATTACCTACCGCTATCTCCCTGTCTTCCCCCAGGAGAAAAAGCTGAACAGTTAAGCGGATTTAAAAAACAGACCGTAAAAGCCCCGGTTCATGGCGAATGAACTGGGGCTTTTTTAATGGTATTACAAATTTTTGGTTCCTCGACATTTGATGTGGATTTCCTCCACCTGATCTTCTTGGATGCCAAACTACCGGCCCGATGTTCTCTAAGCCCGGCCTTTTTTCTTTCCCGCTGATCGTTCCCAAAAGGGTGAAGACCCATAGCCAACTTCGAAAAGTACATTTTATATCTTAGTGGTATTTCCTGACAATAAGCAGTAAGTGATTTGAACGATGATTTCGCAATAAATGTTTTCTCCCCTTGATATTTTTATTTATCTTAGCTATGGGATATACAAATAAACTTTAACCCAAGGAGGGTAAAATGAAAAATCTGCTTGATTTTCGGTATGTTACGTTTGTGATGGCCTTTGTCTTTATCCTGGGGTTGGCTACAGTCAACCCTGCTCTTTGTGCGGACAAAGTAAATATAAACACGGCGAATAAGTCAAAATTGCAGTCTTTGAGCGGCATCGGAACAGTCAAGGCGGAACGGATCATAGATTACCGCCAGGACCATTCGTTCAAGGGCAAAAAGGAAATCATGGATGTCAAGGGCATCGGAGAAGGGACTTACTCCAAGATCAAGGATAATATATACGTGGAATGATCAGGGGGCTTTGTACTCTTGAAAAGAAAGTTGTAACGGCCCGGCTTATTCCGCCGGGCCGTTTTTACGTCTTTATGTAAAAGAGCCTGAAAATTTTCGTCCTGATTAGATTCCCAATCTCGAAGTTACGCCGTTAATCTATGCGGATTTGCCCGGTAAGAGACCATGTTTTTTTCTATCTCCAGGTTCCGCGGCCCTCCATAATCCGCAGCAATAAGTAATTTTTTAATCGCTGATTTTTTCCATGCACAAGGAATGCCTCTGGACCGCCAATATCCTTCGACTGCAAGCCCTGATTCACCCCGGTGCTGTTCATTCATGCTACTTGACAACCTTACCGCCTTTACGTAAAGACACCAATGTTCATCCTTGAACGAGTTGATTCGGTTTAGTCCCCCGGGAGGGACGAAGTGTGTCCGGAGTTCTTTTATGCAAGACCACATTCGCTATTATCTCCTCAAGCAGATCCAGGAAAACCCCAATATAACCCAGAGGGAGCTGGCAAGCGCCGCCGGGATTTCTTTGGGCAAGGTCAATTACTGCCTCCGGTCCCTGGTGGACAAGGGGCTGGTAAAAGCGGAAAATTTCCGGGATAGTCCGAAAAAGCTCCGTTATCTGTACAAGCTCACTCCCAAGGGAGTGGAGGAAAAAATGAGGGTCACTTACCGTTTCTTGAAGATCAAGGAGAAAGAGTACGAGGAGCTCAAGGAGGAAATTGCTGAGCTTAAAAAGGAAATGCCTTCTAGTGATAAAAAAAAGTAAATTTGTTATTTTAATGTTAACATGAAAACGGTTAGGACTTTGAGTTTATAAATATGCTGGACATAATCCGTAAATTCCGCAAGCTTCTGGATGCCCGCGAGCGTCGCAATGCAGTCCTTTTGTTCTTCATGATCCTGGCTACCGGAGTTATGGAGGCAGTGGGCGTGGCCTCGGTGATGCCCTTTCTTTCGGTCCTATCCGACCCTGGGATGATTCAAAGCAATGCTTATTTGGGCTTTGCTTACCAGAGTTTTGGTTTTTCGGATACAAACAGCTTCTTGCTCTTTCTGGGCTCTGCGGTGTTTGTACTGGTAGTAACGGGGCTGGGTTTGAAATCCCTTACCATGTACGGCATCGCCCGTTTTACCCACATGCGCAATTATACCATCAGTACCAAGCTATTGCGCAGCTACCTGGAGCGGCCCTACAGCTGGTTTTTGAACCGGCACAGCGCGGATATGGGCAAGACAATCCTCTCCGAGGTCCAGCAAGTGATAGGCCAGGCCTTGCTCCCTACAGCCCAGTTCATTGCCAATGCAGTTATCGCCTCCTGTCTCATTTTGATGCTTTTAATGATTGATCCCTTAGTTGCCCTGGTTGCATTTGTATTGTTTGCTGGTGCCTATGGCTTGCTTTATTCAGTCCTTAGAAAATACCTGAGCCGTATCGGGGCTGATCGCGTGAAGGCAAATCGGGAACGCTTCCAGATTTCCCAGGAGGCCCTGGGCGGGATCAAGGAGGTAAAGGCCGCGGGTATCGAGGCCGGATATATAGCGAGTTTTATCAAGCCGGCCCAGCGCTTTGCCAAGTGCCTGGCAGCAAATATGATCGCGGGCCAGGTTCCCCGTTTCGCGCTGGAAGCCCTGGCCTTTGGCGGGATCTTGCTGATTATTTTGATTTTGCTGGCCACTCGCGGCGGTGATTTGGGGCAGATTATTCCTACTCTTGGTGTGTTTGCGTTCGCTGGACAGCGTCTGATGCCCACCTTGCAGAATGTCTATAGAAGTGCCACCAAGATGCGCTTTGGCAAGCCGGCATTGGATGATCTGTACAAGGACATGGCGAATATCGATTTTGAAATCAAGGATATAAGGCGCATGCGCTGTGCCCAAAGTACGGCTCCCTTGGGGCTGAAACAAAGTCTGGAGCTTGTGGATGTAAATTTCTGGTATCCCAACACGGACAGACCCGCACTGCAGGAGCTGAATTTGAAAATAGCGGCCAAAAGCACCGTGGGGTTTGTAGGTCCGACAGGGGCCGGTAAAACCACAGCAGTGGATCTGATTCTAGGCCTTTTGTGTCCTCAATCCGGGCAAATGCTGGTGGACGGCCGGCCCCTATTTATCCACGATTCTTCCACAGAAGTTGCCCCCTCGCAAAAAAAAGATAGCAATTTATTATTCTCTTGGCAGCGCACCTTGGGTTATGTGCCCCAGGAAATCTTTCTGGCAGACGATACTGTGGAGGCAAATATCGCCTTCGGGGTCCCGCAGGAGGAAATCGATCCGGATGCAGTGGAAAGGGCCGCTCGTATAGCGGAATTGCACGAATTCGTGCAAAATGAACTCTCCGATGGTTATCAAACTGTGGTCGGGGAGCGGGGAGTACGCCTCTCCGGGGGGCAGCGCCAGCGAATCGGTATAGCCCGGGCTTTGTACCACGATCCGGACGTACTGGTTATGGACGAAGCCACAGCAGCTTTGGACAATCTGACTGAAAAAGCTGTAATGCAGGCAGTACACAATTTGAGCAACAAGAAAACCATAATTTTAATAGCCCACAGATTGAGTACAGTGCAAAACTGCGATCAGATATTTTTGTTGGAGCATGGGCGACTAATTGCCCAAGGAACCTACTCGGTACTGTTGGAGTCCAGCCAGGAGTTTCAGCGGATGGCCGCAGTAAACGAATAAGCTTTCACAATAAAAAACACGAGAAAAATTATATTAGACCCTATATGAAGCGCCTGCAAAAAATATATTTTTGCAGACAGTGTTAAGTTTTAAGTTGAAAGTTTTAAGTGAAATCATATAGTTGCAATGTTTTATCTGTGCGGTTGAGTCCAGCATTCGACTTTTTGCGGTTGCCTCCTATATCGTTGCCTTGGAATTCAGTTCCAGGGTATCATTCGAAAATATTTCTCAGATTGATCCTGATTTATTGGCCAAAGTATATCATCGAATTGGAGAATAATTTTTTTGATATATAAGTTCGGTCCTACGAGCAATGCGCGTGGACGAACCCATTGCCCCGCAACGGTCCCCGGGGCACATTTCCCGCCTGTCGAATGAGCTTAGCGAATGGCGGTTAAAATTTTCTTTTCTTAGCCGTGAGTGGCCGCATTCCGCCCGTGCGTATCGCGTTCGCGATACCCGCGCCATAAAATTTTTCAATCAGTGCAGATCAACGCCACGAGCGGCCGAAATTCGATCTTTCAATAAGTTTATTCTTGCCCTTGAAATTAAGTAAAATATCGGATAACCGATAAGAAATTTATAATTTTCAAAGGAGGTTTATTATGGCAAAAACATTTAAGTTTCAGTATGTTAGCTATGTTATGGTCCTCATGGCCATTCTTGTTCTGCTGGGAGCAACTCCTGGTTTTTGCGGAGGAAAAGTGAATATAAATGCCGCTTCCAAGTCCAAATTGCAGATGTTGAGCGGCATTGGAACGGTCAAGGCGGAGCGGATAATCAACTATCGCCAGGATCATCCCTTTGAAAACAAAAAGGAAATATTAAAGGTCAAGGGAGTCGGGGAGAAAACCTACGCCAAGATAAAAAGCAAGATTTACGTGGAATGATTCGAGAGTAGATGCCTTTTATTTAAATACTCGGCAGAAAAGGCCAAGGATTCGGGTGCTTATATCCGGATTCTTGGCTGATTTTTTGGCACTGGAAGCCTCCCGGCTTCACGCTGGTGCTTCGTATTCGGGGGAAAAAAGCAGCGCGAATCAGCACAATCGGCGCTTAAATCCCTTATTCTTTTCTCTTTGATTTAGCATTAATCAAGAAGCCATAAGCGGGCAAAAATGTAACTGCAAATCACGCGGATCTCCGCTGATAAAAAATACCATCCCTCCCGCTGTAACCGCTATTCGCTCTTGATATCGGAGCCTGGATTCAAGGGCGTTAAAAACAGGGAGCGGCCACAGGCCGCCCGTGAGTGCCGCTTTGCGGCACCCGCGCCAAAATAATCTTCGACTCGTGTACAAAAATACAAAAAAAATAGTAATCTTACCTGAGCCACGAAAAATCATAATCGGATATAAAAATATCTCCTAAGCCTGCGTTCCAGCCTTGACATTATCCTGCCTTCACCATAAAAAAGATTTGTTCAGTTTTGAACATTAATCGCAGAGGCACATGCCCCTGAAAGGGACGAAGTGCGTCCTTACCTTGCACAACAGGCGAAATTCGTCCTAGAAGGCGGAGGTAGCCCGGGGTCAAGGGGCCTAAAATCCGTAAATTGTTGAGAATGACCAACACGGTTTTACCCTGCACGCTTTGGAGAGAATCATTGAACGTGATATTCGGCCAATTGAGATCAAGGAAGCAATATTGCATGGAGAAATCATTGAATGCTATCCTGATAAGTTTGGACCTTCATGCCTGGTTTTTGGCAAATGCATCCGAAAAATTCTGCATATTCAATGCTCCCTTAACCCGGTGTGGATCATAACCGCATACGACCTGGCATTATCCCCTGAGAAGTGGGATGAAGATTTTAAAAAGAGGGAAAGCTTATGAAATGCTCAGTATGCCATGCTCTGATGGAACAAAGGCAAGGCGAAATTGAACTGAGAATTCACGGAAGGTTGTTTCCTGTAGATAACGTGACGTATAAGGAGTGCCCGATTTGCGGGGAACGGATTCTTTCGCCTGAGATCAGCCAGGACATTTTTGATAAAATCACAAGAAAGCAATTCAAGGAAATACAGATGATTGTTCCTGTGGTTGAAGGCAAGAACGCTGAGGTTGTTTAAAATTCAATTCTTAGAAGCCCCATTTTGGACCTGAAATGGGCATCCTATGGCCAAAAAACGGCCCAATTTTGAGCACATTTAGTTAACAATTGTTTTATTCGTTAAGTGGGTCACCCATTAAAGGCCCTAGGTCACCCATTAAAGGCCCTAGGTCAAGGGGATATACTCCCCTCGGGCTAGAGAAAAATTGCTTTTTTCCCTTGCCTAGGTGAGCGGCCGAATTGCCCCGAATCCCGATTTGCCGTTCTTTGACAGTTCCTGGTACTTCTCTTTTTGAGGTGTCAGCGAGTGTATGCTGCACCAGTCACCCATATGGTTCTAGGCTTATGAGTTCCGAAAAAACCGGGTCTCAAGGCCCCATCCGTCGCTTGACGGACCAGAAAATCT